>NZ_JAGYPE020000015.1:0-26563 GCF_018343545.2 Neobacillus citreus | reverse complement strand
TGGACAACACAACAACCACCACTAAGACGGTTACAGTCTCAAACGTACCTAATGAAGCAGAAATATATTTAGAATTAAAAATGACTGCCTTTACTACCATCACTTGGTTCACTGGAATTTCTTGGCTAGGTGGAACTGCCCCTAATTTGCAAGAAGGAAAAACTTATAGAATGTCTTTCTTCACTAGGGATAAAGGTATTACTTGGCATGGACTTTTTGTAGGGGGTTGGTAATGAGGTTTGCTCAAAAGCGAAACATGTCTTTATGTTATATAGCCAATCCATCACAGCCGTCCCCCCCACACCACAATTTAGCACTACTAATTACTATACAAATGGTGTCGAGGATTGTATGGGAAGCAGGGTTAACAAGCGGCATTGTTCCCAAAGCAAAGGGGCAGGATATTTTTCTTTTATTGCTAATGCCCCAGCAACAACCGCGGAAAGAACCTATGTGACCATTGGGATGAAAGACCTACTAATATCGTAAAGTGTATGTTAAATGGGAAGCGCTTTGGACAACTACCGGTTCTGAACGATTTACTGTACGTACAAACAAAAGCACCAGCTCTGATTTATACACTTTACAATTCGTAAAAGGAAGTACCACCTTTACGAAAACGGTTGATTCATATGACGTATCCTCTTTAACATGCAGCTACTACTTGAATGTTCACGTAAGAGATACCGTTTATACTGTTGGTTTGATTGACTTAAAAGTATATTGAGTCTGGGGAAAAGTTCCGCATCATAATAAGACATACTACGCATCCATCATTTTTTGGTGGATGTTTTTATGCTGATTATTTTTCACGTTTTATTATCCTTCATTCCGTTCCAGATTTAATACACTAAAACTGTACTTTATTTAGAACATAATGGTTGGTTTGATATTCAAGATTTTATGGGAATTTCTACATAAAAATCCCGACTGAATTTAGTCGGAGTTGCTTTTATAAATCTAGAATTTTTCTAAGATATATAATTTCATCCACTCTCCTTTGAATATAAATCATTCCTCTATTTAGGAAAGAAATTTACATTATAGTCACATAACTCATTGACACCCCCGCAAAACTGTAGTAAATTTTATAAATAGTCAAAATATTAATATGTTCTTATCAAGAGAGGTTGAGGGAAGGGCCCGGTGACACCTCAGCAACCTTCAATGTCTTTTACATTGAAACGGTGCTAAGTCCTGCAAATTGTTACTAATTTGCGAGATAAGAAGAGTGACAGATGTGTTGTACATGCAAAGGTCTTCTTCTTATAGAAGGCCTTTTTTTAATATCAAAAAGGAGTGTAGACAACAATGTATAAAATCGATACGAAACTTGCTCAAATTGGGAACCGCAGTGAAACAACAACAGGAACCGTTAATCCCCCAGTATATTTTTCAACTGCATTCCGCCACGAGGGGATTGGTCAATCAACAGGCTTTGATTATATTCGAACTGGAAATCCGACACGCCAGTTGCTTGAGAAAACCATTGCCGATTTAGAAGGCGGAGATCAAGGCTTTGCCTGCAGCTCTGGAATGGGGGCAATTTTAACGATTCTTTCCTTATTTCAGTCTGGTGATGAATGGCTGGTTAGCGAGGATTTATATGGCGGAACCTACCGTTTGCTGGAAAAAGGATTTCAAAAGTGGGGCTTGAAAAGCCAATATGTCAACACCTGTTGTCCTGAAGAGGTTGAAAACAACATTACCCCACAGACAAAAGCAATCTTCTTGGAAACACCAACTAATCCACTTATGCAGGAAGCCGATATTGATGCCATTGCAAAAATTGCCAAAGCGCATGACGTTTTGTTAATTGTGGACAACACCTTCTATACCCCACTATTACAGCAGCCGATTGCCCTTGGTGCAGACATTGTCATGCATAGCGCAACGAAATATTTAGGAGGACACAACGATGTTCTTGCCGGACTTATCGTTGCTAAAGGCAAGGAGCTTTGTGAAGCATTAGCATTCCATCATAATGGTGCTGGTGCTGTTTTAAGCCCGTTTGATTCCTGGCTGTTAATGCGCGGAATGAAAACATTGTCGCTCCGTATGGAACGGCATGAGAAAAACGCTAAGGCTGTTGCCGAGTTTCTTTCTAATAGCGATGCGGTGACAGATGTCCTTTATCCCGGAAGAGGCGGTATGGTTTCGTTCCGTTTAAAAGATGAAACGTGGGTAAATCCGTTCCTGCAAAGTATAAAATTAATTTCATTTGCTGAAAGCCTTGGCGGAACCGAGAGCTTTATAACCTATCCGGCGACCCAGACCCACGCTGATATTCCCGAAGAAATCCGGTTTGCAAAAGGCGTCTGTAACCGGTTATTGCGTTTTTCTGTAGGAATTGAAGACGCAGAGGATATCATTTCTGATTTAGAGCAAGCTTTTGCAAAATTGGTTGAAGGAGTGAATGTGTAATGGGACACGAAGAATTTAGTTTTGAAACAAGGCTGCTTCATAATCGTCATAAAATGGATGCACAAACAGGAGCGGTCAGTGTTCCAATCCAGCATGCATCCACCTTTCATCAATTTGAAATTGATAGTTTCGGAAAATATGATTACGCCCGCAGTTTAAACCCGACTCGGGAAGCCTTGGAGGATATCATTGCGGAACTTGAAGGCGGAGTTCGCGGGTTTGCCTTTTCTTCAGGAATGGCCGCCATTTCCACAGCCTTCCTGCTTCTCTCCTCCGGAGATCATGTGATTGTTACAGAAGATGTATACGGCGGGACCTATCGCATGGTAACACAAGTTTTGACACGCTTCGGGATTGAGCATACGTTTGTGGATATGACTGACTTTGATCAAGTCAAGCAAGCAATTAAGCCAAATACAAAGGCGTTTTATGTAGAAACACCATCCAACCCGTTGTTGAAGGTGACCGACATCAAAGCCATCAGCTTGCTGGCAAAGTCCATTGGTGCCCTGACTTTTGTTGATAATACCTTCCTTACTCCTGCACTGCAACGGCCGTTAGAGATTGGTGCTGATATTGTCCTTCACAGTGCCACTAAGTTTCTTTCAGGCCACAGCGATGTGGTTGCAGGACTTGCGGTAGTAAAAGACGAGGAATTAGCAAAACAGCTTTATTTTTTACAAAATTCGTTTGGCGCAGTGCTCGGTGTGCAGGATGCCTGGCTTGTGATGAGAGGTCTAAAAACTCTTCAAGTCCGGCTTGAGCAATCGCAGAGAGCTGCATTAGAGATTGCGAGATTCCTAGAGTCACATCCAGCTATTGAAAAAGTGTATTACCCAGCGCTTGAAAATCATCCGCAAAAGGAATTGCAGGAGGCGCAAGCAAGCGGTGCGGGTGCAGTCCTTTCATTTGAGCTTGCTGATGAGGATGCCATGCGTACCTTTGTGTCAAATGTAAAAATCCCTGTCTTTGCGGTCAGCCTTGGTGCAGTAGAGTCAATTTTGTCTTATCCGGCCAAAATGTCGCATGCCGCCATGCCTCAGGAGGAACGTGAAAAAAGGGGAATTAAAAATAGCCTGCTTCGCCTATCCGTCGGACTGGAAAACCCTGCTGATTTAATCAAGGATTTTTCACAAGCCTTGGAAAAGCTTCAGGTGAATAATTATGTGCTCTCTCAAGGAGAATAGCGATGAGTTTTTTAGAAAAATTACAAAATCAAATTTTGATAGCCGACGGGGCTATGGGAACAATGCTTTATTCCTATGGAAAAGATTCCTGTTTTGAGGAATTGAATCTTTCCCGCTCTGAGCAAATTCAGAATATCCACAAAGCCTATATTGATGCCGGTGCCGATATTATTCAAACGAACACCTATGCGGCCAACTATTTAAAGCTTGGACGATACGGGCTAGAGGATTCAGTCAAGGACATCAACAGCGCCGCTGTACTAAATGCCAAAAAAGCTGCCGAGAACCATGCCTATGTGCTTGGGACCTTGGGTGGCAACCGTGGCATCAAGCCCAAATCCATTTCAATAGAAGAAATTAAACGGAGCTTTCGCGAGCAGCTGTATTGCCTTTTATTAGAGGGAGTTGACGGGCTTTTACTCGAAACCTTCTACGACCTAGAAGAGCTTGAAACCGTCCTGACCATCGCCAGAAAGGAAACCAATCTGCCAATTGTTGCGCAAGTTTCCCTTGCAGAACCAGGAATTTTGCAGGACCGTACTCCTGTCAATGATGCTCTGCAGAGACTTGAAGGGCTAGGCGCTGACGTTGTCGGCCTAAACTGCCGGCTTGGTCCGCATCATATGCTGGTTGCGCTCGAACAAATCGAACTGCCTAAGCGAGCCTTTCTTTCAGCCTATCCAAACGCCAGTCTCCCTGCTTATACGGATGGAAAGTTTCATTATGATGGTGATGCCGATTACTTCCGCAGGTCTTCGGCTGAATTCCGCAAGCAAGGTGTCCGACTTTTAGGAGGATGCTGCGGCACAACACCTGAACACATCAGGGCATTTGCCACCGAATTAAAAAACAGCGCTCCGATAACAGATAAAGTAGTAGAATTAAAACCAAAGAAAATCATAGTTGAAGATCCTCCTGCCAAGCGGGACTACGCCCCACTTCAAGATATTGTGCAGGAACGGCCATCAGTTATCGTTGAATTGGATCCGCCAAGAAAGCTTGATACAACGAAGTTTTTTGAAGGGGCAAAGGTTTTAAAGGAAGCCGGAATTGATGCGATTACACTAGCAGATAATTCTCTTGCGCAAGTGAGGATTTCCAATGAATCTTTAGGCTATTTAGTAAAAAAAGAACTGGGAATGCGTCCGCTTATCCATATATCCTGTCGGGACCGTAACATTATCGGTCTGCAATCCCATTTGATGGGTTTACACACGTTAGGAATGCATGATGTTCTGGCAATCACTGGCGACCCTGCGCGTGTCGGCGATTTTCCGGGGGCTTCTTCCGTTTATGACGTTTCTTCATTTGAACTGATTCAAATGATTAAACAATTAAATGAAGGTTTATCTTTTTCTGGAAAGGACTTGGGCCAGAAAACGGCGTTCAGCATTGCCGGAGCCTTTAACCCGAATGTCCGCTCAGTAGAAAAAGCGGTCAAACGGTTGGAGAAGAAAATTGCGCATGGGGCCGACTATTTTATCTCCCAGCCGGTTTTTTCCGAAGAAAAACTGCTTGAAGTTTATGAGCATACAAAACATTTAAAAGCACCGATCTACATCGGCTTAATGCCGCTTACCAGCAGTAAAAATGCTGAATTCCTTCATAATGAAGTACCTGGCATTAAAATTGCCGACTCTATTCGTGAACGAATGGCCTCACTTCATGATAACCCGCTCCAAGCGGCAAAAGAAGGCGTTGAAATTACCAAGGGGCTAATTGATGCGGCCTTAGATTTATTTAATGGAATTTATTTAATCACACCATTTTTACGCTATGAGCTTACTGCTGAACTGGCCCTTTATGCCCGACAGCGTGCGTGTGAACTGAGGGGGAACAGCTATGTCGAAACGACCATTTAGTGAGCAGTTGAAAAGACGCATCCTTGTCATGGACGGGGCAATGGGAACGATGCTGCAGCAAGCAGATCTTTCTGCTGATGATTTTGGCGGTGAACAGTACGAGGGCTGTAATGAAAATCTCAATTTAACCGCTCCAGCAGTTATTGCGCGCATTCACCGCGAATATTTAGAGGCGGGAGCTGATATCATCGAGACTAACACATTCGGTGCCACCAGCATTGTCTTAGATGAGTATGAGCTTGGATATAAAGCTTATGAAATCAATAAAATTGCTGCGATGATTGCTGTGAAGGAAGCTCAGGCAGCTTCCAGCGAGGATTGGCCTCGCTATGTGGCCGGCTCCATGGGACCGACGACAAAGACATTAAGCGTTACCGGCGGAACAACATTTGATGAACTGGCTGCCTCCTACGAGGAACAGGCAATTGGCTTGATTGACGGCGGAGTTGACCTGCTCCTTCTAGAAACTTCTCAAGATATGCTGAATGTTAAGGCTGGCTATGTCGGCATCGAAAAAGCGTTTGAAAAAACCGGCAAAACATTGCCGCTGTTTATTTCTGGAACAATCGAGCCAATGGGAACGACTTTGGCGGGGCAAACGATTGATTCCTTTTATATTTCCATCGAACATATGAATCCAGTGGCTGTTGGGTTAAACTGCGCAACAGGACCGGAGTTTATGCAGGACCATGTGCGCTCGCTCGCCAATCTGTCTGGAACGGCAGTCAGCTGCTATCCCAATGCTGGCCTGCCTGACGAGGAGGGCCACTATCATGAGACACCGGAAACACTGGCGAAAAAGCTGGGTGACTTTGCCGCTCATGGCTGGCTCAATATTGTCGGCGGCTGCTGCGGTACGACCCCTGATCACATTCGCGCCATTGCCGATGCAATGAAAGATTACAAGCCAAGGGAATTCCAGCCATCCTCCCATCATATGGTTTCAGGAATTGAACCGTTCATTTACGATGATCCAACTTTAAGGCCGATCATGGTTGGAGAACGGACCAATGTTATTGGGTCACGTAAATTTAAACGTTTGATAGCGGAAGGTAAATTTGAAGAAGCGGCAGAAATCGCCCGGGCCCAAGTAAAAGGCGGAGCTCACGTCATCGATATCTGTCTTGCTGACCCGGACCGTGAAGAGCTTATCGATATGGAAAAATTCATCACAGAAGTCGTCAAAAAGGTAAAGGTGCCGCTTGTCATCGACTCAACAGATGAAAAGGTTATTGAAAAGGCGTTGAAGTACTCGCAGGGAAAAGCGATTATTAACTCCATTAACCTTGAGGACGGCGAAGAGCGTTTCCAAGCGGTAGTTCCGTTAATTCACCGCTACGGGGCTGCCGTTGTTGTCGGGACTATTGATGAAACCGGCATGGGGGTTACTGCAGAACGTAAATTGGAAATTGCCCGCCGTTCTCATGATATCTTAGTCAACAAATATAAATTGAAGCCACAAGACTTAATTTTTGACCCATTAGTGTTTCCTGTAGGTACAGGGGATGAGCAATATATTGGTTCCGCTAAAGCCACGGTTGATGGCATCCGGTTAATCAAGGAACAGCTTCCCGGTGTACAAACGATACTCGGCATTAGTAACGTATCCTTTGGGCTGCCCCCTGTCGGCAGGGAAATTTTGAATTCTGTATTCCTCTACCATTGCACCCAGGCGGGACTGGATTATGCGATTGTCAATACAGAAAAGCTAGAACGCTTTGCTTCCATCTCCAAAGAGGAAGTGGCGCTGGCGGAAGCTCTATTATTCGATACTACCGATGAAACATTGGCTGTTTTCACTGATTTTTATCGGGATAAAAAGAAGGAAGCAAAAGGCACTACGCTCGATATGAGTCTTGAGGAACGGCTCGGCTACTATATTGTCGAAGGTACAAAGGAAGGGCTCCTTCCGGATTTAGATGAGGCGCTTGCGAAGTACCCTGCTCCGCTTGATATTATCAACGGCCCGTTAATGGACGGGATGAAGGAAGTTGGACGGCTGTTTAATGATAACCAGTTAATCGTCGCCGAAGTTCTCCAGAGTGCAGAGGTCATGAAAGCCTCCGTTTCCCACTTGGAACCGTTTATGGAAAAAGGCGATGTGTCTGCCTCAAAAGGAAAGGTCATTTTGGCCACGGTAAAAGGCGATGTCCATGATATTGGGAAAAACCTGGTCGATATTATTCTCAGCAATAACGGCTACGAAGTCATTGATCTTGGGATTAAGGTAGCACCCGCTGAATTGATTAAATCCATTCGCGAGATACAGCCGGACATGGTTGGACTTTCCGGTCTTTTGGTAAAGTCGGCCCAGCAAATGGTGTTAACGGCACAGGATATGAAGGAAGCAGGCATCTCCCTCCCTATTCTTGTAGGCGGTGCGGCACTTTCCCGCAAATTTACGGATACGAAAATTGCCAAGGAATACGAAGGACTTGTTCTTTACGCAAAGGATGCGATGAATGGCTTAGCACTCGCTAACCAGCTTCAATCCCCAGAGGAGCTTGAAAAATTGTTTGCCGAAAAACAGGAAAAGCTGGCCTCCTTAGATGTTCCAAGAGAGCTGCCAGTCCGGTCTGCCGCCTCAGTGGCTGTAAAGCAAAGGGCTGCTATCTCTACTGAGGTTCCAGTTTTTATTCCAAAAGATACAAAACGGCATGTCCTAAAATCCTATTCCTTGTCGCACATTGAACCATATATCAATATGCAGATGCTGTTGGGCCACCATCTTGGAGTTAAAGGGAAAATTTCAAAATTGCTGGCCGAGAAGGATGAGAAGGCTTGGAAAGTAAAAGACATGGTTGATAATCTGCTCGCGGATGCCAGCGCAAATAGCTGGATTACACCTGCGGCCGTCTATCAATTTTTCCCGGCACAATCAGAGGGAAATAAGGTTCATATTTATGATCCAGAAAATCCTGAACAGGTTATTGAGACGTTTGATTTTCCTCGTCAGGAATCTGCACCATATTTATGTTTGGCAGATTTCCTAAAGCCAGTCGATAGCGGCGTGATGGATTATGTCGGCTTCTTTACGGTAACTGCCGGAAGGGGCATTCGCGAGCACGCTGATCAGTTTAAAGCGTCCGGCCGCTTCCTTGAAAGCCATGCCCTGCAGTCCCTCGCTCTTGAAAGTGCCGAAGGTCTGGCAGAATTGATTCACCGGCAGATGCGTGACCGCTGGGGCTTCCCGGATCCTCTAACCTTTACCATGCAGGACCGTTTTGCGGCCCATTATCAAGGTCAGCGGTTCTCATTTGGTTACCCTGCCTGCCCTGAGCTGGAAGATCAGAAGAAGCTCTTTAAGCTAATCCAGCCGGAGGATATCGGTGTCCAGTTAACAGATGGCTGTATGATGGAGCCTGAAGCATCTGTTTCTGCCATTGTTTTCGCCCATCCAGAGGCTAGGTATTTTAATGTGTTAAGATAGTCTTATGCAAGATTCCGCGGAATAATGTTCCGCGGAGTTTTTTTTGTTTAGGAAGGTCGACATATTGTGAACATTTCTTGACATTTAATAATATATCCATTATAGTTACCTAGGTAACTAATTATTAATTTGGAGCGTATTTATGATCAATCACGAATTAATCCATACCCTTCATCAATTATCAAGACGTCTTACGAACAAACTGAATGAAGCATTGAAACCAACGGGATTATACGGTTCGCAATGGGCCGTTATTTTTGTTTTAAAAAACAAAGGCTCATTAACTCAAAAAGAGCTCAGTGAATATTTAGCTGTTGAAGCCCCTCCCATGACCCGAACAATCCAGCGCATGGTTAAACAAGGCTACGTTAAACAGATTCCCGGTCAGGATAAACGTGAAAAACGAGTTCAATTAACGGATGAGGCGCATGCCAAATATCCGGAGTGGGAGAAAATCGTCATCGAATTGAATAAATCGTTGCTCCCAAAATCACATAAGGAGGAGCTTTATCAGCTGCAAAAAAGCTGGCTTGAACAGCTTTATTAAAAGGAGTGCATCTAATGTCTAACAAACCAAAATTATGGACAAAAAATTTTATTGGTATTTCGGCAAGTAACTTTTTCTTATTTTTGGCCTTTTATATTTTGCTAGTGACACTTCCAAGCTATGCGTTGAATGAGCTTCACACAAGTGCTTCACAGGCAGGATTAATGACAACCGTCTTTTTGCTTTCTGCTATTATTTCGCGGCCGCTTGCAGGTAACTGGCTTGAACGTGCTGGAAACAAAAAGGTGCTGTTAACCGCGCTGATTCTTTTTGCCGCAGCGGCTCCCTTTTACCTATTCCCTAAAACAACAGCTGGATTTTTAGTGATTCGCCTACTGCATGGTATCGGTTTTGGAATGGCAACAACAGCAGCAGGAGCGATCGTTGCTGACATCATTCCTTTTTCACGAAGAGGGGAAGGGATGGGCTATTTCGTCTTATCAACCAATATGGCCATGGTATTAGGACCATTTGTCGGGTTGATGACGATGCAGCAATGGGGCGCTAAAATCATGTTTATCATAAGCATTGCAGTGGCAATTGGCGCTTTGATTACCGGGCTAAGCGTTAAGCTTCCGAAACAGGAACAAGACGAACAGAAGGTGGCTGCAGCCTTCTCAGTACGTAATCTGTTTGAGTCTTCCGCTGTTCCGATTGCCATCGTCGGCGGCTTCCTGGCAATTGTTTATGCAGCGCTGCTTTCTTTTGTATCCATCTATGCAGCCCAAATTCATTTAGAGCATGTTTCAAGCTTGTTCTTTGTCGTTTATGCGGTGGTACTGTTAATTTCAAGACCATTTACGGGAAAATGGCTGGATTTATATGGTCCTAACGTGATTTCGTACCCATGTCTCATTCTATTCGCAATTGGAATGGTCGTCTTGAGCCAAAGTAATGGAGCGTTTACGTTCCTCCTCTCAGCAGGCCTAATCGGGTTAGGCTGGGGAACACTTTTTCCAACCTTCCAAACGATTGCGATTCAAAATGCAGAACCTCGAAAAAGAGGCTTGGCGACAGCAACATTTTTATCCATTTACGACACAGGTATCGCATTTGGGTCATTTTTAGTGGGCATAATTGCCGCCAAAATGGAATATAGCTCGATGTATTTCATTTGCGCATTTTATATTTTAATCGGCGTTGGTTTATTTTATGTTCTTCATACAAAAAGGAAAACGACTGCAAAGGCGCAATCTAGAGCACAGGAAATATCATAAATTCCTCTTACATCACTCCTTCAAATAGTATATTATATAATGTAATCCAAGCAATTTTTGAAGGAGTGATTTTTTATGGCAAAATCAAAAGCCAAGAAGCTGCGCGAAAAGCTTGCCAGGGACGGAAAAATGAATCCAGAAGCAAGGCGGAGCCCGTTTGTTTTTAGCGACATGAGAAACCGGGTAACCAAGTCTAAAAAAGACCATTTATACCAATTTAAGCACAAGAACCATCAAACCCAGGACGGAAATGATGGTTCTTTTTATTTTCCCCAAACAACCAGATAAGTCCCGCAGATGTTCATCCGCCATCAAGAAAGAAATTACTTCGTTCTTCAAAAATTTTGAAATAAGCAGTTCATTTTACTTTTAATTTGTAATTGGCTACCATTAATATGAAAAAAAAAAATTGGAGGTTTTGATATGTTTGATGTTGTCATCGTTGGTGCAGGCGCTGCTGGCGCTAGTGCTGCTTTATTTACTGCAAAAGCTGGGAAACAAACATTGGTTATTGATAATGATAAGAGCATGACTAAACGCGCTTGGATTGAAAACCATTATGGTGTAAAAGAAATTACAGGCCCTGAACTTGTGGAAACCGGAAAAGAACAGGCTCGCAAATTCGGTGCGGAAATTGTTCAAGCTACCGTTACAAACATTACGAAATCTGATGCTGGATTTTCAGTAGAGACAGATCAAAAAACGTTCGAAGCAAATCATGTCATTATTGCAACTGGCGCTTTGACTGACCTTGCTGAAAAGGCTGGCTTAAATACAAAGCCAGGTACAGAACCAAGAATCAAAACAGTTTTTGATGTAAATGCCGAAGGAAAGACAAACATTGACGGTATCTGGGCTGCCGGTACTGCTGCTGGTGTCAGCGTACATACAATTATTACTGCCGGTGACGGCGCAAAGGTTGCCATTAATGTGATCAGCGAAATCAATGGTGAGCGCTACGTTGACCATGATGTTTTAAAAGCTTAATTATAACTGGAGTTTACCCAGTGATAAGAGTATCCCCTTTTGTAAGGGGATTTTTTTTATTAAAAATTCAAATTTATTTTCTGTCGGCTGTCAGTTAAAATTGATGCGTAGGAGGTTTCTTGGCCTATGGCCCATTAGATGAAAATTGAATAAGGAGACTTTTATGATCAAACATGACAGCAATATTAACCTGGTGACAGCCGGTCTGCTTCTGGCCATTTTGATGTCTGCCATGGACAACACAATTGTGGCCACGGCTATGGGGACGATTGTTTCTGACCTTGGCGGGCTCGATAAATTTGTTTGGGTCACCTCTGCCTACATGGTAGCCGTCATGGCGGGCATGCCGATTTTCGGGAAACTATCCGATATGTATGGGCGGAAACGCTTTTTCCTGTTTGGGTTAACGGTGTTTTTGATTGGTTCGGCCCTCTGCGGATTATCGCAAACCATTGTTCAATTAAGTATTTTCCGAGCCATTCAGGGCATTGGCGGCGGCGCCTTAATGCCGATCGCTTTTACGATTGTCTTTGATATTTTCCCCCCAGAGAAACGTGGAAAGATGACCGGCCTGCTTGGCGCTGTTTTCGGCCTGTCAAGCGTACTTGGCCCACTTTTGGGTGCTTATATTACGGATTATATAAGCTGGCATTGGATTTTCTATGTTAATATCCCACTTGGACTCGTTTCGATTATTTTAATTGTACGTTATTATCATGAATCCTTACAGCATTCAAAGCTAAAAATTGATTGGCTTGGCGCGGTTACCCTGGTCATTTCGGTTGTCAGCCTTATGTTCGCGTTGGAGCTGGGCGGAAAAGAATATGATTGGAATTCTGCTCTGATTATCAGCCTGTTTGTTAGTTTTGTGGTCTTTTTTGTTGCATTTTTTATAGCGGAATTCAAGGCTGCAGAACCGATTTTACCGTTATGGCTTTTTAAAAGACGGTTGTTTGCTGCATCGCAGATTCTCGCCTTTTTATATGGCGGCACGTTTATTATTTTGACAGTGTTTATTCCGATTTTTGTGCAGGCGGTTTACGGCGGAACAGCTAAAAATGCGGGCTTGATTTTAACACCGATGATGCTCGGATCTGTTGCCGGGAGCTCTATCGGAGGTATTTTTTTAACAAAAACGTCTTATCGGAATTTAATGATCATCTCGATAATCTCATATGTTGTTGGCATGTATTGCCTAGGTACCATGACCGAGGATACGTCCCGCTTGATGTTGACCATTTTTATGATTCTTGTCGGCTTTGGCGTCGGCTTCTCCTTCTCCCTTCTGCCCACCGCCTCGCTTCATAACCTGGAGCCGCAATATCGAGGTACAGCGAACTCCACGAACTCATTTCTGCGCTCGTTTGGAATGACGCTGGGGGTAACGATTTACGGTACGATTCAAAATAATGTCTTTACAGATCGTTTGAAAAAGGCATTTAAGGGAATGCAAGGCGCTGGCGGACAGGGCGGCGGTGGGTTTAAAATGGGGGATCCTCGGGAAATCTTTGAAGCAAGTGAACGTGCGAAAATTCCTGGTGTTATTTTAGATAAGATCATTCATGCGCTGGCGGAATCAATTACCTATACCTTTACGCTTACGTTGATTCCTATTGCTTTGGCGGCGGTGACAATATTCTTTATGGGGAAAGCTCGGGTTGAGGTAAATAAAGAAGGTTCGCGGGGGTAAATTAGAGCACTGGATCCGGTTTAGGAGGCCAGTGCTTTATTAATTCGCCGATAGAAGTCTCAAATTCGCCGATTGACCCCCTGAATTCGCCGATAGAAGTGCAAAATTCGCCGATAGAGCCTCGAAATACGCCGATAAGATTTTTAATATGATAGGTATATTTTAAAATAAATAAACAGACACAAATTTATAACAAATTTCGATGAAATTCAGCAGGAGTCTACCTCTCTTTTTCGAATTTATTTTTCAAAAAGAAAGGAGAGATTATTTTGCTTATAAAAGACAGGTCAATTCCATTAAAAATTCTTATTCTGGCGGCTATTTTGCGGCGCCTGCCACTAAGTAACGAGAAATACCAGACTATTTTGGATGAACTTCAAAGGAGGGAGGCAGGATACTAGGGAGAAAAATCACTCGATTTCTATTTTCGAATGCTCCCGAAAGACAAATATATGATACTTCATGATTTAAATCTTCCTGATGATGAATTTAACCTTCAAATTGACACCCTTCTGATTACTCCTGCATACGCCCTAGTTATTTCAGTTAAACATATGGCCGGGAAATTAATAATTGATACCGAAAATGAGCAATTTACGCAAATCGTTAATGAGAAAGAGAAGGGTTATCCTTATCCGGTTGCTCAAGTAGAGAGGCACCAAAAATATATTAAAAAGTTGCTGGCGGCTCATGGTTTTCCCCCTTTACCCGTTGAATATCTAATTGTCTTTAGTAATTCATATTGTACATATGTCGTATCTGGCCCCAATTCCCGCAAAGTAAAGCTCCGTACCTGTAAGGCTGATGTTCTTCTCAACAGAATTGAATTCTTCGAAAAATTGTATCCTGATCCATTCCTCACCGCGAAAGAACTCCGAAAACTTTGCAAACTTCTGGTAAAGCTGAATACACCTCCAACTAAGTATCTATTCAAGAAGTTTGGACTTAAAAGGTCAGATCTGCTAACCGGGGTTCATTGCCCTTATTGCGGCTATCTTCCACTAATCCGTAAAAAACAAAAATGGTACTGCTCCCGCTGTGATAAATATTCTGCTGATGCCCATATGAATGCGTTGATGGATTATTTTTTGTTGTATGATTTAAAAATTACAAATAAGGAGTTTAGGGAGTTCGTGCATTTAAAATCACAAGATGTAGCAAAGAGGCTGCTACATACTGAAAAACTTATATATTCTGGAGAGAATAGGCACAGAATCTATTTTCCAAAGACATTTCCTTGGTAAAATTTCGATTCGCCGATAAAGATGCCCTAATCGCCGATAAGGGGCATAGATTCGCCGATTGAAGTCTAAAATTCGCCGATAGAGTTGAAAAATTCGCCGATAGAAATTTTAAAGATGTAATTTTCCCTTCTTGAGTGCCAAAATTCATGAAATTACCCTTTTTAAAGACTGCAGTAACCAGTTTTTAGACCAAAAACAGTAAAAGGACGCCTAAAATTGGCGTCCTTTACTGTTTAAACTTGCAAATCCCTGCCCTCACCCGCAATATGAAATAGTAAATGCGCTAAATGATGGACCGGGCCGTATGCTTCTTCGTCCTCTTCATCTTGTTCATCATTAAATTCAAAATCATTCAGGTAGAGGGCCATAAATTCGTAAAAATCCTTAAGCTGGAAGGAATAGCAGGCAACTGGATCTTCGTTGTCTTCTTCATACTGGAGCACCATGTAGGAGATGTCCCCGTCTTTGTCTGCTCCATCGAAAAAAATGAAAAGGCCTATGTTTGTGTCCAGTTCAAATAAATGTCTTGTTCCGCCTTCTGTCGCTTTTTCAAATTCCTCTTGATTTAATTTCTGCACCTGCATCGTATCAACATTATCTTCTTGATGAAAACTTACCACAAAAGATTTCATTAAAATACCTCCCAAATCACTGCCAAAAATTTAAACACATTATGAATAGCATAACCATTTTTATTGGTTTTCTTTCGAGTCTTCCTGATAGTGTTCATTCAGGAAGGGATTTTCCGTCGTGGCAAAATTCACAGATAATAAGCTCATTTCCGGATCTAATCCGTAAAGCCCTTTATCGGACTTGTCTTCTGCCTCCCCGCTTTGAAACTGCGGCTCTTTATTTCTATCGGTCATAAGAAACACCTCTTCAAAAAATTTACTACTTAGTATGCACAAAAAAAATCCCTGAATAACCAGGGATTTTTCATCAACCAACTGGAGGTTGGATTGGCGGTGGTGAAGACATGTAAGTAGAAATTGCCACATCGTTAGTTGCCTTTTCTACCTTCCCACTGCCTGCAAATGTGATCAGACCAAGCACTGAAACAGAAAGAACTACTCCAATAATAAACTTCTTCATAAATCTGCCCCCTCTTTTTATGTTATTTTATTTAAATAATTGACAGCTTCCAAGGCCATACCCTTTTCTGAGTAATAATCAGCTAGCATTTTATAATAATGAGTAAGGTCCTCATGGGATTCATTTTCTTCTTCTAAAAAGGGTATTACTTTTAATTCTAAGTATTTATAGCCCTTTACCGGAGAAGACATAAGCAACAGATAATATTCGCTTAAAAGTCTAAATTTCTTTACCCCTAGATCCTTTGCCAGAGAATTTACTTCTTGAAAGCATTCTATCGATTTTTCCTTTGCCCCTAAAAAGTAATTAATTTCTCCAATGGAATACAAAGTAACGAGATAATGCTGATTAATATTCGGCTGCAGTTCCAAACTTTTTTCATAATAGAAAAGTGACTCATTAAGATGCTTCATTTTAAATTGCAGATGCCCCATATTGTGGTAAATCTGCGGAAGTAACTGCTCTTCTTTAAGTAATTTAGCATTCCGGATAATATGCTGAAAGCATTCCTCAGCCTCTTCATATATATTTGAGTTGGTATAATTGATTCCTAACAGCATAAGGGTATGAAGAATCCGAATAAAGTTGTGCTGATTCATAAACATTTGCAGCGCCAGCTTGCCAAAATGAATGGCATGGCCTGATTGCTCAAGCGAACTCTTTGCCAATGCTCTATGGTAAAGGAATTCACCGCTAGCTGCCTCATGTTCATTATCGATATATAAGGTGTCAAATATATCATCTGCATTTTTAAACTGGCCCTTTAGTATTAAAAATACCGCATTATAGTAACGAAATAAATAATCTTCATGTTGGGAAAAATTTTTCTTTTGTTTATATAATAAATCTTTTTGATGCTCAGCTTCGTCTAATTGCCCTTTAAAAAGTAGATATCTATATTTATATAACTCCCAAATATAGATATACTTTGAAAACGGAATTAAATGTTCTATCAATTTTAATTTCTGATAAGTCTCTTCAATTTCTTCTTTTAAATAAAAGTTAATCCTGTTGCTAAATTCCCGTATGAGTACTTTTATTTTTTCCTCATTTTCCTCCATCTCTTCCATGCTTATTTGCAGCCGTTCAAGCAGAAGGGCGATGGTCTCTTCGTTTGCTTCTTTAGAGTTGTTCTCAATTTTACTTAAATGGGGAACCGAGCATATCCCTTTAGCAAGCTCTGCCTGGGTGATTCCTCTCTGGGTACGATAGTATTTGATCAGTGCTCCAAATTCCATTATGTCACCAGCTTGCCTCTCTTTTTTACACTATTTTACAACAATACTTTCTTTTCTTAAATATATTTTTTTTAGACTATTTGTAAAATAGTAAAGGAGAGGCTCTTTTCGCTACCTAGTGGTTATTTAGCCAAGAAGGAATCATGTATCAAAACGGCGGGGACCTGTGCCCCCGCCACCTATTATTATTATTTTACTCTAGGGAAACCGAAACCTGATGCGATGTCGTCACCTGTTGCTGCTCCAGAGCCTCCTTTAATATCAACTAATTTTGCCCGGTTTTGTAGTTCGGTGCGGAGCTGGGTATGGGACCAGGATGTATTTGCCGCCCATAGCTTCGCTGCAAGCCCGGAAACATGAGGGGTTGCCATGGATGTTCCGCTAATCGTGTTATATCCTCCATCATTCCACGTCGACTCAATTGCTCTTCCCGGGGCGGAAACTTCAACATCACGTTCCTGGATGATATAATCGCCTGCCGTTGCCGGATTTCCACGTGATGAGAAATCTGCGACACGATAGGTGCCATTTTCCTGAACATTTTCCAATGCAGCCACAGCTACAGCGTTTACAAGAGCGCCAGGGTAGCCGATGGTGTTTGAACCAGGTCCATCATTCCCAGCAGCGGCGACAACAAGCACTCCTTTACCATATGCATAATTAACAGCATCCTCAATGAGGGTGCTCTTTGTGCTTGAGCCGAGCGACATTGAGATGATGACCTTGGATTTGGCCAGAACGCCCTCATCGGCTGCCTTTCGGATTGCTGCGGCAATATCATCCGAATACCCCGATCCGCGGTCACTTAACACCTTATAAGCCCACAGCTTGGAATCCGGGGCAACCCCATAGATCCCGGTGCCATTGCTGCCCCCATTAGCGAGGATAGTCCCGGCGACATGAGTACCATGGCCATTTCCATCGTTACAGCTGTTTTCCACTAAACTAACCTTCATTTGCGAAAAATCCTTACATTGCTCAATATTAGCCGTCAAATCGTTATGATTAATAACCCCTGTATCTAGTACCGCAACCTTTATTCCACTTCCGCCGGATGTTGCTGAAATACTGGCATCATTATAAATTGCCTCTATTCCCCATGGCGTCCTGTCACTTGGTCCCGTAGCAGTCCCGCCCCCCGGTTTTGCCTTAGGCTCCGGTTTATCTGTGAGCTGCATTTCCGGGAGATTTTCAATTGTCAGGTTTTTATTTTTCAAAAGTGCTTGGTATTGCTGGGAATTGACAGTAGTCGTAAAGCCCTCCGCTCCAAAATCCCAGCGGACACCATAGTTGGCTTTAGCTTTGGCTTTTTCCACTGCCGGGCCTTGAATGAATACTCGGTAAGACTCATGACTGCTTGATTGTCCAAAGGCACCTGAAGCAAACGTCGAAATTCCCATGACTGCACTGAGTAGAACCGTCCCCAATAATCTTCTTTTTTTCATCCAGAAACTCCCTCCGAAAAGTATGTACAGCGTTTAGCGCTGATACAAAAAACTATTCGGAAAAATCACAACCGATGACTGGTAGTCAAGCTATCTAATGTTGGGAAAATTATTTATTTTTTAAAAATTAACTGCAAAAAATTATAGTCTTACTAATCGTGAGCTCTTACAGCATAAAAAACCGCCCCTCTTCCAAGGGACGGTTTTGACTTTTAAAAATATTTCTTCTTCCAAAAGATATAGGCCGTTAAACAGGCTAAACAAGCCGAGAGAATCAATGGGATGGCAAATGCATAGGTGTTTTTCTCAAATGGAAGCTCTACGTTCATTCCGTAAAAACTCGCCACCATCGTCGGCAGTGCAAGAATAATAGTGATGGAAGTTAGGAATTTCATAACGATGTTCAGGTTATTTGAGATAATCGAGGCAAATGCATTCATCATTCCCGTTAAAATAGAATGATAGGTTTCCGCCATCTCGATCGCCTGTGTTTTTTCAATAATCACATCTTCTAATAAATCCTTATCTTCCTCATACATTTTCAAGTAATTAAAGCGCAAAATTTTATCCATAACGACCTTGTTTGACTTTAGAGAAGTAGTGAAGTAAACCAAGCTTTTTTCCAACGCAAGAAATGCGTAAAGCTCTTTATTTTTCAAGGATTGATGGACAACCCGCTCAATCTCATTGGTTTTCTTATTAATTTGTTTTAAATATCGAAGATAATAAGATGAAATGACAAATAATATCTGCAGGGCAAAACGTGTTTTTTTGAAGGTGTAAAATTCCTTTACCCTGTTTTTCCGGAATTCATCAATAATTGGCGAGTCCTTCAAAGAAACGGTAATAATATTTTCATCAGTCAAGATAATGCCGATTGGGATTGTCTCGTAAACAGCAAGGCCTGTATCGTCATGAACGATATAAGGAAAGTCGACGATAATATAGATTCTGCCATCGTCACGCTCAATCCTTGGGCGCTCTTCATCGTCCAGCGCGTCTTTGATAATGTCGATGTCGACCTGTGCGTCATTTGAAACTTTGGCTATTTCTTCTGCTGTCGGGGCGTACATATTTACCCAGCAGCCCTTTGAAATGGCATCCACCTTTTCTAACATTCTTGTCTCAGTGCTTTTAAAAATTTCCAACATGCCAAAACCTCCTCACTCTCATTTTTGAGGAAGCCAACCGCCTTTTTTTAGAGTTGATATTCTTGTAGCAGCCAATTTCATCAATTCAAAAAACACATTGACTTCCCCGCTCCTTTCAGGGTCAGGGTCTATGGAATAACTCAAAAATATCAACTCCTTTACTGTAGTGTTATTTTATTTTTTTTAAGGGTACCGCAAGATGCAGCACCCTATACCAATCCTATCATAAACCCAAATTTCCGAAAGTACAAATCAGTTTTTTTTGGTAAATTATTTTTAATCCGGAAAATAAGGGTTTAAATGAATAAGCACTTCTTCGATATTGTCATGCTGTTCCATCAGCTTTACCTTGATAGATCTTGCAAGATCATGCCCTTCCTTAATGGTCTTAAAATGGTCGATGGAAATCCGTAAGTCAACCAAAATGTAATGACCGAGTTCTCTAGCCCTAATGCGGTCGATCCGCCTCACATCGGAAAATTCATTGATAATAGCAATATATTCTTGAATGGTTTCATTGTTAATATTCCGCTCCAGTAAAATATCGAATGCTTCAGTTAACATTTCTTTGGCAATTTTAAAAATGAGATAGGCAACAAAAATACTTGCTACCTTATCACCGTACTGCAGAAGATGAATCGAAAAGCGTTCACCGATGATTGACATCAGAACACCAATGGCAGCCGCAAGCGAAGCAACAATATCGGCTTTGTGATCAAAAGCGATTGCTTCAATTGCTTTTGAGTTATTCTGTTTAGCCACGTTCATAGAACTTCTATATAAAACCACTTTTGCAACGTAAGAAAATACCGCCACCCACATCGCCAAAAGGCTCGGTGATTCGACTTCCTTGAAGAAACCTGTAATCCCTTCGAATACAAGATAAATGGACACAAGGAACAATAAAATACCCACAATACCTGAAACAATGACCTCTGCTTTCCCATGTCCATATGGGTGCTCCTTATCGGCAGGTTTATTGGCAATTTTGATGACAAGCAGAACAATAACGGATGCAAAAACATCGGCAGCCGAATGGATTCCATCGGCAAATACGGCATCACTATGGCCATACCAGCCTATTATCATTTTTCCTAAAGTAAGGATAATATTACTTATGACACTTATCCAGGCAATTTTTTTTGCCAAAGCTTCTCTTGTTCCCATAACAACCCCCTAAAACTAGCCCAAGCTACTCCCTCTACTCTTCATGCCCGTCTTTTTCTTTTTTAATCATTTCAATTTCTTCGATTATCGAGATTCTATTAATTTCATCATGCAAAAAGTGAAATGCCTGATCCAATTGTTCCTGCGATGGAAATTCATTTCTCTTCTTCATATATAGTGCCCCTTCCATGGATTTATTTTATAGGAGTAAGACTAAAATAAAAAGAAACAATACAGATGTAATACGAAAAGCGAATTCGCCTTAACCAGGCACTGCGGCTAGACAATTATAACAAAAAGGAGAGAGATACATGGTGAAAAAAGACCCCAAAAAAGGAACTGAAGTAGCGGGCAGTTTCTTTCATGCCAGTTATTATCAAAATAGCGATCCACTTTCCACCGGTTTTGCCACGACGCATGAGCAGGTAAGCGATGTCTATGCCGAGGGTGAAATCGGTGCCGTCATCGAAAATGAAGACGGTGCAGACATTCCACTGAATAACAATAAATCAGAGTAAAAATCAGAGAAAACAGCTCTCGTTTGAAAGCTGTTTTCTTTTTTTTGAATCAGTTCCTTTGCTTATCTATCATCCCGGTCCACATACGGGTCATGTTCATAAGCAGGTAAATCCCCGAAGCTTGTCATGATGCCTTCTTCATCAAGTGAATCCTCATATTTTTCATGCTGTGGATTAGGATAAACGGTGATATTTTTTCCATACATATCATTGCCGACAAAATTTTCATAGTCCTCGACATAGCCGATATTTTCATCTGCCTCAACGTACACGTCCTGATAATCATCCTGCGGGAAGGCCAGGTCGGATGGCGTGTCCGACGTTCCCCATTGGGCAACTGTCTGCCAGGAATCCTCTGCATCAAAGGCAACGCTCTCGTCCTTTTCATCCATATCAAATTTACCAAATGGCGGCATAAGGACACCTTCTTCGACAGGACGTTTATGAGAGGTCACCTGATCCGGGCTATGCTCAATGCAGTAGGTAGTGTTCGGCAAGGCTTCCAAACGCTCTAGTGGAATCTCTTTGCCGCATACCGCACATTTCCCGTATGTCCCATTTTCCATCGCCTCTAAAGCCTGATTAACATTATAGAGCTCTAATTTATAGTGTTCCAGTAAGGCATTATCTTTTTCCCGCTCATATAACTCCGTCGCCTCATCGGCCGGATGATTGTCGTAGGAGGATAATTCCCCCATTGACTCATGAGCATGGCCTCTTTCCAAACCCAAGTGGTCATTTTGCTCCAAATGTGCCTCCAGCTCACTCTTTTCCTCTAATAATTGCAAGCGCAAACCAGCCAGCTTTTCTGTCGATAACATCCAAATCTACCCCTTTCATTAGAAAAGCGTTTGTCATAAAAAATCTATATCATGCCTGATGTGTCCAATTTAGTCTAGTTCCTCATTAGTTTCATTTGTTTCGCGGCGGTTTATGTAATAAAAATTTAATTCCATCAAAAAACAAACGAACATCCTTTCAAGATTGAATAAGAAACAGGCAGGAGTATATCTTAAGAAATATATTTGAGCATTAGAAAAGAGGGATTAATTTGGTAAATGAAAACTTTGATAAGTTTAAAAAGGTGCAAGAAAAACACCAGGGAGAGTATTTAGGGTCGGATAGAAGACAAATGCCTGGCCTAAATGATGAAGATTATAATAACCAAAGCATTACTGACAAATCACCAGGTGCCACTGGGCGCAACGTATAGCCGGGACCAAGACCAGTATAAAAGGAGATATTATATGGGTAAGTCAACGTCTGGCGCAAAGGAAACTACTTTGCGCTGGTGGCAGCTTTCCTTGTTTGGGATTGGCTGTACAATTGGGACAGGTTTTTTCCTGGGCTCGAGCTTGGCAATTAGGATGGCGGGACCGTCCATTTTAATTGCCTATCTAATCGCTGCGCTTGGCACCTATTTTGTATTTGATGCCCTATCAAAAATGACCGCCAAAGAGCCGCTCGAGGGCGGCTTTAGGTCTTATGCCAAAAAGGCTTACGGCAGATGGGCTGGGTTTAGCAGCGGCTGGGTTTATTGGTGTTCAGAAGTTTTGATTATGGGAAGCCAAATGACCGCTCTATCTATTTTTTCACGATTCTGGTTCCCAAACATTCCCCTCTGGGTATTTGCTGCCATTTACGCCATCCTAGGATTGGCCATCATTCTAATTGGTGTAGGCATTTTAAATAAGCTGGAAAATGTTCTTGCTGTCTTAAAGGTGGCAGCCATTTTAATGTTTATTATTATTGCCCTGTTGGCCTTATTTGGCGTTATTGATGGTGACCGTCCGATTCAGTATCCTAACAGCAAAAAGGATTTCTTTCCTGGCGGAATGAAAGGACTGTGGTCTGCTGTTATTTTTGCCTATTATGCCTTTGGCGGCATTGAAATTCTGGGTTTAATGGCAACTAAATTAAAAGACCCTAAGGAAGCTCCAAATGCCGGAAGGGTTATGCTCTTTTCCCTGATGGTCATCTATACCCTTTCGATAGGGATTGCCGTCACCATGGTCAATTGGCAGCAATTCAACGCGAAGGAAAGCCCGTTTGTTATTGCATTGGAAGCTTACAACCTTTCGTTTGTGCCGCATATCTTTAATGGCGCTTTAATAATTGCCGGCTTTTCTACTATGGCTGCTTCACTTTATGGAGTTACGAGTGTTTTAGTTACCCTTGCAAAAGAAGGGGATGCTCCGGCAAGCTTTGCAAAGAAAGGAAAGCTAAAGATTCCGCTGCCTACACTAATTCTTACGATAATCGGCATTACTGCATCTGTCGTGTCAGCTTTACTGATGCCAAATCGAATTTATGAATATATAACGACGGCTGCCGGATTGATGCTGCTTTATAATTGGATGTTTATTCTTGTTTCTCCAAGAAAAATTCTTAAGATAACTGCTAAAGATAAAATAAAATATTATCTTGGAATACTGTTGATTTTAATTGCGGTAAGCGGCACCTTATTCCATGCTTCCAGCAGACCTGGTTTCTTCATCAGCATTGCGTTTGTGGGAGTGATTGGTGCGATTACCTTAATCATGAGAGTGAAATGGAAAAGAAGCGAGAAGAACAAAAAGAAAACCATCCTTAAACCATGGCCAACTTCTTAATCCGGCAAAAAGGCGGCTAAATGCCGCCTTTTCCCTAAAGTGATTAAAATAAAATACTTATCGCCTGAAAACCAAAATACATGCCGAACGCTATTAAAGAAAGACCTGAAAGTATCGAAATTACCACGAGAAGCCTTGAGGTTAAAAAGTTTCGAAAGCTGCTGGCCACACTCGCCATCATGATGTCCCAAATCAACAGTCCAATAAAAATGGCGCTGCTGTACAATATAAGCCGCCCTGCATCATAAGAAGCGGCCGTTTTCGCAAGAACAGAGCCGTAAATTCCTAGCCAAAAAAGGATGGTTAAAGGATTTGAAATCGACATAAAGAACCCCGTCAGAAATGATTTTAACAGCGGTTCCTTTCCCCGATAATGCTTCAAATGAATTTTCCCAGCATTGAGGATTGTTTCCACCCCCGTATAAATGAGCACAAAAAAGCCAAACAGCCAAAGAAATGTCTGCATAAACTCAGTATCGAGGAACTTTACTACTCCTATGTAAACGACAAGCATATACACGCCATCGGCAACGACCGCACCTACTCCAATCAGCCATGAGTGCATAAAGCCACTCCGGATTCCCCTGTCAATTTGTGCTGCATTGATTGGACCAATGGGAGCAGCCAGCGATAACCCAAGTAAAATATAACTCAAAAATACATTCATTTGCTCTTCTCCCCCCAAAAAAGCCTGTCTATCCATATGTATTCATGGGAGGGAGGTTGTACGACAAAAAAGAAGAGGGCAGGCCCTCCTCTTATTTTAGGTTTACAGGATATAGTTCTTCATCATTTGTAGTGTTCAGTAAATGACGCCGAGGAATCGGCAGATTTAACGTATCGATATCAACAATGTATTTAGGCCGCTGTTTTGTTTCCTTATATATTTTTCCGATATATTCCCCTATTAGGCCAATTGAAATCAACTGCAGTCCGCCGATTAACCAGATGGACGTAATCATCGAGGTCCAGCCTGTTTCGGTATTGCCTAAAAATTTTAGCGCCAAGAAATAGCCGCCAAAGAATAAACTCATCAGAAAAGAAACAATGCCAATTACCAGCACAAAACGGATTGGCGAAACAGAAAAGGAGGTAATCCCATCAAAGGCAAATGCCAGCATTTTTTTTAACGGATATTTAGTCTCTCCTGCCTGTCTTTCGAGCCTGTCATAATACACCACATCCGTTCGAAATCCGAGAAGCGGTACGATTCCTCTCAGGAATAAATTCACCTCTTTAAAACGCTCCAGTTCATGTAGGGCCCGTTTACTCATCAGCCTGAAATCAGCATGGTTGTATACAAGGTCAACACCTAATTTTCTCATCATTTTATAAAAGCCTTGGGCCGTGCTTCGCTTAAAAAAGGTGTCCGTTTCCCGGCCTTTTCGTACACCGTAAACAATTTCGCTGCCTTCATTAAATTTAATAACAAATTCGCGGATTGCCTGAATATCATCTTGAAGGTCCGCATCAATCGAAATGACGCAATCAGAAAAATCTTTGGCCGCATGGAGTCCAGCCACAAGTGCGTTTTGGTGACCGACATTGCGGGCCAATTTTAAGCCGCGGACATACTTATTTCGCAGCCCCTCTTTATAAATCAGTTCCCATGTTCGATCCTTACTTCCGTCATCTACAAACAAAAGCTTGCTTTGCTTTGAAACAAGCGAATCGGCAATCAGCTCCTCAAGTTGCTGCTGAAGCTTCACCATCGTTTCCGGCAAAACCTCCTCCTCGTTATAGCACGGTACAACAATAGTAAGGATTGGTTCCATCATCTGCTAATACCCCCGATGTTAAAATGTCTTATACAAGTAAATTTTCCAGGCAGACGTTTTGGTGACAAACACCTTTTCAAGTGTCAGCTTATTTTTAGCAGCGTTATCGATCGGGATAGCCGAAAAAATATAACGCCCGCCCATTTCCTTAAAAACAGCCGTGTTTAATTCCAAATTTTTCAGATGCCGCTTCGAATCTTTTTTTATCATATATCTCTTTCCAAGCTGTGCCGTATAAATATAGCAGCGCCCGCCCCATTGGTCGAAATACTTTTGAATGGTTTTATTTTTAGCCAATTCCTTTTCAATTATTTTCCTAAATTGATGTTTGTAGCTTAATGGATAAAAATTATTATAGGTATCAAGTGTGTAAAACCCATTAAACTGGGCGATTGCCGGATGGATGCCAATACTTGCGACTCGATACTCCTCCTGAGGCAGCGCAATATAATCTTTAATTTCCGTAAATAATTCTTCGGCATAAAACTGCTTCACTGTCGGTTTATCGCGGTAAATGATTTCATCATTGAAAAATCCCAGCACCAGAAGCTGCATGACCGCCAAACACTGGGCTGTTTTCGCCCAATTGATTCCTTGCATGGTGATGATTTTAAGAGCTAACGCAAAGCTTGCATAGATCACCATCGGCCGTAAAAAATGATAACGGGCAAAATTAAAGGTATCCATAAAGTGGAACTTTTTCGTCAAAGGCAGCCAGCCTTCATAAAACCAGAACGCATACCATAACGACAATAGGAAATTTAGGGCAAATAAAAAAACAAAGATTCTTTCCTGCCTCCACAGCTTTTTTGAAACAATAAAATAAAAGGCGATAAAAGTAGCGGGCAGGATGATTAAAGTATGCACGGTCATTACATGGGTGTGTCCCAGTAGATAATTTTTAAAGGTGAGCCGGACAGCACGCCAAAAGGGAAGGTGCGCATGGAAATATTCGTCGCGGCTGTTCGGTTCGC
>NZ_JAGYPE020000148.1 GCF_018343545.2 Neobacillus citreus | reverse complement strand
ACATTTTAAGGTTCCCCAAAATGCCTCCATTGGTCCGTTATCAATACACCTTCCGACTCTCGACATACTTTGCACCATTTTTGCCTTTTCAATTTTTCTTTTAAATGCAGGCGAAGTGTATTGAAATCCCCTGTCACTGTGTAGAAGAGGGCAGGCACCTGGGTTAGCCTCCAATGCTAGATCAAGGGTTTTAAACACTAACGGATTATTATTTGAAGTCCCTAATACAAAGCTTACTATAGACCCATCATGTAAATCTAAAATCGCACTTAAATAAGCCTTCTGTGATGCTCCAAACTTCATTTCAGTGACATCAGTCAGCCATTTTTCATTTGGCTTCTCTGCGTTGAAATCTCTATTTAATACATTCTCTGCCACATGTTGTGGAGTACTAGGCTTATAATTTTTGCGCTTACGTCGAATAATCGCCTGAAGTCCGGCAATTCCCATCAATCGATACACACGTTTATGGTTAATTGCCTTTGGTAAGCTACGATTCAGGTTCATTGTAATTCGGCGATATCCATATATGCCATCCACTTTGTTATATAGGTGGATTATCTCCTTCAAAATTTCTTCATTCAACTTCTCGTTTTCTGAGGGAGAGCGATCGCGCCACTTATAGTAGGCTGCACGTGAAATTCTCGCAATCTCACATAATAGTACAATAGAAAAGTTCTCTTCTTTATGAAGTTCCTGTATAGCTACGTATTTATCCGTAAATCGGGTGTGGCTTAAGGACGCTTCTTTAAACGCCTCCTTTCGAGTTCCTCTAACTTTTTTAAGAATGCATTTTCTGCCCGGAGACGTTCATTTT
>NZ_JAGYPE020000146.1 GCF_018343545.2 Neobacillus citreus | reverse complement strand
ACGCCGATAACAATTAAAAACCTAATGCTCCGGTTTATGTATTTGGGATTCAAAAGTAATAGACCTCCATTTTTTTAAAATCGCTTACTCTATTTTACCATTTTATTAATTTTTCTGCATATTTTTCCATCGCCTAAAATTTCTTCTTAAATTTATACGTTTAGTTATTAAAATTAGTTTCAGAGGAATGTAGAAAAAAACTACTGGAGTTATTGTATTCCACATCATTGATAATGTTATGGTAAAATAACTTTTAGGGGGATTCGGTGAAAACACAGGCTGAAACTAAGTGAAATGGCTCGTGTTTTTAGCGCCGTTTTTTTTGAAATAATATTTTTTTGCTATTTTCAATTCCTTTTCATTCACAAAAATCTGATTATTGTTTATAATAGGCTTGTAAGCAATATCTTTTTTTACATAAACCGTATAGGAATACTGGAATACTTGAAAAATTATTTATTCCTGTGAATGAAAGGGCATACAGACTTTTTGGTTTTAATCCGAGCAATCGCTCAGTCACCTAGGGTAATGATCAGTTTATCGGCGATGATTTTGCAGTGGAAATCTTCAAATTACTTTATGCCGTTTCTTTTTATCCTAGACTGGGGATTTTCCGGTTTAAAAGAATTAATGAAGCAGTGGGTAATGGGGAATTTTACAATGTAAAGGAGAGATTTTTGATGACAGTAACACGTGGTCTCGAAGGGATTGTGGCAACTACTTCTTCCATTAGTTCAATTATTGATGATACGCTGACATACGTTGGCTATAACATCGATGATTTAGCTGAGAATGCAAGCTTTGAAGAGGTTATTTATCTATTATGGCATCGCAAGCTGCCTAATTCAGAACAATTGGCTGAATTAAAGCAACAGCTTGCTGAAAGTGCTGCACTTCCACAGGAAGTAATTGAGCATTTTAAATTGTTCCCGGTTCAGACAGTACACCCAATGGCAG
>NZ_JAGYPE020000145.1 GCF_018343545.2 Neobacillus citreus | reverse complement strand
CGATTTGCATAGTCTTTTAGCTGCTCACACTGTATATCATTCATATCCACTGCAGGATAGGAGTCCTGTGCTGCTTCTAATAACTGTATAGCTTTTTTCTCAGCTGCCTTTGGGGCTAATCTTTTGTCTGTATTAGCTATTATCCTATTACGTACAACAGTTTTTGATAGATGCTTAACAGAATCCGGATGTGGAAATAGCTGTACGATGTTTAAAAATAACTCGGATTTTTGTGTAAAGAGTTTTTCCAGTTCCGGAAATGTCAACTGCAATAATGAATGCATTCGACCTCGGACCAAAGTCCGTTCATCATCCAATTCTTCATAGTATCGAGAAAGTGCCCTCATTTGATTGTAATAATTTTCTTGTCTTTTTTTCGTGCGTCTTTCATTTGTAAAGTGAGTTTGAGCTAAACGATGTGCATCACTTTTATCTGTCTTATGTATGCGCATCGAGGCCGTTTGAAGCTTGGATTCGAGTGGATTTAATAGGGAATAGGAAAAACCGTAATCATTCATAAAGCGCTCTAATTGTCTTGAGTATACCCCGGTAGCTTCAAATACAATGTCCGGTGCTTGTCCATCTTTTCGAATTAATTCAACAATTAATTTATTTAGCTGTTCAAAATGTGGCCTATTATGAATGATTTCACCTTCAAAAATACAAGTGCGTGCAGCGTTATAAATAACCATGTAACTTTTACCCATACTGACATCAAAAGCAATTACACTCGGCATAATACCCCTCCTTAATTTTTATGTAGAAGTCTTCACATCACCTTATCGATTCCCTTTTCTTATACACGATCTCGAGGATCCAACATACTGAAACTGATTCTATAAGGGCAGTGAAGTAGCCCAGTTTGTGACATCGAACTCGAGGTTCCGGAACCGTCCTCGGGCTATTCTTCACTTCTACTATAAAAAAATAGTAGCACAAACCATGGCCTTGGTTTGTGCTACTAATCTTAGTATGTTTGTGCATCA
>NZ_JAGYPE020000144.1 GCF_018343545.2 Neobacillus citreus | reverse complement strand
AATCGAGTAGGAGGGGGTGACTAACCCCCGACCTCTCACACCACCGTACGTACCGTTCGGTATACGGCGGTTCTATTAAGATTGACGAAGAATTTCATAACGATTATATAGACTTTTCAACCCTCGTTTATTCCAATAGGAATTATCGAGGGTTTTGTGTAATATTGGGCTACATGCGACCCTCCAATATTTCTTTCTGGAGTTACCCCATTCATGCGCTTTGTAATCAGGGACACCTAAACCAATCAGTTTTCTAACTCTGGTTTTAGGTTTCTTCCACTGTTTCCATTCGCACATTCTAAGCCTTCTTCTTATCCATTCATCGAATTCTTTGAATTTGCTTGGTGTGTCAGCCAAAGCGAAGTACCCACACCATCCTGTTAGATAGCGGTTTAACATTTCAATCCTTACTTCCAAAGGAAAAGGTTTTGACCGAGAGGTAAGTTCTCGAATCTTCGTCTTGAAGCGTCTAATGCTTTCTTTCGTAATTCGCACCTTCGGCTCTTTATTCCAGGTAAAACTGAAACCAAGAAACTTTCGTTTCCACGGACGGTCAACTGCCGATTTATACCTGTTTACCTTCAACTTTAGTTTCTGCTCAATAAACGTCGTAATGGACTCCATTACACGGTCCCCTGCTTTTAATGATTTAACATAAATGTTGCAGTCGTCCGCATAACGGACAAATTTATGCCCCCTGGTTTCCAATTCTTTATCCAGCTTATCAAGAATTATGTTTGAAAGGAGAGGACTGAGAGGTCCTCCTTGCGGAGTGCCTTCCTCCGTTAACTGTACTACCCCATTAAGCATTACACCTGATTGAAGATATTTCCGGATTAGTTTGAGGAGTGTGCGGTCTTCAATTCTTTTAGCGAGTATTCCCATCAATTTGTCATGATTGACTTTATCAAAGAATTTCTCTAAGTCCATATCAATTACCCAACGGAACCCCTCCTTGATATATCCCTTTGCCTTTCTCACCGCATTATGGGCACTCCTGTTAGGTCGGAAGCCATAGCTGTTTTTAGAAAAGGTAGGGTCAAAGATTGGCGTTAATATTTGGGCAATTGCTTGTTGGATGAAACGGTCTGTCACAGTTGGTATGCCTAAAAGCCTTACCCCGCCGT
>NZ_JAGYPE020000143.1 GCF_018343545.2 Neobacillus citreus | reverse complement strand
TATATCGAAAAGTTCATTGAAGATTTCCGCCATGTCGAAATTCAGGTCCTTGGTGATAATTATGGGAATACCATTCATTTAGGTGAAAGGGATTGCTCGATTCAGCGCAGACTTCAAAAGCTTCTTGAGGAGACTCCTTCTCCTGCCCTTGATGGAGAGATTCGTGCGGAAATGGGAAATGCTGCTGTAAAAGCTGCAAAAGCGGTTGATTATTCAGGTGCTGGAACGGTAGAATTTATATATGATTACCGCAATCGGAAATTTTATTTCATGGAGATGAACACAAGGATTCAGGTAGAGCATCCTGTAACTGAAATGGTCACTGGAATTGACCTTATTAAAGAAATGATTCGCGTGGCAAATGGTGAAAAACTATCGTTAACCCAAGCGGATGTGACCTTCAATGGCTGGGCGATTGAGTGCCGGATCAATGCCGAAAATCCGGAGAAGAATTTTCTTCCTTCAGCTGGAAAGATTAATATGTACTTACCGCCTGGAGGGCTGGGAGTTCGGATTGATTCTGCTGCCTATCCAGGATACACCATTCCACCTTACTACGATTCCATGATTGCAAAGGTAATTGCATACGGCAGCACCAGGGAGGAAGCAATCGCAAGAATGAAACGTGCCTTAAGCGAATTTGTTGTGGAAGGTATTCACACAACGATTCCATTTCATTTAAAGCTTCTTGAGCACGAAAAATTCGTCGAAGGCCAGTTTAATACGAAATTCCTGGAGTTGTATGATGTGATGAAGTCAGTATAAATCTGGAGGGATCGCACGATGAGCGAATTTAGCATTTTGGAAATGGAACATGAGAACAATGGCCTGGGGAAAATCGAAATTGCTCCTGAAGTGATTGAAGTGATTGCCGGTATTGCCGCATCCGAGGTTGAAGGTGTAGCCGGAATGCGCGGAAACTTTGCAACAGGTGTGGTGGAGCGTCTAGGCAAGAAAAATCACGGAAAAGGCGTAAAGGTAGAACTGACAGAGACAGGAATCAAAATTGATGTTTACTGTTTAATGAAATTTGGAATTTCCATTCCATCAGTGGCAGGGAAAATTCAAGAAAATATCCGCCAAGCACTACTTAACATGACCGCACTCGAAGCAGAAGAGGTAAACATCCACGTAGTCGGCGTCCAATTCGAAACACAAAAAGTAGAACCAATTGTGGATGAAGAAGTATAAAAGCAAAAACCAAAGGATTCGCTCCTTTGGTTTTTTGTTTGCTAATAAAAAAGTATAAACTTTCTGTCGAAAGCTTTATACTTTCTTAACGCATAAATTCAACT
>NZ_JAGYPE020000142.1 GCF_018343545.2 Neobacillus citreus | reverse complement strand
TGAACTGCACCAAAATTGTTAGACACAAAACTAACAATGGAGGTGCAGTTTTTTATATGGCTAAATTTACATTCGAGGATAAGTTATGGGCAGTAAAAGAATATCAAAATGGAATCCTCTCTTATAGGGATATTGCTAAAAAGCTTGGAACTGTTCATAAAACAATTCAACAGTGGGTAAACCTTTATTTGGTACACGGAGAGGAGTCCTTAAGAAAAAGTTATACAAACTACTCCGCAGCGTTTAAAATGGAGGTACTCAAATATATGGACGATAATTGGGCATCTCTTAATGAAACAGCGGCGAAGTTTAAAATTCCTAATCCATCCACCATCAATACCTGGAGGAGAGCTGTTGAAACAGAAGGAAAGGAAGCCCTATTACCAAAGAAGAAGGGGCGACCTCCCATGACAAAAGAAAGAAAAAAGAACGACTTGACCAATCAAACTAATGAATCCCTTATCCAAGAAGTCGAACGTTTACGAATGGAGAACGCTTATCTAAAAAAGTTGAATGCCTTAGTTCGGGAACAGGAAAAATTACAACAAAACTCAAAGCGCAAGTAATTTTTGAACTAAGGAATGAATATAAAGTCGCTGAGTTGATCAAGATTGCGGGTATCAAGAGAAGTACGTATTATTTTTGGACAAAAAACCTGGACCGCCCTGATAAATACGCAAAGGTGAAAGAGGCAATACAAGAAATATATCACCAACATAAAGGTCGTTATGGACACCGTAACATTAAAAAAGAGCTTGATAAGAAAGGCTTGATTCTTGACCCTAAGACTGTCCTCAAGCTAATGAACCAGATGGGGATCAAGTGTCAGGTTCGTATGAAGAAATATAAGTCCTATCGCGGAAGTGTGGGGAAAGTTGCGCCTAACATTCTAAATCGAGATTTCCAAGCCAACAAGCCTAATCAGAAATGGGTAACAGACGTAACAGAATTCAGCCTTTTCGGGCAGAAACTCTATCTATCTCCTATACTTGATTTGTTCAATAGTGAGGTCATCTCGTATACAGTTAAGTCTCGCCCCTCTTTTGATTTAGTAGGCAACATGCTTGAACAAGCTTTAGAGGTTTTAAATCCAGAGGATAAGTTGATCCTCCACTCAGATCAAGGATGGCATTACCAGATGGACAAGTACCAAAAAACTCTTAAAGACCGGAATATTACACAAAGCATGTCCCGAAAGGGAAACTGTCTCGATAATGCCGTTATAGAGAACTTCTTTGGCATCCTTAAGACAGAACTCCTCTATCTCCAGGATTTTGAAAGTATTGAGCATTTTATACAGGAATTACACGATTATATTTACTACTACAACAATATACGTATGAAGAAAAAGTTAAAAGACCTGAGCCCAGTAGAATACAGAACTCAGGTCCAAAGGGTTGCTTAATATATATTGTCTAACTTTTTTGGTTCACTTCAT
>NZ_JAGYPE020000141.1 GCF_018343545.2 Neobacillus citreus | reverse complement strand
GGATAAAGTCCATATAATTGTGTAAAAAGAAAAGGAGTCAAAATAATTCCTCTTGTCTACAATGTTTACAGCGACGAAAACAATGAGGAGGAACTTATTTTGACTCAACTTCAGTTTAACCTAAATATTGAAGATTTAAAAGATGCTGTAATGAATTCTGATTTAGGCTCCGTTATTAAAGCATCCGTAGTTCTAGTGTTAAATTCAGTCATGGAAAAAGAACGGGATGATTATTTACAAGCTGGGGCTTACGTACGTACACCAGACCGTCAGGACTCCCGAAATGGCTATTATGATCGTGGTCTACTATTGAGCATTGGTAAAGTAACCTTGAAGGTACCTCGTACACGTAATGGCGAATTTTCACCATCCGTATTTGAAAGATATTCCCGGTGTGACCAAGCTTTTGTCCTTTCTATGCTTGAAATGGTTGTAAATGGTGTTTCTACTCGGAAGGTAAAAAATATTGTTCAACAATTATGTGGGGAGAGCGTTTCAAAATCTTTTGTTTCTTCCCTGACAGAAAAACTAGATCCAATCGTTAACACATGGGCAAACAGACCTCTAAATACAACATACTATCCTTACATTTTTGCGGATGCCATGTATATCAAAGTAAGGGAACATAACCGTGTAGTGTCTAAGGCAGTTTATATTGCCACTGCCATTAATGAATATAATGGACGGGAAATTCTCGGGTTAAAAGTAGATCACGCTGAAAGCTATGAGGCCTGGCAAAGGTTTTTCCAGTATTTACAATCACGTGGTCTCCAATCACCTAAATTGATCATATCAGACGCACATAAGGGCTTAAAAAAGGCCATTGCCGAAGAATTTGTAGGGACTACTTGGCAACGCTGCACGGTACATTTTAAACGCAATATTTTTAATCAATTACCTAAAAAAGACATGGATGACGTGAAAATAGGCTTAAAGAGAATATTTGAGGCTGTAAAAGTTGAAGATGCTAGGAAATTCAAAGAAGAGTTTTTAAAGGCTTTTGGAGAAAATCCAAAATTAGATAAGGCAATAGAAACGTTGGAAGATGGCTTCGAAGATGCCATTCAATACCTGAACCAACCTTCTAAATACCATCAATTTATACGTACTACAAATTCTTTGGAACGATTAAATCAAGAAGTTAGAAGAAGAGAAAAGGTTATACGAATTTTCCCTAATACACAATCAGCGTTCAGATTAGTAGGAGCAGTTTTAATGGACATTGCAGAAGAACAAGCAAATAAAAAAATACCGGTAGGTAAAGAGTAGGTTCAATACCACAAATAACTGTATTAAAAATAATTTTAGGGTATGGAGGACGGCCCAATTTCGAATTGACATTGAGCCTCTGCGGGCATGATATAAAGCCAGGAAGCCAGGTGTTTAACAACCCCTGGCTTGCCCTCCAGGCTATCATGCCCGCCCCTCAATGTAAATTCGAAATAGTATAGTCCACTTTACATTATTAGTATGTCGATTCATTGTAGATAATTTTACACAATATATCGGACTTGACT
>NZ_JAGYPE020000140.1 GCF_018343545.2 Neobacillus citreus | reverse complement strand
ACTTCTACTATAAAAAAATAGTAGCACAAACCATGGCCTTGGTTTGTGCTACTAATCTTAGTATGTTTGTGCATCATAAATGGTAAAAATGAAACATAAAAACCGTCCCTTACAACAGGTCAGATGGGGTGATTTCGTGGTTAGAACCGTTCTGCTTGCCATTTTGCTTACTTGTATATTTCAAAATGCTACATTTGCTGCACATCAGGAAAAAGCAGCTTTTATTCGCCATGATGATTTATGGATAAAAGCCGCCACTAAAGAAAGGAAGTTGACGGAAGGTGAATATGTAAGGTACCCAAAGTGGTCCTATGATGGACAATGGCTTGCCTATTTAAAGGCCGTTAAACAGGATGGAAATATCGTTTATGATGGCGAGCTATGGCTCTATAATCTTCATACTAATAAACATTTTAAGATGGCTTCAAAAGTTAACAAAAACTTTCAATGGTCCGGCCGTGAAAAAAAACTTGCTTATCTCGTCAACAAGACTCTTTATGTAGTAGATACTAAACCTTCTAAATCCTTGCTGGCTTCGATGCTGGCTCAAGGCGTGGAGAACTTTTCTTGGCTTCCTAACGGGGATGGTTTATTGATCTCCGCCAAAAAAAGTGAACAGCTTCATTCTGATATTATTTTATCCATGGTTATGTTAGAGGTGGACAGGCATAGGCCGATTGTAAAGAACCTGTTTACAATACCTGTTGGGGAGGATGAATACTTTGTCAGCACAAGTTCGTTTAAGTGGTCATCTAATAAGGGCTGGATTAGCTTTTTATTAATTCCGACTGCTTCCATGTCGGCAGATGCGAATACACTTTGTCTGCTGTCTGCTGACGGGGCGGTTTTTAAAAAAGTGGATGAGATGTTGAATTATGTGGAATGGATGCAGTGGGAGCCCGCCGGGACTAATTTAGCTTATATTAGCGGAGTCGGAAGGGAAGCGACTTATAATAAGCATTTGTTGCTGGTGAGGCCTACTCCTTTGAAAAAAGAGCTTATAACGCCGGCCAAGGGGTATGCCGACCGGGATTTAGTTTGGAAAAATGAAACGGTAGTGGTTGTTTCCCGATCTGCCGAAAGTAAGGAGGGCAGACTGGATGAACGGCCTCTTCCTCGGTTATTAGAGGTGAATCTCCTTACCGGGAAACAAAAGCAAATTACCTTTCCTCAAAAAAATAATGGTGATTTTGTACCAATGGTTGGAAAGGGGCAGCTTTATTGGATAAGGACTGACCGACAGAAAGCAGACGTACTTGCTTCCCACTTTAATAAAAAAGAAAAACATTGGATTAAAAACATTACGGTCCCAAGCAGTTATTATGAAAAGTGGAATTGGGAAGAAGTATTTGATTTATATACTGGGGTGATGCGTGGGGACGGTTCTCATGCATCATCCAGCTAAATAGCAAACAAAAAAAGACAACCATTTTCAGGTTGTCTTTTTTTGTTTGCCCGGCAGCGTCCTACTCTCACAGGGACTTGCGTCCCAACTACCATCGGCGCTGAGAAGCTTAACTTCC
>NZ_JAGYPE020000014.1 GCF_018343545.2 Neobacillus citreus | reverse complement strand
TCGTCGCTGTAAACATTGTAGACAAGAGGAATTATTTTGACTCCTTTTCTTTTTACACAATTATATGGACTTTATCCCGTTAACTCGTTTTTCTGAGGCTCCTGGGCAATATAGCTGCCTTATTTTTACCATGGGTCCTTTTTTGGGTGGTCCACGGTCAATATAGGCGTCCTATTTTTACCGTTAGCTTATTTTTCTGCTGCTCCCGGGCAATATAACTGACCTATTTTTACCGTTAGCTTATTTTTCTGCTGCTCCCGGGCAATATAGCCGCCTTATTTTTACCGTTAGCTTATTTTTCTGCTGCTCTCGGGTAATATAACTGCCCTATTTTTACCGTTAGCTTATTTTTCTGCTGCTCCCGGGCAATATAGCTGCCCTATTTTTACCGTTAGCTTATTTTTCTGCTGCTCCTGGGCAATATAGCCGCCTTATTTTTACCACCGGCCATATTTTTGTAGGTCCACGGGCAATATAGCCGCCTTATTTTTACCACCGGCCATTTTTTCTTTGGTCCTTGGGCAATATAGCGCCTTTTCCTCGAAGATTATATTATTAATGAGAGGTACGAGAAAAGCCAGCCGGATCCACGGCTGGCCCTCCCCATCAAACAACCATTCTCTCCCCAACAAAAGACGCTCCCTTTTGCAATGCCAATTTATTGACCTTAATCAAGTGCTGTTTTTCTTCGCCAAGAACCTTCTTCAACGATTCAATGACGGCCCCTTCTGAAACGACTTGCGCATAATACAGGAACGCCCCCAATAAAATCATATTGGCCACACGCGAATTGCCAAGATCATTGGCCATGTCGGTTGCTGGTATTTCAATCAGTTTAATATCTTCCCGCACAGAAGCCTTGGTCACCAGCGACGAATTAACGATGAGCAGCCCGCCCGGACGAATACGAGGTTCAAACTTGTCAAAGGAAGGGTTATTTAAAATAATCGCCGTTGACGGCCGAGTTACGACTGGAGAGCCGACTGGTTCATCACTGACCACTACCGCACAGTTCGCTGTCCCGCCGCGCTGTTCCGGGCCGTACGAAGGAAGCCAGGAGACACCTTTCCCTTCCAGCATACCGGCATAGGCAATCAGCTGTCCCATCGACATCACTCCCTGGCCACCAAAGCCGGCAATAATCATTTCCTCAAGCATAATTCCGCCCACCCCCTCTTTTTATTTAATCCCTTCTATAGATAAATTTTTATAAACCCCTAAAGGGTAAACTGGTACCATATTGTCCTTTACCCATTCAAGTGACTCCGCAGGGTCCAGCCCCCAGTTTGTCGGGCATGTCGATAAAATCTCAACCATTGAAAAGCCGCCGCCCCTTTTTTGTGTTTCAAAGGCTCGGCGAATGGCCTTCTTGGCTTTCTGAATATGAGGAACATCATGGATTGATACCCGCTCAATATATGCAGCGCCATCCAGCACGGAAATCATTTCACAAACTTTAATCGGTGAACCGTGGACCGAGACGTCCCGGCCATAAGGGGTCGTCGCTGTCTTTTGCCCAATCAAACTAGTAGGCGCCATCTGTCCGCCAGTCATTCCGTAAATGGCGTTATTTACAAAAATAACGGTAATATTCTCACCACGAGCAGCTGCATGGATGACCTCGCTAATACCAATTGAAGCAAGGTCACCGTCACCTTGATAGGTAAACACCATCCGGTCCGACAGAACCCGTTTCACTCCGGTTGCTACCGCCGGCGCGCGGCCATGGGCAGCCTGCGTCATATCACAGTTAAAATATTCATAAGACAAAACCGAACAGCCGACTGAAGCCACGCCAACCGTATCTTCCAAAACACCCATTTCCTCCAAAACCTCGGCCACCAGGCGATGAATGACGCCATGAGTGCAGCCTGGACAATAGTGCGTAGGCTTGTCAGTTAATCCGCTCGTTTTTTGAAAGACTGTCTTCATTGTCATACCGTCACACCCCTGGCAGCCATCATGATTTTTTCAAAAATTTCTTCCTGAGTTGGCACAATGCCGCCTGTTCGCCCGAAGAAGTCCACCGGAGCATGTCCCTCTACAACCAGCCTGACATCCTCGACCATTTGTCCGGCGCTCATTTCTACTGAAATATAGCCTTTTACCCGGCCACGTGTTTCAAGGAAAGGCTTCTCTGGGAAGGGCCATAATGAAATCGGCCTGATCAATCCAACACGGACTCCTACTTCTCTTGCCTTATTAACAGCATTCATGGTAATCCGTGCTACCGTCCCAAAAGCCACCATAATATAATCGGCATCTTTCGTCAGATACGTTTCAAAGCGCACCTCATTCTCCAAAATAGCAGCAAACTTCCGCTGCAGTTCCCAGTTACGTTTTTCCAAACTTTCGGCATCAAGGTCTAAAGATGTGATCGTCCTAGGAGTGCCGTCCCCACGTGTCCCGGTTGTCGCCCACGGCTTATCAAATTTACGAATTTCTGTACCCTCGGTGAATTCCACCGGTTCCATCATTTGCCCAAGCATTCCGTCCCCCAGCAAAATAACCGGTGTCCGGTAACGGTCTGCAATATCAAATGCATCTTTGGTCAATTCAACAATTTCCTGCAGGCTGGCTGGAGCCAAAACAGGAGTATGATAATCGCCGTGCCCGCCCCCTTTCGTTACCTGAAAATAATCCGATTGGGCGGGCTGGATATTGCCGAGCCCCGGGCCGCCTCTGGCAATATTGACGATCACGGCAGGCAGCTGTGCTCCTGCTAGATAAGAAATCCCTTCTTGCTTCAAGCTAAAGCCTGGGCTTGATGAGGATGTCATCACCCGGACTCCTGCCGAAGCGGCACCGTACACCATATTAATGGCGGCAACCTCACTTTCCGCCTGCAAAAACAAACCGCCCACTTCCGGCAGCCGTCTAGCCATGTAGGCAACCAGCTCACTTTGCGGCGTAATCGGGTAACCGAAAAAATATTTACAGCCAGCATGGACTGCCGCCTCTGCAATCACTTCATTTCCCTTCATTAATACTTTCCCCATACAACTACCACCCCCTATCACACCGTTTGTAATACCTTGACTGGCCTATATACTGAGATGACCGTATCCGGACAAACCTGGGCGCACTTGGCACAGCTGATGCAGTTCTCCTGGTCAACAACTTTAGCAGGCCGGTATCCATTTCCGTTTAAATAGTCTGCTAGAAAAATAACATTGGTGGGACAAACCTGCACACAAAGGCTGCACGATTTACAACTGGCTTCATTAAAAACAACTCGTTTTTCCATAGAACTCACCCTTCCCAAGGTAACTTCATATACCGCTCAATAAAAACCGCTTCATATCGGCAAGCAAAATCGCAAGCATCTTTTTTCAGATGATTGGCTATCGTTGTATATAAAAATGGGATATCCAGCTTTTCTGACAATCGACAACTTAACTCATGGCCCCGCCAAACATCTTCCATGGTGGTTTCAAGACCGATGTTGGTATTATTAATAATTCCGGTCACCTTCAAGCGGGATGCCTTTTCAATCTGGCCAATCGTGTACGCCGCCCCCTCTACTGTACTGACATAAGGCCTGTTCGCATTCAAGACAAACCATAATTCCGGCTGCAACTTTTTCCATTCATGATAATATTGCCCAAGCGCTGTCGCCCCGTCCTTGTCCCCTCCGGCATCCACGATTAACCGATAGCGGGGGTCATGGAGCACCCGGTAAATCTCTCCTGATACAATTGGCAAATCCGCTGAAGCCAAGCGGCTTTGTGGGGCGATTAATTCTACATCATACTCCCTGAAAACTGAGGCAGCATCCCGGGAACGATAATAAGGGTTGATAATATCCAAATCATTGATGGCAACTTTATCGTGTTTCGTCCGTTCTGATAAAGACAAATTGATGGAAATCTCGGTTTTTCCGCTGCCAAAATGCCCTGATAAAATGGTAATCCTGCCATTCGCACTCAAATTAACAACCGCCCCTCACTATTTGTAAGCGTTTACAAACGAGTTCTCCAAACCAATCTTCAAAGTTTGCCAATTCCATTATCATGCACATGGAAGTCTGCCGACTTTGACTTATGTCACACTTACGTACAACTCAGAATGGAAAAAAGAAGCTCCTAGGAACTTCTTTATGACACAAATGATAGAATAACTTTTTGCGGAATGTCGGCCATATTATCAGCTTTGCTTTTTAATCTCTCACAGGATGGCAGTTCAAAGGAAAACTCCTCGACATTTGCCGGAATAACTCCATCTTCCTGTAATTTAGCAAACACTCTCTCCATTGCTTCTTCCGTTGAAATCCGATCTTCGGACTCTTCCTCTTGGAAACATTCCACACAGGTCTCGATGATATTTTCCTCAATTTGTTCCTGGGCGAACACTAATTTTGCACCGGCAATCGCTTCAACTTCTTGGTTCTCTAATTCAATAATAGTAGTTATATTCATGTCAAATTACCTCCCTGATTTAACTACCATCATTATAAAAAATTTATCTTCTTTTTTATTATGAAGATAGTATTATTCACTATTTGTTCATATGTTTTTGACAAATTTCTGACCAGCATCCTTAGCATTTGCTTTTTAAATCTTGGGTATCAACAGGTAAATATGACAAATACTATTAATTATTAAACATCATTGTTAGGTGATTAGCTGATATGAAGATTTTAAGAATTTATCAAGATGATATAAAAAGTGTCACGACGAATTGGGCTGCAGCCCTCGTTATTATCGCACTGATGTTTCTGCCGTCTCTTTATGCCTGGTTTAATATAAAAGCGTCATGGGATCCATACGGCCATACGGGAGGAATTCCAATTGCCGTTGTCAATGAGGATAACGGCACCGTCCTAAGAGGAAAAAAGATCAACATCGGCAAAGAGGTTGTGAACTCTCTTAAACAAAATAAATCGCTTGGCTGGGATTTTGTTGATGCTAAAAAAGCGGACCAAGGCGTGAAACACGGAGACTATTTCGCGAGCATTACGATTCCGAATGATTTCTCCGAAAAAATTGGCACTGTCCTCAGCGATAACCCGCAAAAGCCGGTACTTATCTATGTTGTAAATGAAAAAATTAATGCTATTGCCCCAAAAATCACTGCTAAAGGAGCCACAGGCATTAAAGAGCAGATCAGCAAAAACTTTGTGAAGACAGCCAATGGCGTTATTTTTGATATCTTTAATCGTCTTGGTATTGAATTGCAAAAGAATCTGCCAGATATAGAGAAACTGAAAACCATGATTTTTTGGTTAAACGATCATTTGGCAGAGGCCGAAAATATCATCAATACCGCGAATCAAGACGCTGACCAGGCAGAAAAAATCGTGGCGGATTTACAAGTAAAACTCAATGAAGTAGACTCCATCATGGGCCGTGCCCAGCAGCTGTCCGGACAACTGACAACATTTTTTGACAGTAATCAAGAAACCTTCGAAAATCTCGCACCCGCCGTTAAGCAAAATCTCATCTATATGGAGCAAACAGCAGCGGATGTGGAACAGGTCACGGGAATTTTATTATCGAATACCGACAGTTCAGAGGAAAGGCAAAGCGCACTAAACGATGGAATAACCCGCCTTACCGCATTAATCCGTGCAGAAACTCTTTTAATCAACCTATTAAATCAAATAAATGATTTGGGGACGGCTCCACTTTTTGCTAATGAAATAACACAACTAAACAAGCAAAAAGACTCTGCCGAAAGCCTATTAAGTAATTTAAAAACGATTCAAAGCCTTGGGACACCCTCACAGGACCTGTTAGTGCGGACTAACCGAATTGCTTCAGACCTATCATCAGGTTTAACTCAGCTTGTGAATCAATATGACAGCAAAATCGCACGGAAGTTTGCGCAAATCAGTGCTGCCGCCAAACAAGTTCCCGTCAACGCAAACGAATTTTTTACAAACGCTGACCAAACGCTTTCACAAATTAAAAAAATCCTTCAGGATGCCGCAGCCGGAATTGCCATTGGGAAACGGGATTTAGCTCTTATAAAAAGGGATTTCCCTGCTGTAAAGCAAAAAATCACAAATCTGGCCAATCAAATCCGTGAATTTGAAAAAACAGAGGATATCCGTGACATTATTGATTTGCTGCGTAACGATGTCAAAAAGGAAAGTGACTTTTTTGCCGAGCCCGTTCTATTAAAGGAAAAAAGGCTATTTCCGATTCCAAATTACGGATCGGCGATGTCGCCTTTTTTTACCACACTTGCTTTATGGGTCGGAGCGACTCTTCTTATTTCATTAATCCCAGTTGAGATAAGTGGTTTACCTGGCACCTATCATCCGAATCATGTCTATTTAGGCCGTTTTTTAACCTTTTTGACTATCGCGCTATGCCAATCTCTCATCGTAACCGCGGGTGATATTCTGCTATTAAAGACCTATGTCGTTGATAAGCCCTGGTTTATCTTATTTGGATTATTGATTAGCGCTATCTTTATGCTGATTACTTATACACTGGTGTCCATTTTCGGAAATGTTGGAAAGGGGTTGGCCATTGTTTTTCTTGTCCTGCAAATTTCCGGTGCTGGCGGCACCTTTCCTGTTCAGGTAATGCCGTCATTCTTTCAAAAGCTTCATCCCTTTTTGCCCTTCACCTATGCCATCAGCCTGATGCGGGAAGCCGTCGGAGGAATCGAGTGGGATGTTGCCAAACATGACCTTGCCATTCTTTCGGTTATGACCGCGATCACTTTAATATTTGGTTTAGTTTTAAAAGGACCGATTGAAAAATACGGCGGCACCCTGCAAAAAAAAGCAAAAGAAAGCAGACTCATACATTAAGAGGAATGTCCGTCCAATTTTAATTAATAATTGTTTTAAAAAAACAAATACTATTTGGACCTATACTTTTAAAACCAAAGGAGGTCCCTCTATTGTTTAAAAAAACTTCCTTTCTATTATTGGTTACCCTTCTATTCATGTTGCAGCCTTCCGCGACGCATCCGGTTGCAAAAGCAACGGCACAGAAAAGCACGTCGATTGACTTAAGATTGCTGGAAACGACCGATTTGCATGCGGATTTAATCAACTATGATTACTATCTTTCAAGGGAAAATAATCGAATCGGCCTGGTTCAAACGGCTTCTCTCATTCGCCAGGCACGAAATGAAGTGAAGAATTCACTATTATTTGATGGCGGCGATCACTTAAAGGGGAATCCCCTTGGCGAATATCTGGCCAGAATTAAAGGAATCGACAAAGGCAAGATCCACCCAGTTTACCGGGCCTTCAATCATTTAAAGTATGATGCCATCGCAATCGGCAATCACGAATTTAATTATGGATTAAAATTTTTAAATGCTGCTTTAAAAGGGGCCGAAATGCCTGCCATTAACGCCAATGTTATTTCTGTAAAAACGAACACCCCATATTTTAAACCCTACGTCATTTTAAAACGAAGTTTAGAGGACCAAGATGGGAAGAAACATGACCTGAGAATTGGAGTGATAAGCTTCATGCCAACTCAGATTATGAAGTGGGATAAGTCAAACCTTGAAGGCAGAGTTTTCCCACGGCCGATTGTAGAAACCGCAAAGGAATATGTCCCCATTATGAAGGCTGAAGGTGCAGATGTTGTAATAGCTTTAGCCCATACGGGAATCACCGACGAACCATATCATCCCGATACAGAGGATGCTGTTTACTATTTAACAAAAATCCCCGGGATTGATGCGATCCTTTCTGGGCATTCTCACAGCGTGTTTCCCGGGCCATCCTATCAAAAGATTACCAACACCGATATGAAAACCGGACGAATAAATGGAAAACCAGTCGTAATGGCAGGAGCGTTCGGAAGTCATCTGGGGATTATTGATTTAAATATTAAAAAAGTAGCCGGCAAATGGAAGGTCGTAAATGGCATATCCCAGGTCAGACCGATTGCGGACGAAAACGGCAAACCGCTTGTCCAAACAGATGCCGAGCTGTTTAAATTATTAATGTCAGAGCATAAGGAAATGGTTAAAACTATAAATAAATTAGGCCACTAGGTCTTAAAATGTTATCTTTTGATTCACAAATTATCCATTGTTTTGCAGATGGATATGATTAAAATAATAATTGTTGTCCGGCTTTCTTGCTCTGGCTGTCCATTTCCATTGGAGGAATGTGCGGCTACAGACGAAAGCTTGGACAACATCTATTTGTTTAGACACTTTACAACCTATGCAGACTTTTATAAAATTAAATAAGAAAATATTCGGTGAATTGGAGTCTGTGATATTTTTGGACTCCTTTTTGTATTCACTTGTTAAGCAGAAATTAGGGAGAAGAGGTCGAAACATGTCAACACAAGCACTCATAGCATTAGGCGTTTTTCTCGTCATCTATGCCTTTATCGTCACAGAAAAGATTCACCGAACCATCATCGCCATGATCGGTGGAATTTTAATGGTGGTACTGGGAATTGTCGGACAAGAAGAAGCACTTCATCATATTGATTTTAATACCATTGGATTATTAACCGGTATGATGATTATCGTTACCATTACAGCCGAAACGGGTTTGTTCAAATATCTTGCTATATGGTCCGCCAAAAAGGCAGGAGCTGATCCTTTAAAAACGCTAATTATGTTCGGGATCATAACGGCAGTAGTTTCAGCTTTCTTGGACAATGTTACCACCGTCCTGTTGATGGTCCCTGTTACCTTCAGTATTACTCGCCAACTGCAGGTGAATCCAATACCATTTTTAATAACGCAAATTCTTGCGTCAAATATTGGCGGAACCGCTACTCTGATTGGTGATCCTCCGAATATCATGCTTGGAAGCGCTGTTAAAGAACTAACCTTTATGGAATTCATTTATAACCTTTCAGCTATTTCATTTCTTATCCTTTTTGTGAATATTGCCATTTTGGCTTTCATATATCGAAAACAACTCAAAACATCGCCTGAACTAAAAGCAAATGTAATGGATTTGGATGAAAAAGAGGAAATAACCGATAAAGTGTTATTAACAAAATCGTTAACTGTCATCGGATTAACGATATTAGGATTCTTCCTGCATCAATTATTACATATTGAATCAGCCACTGTTGCTTTAGCCGGAGCTTTCCTGCTGCTTTTATTAACAGGCGAAAAGTATTTGGATAAGGCTTTAGAAAAAGTAGAATGGACAACCATTTTCTTCTTTATCGGACTGTTTGTCCTTGTATCCGGATTGGTTGAGACGGGCGTCATTTCCTTATTGGCAGACAAAGCTGTTCATCTTACTGGTGGAAACGTTACCTCCACCTCGCTTTTAATTCTGTGGGTAAGTGCGATTGCATCTGCATTTATAGACAATATTCCGTTTGTTGCCACGATGATTCCAATGATTAAAGATATGGGCGATCTTGGTATTCAAAACCTTGAACCGCTTTGGTGGAGCCTGGCACTAGGGGCATGTCTCGGTGGGAACGGGACCTTGATTGGCGCGAGTGCCAACGTCATTGTGGCTGGGTTGGCAGCTAAGGAAGGACATCATATTTCATTCGGTAAATTCTTGCTCATCGCCTTTCCATTAATGATTCTTTCAATTATGATTTGTACAGTTTATATCTATTTGAGATATTTAATTTAGGAGGGGATTAGATGAAGATTGAGTATAAATTGAACGAGAAACTGATTGAATTAACGGAAAAGAAAAATGGAGATGATTTTGAATTCTCCATTACCCTTCTATCAAAGGAACAGAAAAAAGGGATTGAAAAAGTCCGCCAATATTTCGACGATAATAAGGTCCTGACAGACATTCATTTTTACATTCATGCCAATAACCGCTATCAAGTGATCGTCAGAAACGACTTTTATAATGAGTTTTTAATTCAGCTATTTAAGGAACAATTTTTGCTAGAAGTAAAGTGGGTATAATTAATGACGGCTGCCATTCAAATGGCAGCCGTTATTTTTTCCATTTCAAACATTTGATGAAAAGGGCAAAAGGAGCTGCCCTTATGGGGACAGCCCTTACCTGATATTTTTTATTTTTGTTGAGCATGATCAGGTGTGCCAATTTCACCCGCATGGTCTGGTTTTCCAACAGCTTTTCCTTGATTATAAGAAAGACCAAATCCGTACTCGTATTTGTTACCAGCTTTATTTACATAAGAATAATTCGGGGTTTCTTCAGGTGCAAAGCTAGGGACATCACCAACTTCATTTTCAACTGCTTCAGCACTAGCAGGGATGGCCATCGGCAGCTTTCCAATCGGGTTAAATTCGCCGCGAATGACATCTATTACTGCTTCAGGCTTCGTTCCGTATGTGGCTAAAACAGCGGCCGCATTTGGTTCAATTTGATTAATTAACCATGGGCTGATAAAGTTGATTGCCGTAATTGTTGGAACAGTTTTTTGAATTTCAACAATTCGAGCCACATTCGCGATGCCTGTTTCAGGACCTACTGTGATTCGCGGATTGTTATCCCAGTTGGATTGTGCCGGTTTCACCCAAACAAACGCATGTGTTGCTTCCGCTAGTGAATCTACGATGGTGATAGAGGCATCGTGATTTTTAATGGTCTGTTTTAAATTGGCTGTTGCTGCGGCTGCATCTCCGCCAGTGAACATTTCAACATAAAGCTTCACTTTTTGCAGCTTAGCATCTTTTAACGGCAAGATATTTTTATCGTTGCGTAATAAAACAACCGACTTAAGGTGTGCTTCATCTGCTAATGCTTGAGCCTTAGGATCTGCGACAACATCCAAAGCTTGCTGCGGATTTACATATGGGTCTTCTAATAGACCTAAATTCATCATTTCTGTTAGCAATAGGGTCACAGACTCGTTAACTTCCGATTCTGGTAGTAAACCTGATTTAACTGCATCGATAATTAGCTGCGGGTCGGATGAACCTGAAATAATATCGGTCCCTGCCTTTATGGCCTTCGCTACTTTTCCTACCGGTGATAAATCTTCGGCACCCCAAGCGTTGTTTCCAACAGCACCCGTATCAGAGTTTACATATCCTTTGAAACCAAGGTCATTTCGCAAGAAATCCAAAATTCCTTTGTTTAGTGCAAAGCCGACTTCTTCAAATTGCTGAGTCGAACTATATTTAGGCAATCCTTGATCGGCACTGTACTCGTTACTTGGATACGCATAATATGGCATAACAGACGTTACATTTGCCTTGATTGCTGCCTTGAAAGGAGGAATGTGATAGTTTAATAAGCTTCCCGCAGTTGGATATGGATTAAATTTACCTTCTACAAAGTGTGGATCCAAACCGTTATCACGCGCCCCGCCGCCAGGGAAGTGCTTGACCGTAATCGAAACACTGTCGCTGCCAAGTTTTTCGCCCTGGAAGCCAGTTATGACGTTATAGACCATGTCTGATGCTAAAGCAGGGTCCTCACCAAAGGTGTCTTCGATTCGCGCCCATAATGGGTCTGTGGAGACATCGGCTGTATAGCCATAAACCTTGCGGATCCCAGCCGCTCTCCATTCCTTCGCAGCAATTTGTCCGAATTCCTTAACTGCTTCTGCGTCTCGTGCTGCTGCAAAACCTAGCGGCCCAGGCCAGAAGGTGTGCATACCTGCACCGTCACTATTATTAGTGTAATCTGTGGAAGCATGGTTACGAGGGTTTGAAGTGACAACAACTGGGATACCCAACCTCGATTCCTCTGCTAATTCCTGAAGCTGATTTGTATATTTTGCAATCACATCGACGGTCGGAGTTTGACGGAAGATGACATGGCGCATATTTTTCCCAACAATCATCGGATCATCTGCACTTACATATCTTCCATCAGCCGGGTTGGCAATCGGAGTGTGCGTGTTAATTAACATCATGCCCGCCTTTTCAGCCAAGGTCATCTTTGACACCAGATTGGCTACCCGCTCATTAACAGGTTTTCTCCAGTCCTCATAAGGATCTAAACTCCTGTCACCATCTAAATCTCTGAATTGCTTCCCATCCGCTGTCAGAACACCTTTCTTTGCTGCCTCAATTTCTGGTTGACCGGTAACCGAGTTAGCTGTAATACGATATGTAACCGTATCTGCCCCGCCGTTTCCGGTATTTTGTGAAGCTGGGTCAACATACCCCAAGTCTACATTACTATTTGCACTTACCTGCGGGACCATGACTGGAGCTAACAGAGATAAAGCAAGTGAACCCGTAAGAAGTGTTTTTCTCAGTCTTGACGTTTTTCTAATTTGTTTTGATACTGACGCCATTTTTCTTCCCCCTATTAATCGGTTTTAGTAAACGCTTTCAACCATAATTTTAAGAGGATATCGAATGATAGTAGTATAGGATTTTTTTTGCTATATTTGTGTTTTTTTAATATTAAGAAAAATAAGTCTATTGGCCTATTTCTAAATTACTATTTTTAAAAGCAAAAAAATGAGTCATTTTATAGACTCCGTTAGTCGCTTGATTTTCTAAATTCAGATGGAGAACTCCCCGTAATTCTTTTAAAATTATTACTAAAATAAGCTAAATCCGAATAACCAACCCGTTCCGCAATCTCTGACATCCGTAATGATGTATTCTGTAGCAATCTCTTACTCTCTTGAATTCGCAGCTCCGTGATATAGCCAACAAATTTTTTATTGAACTGCTGTTTGAATAATTGACTTAAATAGCTGGGATTAATATGGACATGGTCTGCGGCAGCCTTTAGAGTTATTTGATCTAAAGGGGTTTTTTCTATATATTGTAATACCCTTTCAATGGTAGATGATGGAATTGTTTCATCCAGTACTTGAGCAATTTTTCTGCTTGTCTCTTCCTTATTTCGTTTAAATAACCATCTTTCCAGGCATTCCTTTAATTCTTTTTCGTCAATCGGTTTAATAAGGTAATCCGTCACACCGCTCCTCAACGCCTGATGCGCTAATTGGAACTCATGATGAACACTAATGATAAAACAATCCAGTTTCTTGTTTAACTTCGATAGTTCATTCGCCAACGAAAGCCCGTCCATTATCGGCATTTGGATATCTGTAATGACAAGGTCAACGTCATTTTGCTTGATCCAGTCCAGTGCCTCCAAACCATTCCCGCATTCATGGATAATTTCTAGAGGAAGTGCCAACTTTTTGATTGTCCACTTAAGGGCTGTCCGAACCCACCTCTCATCGTCAACCAGTAAGATTTTTTTCATGTGCTCACCTCTTTCCACTTTTTTAATAACCGTCAGTCTATCAATCTATAAAAAAAGGCTTTGGAAAAGTCCAAAAGCCTTTTTTAAAGGTGAATTTTCTATGGAGGCAAAACAAATGAAAAAAGCTTTTAGGAAAGAACCTTATTCATACTTCCGCTTTGATAGCCAATTAAATCAAGTGTTATATATTTATAGCCAAACTCTTGTAAATTACGCACAATGGTATCATGATTTTCAAGAATGATTGCCATATCTTTAGGCTCTACCTCAATTCGGGCGATATCCTGGTGAATTCTTACGCGAACCTGGCGGATTTGCAAGGATTTTAAATAGTATTCTGCTTTTTCCACCTTTGTCAGCTTTTCTTTCGTAATGTACTCACCATAGGCAATCCTCGAAGAAAGACAGGCGAACGATGGTTTATCCCACGTCGGCAAATCAAACTCGCGGGAAAGCTCGCGGATTTCTTCCTTATAAAGGTCTGCTTCCTGAAGCGGGCCGCGAATTCCCTTCTCTTTAGCAGCCTGCATGCCTGGACGGAATTCATTCATATCATCGGCAATAACACCATAAATGACATTTTTAAAACCCTTTTCTTCCATGACAGGGATTAAATGATCAAACAAGCTGCTTTTGCAAAAATAGCAGCGGTTTTTACTGTTTTCTGCATAACCGGGAATCGCTAACTCGGAAGTTTCAATTACCTGATGCTTCACGCCGATTTTTTCCGCTAGTTTAATCGCCTCTTGAAGCTCGCTTGATGGATAGGTTTCTGAATCGGCTGTAACCGCCAGGACCTTCTCAGGCCCTAATGTCTCGACGGCAGCCTTCAACAGAAACGTACTATCCACACCGCCTGAAAAGGCAACGACAACGGAATCCATTTCTCGGAGAATAGACTGTAATTTACTGTATTTCTCGGTAAGCATTGTCCCCTCTCCCCTCGGGTAAATCAATCTATTTATACTTCATCATTGTTATCTTATTAGGGAATTGACATCATTATGTTTAAATGGTCATTGCTCCGAAACCGCCATCCACACGGATCATTGCGCCTGTCACAAAGCTTGAGGCTTTCTCAGACGCAAGCCATACAGTTGCCCCTTGAAGCTCTTCAGCTTCACCAAAGCGGTTCATTGGTGTATGGCGCATAATGGACTCGATCCGCTCCTTGTCCAAAATTTTACGATTTTGTTCAGCAGGGAAGAACCCAGGGATAATCGCATTGACACGGATTCCATTTGCCGCAAATTCACGCGCTAAAAATTGGGTCACGCTATTAAGGCCGGCTTTTGATACAGAATACGTAAAGACGCGGGACAGCGGAGTTGTCGATGAAACAGACGAAATATTAATAATGCTGCCCTTTCTGTCCTGTTCAATCATTCGCTTCGCAAAAATTTGGCAGGTCATCACAATACCTTTTAAGTTTATATCCATGATTTTGTCATACTCATCCATGTCAAGATCAAAGAATGGAGTCGCACTGTTGGTTCCTGGTGCATTCAAGAGAATGTCCCAGCCGCCAGCCCATTGTTCGATTTCAGTTGCTGCGTGCTGCAAGGAATCCTTTGAACTAACATCTGCTTGGAAAGCCTTCGCTTCCCCGCCAGCTTCGACGATTTCCTTTACAACCTTTTCAGCTGTTTCAAGATTGCGGCCGACAATGGCAACCTTTGCCCCATGCTCTGCTAATCCTTTTGCCATAGCTGAGCCTAATACGCCATTTCCACCTACGGCTACAGCCGTTTTTCCGGTTAGGTCAAATAAGTTTGTCATATTGTTCTCCCCCAATTTTTCTAAAATAAATTTCCATTTTCATCAAAGTTAATTTCATATAAATCTGAAACCTGCTCCATATTTGGATGATTGGCTATATAATCGAGCAAAGCTTCAGAAACTTCTATTTCACTGATCTTCAGTGTATTTTTAATGCGCACCATTTTCACTTTGGTAAAATCTAAAATATTACACGTCTTAACGGCAGCTTGAATCGCCTGTTTATCATTCGGCAGTGTGGTGGCTATTTTTGTAGGCGACACAACCGTTGAAGTTAAGCCGTTGGCATATGTTCCTTCTAAGTCCATATTGTCCACTAGGCGTTGAGTTGTAAAATCAGCAGTACCTACCCCATTGGCATTTCCTTCGGATTCAGGAGTAACAGATAGCACGACCATTTTGTTAACATCAGGGCCGCCAGAGGCGTACGGAGTAGGATAACGTCCGGTAATATTCGGGTCCATTCCATCACCGCTGATATTTTTACCAATTTCATCAATCACAAGAACATCCAATTGATCAAAGAAAAGCTTAGGCAATAGCTCTTTTGCTTTTTTCTGCAGGTCAGCTTCCTTTTCGATAATTTCTGCAGGCGTAAGAACGTCCACTGCTGCCACTTTATCAAAAGCATTTTCAACGGATGCCACACCAAAAAGAACAGGCTTTTTCGCCATGATAACCTTGGCCATTGCCGGAACATTTTCCGCCATATACTTAAAGCCTAATTGATGGCAGGCCTCTGCGCCTCTTTGCTTACCTAAACCAATGCTGATCATTTTCATAATGCCGCTTTCAACAGGGCCCCTAAAAGCAGTATGTGGTTTCACCCGGTTGATAACGACAATACCATCAGCTTCTGAAGCATATTTATCAATATAAATTGGCAAACCATTTGGCAGTTCGTCAATTTTAACCACTTCCATCGAGGAGCGGATTTCACAGCCAACACTTTCTTCTGTGACGCCAAGATGCGCTAACACTTCACGCTGTCCTTCAGCAGTTGCACCGCCATGGCTTCCCATGCTTGGAACAATAAATGGCTTCGCACCAAGTTCCTTTAAGAATCGCACCGTCACTTCCGTTAGTTCAACAAGCCGGTCAAGTCCCCTGCTGCCAACTGCCAAGGCAATTTCCATTCCAGGCTTAACTGTTTTTCTTATATGTTCTTGCTGTAATTTATCCATTAACGCATGTTCAAGATTATCAATTTTCTCGTCGCTAAAATTCACTTTCACTTTTGCCATCTTCGGCACTGGGATATCTTTTAGTAAGTCTTGAATAACACCCACAATTCTTCACTCCTTCTCTATATCTTTAGTGTTTCCTTATGAAAAATTTACATGTACGGCCTTTTTTCAAGATCTGTTACGCAGTGTAATCCCTTACAAATATTACAAAAAAGAGATGTATTCCACCATTTAATTTAATTTGTTTATCAAACTAACAAATTCATTTGTATCATATCACTATCGTTATTTTACGTCAATTTATTTGCTAAAGTGTACTCTTATTTTTGGTGAGCCAATAACGAATTACCATGGTTGTTGTTTTTGAAAATTGCCTGTACCTTATAACTCCTGAAAAACGGAGAAAAACAGCGAAATACTAAGAAAAAGGTAGATGAAGTACGCTTTCAGTAACTTTGTTTTCGTTTTCACCTCGAATGTTTCCGTTTTCAGCCACTTTGTCAAAATCCTTCCATTCCCTGATAATGAGAGTATCAAATCACTAGGAGGAAATAAACCATGAAAAAGCTTATTAAAACAGTTGTTGAGTTGATCGAAAAGCACGGAGAATTCGTACCATTCGATTCATCAGAACCAGTAATAGCCAATCCACAAAAATAAAATAGTGGATTGGTTTTTTTATGCAAAAAACCTTGCATTTATATAGATTCTTTATCTTTATACTTATAGGACTTTGGAGAAAAGCCATAATTATTTTTAAATGTTTTTAAAAAATAACTTTTACTTTCAAAGCCTAACTCAAATGCAATCTGTTCTACTGACTTTACCGAATGATCCAGCAATTCTATTGCTTTTTCCATTTTCATTCTTGTCACATATTCAATAAAACCTTCTCCCATTTCCTTCTTGAACATTCTACTGAAATAACTAGCATTTAAATGTAAATGGTCAGCTACTTCTTTTAGAGAAATTTTTTCACTAAGGTGGGTTTGTACATATTTTTGTGCTTTTAAAACATCTTTATTATCGGGATTAGAGTTCTTTTTCAGTGTAAGCCTATTAGGTCTTGTGATTCTCTCTTCAGCAAGTCTAGCCTTTAAAAGAATAACAAGAAAACAAGAAGAAATGAGTAATGAAACATAAATCTAATTTTTATATTTCACTTTACGCACACAAAAAGAGGCTGCCACTTATAACAGCCTCTTGTTTTATTTTCTAATATTTTTAAAACCAATCAGAATAACCTAGTTTTCTTAAGTGATTAGCTGAAATCTCCAAGCAATCAAATGGGTCACGGCCATAGGTATCATCTTGTTCTACCAAGAAATACTGTGCCCCGCTTTCAAGGCCTGCTTCCATAATACCTTTAATATCAAGGTTTCCTTCGCCAAGTTCTGCAAATTCAATCGTATTCGTGAATAGGTCAAAGAATTTACCCATATCCTTGAAGTCAATTTCACTTGTATCAATTTGTCCAATACGATAATCCTTCAAGTGCAGGAGTGAGATACGGCCTGTATATTCTTTAACAAATTCTACAGGATTTACGCCCGCTCTTTGAATCCAGTGAACATCTAATTCAAACCCAAGCTTAGTGGTGTTATTCTTAATAATATCCAACAAATACTGACCATCATATTTTTGGAATTCTATGTGGTGTGTGTGGTAATACAATTCAATTCCGTGTTCAGCCAATCTGTGAGCCATTTCTTCAGCCTTCCCAATAAACTCCATGATTTTATCTTTATGACCGATAGCTGTTAATGGCAGCATACCTATACGTAAGAAGTTACAATCCAGGGTCTTGCAGTCGTTTACGATTTTTTCAAAGTCACTTGTCAATGCCTCACCAGGCATTCCAGGAAGCATTGGCTCTACCGCAGCAGAAAGAGCCGCAATCTTAATATCAAAATCTTGACTTGCCCTTTTTATCTCCGCTACGTTCTCTGGAGTCATAGGAATTTGAGAAACTTCAACTGCGTGATAGCCAAGCTCACTTACTTTTCTCATTGTTTCATAGGCACCTAGCTCTTCCACTTTGCCTTTTAGCATCATCATTTGAACGCCGATTTTACCCTTTTTCATTGATTATCCCTCCATTTTAACTGCTTGTTTTATCTCTGAAGATTTACGTATAGCATCAATCATTGAAATAGAAACGAATGCATCCTTCGCATGAACATAATCATGAGAATTTTGGAGAATACATTGATAGAATTGGTTAATGGTTTTGAAATGGCTTGCCCCGTAATAGAATTTTGCACCTGGCAGTTTCGCATCTTCCACCAATACTTCTTTTTTACTTTCTTCTGTTACTCTCACCAAGATGCTGTCTTTGATGTTGAATTTTCCTTTTTCTAACAATACCTCAAGCTCAACGCTTGAATTTTCTGCATTTGCATTAGTAGCAAAGAATAAGCCCTTCGCTCCATGTTTAAAATGGATATGGGCCGATGCCGTATCTTCCACTTCAATTCCATAGTCCAATAATTGATTTATAGATCCTTTAATGGAGTCGATTTCACCGCCAATAAGCTGCATTAAATCGATGGTATGCAATGCTTGGTTAATCATCACACCGCCGCCGGCCAATTCCATTTTGCCGCGCCATGGTTTGGCATCATAATAAGCCTTCGGTCTAAACCAAGCTACCAGACCTTTTACTCCTGTAACCTTGCCGTATTCACCGCTCTTAACGATCTCTAGAAGTGTCTCAAACGTTTCATTGTATCGGTTTTGTAAACACACACCAATTTTAATATCACTATGTTCGTTCTCAAGTTTTACCAGCGCCTGTCCCTCTTCCGCGTTCAAGCCCAACGGCTTCTCTTGAAAAACATGAACACCTTTTTCTACACAAGCTTTTGTTACAGGGTAGTGCAGATAGTGAGGCAGACAGTTATGGACACAATCAAGCGCTTCCTTTTCTAGCATCTCGTGATAATCTGTATAAAAGTTTACGCCAGGTACGGTATCTTTTAAGGATTCATTTATGTCACAAACTGCCACTAGCTCAGTGTTTGGATTTGCTTGTATAGCTGGTATATGAATTTTAGAGATATCTCCAAGTCCTATTACCGCCGCTTTAAGCATATGCTTCTCCCCTTTTTTGAAACGAACTCAAAGCTGAATTAGCATTGAGTTCGTTTAAGGTGATTACTTTCTAACCGGATATTTACCTTCTTCTGCAATCCGTTTATTTAGTTCTTCTAAGAATAAATCTTCATCAAATGGTACTTCCACTTCCTTGCCTAACCAGCTTGACAGATGCATCGCATTTGCAAGTCTAACACCATTAATACCGTCGCTGCCTGGTGCTAATAATGGTGTACCTTCTACGATCGCTGAAGCAAAGTCTTCTAATACAGCAATGTGCTGACCGCCCCAAACGCTTTCAAATTCAAGGACTTCCTCAGTGAAAATATCACCTTGACCGCCGCCCATGAAAATACTCATAACATCTTGCATACTCATGGTTGCGCTCATTTCATTTTCAGGCTTATTCAGGCGTTTGATAGTGATTTTTTTACTATCATCTACCACGATTTTTCCTTTATCGCCTAAGATTTCTAAACGGTCTGTCCCCACTACATCATGCGTACATGTTACAAATACACCAGTAGCACCATTTCCATAATCAAAAACTGCAGTTACATCGTCTTCAACAACAATATCTCTTTGATAGCCAAAGTTTGCTTTTGAATAAACCTTTTTAGGCATACCGCAAATCCACTGAAGCAAGTCAATTTGGTGCGGCGCTTGGTTTACAAGAACACCGCCGCCTTCTCCGCCCCATGTTGCTCTCCATTCACTTTGATCGTAGTAACCCTGCGGTCTCCACCAAGTAGTGATAATCCAGTTGGTACGGCGAATGCTTCCAATCTCACCATTATCAATAAGTTCTTTTACTTTTTTATAAAGCGGGTTTGTACGCTGGTTAAAGAAGATTGCAAACTTAACGTCAGGCTTTGTCGCTGCAAAGTCGTTTAGCTCTTTTACTTGTTTTGTATATACACCAGCTGGTTTTTCCACTAATGCATGGATGTTTCGTTTTAGTGCTTCAATTCCCATTTCAGGATGGAGGTAATGCGGAACAGTTGTAACGACTGCATTAACGTCACCGCTTTCAAGCATATCGATATAATTATCATAAAAAGGTACATCAGGATAATTTTCTTGTGCTACTTGTTTTTTAGCCGGGTCATTATCACAAATTGCACCGATTACCATATTTTTAACTTTGCCTTCTGAAATGAATTTAGCGTACATACCACCTTCTGCGCCTAAACCAATAATCCCTAATTTTACTTGTTCCATTTTTACCTTTCCTCGCTTTCAATTTTTTTAAGAATTTCTAAAAGTGCTTCATATTGAAGTTTATAGCCGCCTGCACCATCAAGCCCTTTGTTGTCCTTAATGATCTCGGCCGCATCTTCAAGCTCTAAATCCTTTAATGAATCAAAGAGAACCAAATGAGGCTCTAGTGTTAAAAAGCCTTTGTAGCCCGCTTTAAGAAATTGGGAGAGGAGTTCAGGAATTTTCCCTTCACCTGTACCGCAGACAACATTTTGATTATCTGTAGTAACCGCATCTTTGATGTGAATATACACCACTTCATCCTTTAATAATTCATAGCATTCCTGGGTATCTTCACCGCATTGGACGAAGTTGGCAAAATCAAATATCGCCTTAAAGTACGGAGAATTAACCTCTTTTAATATCTCATGACAGCGTCGTGCGATATCTCCGAAAATATCCTTTTCATTTTCATGCAATAAAATGACATTGTATTCCTTCGCAATCGCTGCATATTCCTTTATTTTGCGAATAACATCATCGCGGTAAATATCAGGGTTGTCACCCTTTGGAATATAAAAACTAAAAATACGAATATATTTGCAGTCCAACAGATTGCTAATCTGGCATAGGGTTTCAAGCATTTCTTTTTGTTTTGCAAAGCCTTCTTCATCATTGATGAAGACCTTGCCAATAGGAGATCCAATCGATGATACAGCTATTCCCGCTTTTTCAAGACGCGGAAGGACATTTTCTTTAATCTCAGCAACGGTAAAGTCACCGATGTTTTTCCCATCAATGCCCCGCAAAGATAAATAACGCATGCCTAGATTTGAAACAACCTCAAGCTGTGTATCAAAATCTGATGAAATTTCATCTGAAAATCCTGAGATCAATAAATCTTGATTCATTTATAGCGACTCCTCCTTATTGCTGTGTTGCTGGTTGTAGTTTATTTTTTCGATAGCGTGACGGTGTAATGCCCACCTTTTCTTTAAAAAAGCGGCTAAAATGTGCAAGACTTTCAAACCCCGATGCACTAGATACTTCAGCTAAGGATAGATCTGGTTCCATTTCTAACAAGAACTTCACTTGGTTAAGCCTGCAGCCCATTACATATTCCATCACAGTAAAACCTGTGACTTCTTTAAAAACATGCGATACATAATATTTGCTTAAACTAAGCTCGGACGAAATACGGTCCAAACTAATTTTCTCTGTATAGTGGTCTCTTATCCAAGAAGCAATTTCCTCTACATGTACTTCCTTTTCTGTCTTCCTGCTGTTTACTTGCGCTAGCTCCTTCTTACTCATTTTATAGATAGCAAGCAGCAACTGAGTCAGCTCAAGCTTCACTTCAGCTTCTAATAGTTCACTCTTTTTACCCGTACGCTGAAGCTCTTCATCGATTTCGGTTAGAAGCCCCGATATTTTTTTCATCTGCCCGTCCACATATTGGCCATTTTCATCATAGCGCGTACGTAGAAGCGGGTTGTTCAATTTTTTAAACGGCATTAACAAATTCGGTATTCCGAGTGTGGAAATCAAATCAGACAGCCATGTTGGAGAAAAATGAAGCACACTTCTCGTATAGATGCTCTCACCCCAGGGGTTGGCTTTATGCAAGGTCATGCCATCCAAAAGAATAATATCACCGGGTACTAGCTCATAGATCCGATTATTAATTAAATACTTACAATCACCGCCGCAGAAGAAATAAATCTCATACTCGTGATGTGAGTGAAACTGAAAAGTATAGGATTCCACTCCGCGCATTCGATAAGATGCATAAATCCATTCATCTAATACTTTTCTTTTATATGGCAGGGAAATTAAATCTTCCACAGCTCTCACGCCTTCCCTAGTAGTAAGCGTTATCAAAGCTTACTTATATTTTACGCCTTAAGCTTGAGAAAAACATTCTCTGAAACTGCCTTCATTCTTATTAAATTTGACTGATATTGCTTTTTGTATTTTAGTTTAAGTAAAAAAAGAGACAAAACCATCCATTTGTTTGGAGGTTTTGTCTCTTTTTAGGTGAAAAAAGGAAGCTTATTCCATCCAGTTTGTATGGAAAGTACCTTCTTTGTCAATACGCTGGTACGTGTGGGCACCAAAGTAATCACGCTGTGCCTGCAATAGGTTCGCAGGAAGTGTTTCGGTACGGTAGCTGTCATAGTAAGCAATCGCACTTGCAAAAGATGGCACCGGAATACCGCGTTCAATTGCCAAGGATAGCACTTGACGTAGTGATTGCTGATAGCCTTCCACAATTTCCTTAAAGTATGGATCTAATAACAGGTTCTTCAATTCTGGGTCGCGATCGTAAGCATCTTTAATTTTTTGCAGGAATTGGGCACGAATGATACAGCCGCCGCGGAAAATCATTGCGATATCCCCATAGCGAAGATTCCAATCGTACTCTTCAGATGCTGAGCGCATTTGTGCAAAGCCTTGTGCGTAAGAGCAAATTTTACTCATGTATAATGCCTTACGAACCGCTTCAATCAACTCTTCTTTATTGCCCTCAAATGATTTTGCCTCAGGCCCATTCAATACTTTGCTTGCCTTTACACGTTCCTCTTTCATCGCTGAAATAAAGCGCGCAAATACAGATTCAGTAATAAGCGGCAGCGGTACACCTAAATCTAAAGCGTTTTGGCTTGTCCATTTACCAGTACCTTTTTGGCCGGCAGTATCCATGATGACATCAACCATTGGCTTTCCAGTTTCTTCATCCACTTTTGTAAAAATGTCAGCGGTAATTTCAATCAAATAACTGTCTAGTTCGCCTTTATTCCACTCGGCAAATACTTGATGAAGCTCCTCTGCATTTAAACCAAGGACATTCTTAAGGATAAAGTATGCTTCACAAATTAGCTGCATATCGCCATACTCGATGCCATTATGAACCATTTTCACATAGTGTCCTGCCCCATTCGGACCGATATACGTACAGCATGGGTCACCTTCGACTTTTGCAGAGATGGCTTCTAAAATCGGTTTGACAAGCTCATAAGCTTCCTGTTTACCACCAGGCATAATCGAAGGTCCTTTTAATGCGCCTTCTTCCCCGCCGGATACGCCAGTTCCGATAAAATGGTATCCTGCTGACGCTAGTTCCTTATTCCTTCTGATGGTGTCCTGGAAGAATGTATTTCCGCCATCGATCAGAATATCGCCTTCCTCAAGAAATGGCTTTAAAGAGTCGATTGTGGCATCGGTAGCAGTACCTGCTTTAACCATTAATAAAATTTTGCGAGGCTTTTCTAAAGAGTTAACAAATTCCTCGACAGTGCGGGCACCAACAAAGTTTTTACCCTCTGCTTCATTTTTCAAAAATTCCTCTGTTTTTTCGTAAGAGCGGTTAAAGACTGCAACGGAATACCCTCTGCTTTCAATATTTAAAGCAAGATTTTTCCCCATTACAGCTAATCCAACTACACCAATTTGTTGCTTTGACATATGACAATCTCCCTCCGTTTATCGGTTTGGGCTCGCGGGCACCATTAATATACCATCCATAATAGCGTTTTAAGCAAAGAACATCAAGAAAGGCATTTCTAAATTATCGCTGTAAGAAATACTTCTCTGCATTGTGATAGCCAATATTTCTAACCATTTGCTCCATGAACTCCTGATTATTTGGCGCTAAGCCTCTTTCCACCCATTCTCCCAGAATGTTGCAGAGGATTCGACGAAAATAATCATGCCTTGCGTAAGATAGGAAACTGCGGGAATCTGTCAGCATACCAATAAAGTGGCTTAATAACCCAACATTTGCAAGATCCTTCATTTGTTTTTCCATTCCATCGATATGATCGAGGAACCACCAGCCTGAACCAAATTGAACCTTACCCGGAATACCCTCTTCATAGAAATTACCCATCATGCCAGCAAGAACAACATTATCCTTCTGGTTTAAGTTAAACAATACCGTTCTTGGCAATGCATTCTGTACGTCAAGAGCATCAAGAAAGCGGGAGATGCCTTCAGCAAAATTGGTTTCGCCAACAGAATCAAAACCTGTATCAGGACCAAGCAGATTTTTCATTTTCGTATTATTGCTGCGCATGGCTCCCATATGAAGCTGCATGACCCATTGTTTTTCCGCATACATTTTTCCAAGCTCCGTCAATAGGAACGCTCTATATAGAGTGATTTCTTCTTCATCAAGCTCTTCACCATTGAACTTCTTATCAAAAATTGGTGAAATCTCTTCTTTAGTCGTGTGTACATATTCCATTTTTTGAATATCATGGTCAGATGCTCGGCCGCCATTTTCATGGAAGTAATCAACCCGCTGTTTTAATGCTTGTAAAAACGAATCTAAAGAGTCCACCTTAATCCCGGATACTTCCGATAATGTTTCAAGCCATGTTTTAAAGGTTGGCCGCTCAATGAAAAGGGCACCGTCAGGACGGAAGGTTGGCGCAATGATGGCCTTAAACGTTTCATCCTTCTTCAACAATTGGTGGTATTCAAGAGTTGAAACTGGGTCATCTGTAGTACCGATAAATTTTACATTAGATCGTTCGATGAAGGCTCTTGGCCTGAATTCCGGCTTCTCGAGTTTTTCATTGCACTCGTCAAAAATTTCACGGGCGGTTTCCGGATTAAGAACCTTCTCGATTCCAAAAAACATTTTTAATTCCATATGTGTCCAATGATAAAGCGGGTTGCCAATTAAATGAGGCACTGTTTCCGCCCAGGCAGCAAACTTCTCCCAGTCATCAGCGTCGCCGGTAATGAACCTTTCGCCAATACCATGCATACGCATGGCTCTCCATTTATAATGGTCGCCGCCAAGCCACACTTCCGTAATGCTTCGATATGGTTTGTTTTCCCAAACCTCTTGGGGATTTAAATGGCAGTGAAAGTCAAAGATTGGCAATCCCTGCGCGGCATTTTCATAAAGTCCCTTAGCTGTCTCGGTATTTAATAAGAAATGATTATCTAAAAAAGCTTTCATTCTATTCCCTCCCAATAGTAAAGCTTTAGCTGTAAACCCTTTCAATTGCACTAAAAAAATTTAATAAATACATATAGTTTAGTTTAATTTGTTTATTAAACTAATTAATTACAAGTATAAATTATCATGTTTATCTTAATTCGTCAATGAAGGAAATCAATAATATGTTTTTCCGCCATTTAATAATTTGATATAATAGAAATACTTATAAAAGTGTATAAAATGGAGGAACTCAATGATTACCGGTGATGCGGCATATATAAAAAAAATAAATCGTTCCTTAATCATTAAGGAAATTGTAAAAGCAGGAATGATTTCCCGCGCAGATATATCCAAAGTGACTGACCTGACGAGAGCTACCATTTCTGCCCAGGTTGCTGACCTTTTGGATGAAGGACTGATTATTGAGACACAGCTTGAGCATTTTTCTGTCGGAAGAAAGCCGATTATGCTTTCATTAAACAGCCATGCAGGCTATGCCCTTGGAATCGACCTTGATTATGGTCAAATATCCTTTACGTTATCAGACCTGCTGGGTCATCCTGTTACATCTACTATTATTAAAATAAACACAACAGACTATGCAGAGATTCTTCATATATTAGTTGAGCAAATTAAAAAATATAAAGCGGAATACACTGACAGCCACTACGGAATTGTCGGAATTGTCATTGCCATCCATGGCCTTGTTGGGAAGGACGAAGTGGTTCATTTTGTACCACGACTTGGATGGGAGGATATTCATTTAAAAACCGATCTTGAAAATGAACTTGATATCGATGTTTATCTTGAAAACAATGCCAACCTAAGCTCTTTTGCAGAACGGGTATTTTTCCACCATGAAACAGATAACCTGCTTTGTGCCACTCTCTATTCTGGAATTGGAATGGGAATGATGATGAAAAATGACTTCTTCCGCGGGCATGATGGCTTTGCTGGTGAGATTGGCCATATGATTGTTGTCCCTGAAGGCAGGCCATGCAACTGCGGCAATAAAGGATGCTGGGAGAAGTACGCCTCAGAATCAAGTATATTCGAGTATCTATCCGAAAAAAGACAAATGAAAAACCTATCCTATGAGGATATTCAAAAATGGCTTGATGAAGGTGACCAAGAAGTACACGAGCAGCTGGAACAGTTACTCTACTATCTCTCCGTCGGCTTAAATAATATGATTAATATTTACAATCCTGATGTCCTTGTGCTCGACAGTGAACTTCTAAGGATGTATCCGGATGCTCTTGATAAAATTAAGAGAAATTTACATTCGTCTATTAGTCATTACCGTGAGTTATCCATTTCTTCAATTGGGAAAAAGTCTTGCGTATTAGGTGCATGTGCCCTTGCGATTAAACATTTCCTTGGTGTTCCGATGCTGAATTTACCATTTGAACAGCAGGAGAATGAAACCGTTTCCTAACCCCCCCTTTAAAAAGGGGGTTTTTTTGCAAAAAAAAGAAGATAGCTAAGTTCCCTTAACTATCTTCTATCATTCATATTAAGAAGCTTTTCTCTTTTCAGCCAAATCAATAGCAAGCTGTTGTGTTTTTTTCTTATTTAATGGATATAGGAATACAAGAATTAAGAAAATTACAAGTAGAGTAACTGCCGGAACCAATGTGGCGAGTGTATGAATTCCATTCAATGTTTCCTGTGTTTGCGCCTTAAGAGTTGCATTATAACCAACTGATGCAATCGCAAAACCACCCACACCACCAGCAATCGCTTGTCCTACTTTACGGGCAAAGGAATAGATTGAATAAACAGTTCCATCTTCACGTAAACCAGTCAGGTATTCATGATAATCGATAACGTCAGTTACAAATGCCCAAACGACTAAGTTAAATAATCCGTAGCCAAACATGGCAATCGCTAAAATCCCAATAAATTGGTTTGCATTAAGGTTTGGAAGCAGATATAAAACGCCATATACAACAGCTGCGAGTAACAACCCTGCAGCAGCAACTTCTTTTTTCCCGAATTTAGCTACTAATGGCTTAACCAATGGCATTCCCACAAATACTGCTACAGATTGAATAAGACCAACCATACTTAAAGCTTTGGCATTGCCAAAATAATCTTTAAACAAGTAAACGTTTACTGCACCGATTAACATAAATGTCACCATGAAAGCCAATGATGCAATCAAAATCCACAGTAAAGGTTTGTTTTTTGCAAGGCCCTTTAATGTTTGACCTAAATTCACTTTTTCCTTTTTTGAATCAGTGATTGTAATACGTTCTACTGACATTTTGTAGCAAGCCATATAACAAGCAATGGCAAGTACTCCAAAAATGATGGCCCCTAATAAAAAGTGATTGGCATCAGCCTTATTATTGACAAACAGAATCATTGGACCAACTACGTTAATGATTAAACCAGCTAGGTTTCCTCCTAATGTTCTCCAACTTGATAGTGAAGTACGTTCAACTGGATCACCTGTAATTACAGAAGCCATTGATCCATACGGAATATTAACCGTACTATATAATGTTCCCCATAAAATATATGTTACAAATGCATATGCTTCATAAAATCCTGTAGACATTCCCGGAATGTGTACAAACATTAACACACCAGTGATGACAAGCGGAAATGACATTCTAAAAATCCATGGTCTGAACTTACCGTTTTTCCCTGCTTTTCTTGTGTCAATAAAACGTCCCCAAGAAACATCGGCTACAGCATCCCATAGGCGGGCAACTAAGAAAAGGGTTCCTACAAAAGCAGGATTAAGACCATAAACATCTGTGTAATAGACCATTAAGAACGATGCCACTAAAATAAAGAAGAAATCGTTTCCAAAATCACCAAACAAATAACCTAATTTATCTCTCATTCCAAACGGACGAACTGCTGCTTTTTCTACATTAAAATCTGGTGCTTTCACTTTGGCACTCTGAGCCATGTTTCTTCCCTCCATAGTCTTTTATTTGTAATCCTTTTCATAAATGTTTAAAAATAATTTGTTCATCTCGAGATTGGTTTATACTTCCATTAATTTGTTTAATGAACTAACAAATTAATTTCTGTATTTGTAGAATACCACCGTCGACTTTTTTCGTCAATAACTTTTTGTAAGCGCTAATATAAAAAAAAATTTACCAATTCATATGTTGAAAACTATAATGGTCACCTAATGTTCAAGAACTTCACCTATTGTTCAAAATTGAGCAAAGTAAATTTCTTATAATAGAAGTAATGTAATCATTTAAACAGATGGGTTGTGTGTTGATGGAGAAATTACTTTATATTACCGCAAATCCAAAGGGTCTTGAAAAATCAAAAGGGTTGCAAATTGGGGAGGCTTTTCTCGAATCCTTTATAAATGAAAGGCCGGATGTAGAAATTAAGAGAATGGATTTGTTCCAATTAGATTTTGTCCAAATGGATGCAGATTTAGTATTTGCACGCGGAAAATTAGCAGGATACGGCTATACATTAGACCAGCTTTCAGAAACCGAAAGGAAAAAAATCCTTAAAATGCACGCTCTTGCAGATGAATTTATTGGATTTGACTACTATGTCTTTGTTTCACCATTATGGAATTTAAATTCACCTGCGGTCTTGAAAGCATTCCTCGATAATCTGTTTATTGCAGGAAAAACCTTCACCCATACTCCTAACGGACCAAAAGGACTATTATCAGGGAAAAAGGCGATTCATATTCAAACCCGCGGCGGCCAATATACAGGTTCCCCTGTCCAGGAATTAGAGTCTGGAGACCGTTATTTAAAAATTGCCCTTAACTTCCTAGGAATTGACGTCATGAATAGTGTCATTGCTGAGGGTTTGGACCTTTATCCGCAAAAGGTACCGGAAATTGTTGCCGCTGCCAAAGAAAAAGCACGTTTAGCCGCGAAGGAAATTACGGGCATTTCTCAGCCTGTCCTCCAATAATATGAATAGCTTCCATTCTATTGGGAAGCTATTTTTGTATAAAAATTTCCCGGAAAATGTCGAAGCTCAACAGGCTTATTTCTTTATTTTTTGTCAAAATTTCCCTTCTTATAGTATAATCGGATTATAGGAACGAACCACTCCTGACCAAAAGAACATAGTAGCGGAGATTTCCGTTTTGTAACAAAATAAGACCTGGCAGAAGCCCGGTCTTATTGATTTAAATCATAGAAAATCTTCACGCTGTGGTGTAAAAACATCCAATATAATCGAGTCATCTTCAAGCGCTTTAACCCCATGCAAAGTATTTGAAGGGATGTAGATGCTATCCCCTTTCACCACTTGCTGGACGTTTCCATCCAAATTGAACTCAAAACTTCCTTGAACAATATAACTTACCTGTTCGTGCGGGTGGGAGTGGATCGCACCAATGGCATCCTTTTGGAAGCTTACTTCTGTCATCATCAGGCTTCCGCCCCTTCCCAAAAGCTTCCTTTTGGCACCTTCTCCTGCTTCCACAGAATTTTCCTTATTTCCAAAGTAAAACAAGTCAATCACCTCAACATTACATATTTATCTTGTAGCTTCTATCCTGCCTGCGATAATGGAATTGATCTCCTCAAGAGATGGATTCCCTTCCCAATCACCCTTAAATTGAGTTGCCAACGCACCCAAAATATTGGCCCTGGTTAAAGCCATTTCTAGGGATACATGAGTCAAAGCAGCCTCGTTATCTAAATACACAGAGAGAAACCCTGCTGCAAACGCATCACCAGCCCCGACCGTATCAATAACCTGTGTGACTACATGAGGGGCTGCTTTAACAGAATCGCCGTTAATAAAGCCCATCGATCCCTCGGCACCAAGCTTCAAGACAACTACTTTCGGCCCCATTTGCAGGAATCTCTCGCCATATTCTTCAATGGATTGTTGACCTAAAAGGAACTCTGCTTCCTCCACGCCTGGCAGAAACACATCACATAACGGGATAAGCGAAAGTAAAACACTCCGCGCCTTCTCCTCACTCCAGAGCTTTCTCCGTAAATTCGGGTCAAAAGAAATGGTCAGTCCCATATCCTTGGCCATTTCCATTGCTTTTCGGATAGCTTCGGCAGCATTTTCACTTAAGGCCGGTGTTATTCCTGTAACATGCAAATGCTTTACACCATCAAACCACTCTTTTTTCACATCTTCTGGCTGAAGATTGCTAGCGGCTGAGTTTTTCCGATAATAATAAACGGTTGGATCCCCATAGCTTTTACTTTCTTTAAAATAAACCGCCGTAGGTTTTTCCGCATCACGGAGGGCATAGGATACATCTACTCCCTCTCCGCCAAGTGTTGACAAAATAAAGTCACCAAACGGATCTTTTCCTAGTTTACTGACCCATCTAACCTTCTTGCCTAAACGCGTCAGGGTGATGGCAACATTTGATTCGGCACCTGCAAGGGACTTTGTAAAGAGCGGCTCATACTTAATCCCTTTTTCACCGATTGTTTGAAAAAGAACCATGCTTTCCCCAATTGTCAGTACATCCGTACGGTTATTTGGCTGCATGTACCTGCACCTCTTTAGCTAGTCTAGTATACGCCGCAGCTAATTGCGTAATTTGCTCAAAATCACCTTTTTTAATTAACTCATTGTTTACTAGATTTCCACCGAGCCCAACTGCAATGGCTCCGTAGCCCAAAACCTCCTTGATATTGTCCAGATTCACTCCGCCTGTTACCATCATGGGAATATGGTTAAGCGGTCCTCTGATATCTTTAATATATTTCACGCCCATTGAGCTGACTGGGAAAACCTTAACAGCGCTTGCCCCGAGGCGATACGCCCGGACAATCTCAGTAGGAGTCAACGTTCCAGGCCAAACTTCCACACCTTGTTCAAGTCCGTATGCCAATACCTCTTCATCCAGGTTTGGCGACACAATATATTCTGCACCTGCCTGAACCGCTTCCTTTGCCATCTCAAGGTCCAAAACGGTTCCCGCACCAATTCGTAATTGACTGCCAAATTTCCCTTTCAGATCATTAATCATATTAAGGGCGCCATCAGTGTTTAATGTCACTTCTAAAAATGAAACTTCGCCTGCTGCCAGGGCTTTGGCTGTGTCTTCGCCGCTGCCGTTTGGAATGCCGCGAATAATTGCCACAATTTTTTCTTGTTTTAATAACGAAACTAAGTTTTGCTCCATTGAAAACTGCCTCCATTACTGAGTTCTTTTCCGCAAAAGGATATTGACTCTATTTTATCAAAGCTTATAATGTTACACCCGTTTTAAAAATAGCAATCTCTCTAAAGTCATTTTTCTCATTGTTTACAAATTCACCGCTCGCCACTTTAATCACATAGTCAATAAACTCCCTTAGAACTACATCGGCTGACTTCTCGAGCAATACACCGGCATCAAAGTCAATCCAATGAGGCTTCGCTTCAAATAGCGGGGTATTGGTCGAAATCTTCATGGTTGGAACATAAGTGCCAAACGGTGTTCCCCGTCCTGTTGTAAAGAGAACTATTTGACAGCCGGCCGAAGCCAGCGCAGATGCGGCAACAAGGTCATTTCCTGGGGCGCTCAACAGGTTTAGTCCTTTTTTCTTTAATCTTTCGCCATATTTTAACACATCCGTCACAGTGGAAGTGCCCGCTTTTTGTGTACAACCGAGCGATTTATCCTCAAGGGTAGTGATCCCGCCCGCTTTATTCCCTGGTGATGGATTTTCATACACAGGCTGATTGTTGGCGATAAAGTATTGTTTAAAGTCATTGATTAATTCAACCGTTTTTTCAAAAACCTCTTTATTTTCTGCCCGTTCCATTAGAATCGTTTCCGCCCCGAACATTTCAGGCACCTCAGTTAACACTGTGGTTCCTCCCTGGGCAGCAAGGAAATCTGACAGTCTTCCAAGCAATGGATTGGCCGTGATTCCTGAGAGGCCATCTGAACCCCCACATTTCAATCCAATTTTTAGTTCGGATAATGGGACCTCTTCGCGCTTATCGCTTTTGGCATTTTCATAGATTTCCTTTAAAAGCTTAACTCCTTCCTCAATCTCGTTGCCAACCTCTTGGGAAGCGAGGAATTTCACACGGCCTTCATCAAATTCGCCAAGGCTTTCCTTAAATTCATATAAGTTATTATTTTCACAGCCAAGTGCTAACACGAGGACGCCGCCAGCATTAGGATGAAGGGCTGCATCCTGCAAAATAGTCCTTGTGTTGTGATGGTCGTCGCCAAGCTGGGAGCAGCCATAATTGTGCTTTAATACCAGGACATTTTCAAACGGGCTGATTTCGCCCACTTCCTTTTGGAAACGCTTGATGATCGTTTCTGCGACACCGTTGACGCAGCCAACAGTCGGAACGATCCACAATTCATTGCGGATTCCGACGGTACCGTTTTTCCGCCTGAAGCCTTTAAAGGTCCGGTTCTCATTTTTATAAGGATTTTCGGCTAGCTTCTGGCTAAATTGATAGTCTTTTATTCCATCAAGATTGGTTTTTGTATTTTGTGTATGAACATGCTCACCGGCAGAAATTACTTTTGTGGCATGCCCGATTGGATAGCCATATTTCACGATAAATTCATTTTCTTGAATGTCCTTAACAGCAATCTTATGTCCACGTGTCAGGTCATCTTTAAGCTCAATCTCACGCCCATTGACCGAAATGGATTGGCCTTTTTGTAAATCCTGCAATGCAACAACAACATTATCATTTTCATTAATCTGGATAAATTCCAACATTGCTTAAATCCCCCTTATCTTGCCGTTTTCTCCTTTAAAACTGTCTCAAGAGCCTGCTTCATTCCCTTTGTTTCGATTTCGTACAAATAATGGGTAACAGCATCTGTTAGCCCCGTAACAGAATTTAAGTCCATTCCCCAATTTTTCTCGTATCCAAAAACTGCACGAACAATTTCTTTTAGACTTTCACGTGATCCATCAAAGCTGTCCCATTGCGTTTTGAAAAACTCAAGAATGTCTTGGTCATCACTAAGATTAATATCTTCCGCACCTCTTTTTCCCTTATAAAAAGCGATCAATGCAGCTAGTGAGAATACTAGTTTTTTAGGCAATTCCTCTTTACGGTTGATATATTCTAATAAAGATGGCAGGTCTCTAGTTGTATATTTAGAGATGGAATTCAATGAAATACTCATTAGAAAATGCTTGATATATGGGTTTCTAAATCGATCCAAAACATCCTTCGCAAAAGAAGCTAATTCTTCGGCCGGAAGATCTAATGTCGGAATAATTTCGTCAAAAATCAGCTCTTTAATAAAGCTGCCCATCACCGGATGCTCGACCGCTTCGGCAACTGTTTCTAAACCGTAAAGGTAGGAAACTGGTGTCATCGCCGTATGAGCGCCGTTTAAAATCCGCACCTTTCTTGTCCGATACGGTGTTAGGTCATCAACAAACATGGTGTCTAATCCGGCCAAATGGGTTGGAAATTCTTCTTTTATCCACTGAGGCCCTTCAATGACGAAGTTGTAGAATTGTTCACTGGCCACGACAAAATCATCTTGGTAGCCAAGCTCTTCCGTCATTTCTGTGATCGTATCAACAGGAAAGCCTGGGACGATCCGGTCAACGAGGCTATTGCAAAATGTATTGGCATCATTGATCCATTGAACAAATTCCGCACCAAGGTTCCAAGCAGCGGCATATTGGAGAATCATTTCTTTTAGTTTCTCGCCATTTTTTTCAATAAGTTCACAAGGAATGATGATTAACCCTCTGCTGTTATCCCCGTTAAAAGCCTGGAAACGATGGTAGAGAAAAGCCGTCAACTTTCCAGGAAAACTCTTTTGAGGGCGGTCCTCCAAGCGATCCGTTTCCTGATAGGCGATCCCAGCTTCTGTTGTATTGGAAAAAACAAAGCGCAGCTCTGGATTTTGCGCGAGTTCAAGATATTTTTCATATTCCGTATAAAGGTTTAAGCCTCTATTGATGGATTGGATTAGGGTATGCTCCTTCACCGGCTTACCATCCTTCATCCCTTGCAAATAAAGCGTGTATAAGCCATCCTGGGCGTTTAATTTTTCTACCTTTTCATACCCGCGTGGCTGAACAACCACGATACTGCCGTTAAAAAGGTTAGCTTTGTTCATAACGTCGATTTGCCAATCAACAAAAGCCCGTAAAAAATTTCCTTCGCCAAATTGCAGGACCTTTTCCGGATAGGATTCAATGCCTTGGACGGTCTTTCGATTAAGTTTCTGCATGGTTATCTCTCCTTTTATGCACACGTGAACATTTTTGCAATTTATAAAACCGTTTAAAAGCTACCCGCCCTTTAAACGGTATAAGTTTACTTCACTAAGGATACAGACTTTCTGATCACTAATTCCGTTTCAACAAAAATCTTATCACCTTTGTGTTGATTATTTTCAATCACTTCAAACAGTTTTTCAGCGCCAAGTTTACAGATTTTTTCAACTGGTTTCTTGACAGTTGTCAAAGGCGGGTTTGTATACTGTGCCGAGGCTATATCATCAAAGCCTGTGATCGAAATATCCTCCGGAACCTTTAACCCTTTGGCAAATGCCGCATGGAGAGCACCGACTGCCATATCATCATTTGAGCAAAAGACGGCGGTAGGCAATTTGTCTAAGGCGAGCAGATTTTCCATGGCTTCATATCCGCTTTGCAAGTCATAATTTCCTTTTACCATATACTCCTTGCGTATTGGGATATCATTTTCCATCAATGCCTGCAGGTAGCCTTCCCTGCGTTCCAGTGTGGATTGGAAGCCTGTAATCCCTTCAATAATCGCAATATTCGAATGGCCATTTTCAATCAAATAGTTTACAGCATGGCAGGAACCTTCGTGGTCGTTCGATAGAATGTTTATAATCGATTGATCATTGATTTCCCGATTCATCACCACAAGCGGAATTTTTTGATTTAACACATGATAAATAAAGGAATTATCAGCGTCACTTTGGCTCATTAAAATAATCCCGTCGAACCTTTTGCTATGAATCGTGGAAAAGTCTTCATAATCGTCAATCCCTCTGACGAATAAATTGTAATCCTCATTGATGACGGCATTTACACCAGTTACCGCATCAGCAAAGAAACTGGAAGATGTTCCATTGGATATGCTCGTAAAGAAAAGGCCGATGGTATAAGACTTTTGAGTGACAAGGCTTTTGGCATTAAAGTTTGGTGTATAGTTAAGCTGAGCGGCTATGTCAAGGATCTTTTTCTTCGTATTTGGCTTGATTAGCGGACTGTCATTCAAGGCTCTGGATACAGTCGTATGGGATACATTTGCTAATCTCGCGATATCTTTAATTGTAACCATTTTGTTTCACCCTTTATTTACCTTCCGCTTTTCATTTTACTTGGAATAACGCTTTTTGAAAAGACGAGAGACTAAATTTGCGCTCTCGTCTTTTACATGAAAATTATAATTCAAAGCCAAAGTATTCGTTTGCGTTTTGATAGCTGATGCCTTGAACAATTTTACCTAAAAATTCGATGTTATTAGGTACTTCGCCATTTTCTACCCATTCAGCAATGAGGGCGCAGACAATTCTTCTGAAATATTCATGTCTTGTATAGGATAAGAAGCTTCTTGAGTCAGTCAGCATGCCAATGAAGCGGCTGAATAGGCCCATATTGGACAGTGATTTCATTTGCTCAATCATGCCAGCTTTATTGTCATTAAACCACCAGGCTGTTCCGAATTGGATTTTCCCTGGGACTCCACCGCCTTGGAAATTGCCAATCATGGCGGCAATGATATTGTTATCGTTTGGATTTAATGAATAGATAATCGTCTTCGGAAGTCCGCTTTCCTGTTCGATCAAATCCAGCAGTTTAGCTAATGGCTTGGCAATGTTCTCATCATTAATCGAATCCCAGCCCGTATCCGGCCCCAATACCTTAAACATTTTTGAATTCGTATTACGTAATGCATTAATGTGAAGCTGCATAGCCCAGCCTAATTCCGCATAATGTTTACCTAAAAACTTGAAGGTATAGGTTTTGAATTTCTTTTCATCTTCTAGGGAGACTTTATTCCCCTTCAAGGCTTCGCTGAAAATCACTGCTGCTTCTTCCTTCGTAGTGTCAGCATACAACATTTGATCAATGGCATGGTCAGAAACCAAGCAGCCAACAGAATGGAAGAACATGATTCTTGACTCAAGTGCTGTTAAATAGTCATCATAAGAGTGAATAGACACTCCTGAAACCTCTTGCAGCTTTTCAACCCATGGGAGGAATGTATCACGGTTAATTTCTAATCCTTTGTCAGGTCTGAAGCTTGGTAAAACCTTGACAGCAAAACTTGAATCTTCTTTAAGTTTGAGGTGGTATTCCAGGCTGTCCACAGGATCATCGGTTGTGCAAACTACTTTTACATTTGATTTTGTAATGAAATCCCTGGCGCCAAAGCCCTCACTGTTTAATTGTGCATTTACTTTCTCCCAAATTTCTGGAGCACTTTCCTCATCAAGTAAATCATAAATTCCGAAAAATCTTTGTAATTCTAAATGAGTCCAATTATAAAGCGGATTTCCAATTGTCATTGGAACGGTTTTTGCCCACGCCATGAATTTGTCATAGTCATTTGCGCTGCCGGTAATGAATTCCTCTTGAACCCCATTTGCCCGCATTAAACGCCATTTATAATGGTCACCATATAACCAAGCTTCGGTAATATTTTTAAATGTTTTATTTTCATAAATTTCCTTTGGACTTAAATGGCAATGATAATCGATTATTGGCATTTGCTTTGCATAATCATGATATAAACGGACAGCAGTTTCATTTTTCAATAGAAAATTTTCATCCATAAAGTTTTGCATATGTCCACCATCTTCCTAGTAAGTAAATTATTGTTAACGTTAACAAATTGATTGAAAAAAATTTGTAGTTAGTAGCAACCTTTTTCGATAGTTTAGCATAATGATAACGTTAACATTTATGGTTTTATTTTACCTTAGAACAGAATAGATTGCAATCGGTTTCAAATAAATGCCAAGTAAAACCTGGATAGAAAAAAATCTACACAGGTTTTACGATGGAGGAAATGTTAGCTTGTCCGGACCCGCTTCCGATATTCAGATGGAGTCACTCCAGTTTTACGCTTAAATAAATTACTAAAATACGTAATATCTGAATAACCCAGTCGATCCGCTATTTCAGAAATCCTTAAGGAGGTTCTTTCAAGCAGTTTTTTTGCTTCATTCATCCGGATTTCAAGAACAAAGTCAACAAAGTTCTGTTCTGTTTTATCTTTAAAAAGCTTACTTAAATAACTTGGATTCAAATGCACGTAGTTGGCCGCTTCAGATAATGTGACCTCTCCTGGAACTTTGCTTTTGACGTATTGAATGACCTTCTCAACGGTGGATAATTCTGATGGATCGGCTTCTTTTTGGGGGGCAGCTGCCGTTTCTTCACTTTCCTGGCGATGCTTTACCCATTTGTCCAGACAATCTTTCAATTCTTCAAGCTCTACCGGCTTAAGCAGGTAGTCAAATACCCCTGACCTTAGGGCATGCTGTACATACTTAAAATCATCGTAACCGCTGATCATAATACAATCAGTACGAGACTCGCCATTTGCCAATGCCGTAACGAAGGCTAACCCGTCCATCACGGCCATCCTTACGTCTGTCATAACGAGATCAGCCGGCTTTTCCTTTAAAAAATCCAGAGCCTCCAAGCCATTGGTGCATTCCCCGATTACCTCAAAGGGCAGCTCTGCCTTGGCGATTGTATGCCGCAGTGCTGTGCGAACCCATTTCTCATCATCAACCAAGAGTATTGTGTACATGCCATCACTTCCCAATAAAACAAAAAGATTTATGTTCTTGACTCCTGATCCTTCAATCAGCTACCCGATAAGCCTGTTCATAGGCAAGCGAATGCTTATGACTGCACCAATGCCTTCCTTGCTTTCAACGCTGATGCCATACTCGTCGCCAAAAAGGTGAACAATTCTTCGATGTACATTCACCATACCGATTCCGGGCCCGCCTTCCATGACATCTTTTTGTCTTAGATTCTGGCGGATTTCTTCCAGCCTCAGCGGAGAAATCCCCACTCCATTGTCCTGAATTCTAATAATATAGGCCTCCTCTGATTCCTCAAGCGCCGTGATACTGATTTTTGAGATGCCTCCGGACGGTTCAAGCCCATGCTTAAAGGAATTTTCAACAATCGGCTGAATCGAAAATTTGGCAATGGTCTGTTTTTTCGCCCAGTCAGGAATCGAGAATTCATACTCGAATTTATCAGCAAAACGATGCTTCTGTATGCGAAGGTATACCTTTGTGTGGAGAATTTCTTCGTCCAACTTTACGATTTGCGAATTATTATTAATATTATAACGCAATAATTTGGCCAATGCCGCGGAAATATCCGATATTTCCTCCATTCCATTTTCCAAAGCCATTCCGCGAATGGTTTCTAGAGAGTTAAACAAAAAATGCGGGTTAATTTGCGCCTGAAGTGCTTTCAATTCAATTTCCTTTTGACGCAGCAGCATTTCCGTTTCCCTGATTTTAGAAAGATATACTTCATCTACAAGCTCATTTAATCTGATGAGCATTTTATTAAACCCTTGTGTTAGATCGCCAATCTCATCTTTAGATAAAACCTCGACCTGGCCGCTGAAATCTCCCTTTTCCACTCGCCTCATCATTTTTTGCAATCCGATTATCGGCTTTATGATATTTTCTGCCAAACCCGCGCCGAGGATGATAGCAATCAGCATGGTGATGACCGCCATAATAAAAATGGTATTTCGAATATTGACAGAACTCTTGATTAGCTCTTTATAGGGAATGGCTGTGATGACAGTCCAACCAAGAAACCCGGAATGGTTATAGGTGAGTAATTTCTTTTGTTCCCCGCTTGTAACAAAGGAACCGCTCTCCCCTTGAAGAATTTTTTGCATATTTTGCAGTGACGCCTTCTTCCCCAGTTGGGAAAAGTCTGGATTATAGACGTAGTTTCCCTGTGAATCTACAATATACATAAACCCGGAATGACCAATATTGACTTGGCTGGCAATTTCCTTAAACCTCTTAAAATTAACATCTACCACTATAAAACCGACCGGTTTCAGGGTTTTTGGGCTAAACAATCTTCTGGCAATGGAGATAACATGTTCTTTGTTCTCGTTATCTTCAAGTGTACGTGTAAAAATAACTGGTTCAGCTGTTTCGGGCAGGATTCTATCAAAAAACTTCGGTTGAAACGCCTCCATTGGATGAAACCGATTGTAGCGGACATCGATTGCATCGACTGTAGCGACATGATTCAAGGAAATTGTAATGTTAGCTATGTCCGATCTTGAATAGGCAGCATTTTGCAACACCTTTTTGATATTAGCTGTCCCGCCACTTGAGTTTAATTCCTCTTCGGTCGTCATTTGGAGGAACCGATTCACCGCTTGGTTATTCAAAATTTTTAATATTTCAATCTCAAAATCACCCACATAATACTCAATATGGGTATTTACCTGCCTGATGATTTGCCAGCTGTATGAACGTGCTTCACTCTCAAGTACTTCCACTGATTTCTGGTAGGAAAAAAAGCCGATAAAACTAATCGGCACAATCACAAAAAGTGCAGAAAAAACAAACAGCTTACGAACCAGTGACTGATCTTTCAAGAGCAGTGCGTGCGCTAGCCGCTCCAACATATTTCTTCTAAAATGTTCCATAACTCACCTTATTTCTATGTTACATGAAAAAAGAAAGACTATGCAAAATGAATTCATTTTAAGCATAGTCTCTCCAGTTATTTTTTCCTTACATTTAAAATTATTTTCTAGCTGCGTCGATGGCATCAAGAACATCTTTATAGTCAGCACGATACTTATCGATTACAGGCTTAACTTTATTTTGCCAAGGCTTAACATCTTTAACCTCAACAATCTTCACACCAGACTCTTCAATTTTCTTCTGGGAATCTTTCTCCATTTTATCCCATTCTGCACGTTCTGTTTTCACTGATTCAGTAGCAGCTTCCTGGATAATCTTTTTATCTGCATCACTTAATTTATCCCAAACAGTTTTGCTGGCTAGTAGAATCTCAGGTACACGCTGGTGACCGTCAAGAATTAAATTCTTAGCTACCTGATAATGGTTAGCAGAAACATAGCTTGGTGTATTGTTTTCAGCTCCATCGATAACGCCTGTTTGAAGTGAGCTGAATACTTCTCCGTAAGGCATTGGAGTGGCACTGCCGCCTAGTGCTGCAATTAGGTCAATATTAATCTGGTTTTGTTGTACACGGATTTTTTGGCCTTTCAAGTCATCAACGCTCTTGATAGGTTTAGTAGAATAGAAGCTTCGTGCACCAGAATCATAGTAGGCAAGACCTTCCATTTTTGAAGCTTCTAAGCTCTTTAACATTTCCTTACCCTTGTCACTGTTTAAGAATTTCCATTCATGTTCGGAACTGTCAAAGATATATGGAAGACTGAATACACCTAGAGGTTTACTGAATTCAGCCAATGGTCCGGCACTTACACGTGTGAATTCAACCGCTCCCAATTGAACTTGTTCAATGACAGATTTCTCATCGCCAAGCGAGCCGTTCGGGAATACGCTAATTTTAATGCGGCCATCTGATTTTTTGTTCACAAGCTCAGCAAATTTCTTATCTCCTAATACAGTTGGATAGTTATCAGGATGTGTATCAGCCAAACGGAAAGAGTATGTTTTTCCTTCTGATTTTGCGCCTTTATCTCCATCAGTTTTTGCTTTATCTGCCGTTCCACCACATGCAGCAAGAATTAAACTTGCCCCAAGGACTGTACTTAGCGTTGCTGATAAACGTTTTGTAGACTTCTTCATTATAAATCCCCCTTCTAAATTTTAAAATTAATTAGATATATAGATAACTTTTGAAACCGATTTTAATGGCCTAACACATGTGGCAGCCATAGTGAGATGCTTGGAACATAGGTTAAAAGCATCAATGCTGCCAGCAGCACCAATCCAAACGGTGCCATTGCCTTGGCGGCTCTCATGATTGGGACTTCGCCTATGGCGGAGCCAATGAAAAGAACCGTTCCAACCGGAGGTGTTAGAAGTCCAATTCCCAAGTTCAACATTAGAATGATACCGAAATGAACCGGATCCATACCCATTGCCGTAACAACAGGAAGCAAGATTGGTGTCATAATCAGGATAAGCGGTGCCATGTCCATGCCGCATCCGAGGATGAGCAGCAATACGTTGATAATTAATAGGATAATAATCGGATTATCAGAGATACTTAACAATCCATCTGTTACCATATTAGGAATTTGTAAGAATGCTAGTACATAACCTAAAGCATTGGATGCTGCAATCAGGAACAATACCATGGAAACCGTCCTGAAGGTACGAATCAAGATATGCCACATCCGGCTGAACGGAATTTCCTTGAAGACAAAGAATGTTACAATGACCGCATATAAAACAGCGATAGCACCTGATTCTGAAGCTGTAAACCAGCCCGAGAATATTCCACCCAAGATGATCACAATCGGCATGATTGAAATAATTCCATCTTTAATGACTTTTGGTCTATCTTTTTTGTCAATGACAGTTGTTTGAGTGAAGCCTTGGCGAATAGCCAAAATGCGGCTTACAATCATAAGCGTTACACAAAGCAGGATTCCTGGTACTACACCCGCCATAAATAAGGTTGCAATGGACACACCGCCGGAAGCAAGAGAGTACAAAATTAAGTTATGGCTTGGCGGAACAACTACACCCTGAATCGCGGCAGCAGAGGTTAAGCCAGTTGCAAATTCTTTACTGTATCCTTTTTTCTTCATCATCGGAATCATTACTGAACCAATTGACGATACGTCAGCAGCAGCAGAACCCGAGATATTTCCGAACAATAGACAGGCAAGGACGTTTACCATTGCCAAACCGCCGCGGACCCGGCCAACTATTAGCATCGCGAAGTTAATTAAGCGAGCGGCTAAGCCACCTTCATTCATTAACTGGCCAGCCAGAATAAAGAACGGGATTGTTAATAATGCAAATGAGTTTACACCCTGAATCATCCGTTGTCCAATTACCTCGAGCGGCATGTTCAAGTAAATCATAGTGAGAACAGTTGAACCTGCCAATGTCAGCGCCACCGGAAAACGCAGCAGCAGCATGATAACAAAGCTTGAAAGCAGAATGATTATGGCAATTGTTGTTTGATCCATTGTTAGTGGCCACCACCCTCTACGTTATGTCTTCTAGTGTCAACACCAATTAATTGCAGGAAAGCGTAAATGATCATCATGAAACCGGTAATCGGCATGACCGCATATTCCCAAGCATTAGATAATTTTGTTGCTGGCAGAGTCGATTCACTCATTAAAACGGTAAAATCCCAGCCATATTTCAGCAAATAATAACCGAATGCCATCGTTGCAAACGATACCACTTTATCGATGACCTTAATCACCGCTGGAGGCAGTTTTGCGGTAAAGGATTCAATGGCTAAATGCAGTTTTTCACGAACGCCTATGGCAATTCCCATAAACGAAAACCAGCATAACAATAACAGAGTAACTTCCTCTGACCAAAACAATACGAAATTAAACAATTTTCGAGTAAAAACCTGCAGTGTTACGATGATAATCATGACGACCAGTGAGCCTATCGCCACTTTTTCAAAAAGACTATCAATGAACAGACAAAATCGTTTTAGCGCGTTCACTATCTAATCCCCCTCTTTTTTTGACTTTTTTAATTCTTCTTGATTTTGTAAGTGCTTTCTAAAATTATTGTAAATGTTTTCATTCCTATCGTTAACCCTGCTGATTTTAGATTTTTTTATACTTTTTTTAGGTCAGCTCAAAAATTCGACAAAAAATGGACTAATTTTTTAAAAAAGAAGAACAGGGGATTAGCCATATGAAGCATTTCAACAAGAATGAAGAAGGACACAATTGAAGGAATCTTCGAGGGAAATGTCCCTCATAAGACCGATGAAGGACAAATACAAAGGAATCCAAGAGAAAATGTCTCTCATAAAGGCTGCACACTTAGCAAGGTTGGAAAAAGTGTATGGCTAAAATGCAGGTTGATTTACCTCCCTGTTGATTGGAGCGGAGGGCACTCGACTCCTGCGGGAAATAGAGGTCACTGGAGACCCCACAGGCGCTACAGCGCCGAGGAGGCTCCAGGACCTCCCCGCGGAAAGCGAGTGCCCGGAGCGGAAATCAACAGGCCCATTAACAGGGACAATCAATTTAAATTTGGTAATTTAAGTTTTTAAATCTCCTTTGTACTACGCTTCTGCTTCATTCATTTCGCAAGCGTGAATTTCACAATTTATGATGGCTTCATCGAACGTTGTTGCGGTACCAGTGATTCTTGCAGAACCGTAAAATTTGCGTCCCAATTCGATCGCACTTAATTTTAAGTTCTCATTCTCCGGGTCCTTTTCCAATTCTGCCAATGCCTCATAATACTTGGATTTATTCTCCGAAATGGTTGATGATTTAAATAAAAAGATGGGTCCGAAAACGATAAAAGCGGCTAAGATAGGTGTAGCATAATAGAGTAAATGAACCATTTGAATCCCTCCGATATACTTTTTCCACATATTTGTCGTAATTTTGAGAAAAAAAAGGTAAAATTTGTTGAAACCTGCTGAATTTACCTGTAAAATTTTCCTAACAGGTCATTTGGATGGTGAAGTTAATGGAAGTAACAAAACATCTTTTCTTAAATCTATCCATTTTAATCATCTTTCTCTTTTTCAGTTTTATTTTTGTCGACAAAAGTAAAAAGATTACCCTTTCTAAGTCCTCGTATATCGTATTTTTTATTGTGATGCTGTGGATTTGCATCCAATTTTCCTATAATCCTATTTCTTCCGCTAGATTCGATTTAAGAATCATCCCACTCGTCATTGGCGGATTATATATAGGTATTGGTCCGATTTTGGTAGCGGCTGCCATTATTATGAGAAGCTTTTTTGGAATTAATTCTGGCTTATTCTTAACGACCCTGCTTTTTATTCCCTATGCCATTGTTGTTTGGCGGATTTTCCCATGGTTTTGGAAGCAAGGTCCTGGAAGACGCATTTTCATATCTATTTGCTTCGGAATGACTTTGAGTGCTTTGACAGTGATGGGCATGGTATTATCGGATACCCATGCTTATTGGCTCGATGTTTGGATCGCATATTTAATAATCCCCGCACTTGGAATTGGAATTATCTCCTATGCTATTGAATTCATTCAAAAAAATATTGAAATGAGACAGCAATTAGTAAAGGCGGAAAAGTTAAAAGCGGTGGAACAAATGGGTGCGGCCATTTCACATGAAATCAGGAATCCTTTGACGGCGGCAAGCGGATTTGTACAGCTTTTGGAGGATGACCATCTCCCGAGGCAAAAGAGAAAAGAATACTTATCCATCGTCAAGGAAGAACTAAATTCTGCAGAAAGAGTCATCCAAGATTATTTGACTTTTGCCAAGCCTTCCATCGAAACGTACGAGGAGCTTAATCTTAAAAGTGAACTCAAGCAAATCATCAATATTGTCCAGCCTTTAGCCAAACAAAATTCTGTCGAGATTATTACCGACTTTTCAGTTATTGGAATGATTAAAGGAGATCGGCAAAAATTTCGCCAATGCTTTGTGAATGTTTTAAAAAATGCCATTGAAGCAATGCCCAATGGAGGATATTTGAGTGTATCAACTGAATTTAATCAAACCTATGTAACGATCTGTGTCAATGATACAGGCATGGGCATGACAGACAAACAAATCGAACGGCTTGGAGAGCCGTTTTACTCGACAAAAGGGAAAAATGGCACAGGCCTTGGTATGATGGTTGTCTACAGTATTGTCCGGGCCATGGGTGGAACCATTTCGGTAGAAAGCAAAGAAGGCGTAGGGACAACCTTTTTATTCAAATTTCCCACTCTTACATCCATTTTTAAAAATCAAATATGATGAAAACCGACGGTACATTCGTGCCGTCGGTTTTTTTGTGTTTTCTTACTTACCGATAAACATCTGCGACCAATGCTTGCCTGTTTCTTCAAACCCTACACCAATATGAGTAAAGTTAGGGCTGAGAATGTTTTTGCGGTGGCCTTCACTGTTCATCCAGGCATTCACTACCTCTTGTGGGGTCCGCTGTCCTTGCGCAATATTTTCTCCTGCTGATTTATAAGTGACACCAAAGTCCCTCATCATGTCAAATGGTGAGCCATACGTTGGGCTTGTATGAGAGAAATAGTGGTTTTGCTGCATATCAAGGGCCTTCTTTTGAGCGACACTGCTTAACTGTGTATCCGCCTTTAAAGCTGGAAGCCCATTTTTGCTACGCTGGGCATTCGTTAAATCAATCACCTGCTGCGCATATTGACCGACTGTGCCAGTAGCCGGTGCAGTACTTTTGGCTGGTGCCTTAGGCTGCGGCGCCGGTGTCGTCTGCTTCGGTGCCGGTGCTGGTGCCGGTGCCGGTGCCGGTGCTGGTGCCGGTTGAGTCTGCTTTGGTGCTGGTGCTGGTGCTGGTGCCGGTGCCGGTTGAGTCTGCTTCGGTGCTGGTGCTGGCGTCGGCACGTTTATGTTTGGCATCTGAGACTGCAGGAATGGCTGTGCCTGCTCAATCACGCCCGATTGGAACCAATTGCCTTGACTAGGGTCAAGACGGACAAATTGATATTTGGCATCCTTGATTAAAACAGCTCTCGTGTGTGGATATTGATCGCTGTCCAAATTCGTGAAATAAGCCGAAACCATATCATCATTGGTTCGTCTTATTTTTCGATTATCATTAAACAGATTTGCATCGAAATCCGGGTCGTTGTTGTCATTATTTGTATAATCTTCCGTCAGTGGACCATTATGGTCAATCCCATCATCCCTGCCATTACGAACATCGAAAATGCCATTATTTCGGTTGTTCGTATCCAGAGCCACCCTGTTGCGATCGTTAATGTCATTTCTGTCATTGTTACAAGCGGCCAATCCCATTGTAAGCATGGCAGTTAAAGCTAAGCTAGCTGATTTTTTTATCAATTGTAATACCCCCTTTTGAAAAATTTTTCGCTTGCTTACTTATTTTCTAAATTTCTTAAGGAAAGTATTAATGGAAATTAACGTCTTAAAACACAAAAAAAGCCCGCGATTTCGCAAGCTTTTTGAGTAATGAAATGCTTTATTTATCCAGCATAGGAATTCTGTTTTTATATTTATTGATTAACTCACGATTATGTTCAGCCGCACCATCAGCATTGCCGCTTTTAAAGATAGGCGGAGTAAACTGATGTTCCACCATCATATTTACCGCCTCGACCATAATTCCATTGGCAATCGCTGTGCCCACAACAGTGGAACCCGACCCAAACGAGACTTCCAAATTTGGCAGCTCCATCATGGCATCCCCTAAAGGAATGTGGTTATCGATGACAAGGTCCGCAGCTTGAAATAGATACTGTCCGTCTTTATGTCGGGACGAAACAGTTTTTGGATAAGCAAGTGAAGTAATGGCAATGACAAAAGCCTTTTCTTTCTTGGCCCATTTTGCAACATCGATTGGGACCGGATTTCTTCCCGATGTAGAAACAACCATAACGACATCATTTGGCGCTATACTGATGTCCCCCATAAATGAATCGGCAAAATCATTTTGCTGTTCCAGTTGAGACGAACGTACCGCTCCTTTATGAAGCATAAGGTCTTCGATCAGGATAGGATTGATCGGAACCAATCCGCCAGCACGGTAAAAAAGCTCCTCCCCAATCATGTGAGAGTGGCCGCAGCCAAATACATGCACAATTCCATCATTTTCAATACACTTAGCAATCTCGTTTGCTGCCGCTTTTATGCTTTTTTCTTCCACCTCTTCAACGGTGGTCAATAGCTCTTTTAGTTTTTCAAAGTATTGATTGAACATAGCAAATTCTCCATCATTTTTATCTCTTCATCTGAATCATGAATTTGTACCGGTCTGCCCGATAAACTGATTTTACTAACTCAACAGGAGTCCCATCCTTTAAGTAAGTGTTTCGCTGTATGAGCATGACAGGTGCGCCTTTGCTGATTTTAAGCAATTTTGCTTCATTTTGATTCGCAATCGAAGACTCGATCATCTGGGAGGCGCTGTCGATTTTTAAATGTAACTGTCCTTCAATATAAGCATATAACGATTGATTGACAATTTGTTCTGTAAGTCCCTTAATAAGATTGGCTGAAATGTAGTTCGTTTCATACGCCATGGGAACACCATCTGCCAAACGAATCCTTTTGATTTCATATACTGGAGCAAACTCCGAAATGGAAAGCTGACTGGCAACTTGTTTCGATGCTGGAATAATTTCAAAATGAATTAACTGACTCCCCGGAATCATTCCTCGTGTCTTCATATCCTCGGTAAAACTGGTTAATCCTTGCAGGGGCTGCTCGATTTTCCGCTCCGCAACAAAGGTTCCCTTTCCTTGCAAGCGATATAAATAGCCTTCATTGACGAGCTGCGTAAAGGCCTGCCTCACCGTCATTCGGCTGATTTTATACTTTTCAGCGTATTCCCGTTCTGGAGGAAGGGCATCTCCCGGCAGTAGTTCCCCTTTTTCAATTAACTCTTTAATATGCTCTTCCAATTGATAATAAATAGGAATGGGGGAGTTCTTATTAATCATTTTGCCATTAACACCTTTCTCTCTTTACTCGGGACGTTTGGATGTCCTAATGCCTGCCTTTAACAAGGCAGCTTTAAACCCGCAACAGCCGCTTTATCTGCAATTATTGTAACATAAGGATGTTTTTTCAGAGCAGAGGCTGGAAAACTTTCTGTTAATTCCCCATTTAACAGCTTAAACATGGCATCATTCTTGGATTCTCCAGAAACTAAAAGTAAAATTTCCTTGCTTCTTAATATGGAAGCAATCCCCATAGTAATAGCTTTGGTTGGTACTTCCTCTATATTGTTAAAAAATCTGGCGTTAGCTTGAATGGTTGACGGCGCTAACTGAACAACATGCGTGTTGGAACGAAAGGAGGTTCCTGGTTCATTAAAGCCGATATGACCGTTTTGGCCAATTCCCAGCAGTTGCAAATCAATCCCGCCATGTTTTTCGATTAAATCGTCATAATAAAGACATTCAGCCTGCATATCTTTAACAATCCCTCGCGGAATAAAGGTTTTACTATCATGGATATTGATATGGTTGAACAATTGCTCATTCATGAAATAACGATAGCTGTTTTTATTGTCGCCGGAAAGCCCTATATATTCATCCAGATTAAACGTTGTAACGTGTTGGTAGGAAGTTCCGTTCTTCCGATGATCGGCAATTAAATTTTTGTACGTTCCAACAGGAGTACCGCCTGTAGCTAGACCAAGCTTTATTTTAGGATTATTTATAACTTTTTCGATGATATATTCTGCCGCTTTCAGACTCATTTCGTTATAATCTTTGACTTCAATAATTTTCATTTTGTTTCTGCCTCCTTTTTAAAAGCAACTGCTCCCCGGCAAAGAGTCATGAAGACTTCCATATTGTTATCAAGAATGACGATGTCCGCATCTTTTCCTGCCGCAATGCTGCCTTTCTTGTCATATATATTTAGCTGTTTTGCCGGATTCACGGAAGCCATTTGAACAGCCTCTTCAAGAGTACAGCCTGTAAATGATAGGACATTTTTTACTGCATGTCCCAATTTCAAAATACTGCCGGCCAGAGTGCCATCCGCAAGTGTAGCTTTGCCATCTTTCACGGTTACCTCTTGGCCGCCAAGGTCATAATGGCCATTTTTCAAGCATTTAGCCCGCATCGAGTCAGTAATTAAGATAATTCCTTCACTCTGTTTTTGTTTAAAGGCAAGTTTGACCATTTCCGGATGAACATGCACCCCATCAACAATCATCTCTGCCTTTAACTCTTCATGCAAAAAGGCAGCACCCACTATGCCGGGTTCACGATGATGAAGGCCTCTCATTTGATTGAATAAATGTGTTACATGATTGGCACCGGCTTTTACTGCTTCCCCTACCTCTTCAAAGGTGGCATCCGAATGTCCGATGGAAGCAATAATACCGTTTTCCCTTAAATAACGGACCATCTCTAAACCGCCTGGCCGCTCGGGAGCTAAGGTGACAAGTTTAATCATTCCATTGGATCGTTCTTGCCACTCTTTTAATAATGAGAGATTTGGATCTATGATGTATTGGGTAGGCTGTGCTCCTGCGCGGCTGGCATTGACAAACGGCCCTTCCAAATGGATCCCAAGAATTTCTGCCTGTCCTTTATCCGGTTGATTGGAAATATATTCACCAGCATTGATAACGGCTTTTTCAATTTGTTCTGGTTCCTGGGTCATGGTGGTGGCTAAAAAGCTTGTTGTTCCTTCACTAGGCAAAGACGACGCCATGTTGTCCAAGGCTTCTTTTGTTGCATCCATCGTATCGGCACCGTTCACTCCATGGATATGGACATCAATGAATCCCGGTACCGCCATATAATTAGAAGGAACCTCAATTATTTCAAAGTTTTCTTCATTGGAAAGATCCTCTAATCTCCCAACTTCGATGATGTGGTTATTTTCAATTTTTATATATCCTTTTTCAATAATGCGATCTTCTGTATAGATTTTTATATCTTTAATTAAGATAAGATTATCTATTGGGTTCATTTTCATTACTTCCTTTCAGATTCTCACTTAATATTAGCATTACTTTTTTCTAGTTGTCTATACCAATTTTTAATCAGAAAATACATCAGAACGTTTCCAACCTTTATAAACATTGATTTATCAATTATTTGAATAATTTTAAAAAATAACATTTTTAAATTGGTATAGACATCTATAATCAACCGGTGGTATATTTGTACACGAAAAGCGCTTTCAGCTAAGATTATCTTTTGATAAAAGGAGAGAAAACATCATGTTAGGCTTTTTACAACGAATTGGTAAAGCACTCATGCTCCCTATCGCCGTATTGCCGGCTGCGGGATTGCTGCTCCGTTTTGGGCAGCCGGATTTATTGGATATACCGTTTATTGCCAATGCGGGGAATGCTATTTTTGCTAACCTTGCTTTGATATTTGCGATTGGGGTCGCAATGGGATTTGCTAAAGATAATAACGGCGCCGCAGCATTGGCTGGTGCCATTGGGTATTTAGTTTTAACAGAAGGAACAAAAGCAATCGATAAAAACATCAATATGGGTGTCCTTGGAGGGATTCTCACAGGGATTATCGCGGGACTGCTTTACAATCGCTACCGTGATGTGAAGCTTCCTGAGTGGTTAGGATTCTTTAGCGGCAGACGTTTTGTTCCGATTATTACATCCGTAGCGATGGTCATTTTAGCGGGAATTGCTGGGTTTGTTTGGCCGCCGATCCAAGATGCGATTAATGGCGTTGGCAACTGGATTATTGGCTTAGGCGCTGTTGGTTCCGGTATTTTCGGATTCTTAAACCGCTTGCTTATTCCTTTAGGTTTGCACCATGTATTAAATAGCTTATTCTGGTTCCAGTTTGGCGAGTTTCAAGGCAAGGCCGGGGATATTGCCCGCTTCTTCGCAGGCGATCCAACAGCTGGAGGATACATGACCGGATTCTTCCCAATTATGATGTTTGGACTTCCGGCAGCAGCATTTGCCATTATTGCTGCGGCTAAACCGGAAAAGCGAAAAGCAACTTCAGGGATGTTTATCGGCCTGGCGTTAACGTCATTCTTAACTGGTATTACCGAACCAATAGAATTTTCTTTCATGTTTATCGCACCACTGCTATACGGAATTCACGCTGTCTTAACAGGGTTGTCCATGTGGATTACTTCCCTTTTAGGAATTAGGGATGGATTTACTTTTTCAGCAGGTGCGATCGACTATTTGTTAAATTTCAATATCGCTGAAAAACCTATCTTGTTATTAGTTGTCGGCCTTGTTTATGCTGTTATTTATTTCGCCATTTTCTATTTCTTAATTAAGGCACTTGATATTAAAACACCAGGACGTGAGGACGAAGCTGTGGAAGAAATTTCAGAAGCCCCAGCTGTCACAACTGCTCGCGGCGACAAATATGAAACAATGGCCTACCATTTCATCAATGATATCGGCGGCCGAGAAAACATTACAACGATTGATAACTGTACAACCCGCCTCCGCTTAAATGTGAAGGATATGGATAAAGTTAACGATTCTGCCTTGAAAGTGCATGGAGCTAAAGGGATCATGAAATTGAATAAAACGAACCTTCAGGTTGTTGTCGGCACTGAGGTTGAATTTGTGGCTGATGCCATGAAGAAAATGGATATGAATGTGGTAAATATCGATAAAAACGTTGGAGATAACACACCTGTAGTTTCAAACGGTCTCCAGCCGCTGACTGATAAAGACTTTGTGATGCCTATTGAAGGGGAAATCATCCCGCTATCCGAGGTTCCTGATCAGGTATTCTCGCAAAAAATGATGGGTGACGGCTTTGGCATTGTGCCTGCCAACGGGGTTGTTGTTTCACCTGTAGACGGGAAAATAATGAATGTGTTTCCAACGAAACATGCGATTGGCATCAAATCGAAGCAAGGTTATGAAATTTTAATCCATATCGGTTTGGATACCGTTAATTTAAAAGGTGAAGGATTTAACGTACTTGTTCACGAGGGCCAGCAAGTAGTAAATGGTCAAGAAATTCTGAAGTTTGATTTGGATTTTGTTAAGAAATCCGTACCATCTGTTGTAACACCAGTTATCTTCACAAATTTAACAAAATTAAATGTGAAGAAGCTTGGAAAAGCGGAACAAGGTAAGAACGGAATCTTATCAATTGAATAGAAATAAAAGGCTGTCGAAAAACTTTCGATGGCCTTTTATTTTTGGCTTTTCAATATATTGATTTCTCGATTCTTTTTAAAAAATTCGGATGATGGCGGCCCATCTTATCCCCTCATTCTTTTAAGCCCCTCATGAGGACATGAAGGACATAATCGAAGCAATCTTAGAGGGAAATGTCCTCGCATTACCATTTATTTGGATATACTTTCCGATTTGGTGTGGTTACTTTCCAAATGGGGAGAAATACTTGCCAGATATTCATGATTTTATTTACACTTTTTAGCCATATACTTACCGGAATACCTGATTTACTTTCCAAACTTATTTTTCAGGGGGAATTCACCCCAAAAAGCCAGGCGGCGAGCCTGGACAGGTAACATATGAGATCTAAAAAATACCTTTTTAAAATTTACTCGCTTGATTGGAGGATTTACTGGTCAAAAACTAGGATTTACTCGTCAACTTTTGACTTTTACTCGCCTGATTTCAAAATTTACTCGCCCAAATCAAGATTTTACTCGCCAAACCCTAACTCCTTTAGGTTAGACAAAATAAAAAATTGCCGAGAAAAATCTCGACAATCTGAGTCGCCAGGCCCAAACCTGTCGATTTCTATCAGCGATATGTCTTGCTATATAAAGTATATTTTTTAACTTTATCCATGCTAACTTCATATCCCATTCCAGGTGTAGTTGGAACGGTGATCGTTCCATTTTCAGCAATGACCTCCGGCTCAATGATATCTTCTGCCCAGTAAAGGGACGAACCGGCTGTATCCCCAGGAAGGGTAAATCCAGGCATGGCGGTCATGGCGATATTGTGGGCCCTGCCGACACCTGCCTCGAGCATACCGCCGCACCAAAGCTGGACATTGCGCTCCAGGCAGTAGTCATGGATTTTCTTAGCCTCCGTTAAACCGCCGACACGGCCGACCTTTACATTAATAATTTTACAGCTTCCCAATTTCAAAGCCTTCTTTGTATCCTCAAGCGAATGAATGCTTTCATCAAGGCAAATTGGCGTTTTTAAGTTAGCCTGCAATTCAGCATGGTCAATAATATCATTGTACGCCAAAGGCTGCTCAATCATCATAAGATTATAGTCATCCAGAGCTTTTAGTAAATTCATATCCGCTAATGTGTAAGCGGAATTCGCGTCCGCCATGAGCGGGATCTCCGGGAAAACTTTACGAACCTTATCAATTAATTCAACATCCCAGCCCGGCTTAATTTTTAACTTAAAGCGTTTATAGCCTTCCGCACGGCGCTGTTCAATGACATCCAATGTTGCCTCAATGGAATCCTTGATGCCGATACTCACGCCCACATCGATTGTTTTTTTCGTTCCTCCGAGCACACTTGCCAGCGATGCATTTTGCTCTCTAGCGTATAAATCCCAAACAGCCATATCCAGGCATGCCTTCGCCATATAGTTGCCGCGAATATGAGCAAATTTCTCAGCAAGTTCATCTGGATGGTGAATTTCACTATTTAATAAAATCGGAATCAGAAAATCCTCCAGCATGTGCCAGTTGGTTTTGACTGTTTCTTCATTATAATAAGGAGTCGGCATAGCCACATTCTCAGCCCAGCCAACAAGCCCATCCTCATTCATGATCTCAACAAGGATAAAATCTTTATCATACTCTGCCCCGAAACTTGTTACAAATGGGTAAAGCAGATCCATCTTTAAATAACGCAAGATTACTTGTTTTATTTTCACCTAGTGCCCCTCCTCCATTGATATGTATATCCTTCATTATTTCATAATTTTTCAAAAAACCAAACCGCCGGATTCCGGCGGTTTGGCAGGCAAATTTATTCGTGGCTGAAATCACACTCTTGAAGTGGAACCATTTTCGATTTCTTCGTGATTTTATAACTTAAATAACCCAGGATAAATAATGGCAATCCAATGTAGGAAACAGCAATTCCATACCAGTCAATCTTGTCGCCAATAAAGGCTCCATAGTTGGTGCCGAGCATCGCGACTAAACATAATGCTGTAGCCAAAATTGGACCTAATGGGAACCATTTGGCGACATAAGGCAAGTCTTTCATAGCTCTGCCTTGGGCTTTATAAGCTTTTCTAAACCGGTAGTGAGTTATGGAAATAGCTAACCATGAAAGATATCCTGCCAAACCTGCAGCATTTAATAACCAATTATAAACCGTTCCGTCGCCAAACAGGGACGTAAGGAAGCATAACATTCCGACTAACGTAGTTAAATAAATGGCGTTAACCGGTACGCCGCCTTTGCTCACTTTTTTCAAAAATTTTGGTGCTTTGCCTTCCTCAGCAAGCGTCCAAAGGACACGAGAGCCTACATATAAAGAGGAATTCCCTGCCGATAAAACTGAAGTTAGAATAACAGCATTCATAGCCGCAGCGGCAAATGCAAATCCTGCGTGTTTAAACACAAGTGTAAACGGACTGACTGCAATATTTTCCAAATCGCCGCCTAATAAATTTGGATCTTTGTAACTGATTAATGCACCAATAACAAAAATCGCGAGAACATAGAACAAAAGAATCCGCCAAAAGATTTGTTTGATGGAACGCGGCATATCCCTTTCAGGATTTTCACTTTCACCCGCAGCAACACCGACCATTTCCGTTCCTTGGAAGGCAAATCCGACTACCATGAAAACACTGAAGATGGCAAACAGGCCGCCTTTAAATGGTGCTTCCCCTTTTGTGAAGTTTTCAAATCCGCCAGTATGACCGCTCATGATTCCAAAAATCATTAATAAACCAATGGCGATGAAAACAATAATCGTGACAACCTTGATTAGTGAAAACCAGAATTCTGCTTCTCCATATCCTTTAACAGATAAAATATTTAAGGCAAAAATAATAGCTAGAAAACTTGCACTCCATACGATTCCCGGTGTATTAGGAAACCAGTATTTCATGATTAATGCAGACGCAGATAATTCCAAGGCCAGAATGATTGCGTTATTGTACCAATAGTTCCAGCCGACCGCAAAGCCAAGAGCAGGGTCCACAAACCTTGCTGAATAGGTCGAAAACGATCCGGAAATCGGAATAAGGGCTGCCATTTCAGCCAAGCTGGTCATTAGAAAATAAACCATAATTCCCGCGATCATATAGGCTGCAAGCGCACCGCCAGGACCGGCATCATGTATGGTTGCACCACTTGCCAGGAACAGACCAGTACCAATCGTACCGCCGATGGCGATCATCGTTAAATGTCTGGTTTTGAGCTTACGTTCTAAATGTTCTTTTCCTTGGGGGGAAGCTTGAACAACAGCATCTACTTTACGAGCAGTATTTTGCATAAAACACCTCTTTTTTTAGTATTCTTCTAAAGCAAGCATTATGGTTCTTGTTAAGATTTTCGCGCCATAATGCAGTGCATCTAATTGAAAAGTCATCTTTGGATGATGCAGGCCGGGAGCAAGGCCACAGCCCAATCCAATCATTGTAGCAGGAAGCCCTGGATTTTTCACTGTGTAAAAATGGAAGTCCTCACCCCCTTGAGAAACACAGACAGGCACCACCTGATGTTCCCCAAGAATATCTTTGATAGCGTTTTCAGCAAATTTCATAGCTTGTTCATTCTTAACAGCTGCAGGAACATACTCTTCCATCTTCCACTGAACAAAAGCACCTGTTTCCTCCATTACTTGCTCCATGATTTCATGAGTCCGTTGTGTTAGGATATCCATAACCTCATTGGACTGGGCTCTGGCATCAATGGTAAAGCCCGCCGTTTCCGGAATAACATTAGATGATTCGTTATCAGTGGACAGCTGGGTCATTTTGATGGAATAAGGCAGCTTTGTTTCAATCTTAATCCCCTTAAGCTTCTGTACAATCAGCGCCGCCGCTTCAATGACATTGATCCCGTCTTGCGGACGTGCCGCATGGGCTTGTCTGCCTTTAATCGTCCCTTTCACTGTCCCCGCAGAACCGTGGATAATCACAGGTGATGCATGCGAATAAGGAACCTCAAATTGCGGGCGCAGGTGAACGCCAAACAACAATTTAACCTGTTCTAGTGCACCGTCCTCCATCATCTGAAGGGCACCTTCGCCTTTTTCTTCAGCAGGCTGAAAAATAAATCTTAGCGTATGCTTCGGTTTCATGCCACTCGCAGCTAGAGCCAAGGCCGAATAAAGAGCCATCGTACTGTGGGCATCATGTCCGCATGAATGATTGGCCTTTACCACACCATCCACTTCCTGCAGAAGCGCGTCCAGGTCTGCTCTTAAAGCGATTATCTCGTCCGATTGTCCGGGAATCTCGGCGACAATTCCGTAATGGGTGGGAAACGTCTTGACGAGAAGGCCTGCATTTTTCAGGCGGTTCACTAAATATTGTGATGTTTTTTTCTCTTCCCAGCTCGGCTCCGCCACTATATGTAAATCGTGATAGGTTTGAACTAGTAATTCTTTGTTCTGCTCAATATAATCAATTGGATTCATGATCAACATCTCATTTCTGTTTCTGCTCGTGAATTATTCACTAAAAACATTAAAATTTGAATACATTTCTTCTAATTTTTGCTGATGGGCCCGAATCCGCTCCTGGTCTTTTTCATGAATGCCTTCAATAATTAAATCAACTAAGCTAATGACCGATGCAATCGAATTGCTTCCCGTCTGGACATTTTCTTCAGTGGTCAAGACAATATCGGAAATTCTCCCAACTGGGGAAAGCATCCGGTCTGTCACCGTAATTAAGCATATTCCATTTTCCGCCACATACTCAGCCAGCTTTATGGTTTGAGTGGAATACCTTGAGAAGGAAAATACGACAACAACAGAATCTTTGGTCAGATTAGATAATTTCTCGATAAAATCCCCTGTTGGGGAGCATAAGTTTACATGGTCTCTAATTGAACCAAGCATATAGGAAAACCAATAGGCCGCAGCATGGGAAAGCATATGTCCGGCGATTAACACTTGATCTGCCTTTATAAGCGCATCAACCGCTTTCCAAATCTCCTGGACATTTCTTCTATTAATCAATTGTTTTAAAATCTGAATCTCGTTTAAGATGACTCTCTTAAAAGGGTCGCTAGAGCCAATCGGCATAATGGTCTGCTCGCCAATGGCAGCTTGATTTTCGCGGAGCAGCTCTTCTTGAATGACAGCCTGCATCTCACTAAAGCTTTCAAAGCCCAATGCATACGAAAGGCGAATCACTGTGGTTTCACTCACTGCTGCTTGACGGCCGATTTGAAAGGCCGTTTTAAAGGCAGCTTGGTTAAGATGTTCAATCAGGTAGTTAGCCACTTTTTTTTGACCTGTCGACAAATCAGGGAATTTTTCTTTAAGCCTTTGTTGAAATGATTGTGAGTCCATTCCATCACCTCACTGGGGAATGAAGGTAATCCTTCATTTATATTATTTGTTGCAGGAAATACTTTATTTAAGATTACACTATCACAAATTCGTCAAAATTCAAAGAAAAATTTCAATTGTTTAGATAATTCAAAAACCCACAACATCTCATTGCACGAAAAAAGGCAGGTGTCTGGCACCTGCCTTTTGTTATGCAAATACTTCATTCTCCTCTTTTTGGAAGAAACTTTTCATCGCGTGGAATACGTCTGCTTTCTGCTTGAGGATATAGTGGCGGAAATGCTCATCTTTGATGTTTTTGTAGGCGGACATTAGAGTAGAGTGACGGTTGTATTGATTAACTTCTCCATAGCCAAACATATTGGATACTTTCATTAATTCCTCCACCAGCTTTACGCAGCGCGCATTATCTGATGTGAGATTATCTCCGTCTGAAAAGTGGAATGGATAAATATTATATTTCCGTGGATTGTATTTCGTTTCAATAATCTCAAGAGCTTTCCTGTATGCAGAGGAGCAGATTGTACCGCCGCTTTCCCCTTTTGAGAAAAAGTCTTCCTCAGATACTACCTTCGCCTCGGTATGGTGGGCAATAAATTCAATTTCAACCGTTTCATATTTTGTCCGTAAGAAACGGGTCATCCAGAAGAAGAAACTTCGTGCCATATACTTTTCCCATATTCCCATCGAACCGCTTGTATCCATCATCGCTAGCACCACAGCCTTAGAATCCGGCTTCACCACTTCATTCCAAGTTTTAAATTTCAGATCTTCCTTGTAAATAGGATGGAATGCCGGTTTCCCGCTCATCGCATTTCTCTTAAAAGCAGTCATCATCGTCCGCTTTTTATCGATATTGCCCATCAGCCCTGTTTTTCGGATATCGTTGAATTCAATGTTTTCAACGAGATTTTCCTGGTCTTCTTTTTTCTTTAAATTTGGCAGCTCCAATTGCTTGAAAAGGGCTTCTTCAAGCTCCATTAGAGAAACCTCCGCCTCGAAATAGTCCTCTCCCGCTTGGTCCCCGGCGCCCTGCCCTTTGCCTGGACCTTTTTGGCCGCTGTTTGATCCGTCACGCGCTACAACATCCCCTACTTGACTCTCACCGTCACCTTGGCCCACGTGTTTGTTTTTATCATAATTATATCGAATTTTATATTCGTCCAAAGAACGTATCGGAATTTTTACCACATCTCGACCGTTAGACATGATAATACTCTCTTCTGTAATTAGATCTGGTAAATTATTGCGAATAGCCTCTTGGACTTTTTCTTGATGGCGCTGCTGGTCATCGTGGCCTTTACGGTGGAGGGACCAATCTTCTTTCGAAATCACAAATTGATGGTTATTGACTGACATTGAAAACCCCTCCTTAATGAAATCTTTCAAATAATCACACATTTTTATCAAAAAACATACAATAACGCGAATGGAAAAATGAAGTGAAGTATGGATTACTTTATCCTATGCAGAAAAGGAGAATAATTTACAAATTATTTTGACAATTGGTTCATTCGCCTATGAAAATGGACGAGCCCCTAGGCGCTGTAGCTGGACAATTTTCAAAATTAAGTGAAAAAAACAGACTGGCAGAATAACATCCACCAGTCTTTTACCCCTACCTATTTAACAAACTGCCGACATACCGTAATAGTTCATTTGCGGATGTTGAATTGTAGCCATGCTCATCAATTAAGCGGGCAACAACCTCGTTAATTTTCTTCAACTGCTGCTCATCCGGCGTTTTGGTTGAAGTCGTAATCTTCACGACATCCTTCAGGTCGGCAAACAGCTTCTTCTGGATCGCTTCACGGAGACGGTCATGGGAATTATAATCGAACCGTTTCCCCTTCCTTGCAAAAGCAGAAATACGAATTAAGATTTCCTCACGGAAGGCCTTCTTTGCATTCTCCGAAATGCCAATTTGTTCTTCAATCGAACGCATCAGCTTTTCATCCGGATTGATTTCTTCCCCGGTTAATGGATCGCGCAGCTTGGCTTTGTTGCAATAAGCCTCGACGTTGTCGAGATAATTATCCATCAGCGTTTTCGCAGACTCTTCATAAGAATAAACGAATGCTTTTTGAACTTCCTTCTTCGCAATATTATCATACTCTTTACGTGCTAAAGAGATATAATTCATATAGCGCTCGCGCAGTTCTGCGGTAATCGACGGATGCTGATCCAGACCATCCTTCAATGACCTTAACACATCCAAGGCATTTATTGACGGCACTTCTTTTCTTATAATGGTGGAGGAAATTCGGTTGATGACGTAACGTGGGTCAATTCCGCTCATTCCTTCATCCGGATATTCCTTCTTAAGTTCATCCACATCGGCGGAATTAAAGCCTTCGACACTTTGGCCGTCGTAAAGGCGCATTTTCTTAATGAGATCAATATCGCCTTTTTTCGGTTCCTTTAGTCGGGTAAGAATCGTAAACATGGATGCTACCTTTAACGTATGCGGTGCAATATGAACATCGGAAACATCACTTTCGCGGATCATTTTTTCATAAATACGCTCTTCCTGGGAAGCCTTTAAGTTATACGGAATTGGCATGACGATAATCCGTGAATGCAAGGCCTCGTTTTTCTTGTTGGAGATGAAGGAGCGGTATTCGGTTTCGTTGGTATGGGCGACAATAAGCTCATCGGCACTGATGAGCGCAAATCTTCCCGCTTTGAAATTCCCCTCCTGGGTTAACGATAATAAATGCCAGAGGAATTTCTCATCACATTTCAGCATTTCCTGGAATTCCATCATCCCGCGGTTAGCCTTATTTAATTCCCCGTCAAAACGGTAAGCACGCGGGTCAGACTCTGAACCAAATTCAGCGATTGTTGAAAAATCGATGCTTCCTGTTAAGTCGGCAATATCCTGAGACTTTGGATCAGATGGACTGAAGGTTCCAATCCCGGTTCGCTTATCTTCGGAGAAAAAGATTCTTTCTACCTGAACATCTTCAATCCGGCCGCCGTACTCCTGCTCCAAACGCATCATATTGAGCGGCGATAGATTTCCTTCAATCCTGATTCCATATTCATCAAAGAAATCCTGACGTAGATGATGAGGAATCAAATGGAGCGGATCCTCATGCATCGGGCAGCCTTTAATGGCAAATACCGAACCGCGATCGCTATGGGAGTATTTTTCTAATCCTCTTTTTAACATCGTTACAAGAGTAGATTTTCCTCCACTTACCGGTCCCATTAACAGTAAGATCCGTTTCCTGACATCGAGCCTTTTGGCAGCTGGATGGAAGTATTCCTCCACCAATCGCTCTAAGGCTTCTTCCAAACCGAATAACTCATTGCTAAAGAAATTATATTTCTTCGCCCCGTTTACTTCTTCAATTCCGGCATCCTTAATCATATTATAAACTCGAGAATGCGCAGACTGTGCAACCCATGGCTTTTCCTTTAACATTTCCAAATAATCAGCAAACGTTCCTTCCCAGCGCAGTTTCTCTTCTTCTTCTCGGTACCTCTCGATTTTTTTTAAAATGTCCATAAGGCCCTCCCCCTGTAGTTGATCAGAGACGATTAATATACTCTATGCACCTTAACAATCGAACATGCGTAACCAAGACGTATTACTCTTTTCTTTTTCTTTTTTTTCATAAACTTGCCCTTTTCATTTTTAGAAGTTAGGCTATAATAATTATATGTGTATAAAATGAAAACTTGATTAAAGAAGGGGGATATACATAATGGGTACTTTTCTAATCATTTTAGTCATGATCGCATTTTTGTCGGCAATCTTTACTTCGGGATTCAACGACAAACCAGGTTCGAATAAATAAAAAAAGACTGCTCCGGCAGTCTTTTTTTATTTAAGGTTTGGATAAATTTGCTGGCGCAGTGCTTCATAAATGAGGATGGCTGCGGTATTAGACAGATTTAATGAACGAACCTTGTCATTCATCGGAATCCTTAAGGTTGCATCCTTATTTTTTTCAATGACCTCTTTTGGAAGACCGGTTGTTTCGCGGCCAAAAATAAAATAATAATCTTTAGTGGTGTCGCTGTAGTCAAAGGCTGTATGCGGCTTCATTCCGAATTCCGTTACATAATAAAATTCGCCGCCGGCATTTTTTTCATAAAATTCATCTAAAGAATTGTAGTAAACCATGTTAACAAATTCCCAATAGTCTAGCCCCGCTCTTTTCAGCATTTTGTCTTCTAAAGAAAAACCTAATGGCCCGATTAAGTGTAAGTTAGTATTGGTGGCAGCACAGCTACGTGCAATATTCCCGGTGTTGGATGGGTTTTCTGGCTGGTATAAGACAACGTGCACTGACATGAATTTCACCTCTTAAAAAAACTCTAAAAGGTATTATACCACTTTTTCAAGAATTAGACCTTAGCCGTCAATGATGGCATAAAACTTATACTTAATATTTGGCGTATAGGCGGAGGAATCTTCATATGCCCAGTACCGCATCCGGCTGTTGTACGTGTGAGCATTCACAAGCGGCATCCCGTCCGCATCCTTCCCGGTGACGATGGTATTGTGATTAAACCGGCCGTCCCCTTCAAAATCATAGCAAATGATATCCCCGTATGTTAATTGGTCGGGGCTTGATACCTCTTTTGCTCTTAACCCAAGCTTGGATTGCGCGAAATACATTTTGAGCGAGTGGGCCACTGCCCAGCTGTAGCTCCAATTATGGCTTCGCAGCCACCAGCCTGTGCCGCGGTTTGGATAGCCCCGCATTGGCGCTTCCCCGGCATGTAGGCATTGCGAGATAAAGTTGGTACAGTCGTTTTCAAATTTTTTATAGGAGGGATTGTAGCTGTTCCACCAGCGCTCCGCGTATTGGACAGCCTGGAGTCGGTTGTATTGGTAGCTGATTCGTTCTTCATTGGGTTCAGGGGGCTCGGCTTCGGATGGGGGCGGGTTTTCGTGTTGGTACTCCTGGTATAATGGCGGGTGGATTTCTTCATCCATAATTAAGGCCCCGTGATAAAACTTTGCCATTCTTTCTTCGGTCTCTTCCTCTAGATATAGACTTCCATTTTGTTTGATTAAATATTGATAATGGGCAAGGTATTTCACCTGCTGGAAATCGTCTTCATCGGCGGTGGTAAGAATTTTTCCGGACGCTTTCACCTTGACGATTTCCGCTGACCTTTTCGAAATAGTTTCCCGTTTCTGCTCGGCTTTTGAAAAAAAGTCTTTGGCATTTCGTTGGTTCGGATTGGCAACGAATTGCTGAACCCTAAACTCAAAAAGCTGCTGAAGGGCATCACGCATTTGGCTGTTCATCTCCTTTCACTTTCATACATATGAAAGGAAGCGGGATTTAACATCAAAAAGAGCGAAACCGGTATTTGGTCCCGCTCTTTTTAATGTTACTGTTTTGGTACATATTGTTGTTTTTGCTCCTCTGCGACTAGCCGCATACTTTTTTCGATAGTTGGGGCTCATAGAAAGGCTATATGCGACCGAACCGCTGATTTGTTCATGCGTTCGGTCGCATACAGCGAGGCAATAAGTTATTCCTTCTTACTTGGAGCAGTTTTTATATTCGGGAAGCAACAATCTTTTAGAAAAGAGCCTTTATTTTAAAATATTCAACCCTTTTTCAATCTCACACCGCACTTCGATATCTGCTTCCTGATCCAACGCTTTTACTAATGCTGCCTCTGCAGCGTCCCCGCCAATTTTACCAAGCGCCCAGGCCGCAGTCCCTCTTGCAACGGAACTCGCCTCGTTTTTTAGAACCTCAATTAGGTTGGCAACTGCGGTCTCATCCTTAAAATGGGCCAGCGCAATCATGGCATTCCGTTGAATCGGCTTCTTCCCTCTCCAGGATCCTGCCAGATAGCCAAAGCGATTTTTAAATTCGCGATTGCTTAATTTTAAAATTGGCTTCAACAAAGGTTTAACCGCCTCTGGGTCCGGCTCCATTTCAACATGAAAATGAAAGTTCTTACCTTTGTTATGCGGGCACGCGGTCTGACAGGAATCGCAACCGTAAATACGATTGCCGATTTTGTCGCGGAACTCATCAGGAATAAATCCCTTCGTCTGCGTTAAAAAAGAAACACAACGCTGCGCGTTAATCTGTCCGCCTTGAATCAATGCTCCCGTCGGACATGCTTCCAAACACTTCGTGCAGGAACCGCATTGATCTTCGACAAGAGAATCCGGTTCAAATGGAATACTCGTAATCATTTCGCCTAAATAAACATACGAGCCGAACTCTGGGGTAATAATGGCACAGTTTTTTCCGCTCCAGCCAATTCCCGCCCGCTCGGCGACAGCACGGTCGGAGAGCTCGCCTGTATCGACCATCAATTTCAGCTGCGCTTCCGGTAGCTTCATTAAAATAAACTCCTCAAGCTTCTGAAGTCGGTCTTTAATAATATGATGATAATCTTGACCCCACGAAGCGCGGGCATAAATCCCTCGCCGTTCTCCCTTTTTACTCTCCACACGGTTTGTCATTTTTGAAGGGTATGCTAACGCGATTGAAATAATCGACTGAGCACCATCCATAATTAATGCAGGAGTGGTCCGTTTTTCAATATCCGGCTCTTCAAAGCCTGATTGATAGCCCAGTTCCTGCTGGCGGATTAATCGGTTTTTCAATTCCGTGAATGGGTCAGCAGTAGTAAATCCAATTTTATCGATACCGATTTCTTTGCTGTAAGCTATGACTTCTTGCTTAAATTTTCGAACGTCCATTGGTTTAACCTCCCTTCACACGTTTTGATCTATAAAAAAGTTGTTTAATTATTATCAGCCATCTATCTATGATAAACTATTTTAAGGAAATTTTGGAGGTGGAAACGTTGGAAATTCAGGTTTCAACAGAGTTAACAGAACTGATACCCAATTTTAAAGTCGGGGTAATCGAATATAGCAATATAACAGTAGGCGAATCACCACAGATGTTAAAGGGGCGGCTTCAGCTTTTTCAGGAATCGATTTTCTTTGAGTTGGAAGAAAAAAATGTCACTGACCTTCCCGGAATCCAGGAATGGCGGAATGTTTTTAAGAAGACTGGGAAGGATCCGAACCGTTATCGCCATTCGGCAGAAGCTTTGTTCAGGAGAGTAAAAAAGCAAAATTACTTTGCGTCCGGTCAGAGTGCGGTTGATTTATATAATTTTTTCTCACTGCAATATCAAGTGCCGATTGGTCTTTATGATAGGGATTTATTGGAGGAACCAGTTGAAATTCGTATTGGAAGAGCGGGCGAGGAATATATAGGATTAAACGGCAGAAGCAATTCTCTCGAGCGGCTTATTTTAACATCTGATGCAAACGGACCGTTTGGAAGTCCTTTTGTCGATTCTGAGAGAAGCGCAGTCACCACTGCAACTAAAAATGCTTTGCAAATCATTTACCTAAGACCATCAACAGATATGGAAAACGCCAAAAAGCTGACGGAGTCCTTAATGAACATGTTTGTCCAAATCCATGGCGGAGAAGCTTTCTATCGGATTCTTGGGAATTCTTGAGAAAAAAATAAAACGCAGCGCAACGTTCTTTGCGAAACGGTACACTGCGTTGGCTACTATGTATGGAGCGGGTGATGAGAATCGAACTCACAACAACAGCTTGGAAGGCTGTGGTTTTACCACTAAACTACACCCGCATATCAAAAGTGTGAAATATTTATTAACAAATCCGACCTTTATAATATTACATATTTCACAAACTATCGTCAAGAGAAAAACACGAATTTTGTCGAATTTTTTCAAAGGTGATGAAAAGACTCTGCTTAGCCAGTGCTAGGCGATTCAAATCTTGCATTCGCATGGGCTTTGAGATGATGAAGAGTAATGATGTTTCAAGAGATAGAAGGGCAATTTTAAAAGAGAAGATGATGAATTTAAAAAAATGAGGGTGAAATATTGAATATTTCAGTTTTAGGTTGTGGACGTTGGGGGACCTTTTTGGCTTGGTATGCTAATAAAGTTGGACACAATGTTATGTTATGGGGGAGAGAAAGCTCCAGAAATTTTATAGGATTAAAAGAAACTCGAAGAAATGATTATCTTTCTTTACCAGAAGATGTAGAACTAACTAATTCATTAGAAAAAGCAATATCATTTGCAGAAATCATAATTATTTCCATTAGTGCACAAGAATTACGTTCATTTGCAAATCAATTAAGTACATTAAATACAATACAAGGTAAAACATTTATTTTATGTATGAAGGGGTTAGAAGCTAATAGTGGAAAAAGACTTTCCCAAGTATTTGGAGAAGAGGTTGGAAGAAATGTAAATACTGCAGTATGGGTTGGACCTGGGCACGTACAAGATTTCGTGAGTAATATACCAAACTGTATGGTGATCGGTTCTGACAATATTGAAGTAACCAAAAAAATTGTCCAAGAGTTAAATAGTGATTTAATTAGGTTCTACTATGGGCAAGACCTTATTGGGAATGAGATTGGCGCTGCAGCAAAAAATGTGATGGGTATAGCAGCAGGAATGTTAGATGGGTTAAATTATAGCAGTTTAAAAGGTTCACTTATGGCAAGGGGAACAAGGGAAATCTCTCGGCTTGTTAGAGCAATGGGAGGAAATGATGTAACTGTATATGGATTAAGTCATCTCGGAGATTTTGAAGCAACGTTATTTTCTGAACATAGTCATAATAGAAAATTCGGTCAGTCATTAGTAGAAGGAAAAGAGTTTGGAAAATTAGCAGAAGGTGTTGCAACTGTAAAGGCATTGATGGAATTATCCAAGCAGTATGACGCTCAACTCCCAATTTGTAATGCGTTATTTGAGATCATATTTGAGAATAAAAATGCAGAAGAAACATTAAAAGATTTATTTTTAAGACCTGTAAAATTTGAGTTTTAGAGGATGGGAAATGGCTCAGTATAGTTAAACTGAGCCATTTCTTTTAGTACAAAACACGGTACAAATTGTTTACATATTCGGCTGTATTTTCAGGTTTTTTTGCGATAGGGAATGGAACCCGTTACTAAATGGTGGACTTTTTAAATATGTTTATGAATCCAATTCACAACATCCTTATAAACTTCGTCCCTATTGAGCTCATTCAGGAGTTCATGGCGGGCATCTTCGTATAATTTATAGCTTACATCAGCCATCCCTGCCTGTTTATATGTTTGATAAGTTTTGATGACACCTTTTGAATTCGCGCCTACCGGGTCATTACTTCCGGAAATAAGGAAAATTGGCAGCCACGACGGAACAGACCTAATGTTTTCGGGTTTATTGATAGTTTCCAAGCCGAGAAGCAGATCATGGAAAAAGCCGCTTGAAAAAACACCGCCGCAATACGGATCAGCCAAATATAGATCAACCTCCTGTTCATCCCTGCTTAACCAATCAAACTCAGTCCTGGCTGGACGAAACGCTTTATTGTAGCTTCCGAAGGTTAAATTATTCATCAAAGGGCTAGGCGCCCTATCGCCTTTCGTCCTTTTCTCCCTAGAAGCAACCATTTTGCCGATTTTCCCAAGAAGACCTGGGTCACCGCCTGTGCCGGAAAGAATCACACCAGCAAGTCTATCCCCAAATATTTGAATATAGCGTCTTGATAGAAAAGAGCCCATACTATGCCCGAATAAAAAAATCGGCACATCAGGATTTTCTTTTTCGATAATGGTTGTCAGGGTTTGCATATCTTGAACAACCTTTTCGAACCCCTGCTCTTTGGCAAAATATCCGATACTGTTTGTCTTATTACCGGTTCTGCCATGGCCGCGGTGATCGTTTCCGTAGACAAATATATTGTTGGAAACCAATTCCCTTGCAAACCTGTTGTAACGCATAATATGCTCGGCCATACCATGTGCCAGCTGCACAATGGCACGAGGCTTATCCTCGCTCCCCTTCACCCACTTGCTTGCAAAGATTTCCACGCCATCAGTTGATTGAAAAGAAAAACCTGTCTGCACAGCCACCACAACCACTTCCATTCTTACAATAATGATAAAAAAAGAGACCCACCCAATTACAGCATAGCAATTGTGTGAATCTCCAGTTCTCCGACACTTTGATTAACTTAACAAGAATATATAAGAGGATTTAAAGTTTGTCAACGCTTTCTTTAATTTAACATGCAATCGTCAATTCAGTTATATGAACCAGCTCCACGTTATATAAAGAGTCTATTTCTTTAATTTCGCAATAACCGGAAGTATACCTGTAGATAATCTCATAATCTTTTCCCTTGTATCTAACATGCGTATTTTGATTCAATAGACTCACCTCAATAATATTTATTAATTTAGTTATATAACTTTTTTAGAGAAGAAACTATAAGCCATTTTTACAAATTTTTTAATGCAGCTATTACTTTTGTAGTATTTTTGGTGAAAAATAATTGAACATCTCGTTGTTCATGCAAAAAAACGACTCTACTTTTCAGTAAAGACGTTCCTATCCTTCTATTAATCTATTTCAATTCTGCAGCAATGGATCTTCCCGCAACACGGCCAGTGAACAGACACCCACCCAAAAAAGTCCCTTCAAGGGCACGATAGCCGTGGACACCACCACCGCCGAATCCGGATACCTCACATATAGGCCGGGAACAGGATTGCCCAATTCATTCAATACCCTTCCTGATAAATCCGTCTGCAAGCCTCCAAGTGTTTTCCGGCTGACGATATTCAAACGGACGGCAATAAGCGGGCCGTAACAAAAATACTATAATTAAATGATTCTAATTTATATAAGAGCCTATATTGTTTTGGAGACCCGTTAGCCACATCAAGCTTATTTTAGGTTTGTTCGAAATAGGATTGCTCTAGATTTAGCTACAATTTCTTGTTTATCATTATAAATTGAACACTCAGTGTGAATTAAAGTTTTCCCCTGTTTTTCGATTTTGGCATTTGCCATCAAGTATGTACCAGTGGCGGGTTTCATAAAGGAAACATTTAAATCAACGGTGACAGCTTGTTGTATCCCGTCTTCAGTTGCTGGTATCAAGTTTGATACGGCTACATCAGCCAAAGAAGAAATGATACCACCATGTATAACCCCTGCACTATTAATGAATAGATCCTGAACCGGCAATATGATTTGCAAATTATTATCAATCTTTTCGTATTTCAAACCTAAAAATTCGTCAAATGGTTGTCTTATAAACATCTGGTACACCTCTTGAATTAAACTGAATGTTGGTTTCACTGTGTTTGAAAAATAACCGGAAAAATTCCGCTTAAATTGGGAAATACCCGTATTCCCCTAAAAATAAAGGAAGTTTTTCCGGTTATTTTATACTAATCTTTGGATTTTGTCTTTTTTGGAGTAGTTAACCGGAATTTCTCCGCTTATATCTCCTTCTTAAGCCTCCACTATATACATTAGCCGGAAATTCTCCGCCTATAAATCTCATACCTACACGAAAACCAAAAATGAATAATAACGGGTCATTTTTAAAAAAATACACACTTGATAACACACTTTTAACTCTAGAAATTTTATCTTCTAGCTATCATCTCGATTTCAATTTGTGCACCAAGAGGCAGGGCTGACACACCTATAGTTGTACGAGCTGGATACGGCTCAGAAAATTGTTTAGAATAAACTTCATTCATTGCTGTGAAATTATTCATATCCGTTAAGAAGACATTCACTTTTTCAACATGATCTGGAGTTAAACCTGCTGCTTCCAATACATTGAATAGATTTCTAAAACACTGATTTGTCTGTTCAATAATATCTCCTTCTACAAGCTTTCCAGTCTGTGAGTCTACTGGGGTTTGCCCAGATAAAAATATTAAATCTCCTGCTTCAATTGCATGTGAGTACGGACCAACAGCAACCGCTCCAGATGCACTAAAAGCCTTTCTTGACATACAAAACTCCTCCTTTAGATAAAAAGAAAAAAATAAGTATATGAAGAAATTGTAAGTTATATGGAAGATATAAGCAATAAAACCGTCCTTCCAAGCAATGTCTGCAAATGCCCATTTGGCATTATAAAAAAGTGTTAAAAACAACCTCAACCTTTTTAAACAATAGTTTCCATAATAAACAAACGTTTGTAAACTATTTAGTTATATACTATACTTTTAAAAAGTAATCTTATAGATTACAAAAATAGTAAATCTTTGCTTTATATTGTAGTTTTGATTTTTTTGCCTTAAAAAGATAAAAAAATATTGCAGGAGGTAGAATATGAGGAAGTATCTGTACCCTCTCTTAGTTATAATAGCCGCGAGTAGTTATGGTGTAGTTTCAACAATTATAAAACTGGCAATGAACAGTGGTTTCTCAGCCTCGGAAGCTGTTACAAGTCAATTCTTTATCGGTTTTTGCATTGCTGTGAGTATTTATTTCCTGACAAGCAGAACAAAAATAAGCTTTAAAGGTATTAAAATGCTAATCTTTGCAGGCATTTTAACCGGTTTTACAAATATTGTATATGGACATTCTCTGAACTATTTACCAGCTTCTTTGGCTGTTGTTCTCCTATTTCAATTTACATGGATCGGTATGCTGATTTCCTGTATAACAAAGCGTCAACTACCTACTCGAATTGAATTTATTTCAATACTATTATTGGTTTTGGGGACCATACCGGCAGCCGGTTTAATTGATGTTGATTTAACGAAAATACCTTTACAAGGGTGGATATGGGGGTTAGCGGCAGCCTTTTGTTATTCACTATTTTTATATGTAAACGGCCGGGCAACCGCAAGGATGAATACCTCTGGCCGTTTGGTGTTTGTTTCTTTCTTTGCTTTTATGATGTCTGCTGCATTTCAATCTCCAGAGATTATTTGGAATGGTACTTTGTTTAACGAAGGACTTTGGATTTATGGTTTGGCATTAGGGTTATTTGGCATGATTATTCCGGTGTTTTTATTTACTATTGCCGTTCCTAAAGTTGGATTAGGCATGACATCCATTTTGAGTGCTATTGAATTGCCAATTGCGGTAATGGTGTCCGTTATATTACTAAGCGAAACTGTCAGCACGATACAGGTAGCGGGGATCGTAATAATCCTTCTTGGTATAAGTTTACCAACCATGTTAACTGGAAAATTATTGTTAATGAAAAATAAAATTGCAAAACAAAAAGCAAAAAATAAATCCTACATGACTGGTGAATTAAAAAAACACATTAGTTAAGGTAAATCGATAATTTTATTTCAGCACCGCCTCGTTAAAAAGTTAAGATATGCTCCAAACCATTTTTATTATCAAGGGAAAAGTTGGACATATTATCCCTAGGAGGTGATAAGGTGGCTGACAATAAGAAAACTTCCAAACACCTAGAAAGAGACAGTAAATTAGATCGATACGAAAACGACGATCGACATAATGATAATGCTAGGACAGCAACAGCTTTTGAACCAGTAATCCCAAGAATTGATACAGAAAATCTTTAACAGTAAGTTTCAAACATTTGAAATGGCATACCGTATAGCAAACTAATACTACACCTATCAACGCTTGGCTCTAAACCCAAGCGTTATTCACTCCCCAGTTAATCCAATATTGATCCATGTTTCTGCCAAAACATGGACAACCACGACCATAAACTTCGCTAAAACAATCTTTCCCTCTCTTAATAACAATTTCAAAAAAATGGATGAAAGCCTTTCCCGCTTTTTTATTTTCAACATACCTTATTACTACCGAAAAGTAAGGGAGGTATTAGGATGGCTGATGGTGCAGGATACGGCGGAGGTTTTGCGCTGATTGTGGTATTGTTTATCCTTTTAATTATCGTCGGTGCTTCTTTTGTCGGCGGATACGGAGGCTATGGCGGCTTTTATTACTAAGTCCGTTTATTAACTTCAATGAAAGGTGGGATATTATAATGTTCTACGGTGGATATGGCTATGGCGGCTATGGATACGGCGGCGGCAGCTTTGTTTTAATCGTTGTATTGTTCATTCTTTTAATCATTGTTGGCGCATCTTGCTTTTATTAATTAGATTAGAACCCCCAAAAATTTAGGGTTTTCTAAAAATACAAAAGGTCAACTCTTCGGACGAATCGAAGGAGTTGACCTTTTGTTTGCTATTTTATTTTGTCAAATAGACATTTGCACCTTTTACATAGAAAACAAAAAGGAGCCGTATCCATCTAAGGAACGACCCCTCATCAAAAATTATAAATCATTAATCACAATATAAGTAGCCTTTATCGGACCATGTACGTCGACAACCAGATTCAACTCAATATCGGCCGAGTTACTTGGGCCAGAAATAAAATTGATGCAGGACGCCACATGTCCGGTTTCTTGATAAATCTCCCGCATTTTCACTGCAGCCTGCGTCATCCTTGGAACAAGGCTGCTCTTCGGAATCAGCATAATCGATGTTGCCGGCAAAAAGCTAACCGTTCTTCCCTTATCTTTATCGCTAAACAAAACAACTGTACCAGGTTCAGCAAGAATTCTGGTGCGCAAATTTTCAAGGCATGGTCTCCATTCCTTGTGCTGACGGCAATCATTTCGATTTGGGGAATCCCAACTGCAAAGCTGACACTTACTGGGCATTATGAAAGTGCAAATACATTTCTGAAGCCATTAACGCTATTGGATCCAAGCTGACATTTATGCCTGAAGTGCCGTTTTTAAATAATAAAATCATCAATACTGCAGGGGCCCCAGTTGCTGCTGATTACAAGCTGGAAATTCTCGGGGCAGCAGGAACGGCCATTTTAATAGCAGCTATTCTTACTAAATTTATTGTTGGAATCTCATGGTAAAACTGGATTCTAACATTCGGTGAAACTTTAAATGAATTAAAGTATCCAATTCTGACAATTGCTTCTGTTGTCGGATTTGCCTATATTACTAATGCATCCGGAATGACCACAACTCTAGGAATGACTTTGGCCAAAACTGGATCGGTTTTATTCCCTTTCTTCTCACCATTCCTTGGCTGGCTGGGAGTGTTTATAACAGGTTCGGATACATCAGCCAACTTGCTGTTTGGGAATCTGCACAAGATTACAGCTACTTCTATTGGAATGGACCCTGTGCTTGCACTTGCCGCGAATTCGTCCGGGGGAGTAACCGGTAAAATGATATCGCCGCAATCAATAGCAGTTGCCTGTGCAGCTGTTGGACTAGCCGGAAAAGAATCAGATTTGTTCCGTTTTACAATCAAACATAGTATTTTCCTAGTCGTTATTATTGGAATCATCGTTTGGCTGCAAATTCAGTTCTATCCTTTATGATTCCTTAAATATTGAAAATGCTCGAAAGGCTCTACCCTTATAGAAAGCAGCCTTTCAAGCATTTTCAAAAGAAAAAGACTTTCATATTTGCTTTATTTTAATTGGAGTACTATTAATATTTATATAAGGTTATATTGGAGGAAAATGTATGTATTCAAATATTTTAAGACATCCTGGACCAACTCCTATTCCGAAGAAAGTACAGCTTGCGATGAGCCAAGATATGATGAGCCACCGCAGTGAAGAATTTGTACAGCTATATCGGGAAACAACAAAACGTGTGAAGCCTGTTTTTGGAACAAAGCAGGATATTTTACTCATCCCATCGGGTGGTGCCGCGGCATTAGAAGCTGCAGCTGTAAATACTGTCTCTACTGGTGAAGAAGTGGTTGTTATTACCGTCGGCGCTTTTGGAAATTATTTCGTCTCTATTTGTGAAAAATTTGGCTTTCATGTACATAAGCTGGAAAAACCTTGGGGTGAAGCTTGTACACCGGAAGAACTTGCTGAGTTTCTAAAGCCTCTATCCAATATTAAAGCTGTCTTCGCTACTTATAACGAAACTTCTACGGGGATTTTAAACCCAATTGACAAATTAGCAAAGATTGTACGTTCCCGAACTGACGCGCTATTTATTGTTGATGGCGTCAGCTGTATTGGCGGAGCACCTGCGGAAATGGATCAATGGGGTGTTGATATTTTAGTAACAGGGTCACAAAAAGCAATGATGCTGCCTCCTGGGCTCGCTTTTTTAAGTATTAGTGACCGTGCATGGAAAGTAATTGAAGAGAATCATACACCTTCATATTACTTAAATTTATTGAGCTATCGTGAATGGGCAGAGAAAGGGATGACACCTAATACGCCTGCTGTTTCATTAATTTACGGTCTTTCTGCTGTATGTGATTTGATTGAGGAGGAAGGCGGATTTGTGCAAACAGTGGCACGGCATGAACTTATGAAAAACATGGTTCGCGAATCTATGAAGGCTCTATCTATTGGCTTGTTGACGTCCGATGAGTATGCTTCGCCGACGATTACAGCTATTCTTACTCCAGAAGGATTGGATCTCGGGACATTTTTAGGCCATCTGAAGAAGAAATACCATCTTGATTTTGCTGGAGGGCTTGGTCACCTGCAAGGTAAGCTGTTCCGATTTGGGCATATGGGTTACTGTTTCCCAAGCGATATTCTTCAGGCGGTTTCTCTATTGGAAGCAGGATTGCAGGATTTCAACTACACCTTTGAACCAGGCGCTGGAGTTATTGCTGCACAAAAAGTGTTCTTGGCCGCCAATTTGAAATAAAAGTTGAATAAAATTAAATTTAGCCTTGTCAGAAAAAACAGTCAAGCATATCTTAATGTATGCCATAGCTTTACAAGCATATGAATTACCTACCCATTAAGAAGGAAGTCTCCGCCCAAGACTTCCTTCTTTTATATTTTTCCTAAGGAAATTTTTTCACTTTGTCTTCTAAAAATAAAATATCTTGCTCTAATTATAGTCCTTTTTGACATTTGACCATTAAAAATTTAAATGGTGGTTTATTTCCCATATTTTTATGCGGCTCAACAACTTCCGAAATTTCTATCAGTCCATATTTTCCAAACTCTTGTTTGACCGAGTCAGCATCATAAAAAAACATTTTTACCCCATCTTTTGTCTCGAAATAGTCTTTACCTAGTTGTTGACCCTTTCCATACATGGGGGCTTCTTTGGAAATCGTCGTAAAAATCATATATGCGTTTGGCTTTAACTGATTATAGCAATCATTAATAAACTTCTCTCTCTCACTTTGATTCAATAAGTGAATAAGGGCATAACAAAATATACCATCATAAAGTTTGTTATCAAAAGGCATATCAGTTACTGATCCATGAAAAATACTAAAATGAAGCCCATTTTGCCTTGCCAAATCAATCGCTGTTTTTGAAATTTCAATACCTGTTACATTTATTCCGTTATCAATAAAAACCTTTGCATTCCTGCCATATCCAATACCAGGAATCAATATATCCTTCACTTCCTTTTCAAGGAAGAAGTCCTTTGTCACGATGGCGGAGTCTGCAGGTTCAAATCCCCACATCATTTGATTTTCTATAAAACTTGATTCCCAAAATTCTGTCATACCTCAGGTCTCCTTTACAAACATTGACCATTCATATATTCTCGAAATTATATCAAATTTCAACATTAATTTAAAATATAGCCAATTCAATATGGCCAATGCCTAATTTTATTGATTTGGAACTCCTGAGGGATTTCAAAAAATGCCAAAGGGCAACTCTCCGGACCATTCCGTGAAGTTGACCTTTTGTTTGCTATTTTACTTTTGGCAAGCGGACTTTAATTAACTCTGCAAAATATTCGGCTCCAATTGTAAGGATCTTATCATTGAAGTCATAGCTTGAGTTATGAAGTGGAATATTGCCGACACCTTCAGAATCGTCACCATTTCCTATGAATACAAAGCAGCCAGAAATCTTCTGTATAAACGCCCCAAAGTCTTCGGAAGCCATCCACGGTTGACAATTTCCATCCACATTATTTTCGCCGACTACGTTTCGGGCTGCTTTTACGGCAATATCAACACACTCTGCCCAGTTAACCGTTGGTGCGAATTCATGGGTATATTCAAATTGACATTCTGCCCCATTTATTTTGCAAATTCCTTCACTTATAGTTCTCATCCGTTCTTCTAGCAGCTTTTGTACCTCTGGAGTATAGCTTCTAGTATCTCCTTTAATGACTACATTTGTTGGGATCGCATTGCGAATCCCATCTGTTATAAATTCAGTACACGAAATGACAGCAGGAACATTCGGGTTCATATTACGGGATATAATGGTTTGCAAAGCAAGCACAATTTCAGACGCAATGACGATTGGATCTTTACCCATATGCGGACTCGAAGCATGTGAGCCTTGTCCCTTAATACGGATGACAAAGTTATCCTCACTTGCCATAATTCCGCCCACACGTGTTGAAATGGAACCCACAGGCATGCCTGGCATATTGTGCATGCCATAAATCTCATCTACTGGAAAACGTTCAAAAAGTCCATCATCCATCATGGCAAAAGCGCCTTTGCCAATTTCCTCCGCAGGTTGAAAAATAAACCGAACTGTCCCGTTAAAATTTTTGCGCTCCGTTAATAACTTGGCTGCCCCCAAAACTGTAGCCATATGCCCATCATGGCCACACGCATGCATTTTACCCGGGTTCTGGGATTTGTATGGAGGTTCAACCGCCTCCGTTAGGTTTAAAGCATCCATATCTGCTCGAATCCCAATAGTACCTTTACCATCGCCCACTGTAAGATTGGCAACAATTCCAGTGCCACCAATATTTCTGTGAACCTCTAATCCCATACCTGTTAAGACTTCAGCTAGAAATTCAGAAGTATTTCTTTCTTCAAAGGCGCTTTCTGGATGCGCATGAAGATAGTGCCTCCATTCCGTAAGCTGCTTTTCAAAATTCCCACCCGCCATATTCAAATCACCCTCTCAGAAACTATTATTTTAAAATGATTATTCAGATGGATAGGCCCCATCCCATACTACTTTTCTATAATGATCTGGATCCGTGTCACCTTCTGTGCTGATAATAAGAATTTTCGAATTTTTATTCAGGTTCAATGTTTCTTTCATTTCATTGAGCGCTACGTGATCAGCCATTAGACTAACTAACCCCATACCAACTGCACCAGATTCACCTGAAACAATTTGAGGGTCACTGCCCAATGGGTTGGCAAGAATTCGCATTCCTCGTGCGGCCACATGATCCGGACATGAGACAAAGATTTCAGCATAATCTTTTAAAACACCCCAAGAAGTGGTACTAGGCTCCCCACACGCTAAACCTGCCATAATCGTATTTAAAGCTCCCGTTACGGAATGTGGCTTTCCATCGCCAACATTGATAGATTGGTATAGACAATCCGCTTTATCTGGTTCGACGATAACGGTAATAGGGCGTTCTTCTCCAAACTTCTCTACTAAATATCCGAGCATACTGCCAGCAAATGACCCGACTCCAGCTTGTAAAAACACATGCGTCGGGCGGTCTTGACCAGCTTCAGCAATCTGTTCCACAGCTTCATCCAGGAGCGTTCCATAGCCCTGCATAATCCAGGTTGGAATCTTTTCATATCCATCCCAGGCCGTATCCTGTACCAAGACCCAGCCATTTTCTTCAGCATTCTGGCTCGCCAGCCTAACTGTATCATCATAGTTAAGATCCGTAATATAGGCTTCTGCTCCTTCTTTTTGGATATTGTTTAATCTAATTTCCGAAGACCCTTTTGGCATTAATACGACTGATTTTTGTCCTAGCTGGTTAGCAGCCCAAGCAATGCCTCTGCCATGATTCCCATCCGTTGCTGTTACAAACGTAATACTCCCGAGTTTCTCTTTCACTTCATTACTTCTTAGTTTTTCAAAAGAAAGCTCGGAAATATCAACGTTTAATTTCTCTGCCAAGTATTTGCCGACAGCATAGGAACCCCCCAATACTTTAAAAGCATTAAGTCCAAATCGATAGGATTCATCCTTCACCCATATATGGCTTACATCTAATTGTTTGGACAACTTATCTAAGCTGTGAAGTGGAGTTACTTTATACTCTGGGAAACTCTTATGAAAATTTCTTACCTTTTCCACTACTTTGGGGTTCATAAATGCTGCAGATGCCTTCTCAGTATCTGTTTTTCTCGCATTTTCATTTAGAATATATTTAATCTCTCCAGGTGCGTTTTTTGTTGTAATTACTTCTTTAACCATTTATAAGTTCCTCCTTTACTGCAAGATTACTAACTACGTCGAGCAAAACATTAGTTCCAGCAACCAAATCGGTATCTTTTGTATACTCCTTAGGATTATGACTAATACCGGCGATACTTGGGACGAAAATCATGGCTGCAGGGCAAATCCGAGCCATCATTTGCGCATCATGTCCAGCTCCGGATGTCATTCGTTTTGATTGGAGTCCGTGTCCGCTAGCAGCTTGCTCAACCAGTTTAACGATACTCTCATCAAATGTTACTTGTTGAAAACGTACCAATTGTTCAGATGTAATGGATACTTCTTCCGATGCCGCCAGTTCTTTGAGATAGTTGGCAAGTGCTTGCTCTTCCTCTCCCAGTCTCTGCTCGTTAGGATCACGCAAATCCACAGTGAAGGTGGCCAATGATGGAATGACATTAACAGCATTTGGCTTAAATTCAATGGTTCCAACCGTTGCAACAGTTTGCCCATTAGAAGCGTTCGCCCGATTGCGTAAATAAGTTATCACCCGTGCTGCGGCAAGTCCTGCATCACGCCGCATATCAGTTGGTGTAGTACCGGCGTGATTGGCAACACCTTCAATCGTAATGCGCTGCCAAGAAATGCCTTGAAGATTCTCAACCGCACCAATTGGAATACCCATTTTATCCAAAATTGGACCTTGTTCGATATGAAGCTCAATGTAAGCGTGTGGCGTTAAAAAGCCAGGCTCCTTCGTACCAGCATAGCCAATACGTTCAAGTTCCTCCCCCAAAATGGTGCCATCCGTACCTACCTGTGCAAGCGCCTCATCTGCTGAGAGCCCGCCAGCATACACAAGAGATCCCATCATGTCCGGCTGATAGCGCACTCCTTCCTCATTGGTAAATGCTGCAACTGCAATTGGACGAGATGGAATTAAACCTGTCTCCTGTAAAGTGTTTATTACTTCAAGCCCAGAAAGAACTCCATAGCATCCATCGTACATCCCTGCATTAATGACTGTGTCGATGTGCGAACCTAGCATAATGGGTGCTTCATTTCTATTTTCGGTACCACACCAGATACCAAAGATATTGCCGATTCTGTCGATTTCAACTTCCAATCCAGCTTCCTTCATCCAAGTGACTAATTGGTCACGGCCAGCCTTATCTGTATCTGAAGAAGCTAATCTTGTTCTTTTGTTATCATCGTCCAGACCAGTTCGGCCAAGTTCTTGTAAGCGGTTAAGTAAACGTTCATTATTGATTGATAGATTTAACTTTGAAATCATGTTCATTTCCCCTTTTCAACATGTAAAGTAGTTCAGAAGCAACTTAAAACATAATGGCACTCAGCTGATTATTGGTAAATCACATTATTAAAATGTAATTATAATGTTATAATAATTAAGAATTTGTACGGAATAATACTAAAATCGAATAGAAAAATATAAATATATTGAGGTGTTAGCTATGCAAATGAAAAACTTCATGATTGACGAAAGTTTAAAAGAGCTAACCAAACACCATACAGTCGTTATGCCAATTGCATGTTATAAAACTACCATTAATCAAAATATCCATGGCTATATCCCTCTACATTGGCATGACGAAATTCAATTTGTGTTAATCGTAAAAGGGGAAGCAATTTTTCAAGTTAATGAAGATTGGATCGTGGTTCGAGAAGGTGATGGACTGTTTATCAATAGTGGATGCCTGCACATGGCACACGAAAAGGATCGCTCGGGTTGTGTCTATATTTGTTTAAATCTTTCACCCTATTTTGTTTTATCACAAGAACTCTATCCTACTTATGTAAAACCTTATATTCAAGCGACTAATTTACCCTACTTATATATAGATGCAAATGAGATTTGGGGAAAAAACATTTTAGATGCCATTTTAGAAATCTATCAATGTATTGAGCAAAAGTCCCAATACTATGAAATAGATATATCAATAAGACTACCATTCATTTGGAAAAACTTAATCGATAATGGTTTTAAACTAGAATTTGTTCAGACAGAAATAGTAAAGAGCCAAAGAATGAAGCAAATGTTAAGCTGGATCCAACAGCATTATACAGAAAAAATTATGTTAGAGGATATTGCAAGGGCAGGTCAGCTGAGCCGTTCTGAATGCTGTCGATATTTCAAGCGATTTCTAAAATGTACACCATTAAATTATGTGATCGATTATCGTATTCAAAAAAGCTTATATCTCCTGCAGCAAGACGATTCTAATATTACGGAAGTTGCCTATCAAGTTGGTTTTAATAGTACGAGTTATTTTATTAATAAATTCAGAGATTCCATGAACATGACTCCATTAGCATACAAGAAAAATAAAATGGCCCAGTTACGTTTGAACTGAGCCATTTTCTTTATTTTAAACTAAAGGTGACGTTACTTTAAGTACACTTCTACACAATTTTTAACTTTATTCAGCCGGTGTTTTCATTAATTGATTTGAACAGTTGGTTGATCTAATTTCACTAACAAATGTAGAGCCTAATAGCAGTACACCACCAAGCATCTGAACAATAGTCATTTGTTCTTGCAGGATAATGGCAGAAATCAATATAGCTACAAATGGATCGACATAACTGAGCATAGCTATACTCTGTCCTTTTAATCCTTCCATACCAGAGAAAAATAACCAAAACCCAATTCCTGTATTGATAATCCCTAAAATTAAAATAAAAGGAATGGATGAGCTTGATACTTCAAAGATACCAAAGCCGGAAGTCAAGAAAACATATGGCATTAGAAGTAAAGTGGTTGTTCCAAGCTGAATGATGGTTAGCTCTAACTTTCCCATATCTTTAATAAATTTATTTAGCAGCAATAACGCAGCATAAAATGCAGCTGCGATTAATCCAAAGGAAAGTCCAAGAAGGTCGTCTGCGCTCGATGCTCTCAGGCCTTCTCCTACAATCATTAACATCCCTATGATCGATACACCAATACACACGATTTTCTTGATGGATAATTGTTCCCGAAGTACAAAGGGAGAAAGAATCATCACAAATACAGGTGCAAAGTAATAACCTAGCGTTGCATTGGCAATTGTCGTATGGTCATATGATTGATAAAGAAAAATCCAATTTCCTCCCAATGCAATACCTGAAAGAATCAAAAATAAAGCATTAGATTTAACTACATTCCATGATATTTTTTTCTTCATCACGAAGAATATTAACAGTAAAAATATGCAGCCTATGAAACTACTTAGTAAAGCCCTTTCGCTCGAAAATAGATCAATGTTTCGAGCAACTAAACCAATTGTACCGAAAATAATCATTGATAATATAAACTGAATTTTAGATTTCATCATCTACTCCTACGAATCCGCGATGAGACTTGCAGCTGTCTGGTGCTTTTTCCATAACATCACTCATAAAAACATCGTTCAACACCTTTCCCTTTCCTAACTTGAATAATGAATAGGAAAAATATATCATAATCACAAACATTACAAAAACGAATGTTTATCATGATATATATGACAAAATCAGATGGGACGAGGAAAGAGAGATGAATATCCAAAAATATATGGCATTTATTAAAGCAGTAGAATTGGGTAGTTTTACAAAAGCTGCCGAAATATTGGACTATTCACAATCTGGGATTAGCCGTATGATTAACGATTTAGAAAAGGAATGGGGAATCTTCCTTTTTGAAAGAGGACGTGCCGGTATCAATTTAACCTCGGATGGTTTAAAGTTACTGCCCCAATTAAAGCGAATTTGCAATGAGTATGAGATCTTAATGAGGCAGATCGAAGAACTAAATAATATGGAATCTGGGATGATTCGAATTGGGACATTTTCCAGCGTAGCATCTCATTGGCTCCCTAATATTATTAAAATTTTTAAGAAGGATTACCCAATGATAGATTTTGAATTTCTGCTTGGTGATTATACAGAAATTGAGAGCTGGATCCTAAATGGGCGTGTTGACTTTGGATTTTTGCGGCTTCCGACAAAAGCAGAACTTCAAACAATCTTTTTGGAACAAGATCGTTTACTGGTAGTGCTTCCAGAAAATCATCCTCTAGCTAATTGCGAAAAGTTTCCCATCAACGGCTTACTGAACAGTCCGTTTATGCTGTTGGAAAAGGGGGCAAAAGCAGAAATCTCTGAAATTTTTGAGAGGCACCAAATTTCTCCGCGGGTTAATTTTACAACATGGGATGACTATGCCATTATGTCTATGGTGGAAAATGGGCTAGGTATCAGTATATTACCAGAATTGATATTACAGCGTATTCCTCACAAGATTATAGCAAAAGAGCTGGAGGTTCCTGCTTTTAGAAATATTGGTGTTGCTATGAGAGAACAAAAATCACTTTCCCTTGCGTCCAAGAAATTTTTAGAATATTTATCATATAGGAACAGAAATTGATGAGTAGATGAAAATATTCAGACGGGCAACAATGCATGTTTGTTTCTGAAAATCCTTTTTGCACTAAAGTCACCATAAATAAGAAAAGTGCCTTGTTCCAATATTGAAACAAAGCACTACGTTTGTTCTATAAGAAAAGCTGCCAGACAGACAGCTCAAATCTTGAACCCTGGCAGTTGGATTTCTTTGTTGTATTCAGCTGTTTGGTGGATCAGGTGGATAATATGAATTCATGCCATGTTCGGGAGGGTATTCCTTTATTTTTCCAGCTTTTTCACCTTCATCTGGCGGAGTCATCCCAGACTTTTTATCAAAATAAACAGCTATTCCTCCCAATACAATGACAGGCAAAAATATATATAACCAAATCATAATAACACCTCCATACAGGTATTATATTATATATTTAACATTTTTTTACAAAAAATATCACTTAAACTAAACTGCTTCATTAGTGAAAAAGTGATTCAACTTATTTACAGAACTCAAACTAAACACCAAGTAATTTCATCTTCATAATCCTGACTTGTGTTCTAGAATGTTTTTCCGAAAAATAAAGGTGCTTATTTCACGCACTCAAAAACCTTTTCCATGATCATGACATCCACAAAGCGACCATCTAATTTCCCCTGATTCTTAAATACACCAACTTCTCGATAACCTTTTTTTCTGTAAAGCCCTTGCCCAAGATTATTAAAGGGAAATGTGAATAAAACAATTTTGTTAAAGTCATTTTTAATCGCAGCCTGTTCAATTTCATTAAGCAATACGGAACCAACCCCTTTTCCCCTGTAATCCCGTCTAATATAAATGGATAAATCGGCAACTCCAGCATAAGCACACCGGTTGGAATAAGGATTTAATGATGCCCAGCCAACAACCTCATCATCTTGTTCCACTACGATTACCGCAAACCGCCCAGTATGATTGTTAAACCACTCCCTCATATATTCAATATCTTTCTGGTCTTCTTCTAAGGTTGCAATCCTGTCCTCAATACCTTGATTATAAATATTTAATATCGATTCAACGTCACTTACTGCTGCCAGCCTTGTCTTTAACCCTGTTTTCATGATAATCCCCCTAGAAATGAATGACTAAAACCATTATATAAAAAATTTTCCATTTTCAAAAGAAAATTAGTTGCAAATTGCAAATGATTAGTATATAAATAAATTAGAGGTGAAAATTATGGAAAATGTTAGAGAACTGTTCCAGGTCATGACAAGGCGTTTTGGTCTATTAAATAAAAACTGTTGTCAGGTAGGCGGAGCTGAGATATCCCTCGTCCAAAGCCATATCCTTTATGAATTACTTCGCCGGGAAAAGCCTTCGATGCAACAGGTTGCTGATACGTTAGGGATGGATATAACCACCTTTAGCCGGCAAATACAAACGCTAGTAAAAATGGAACTGGTTGTGAAATCACCTCTACCTGAAGATAGACGTGTTTCTCAACTAACCCTAACCACACAGGGAAAGTATGTTGCTGCAAAGATCGATGCAGACATGAACCAATATCTTAGCGAAGTATTTTCAAATATGAGCGAGTTTGAACAAGAAATGGTCATCAAATCAGTTAAACTGTTAAATGAAGCAATGTCACAATCTACTGTTTGTTGTAAACCGTTAATTTGAGCAAGATCCACTTGCTCTTTTATTAAAAATTAATACTTGCAATTTGCAAGTAAAAAGGAGATAGCAATATGTATTTCAATGAAATGGAATTAAAAGTTTATTATGAAATGAAAAAAGAAGAAATGGAGAAAGCTGTGCTGGCTAGCCGGTATTCGAAAAATAGTCCAGCGTCAAAACTCTATAGAAATTTCTTAAATATGTTTAAGAAAAACCAAAAGGCTGTGCCAAAATCAGATTGCTGTGAAATTAAAATCCAAGAAGTATGCTGCGGAAATTAAAAAGAATGCTGTTTATAAATAAGGAGGTTGCTTATGTGGTCCGAAGTGTTTCATAGTTTTCTATCCATTGCATTAGAATTAACATTATTGTTTATTGGAATCTCTTTTCTCATCAACCTATTACAGGGGTTCATTCCCTATAAAAAGATGGAACAGTTGATGGAAAAAAGCCACCCATTGGTAAGTGCTTTTGTCGCACTAGGGTTCGCCTTTATCACGCCGTTTTGTTCCTGTTCAACCATACCGGTAGTAGTTAATCTACTATATAAAAAAGTGCGATTTGGTATTGTCATGATATTCTTATTTTCCTCCCCAGTTCTTGACCCGACCATCATCACATTGATGACAGCTGTACTCGGAGTAAAAGTTGCCTTTGCTTACACAATCATAACATCCATCCTCTCCGTCATTATTGGTTTCACTTTAGAAAAGTTTGGTTTTGAAGAACAGATAAAAAATGTGGTAGTAAAAGGATACCAGGAACCGGATAAGAAATTTCAGCTAAAAGCGGCTATAGTTGAAACGCTTCACCTTATGAAAAGCGTGTATCCTTATTTGCTAATTGGTGCATTTATAGGGGCGTTCATTCATGGAGCCGTTCCAACAGGTTGGATCTCTACATTTATGGGAGGTGATAAGTGGTGGCTCGTACCGATCGCTGCGATTATTGGCATTCCACTCTATATAAGACTTTCAACTATGATCCCAATCTCCCAAATCATGATTGCCAAAGGGATGGCTTTGGGGCCAGTGATGGCTCTCATGATCAGTTCAGCAGGTGCAAGTCTACCAGAGCTAACTTTATTAAATAGCATCTTCAAAAAGAAACTCGTATTTGCCTTCGTTGGTTCAGTCTTTACGATGTCTACTATATCAGGATTTCTATTTTACATTATTTAAGGGGGATATTTAAACATGAGTATTTTTAAAAGTCTTTTTCAAAAGAAAGAAAGTTCCTGCTGCAATGTTAAGATTGAGGAAGTAAAAGAAGACACTAATGTTCAATCACAAGATGTACAAAAAAGCAGTTGCTGCAAATAAGCTAAGTTAAAAATTGGCTTGCAGACTGAATACGGCATTCACACACATTTTAAAGCCAGGAGGGTGAATCCCTCCTGGCTTTTATTAAATCTTACTCCCCTGTTTCGGAAAAACGCTTAATTCTTTCCCCGATTTCATCACGTACTCTTTGGAAAAATGCCCATTTTTCTTCATCTGTTCCTTGAGCTTTTGCCGGATCATCAAATCCCCAATGTACTCGTTTGACGCTTGGTGGTGTTACAGGGCATTTATCAGCAGCATCACCACACAGGGTTACGACTAAATCCGCACTGTTTAGATAATTAGGTTCGATTATGTCAGAAGTATGCTTGGAAATGTCGATCCCAGCTTCCTTCATGGCTTTTACAGCATTTGGGTTTAATCCGTGAGCTTCTATACCAGCACTACGTACTTCCCACTCTTCACCTAAATAATTTTTTGCCCATCCTTCTGCCATTTGGCTGCGGCAAGAGTTTCCTGTACATAAGAAGTAAAGTTTCTTTTTATTTTCCATGTTGAAAGCCACCTTAATTATTATTGTTAGGCTGCGTGTTCTTTAAAATATTTTCGTTTAAACCATAATGCCACATTGACTAACGCAATCATGACCGGTACTTCCACAAGTGGTCCGATTACTGCGGCAAAGGCTGCGCCAGAATGGATCCCGAAAACACCAACCGCCACAGCTATTGCTAATTCAAAGTTATTGCTTCCGGCTGTAAATGCAAGCGTTGTTGTAACGGGATAGCTCGCGCCAATTTTTCTTCCCATGAAAAAGGAAACAAAGAACATGATAACAAAGTAGATCAATAATGGGATTGCTATCCGAACCACATCCAGCGGCAGACTTACAATAACGTCCCCTTTTAAAGAGAACATGAGTATAATCGTAAATAGCAATGCAATTAATGTGATGGGACTGATCTTTGGAATAAAGACTTTTTCATACCATTGTCTTCCTTTAGCTTTAACTAATGTGAAGCGAGTAATCATACCAGCTATAAATGGAATTCCGAGATAAATGAAGACTGATTTAGCTACCTCTGCAATCGTAATGTCAACAACCGCCCCTTGTATTCCAAACCATTCAGGAATGACGGTCACAAACACATAGGCATAAACAGAGAAGAATAGCATTTGGAAAATAGAATTGAATGCCACTAATCCAGCTGCATATTCTGTGTCCCCTTTTGCAAGATCATTCCATACAATAACCATGGCAATACACCTGGCTAAACCAATCATGATGAGTCCTACCATATACTCTGGCTTATCCGGCAGAAAGATAATGGCCAGCAAAAACATAAGAATGGGTCCAATAATCCAGTTTTGCACAAGCGATAAAGATAGTACCTTCACATCTTTAAAAACCCGGCCAATTTCCTCATACCTAACTTTTGCTAACGGAGGATACATCATTAAGATTAATCCGATCGCTAGTGGAATAGATGTAGTTCCTACCTGCAAACTATTCAAACTGTCTGCAAATCCTGGAAAAATGAATCCTAATCCAATTCCTAATGCCATCGCAATAAAAATCCAAATCGTTAGGTATCGATCCAAAAAGGAAAGACGTTTTTTCCCCGTGTTACTCATGATCTACACTTCCTTATTCAATTAAAAGTTAACAACCACAACGAAGTGTGGGATTACTTTTATTAATGATTTCGATTTTATCTTTCAAGTCTGGTACATGTTGCAAAATAGGTTCTATAAGTCCATAAAGCTCATTTTCTGGGTTCAAGGAATAATAAATCCATTGACCTCTTCTTTCTTCTTTGACAAGTCCTGCATCCTTTAATTTGCGTAGATGCTGACTGATGGATGGTTGACTCATATCAAATACTTCTTGCAATTCACAAACACAACACTCTCGTTGTTTTAAAATCCCAACAATGGTTAACCGTGTTTTATCGCCTAATAATTTTAAAAAGTTGGCAGTTTGTTCAATTGCAACAGTTGATTGTAACATTAAACACACCTCCTAAATTTCATATAGGTAAATAACTATTTGCTTATTTGTATTTTAAATTGATATATAATTATTCGCTTATATATTAGATTAATTTACATGTTAATTCAAGTGGTTAATTGTAAAGTTAATGTTAATATCTGATGTTAATACAAGGGTGTTTTTTGGAAAAAAGCAGATTTTAGTCATTGGCTAAAAGGCGCATAACTACTTACGAGGGGATGAACCGTGGCATCAGGTTACTGGGTATTTTTAAAAAATAAACTCTCCCTAATTTAATTATAACATCTAAAAAATCGTTATCATAGACTGTTTATTCTTATTTATGACTGCTAAAATCAATAGAACATTACTGGTTGGGAGAGATGTAGAATGAGTTCTTTGGTTCTCGAATTTCAGGAAGTGGACAAAACGCAGCATTTGCTCGTTGGCGGAAAAGGATTAAATTTAGGGGAATTATCAAAAATTGAAGGATTGCAAGTACCCGAAGGATTTTGTGTGACAACAGTTGCATATCAAAAAGCCATTGATCAAAACGAAAAGTTTCAAGCATTGTTGGATCAACTAACACGGCTAAAAGTAGAAGATCTAAAACAAATTGGCGAAATCAGCAGGAAGATTCGACAAATCCTTATGCAAGTTGAAATTCCTTCCGATGTTGCGTGCGCTGTTACTCACTATCTCTCCCAGTTTGGCGAGGAACATGCTTATGCAGTAAGGTCTAGTGCGACTGCTGAAGATTTACCACATGCCTCTTTTGCTGGTCAACAGGACACCTACTTAAATATCATCGGAAAAGAAGCCATCTTGCAACATATCAGCAAATGTTGGGCTTCCCTTTTTACAGATCGTGCGGTCATCTACCGGATGCAAAATGGATTTGACCACAAACAAGTTAATATATCCGTTATCGTTCAACGGATGGTTTTTCCACAGGCTTCAGGGATATTATTTACCGCTGATCCGATTTCTTCTAACCGAAAGCTGCTATCCATCGATGCCAGTTTTGGACTTGGAGAAGCATTGGTGTCTGGCTTGGTATCTGCGGATTGTTATAAAGTGCAGGAAGAGGAAATCGTCGATAAGATGATTGCAACGAAAAAACTGGCTATCTACGGACGAAAAGAAGGCGGAACAAAGACACAGCCAATCGGTCCTGAGCAGCAAAAGACGCAAACACTTACTGACCAACAAATTTTACAATTAGCACACATCGGAAGACAGATTGAAGCTTATTTTGGCTGCCCGCAGGATATCGAATGGTGTTTAATGGATGATACGTTTTATATCGTCCAGAGCCGCCCAATCACGACTTTATTCCCTATCCCTGAAGTGAATGATCAAGAAAATCATGTCTATGTATCGGTTGGCCATCAACAAATGATGACCGACCCCATCAAACCATTGGGTTTGTCTTTCTTCTTGTTAACGACTCCCGCCCCCATGCGTAAAGCCGGTGGAAGGCTGTTTGTTGATGTCACACAACAACTGGCTTCCCCTGTCAGTAGAAACATGTTATTAAATGCCATGGGACAACACGATCCGCTCATGAAAGACGCACTTATGAACATCATCGAGCGAGGAGATTTTATAGTATCGTTACCGGATGATAAAAAAGAACCGAGTCCCAGCAGAGGCAATACAGATATGCTGGCACAAATCGAAAACAATCCATCAATTGTTTCTGATTTGATTAAGCGTAGCCAAACATCCATTGAAGAGTTAAAACAAAACATACAAACGAAATCAGGATTGGATTTATTTGATTTTATTCTAGAGGATATTCAGGAATTAAAGAAGATTTTATTTGACCCACAAAGTTCAGCTGTATTTATGGCTGCTATGAATGCTTCATTATGGGTCAATGAAAAAATGAACGAGTGGTTAGGTGAAAAAAACGCAGCAGACACACTTTCTCAATCTGTACCAAACAATATTACTTCAGAAATGGGTCTGGCACTTTTGGATGTCGCAGATGTGATTCGTCCTTATCCAGTAATCATTGATTATTTACAACATGTGAAAAATGATCACTTTTTGGATGAACTGGTTAAGTTTGATGGTGGACAGGAAGCTAGAGACGCCTTCTTCGCTTTTCTCAACAAATATGGAATGCGATGTGCCGGAGAAATCGATATGACTAGAACTCGTTGGGGTGAAAAGCCAACTACACTTGTCCCCATGATTCTAGGTAACATCAAAAACTTTGAGCCCAATGCTGGCAAGCACAAATTCGAGCAAGGGCGACAGCAAGCTTTGAAAAAAGAACAAGAGTTATTAGACCGATTGAAGCAATTACCAGATGGTGAACAAAAGGCCAAAGAAACAAAACGAATGATTGACCTAATCCGGAATTTCATCGGTTATAGGGAATATCCGAAATACGGCATGATCAATCGCTACTTCGTTTATAAGCAGGCTTTACTGAAAGAAGCCGAACAACTCGTGAAAGCGGGTGTTATTCAGGAAAAAGAAGATATATACTATCTCACATTTGAAGAACTCCTTGATGCCGTAAACACAAATAAGCTGGATTACCAGATCATCACCAAACGAAAAGACGAGTACAAATTATATGAAAAACTAACTCCCCCACGTGTGATCACATCTGATGGGGAAATCGCTACAGGTAAGTACAAACGAGAAAATCTCCCAACCGAAGCGATTTTAGGTCTGCCTGTTTCTTCTGGAGTGATAGAGGGGCGCGCTCGTGTCATCTTAAACATGGAAGATGCCGATCTAGAAGATGGAGATATATTAGTCACCACCTTTACAGACCCTAGTTGGACACCATTGTTTGTATCGATAAAAGGCCTCGTCACCGAGGTTGGCGGCCTGATGACCCATGGCGCAGTGATTGCACGTGAATATGGCTTACCAGCAGTTGTTGGTGTAGAAAATGCCACCAAACTAATAAAAGATGGACAACGAATTCGTGTACATGGAACAGAAGGGTATATAGAAATATTGTAATGGCTTAAAATAAAAAACCAAAGGAGTAAACTACTCCTTTGGTAAATCCTTATGTTCATATTTTAAAAGCTTACTGATAATGGAGGGGTTTTCTGGTTTGTCGGGATGGCTATCGACGATTATACCGAAGGTTAGAGTATCAGTCCCTAAGGGCTTCTCGTTGGCAGGAATGACATTTACTTTAACTATAAATGGATATTCCGTATTTTCGCCTGTTACTTGAGGCTCTGTTACCTCAACAACATTGTAGTTTTTCTCCCAGTCAAATGCCATACCAGAAATGTTTTGATCTTTATAATACTCTCTTGTAGCTAGAATGATTTCCTTGTTAATTAAATTCAGTAGAAAATGTTTTAAATGTTGTTCTTGAGTTACATCATTCGTTACGTTATATAAATCATCTTGTAAACTTTTTTTATTGTATTCTTCTCCTTGGACAACACTTGGTATAGTTAAAAAGAAAAACATGAAAGCTAACATTAAGATATTTTTCAAACAAATCACCTCTTTTTTCCTGCCTTTTTTGACATCTTTATATTTTGTATAAAATAGGAATATATACATTTGAGAGAATCTTCTAATTGAACATTTGGATTGTTTTATTGCAAAATAACAGGAACATAGGAGGATGAAATATGAAGATCCACAGAATGGATCATGTAGGTATAATCGTAAATGATCTCTCTGCTGCTATAGAGTTTTTTTGCGATTTTGGCCTTGAAGTGCAAGGGGAATGGGAAGGAAAGTGGATAGATCAGGTAGTTGGGCTTAATGACGTTAAAGTAGCATGTGTAGGATTGCGGACGCCAGACGGTCAGGCATGGATAGAGCTAATCAAATTTTATTCGTCATCAGACGAAAGAGAAATTCAGCAACCTTTTACAAATAATTTGGGAACCCATATTGCCTTTGCTGTTGAAGATATTGAAGCTATTGTTGCCAAATTGAAAAAGAACGGTACAGAAATCCTTAGTGAAATACAACAATATGAAGATAGTTATAAGTTATGCTTCGTTCGTGGACCGGAGGGAATTATTCTAGAGTTGGCCGAGAAAATCAAATAAATTAAGAGTAATTCATAAGTATTCGGCCGATAAGTAATGAGCTTAGACATGCCGCCAGTGAAACATGTAATCACGTCGATAAAGTTGTTCCGCAAGCGGGCGCTTTTATGAAGCAACTAAAGCCTAATTCCTCCCTTGGGTTCCGAGAAATTAGGCTTTTTTTATTTTGATCCTAATTGTGTTTAAGCACCAGTTAATTGAAGAAGAATTTTTTAAGAGTAACCTACTCCTTTTTAGTTGGCATTTGTCAGGCACCTTCAATACAGGTTGCAGAGGAACTCCCGACAGCAACATTTAATTCAGTAAGTAGATTAGGAAGAATCTCGAAATCAATCGTGATTTCTAATGTCTTATTAGTTAATGGTACATTGTATTTTGCAAAAATAGGTAATGTAATTTCCCAAACTTTGATTATTGCCTTTGGAGACATATTTGATTGTACGACCATATTAAAACCTCCATTTCTGTTATTTATTTCACTTCAACCATTAGCGTTTCAATAATGGGGCATTCGTATAAAGTTTTATTGTCTGGGCAACATTCCTTTAAATTTAGCAGCATTTTAATATTGATTGTCTATTTTACTCTTTAATCTTATGTAATAAATGTGGGATTTCAGTTCAATTGCAAGATATAATCTTTATAATGAAGATCATCACGGGTTGGTGAAAAAATGCAAAGAAACAGGTTTTTATATTTATCAATATTCAGCAGTGTTTTAGTCATTCTATATATGTTTTTTCAATGGAAAATAATTGATATTATTACGGTATTTCTAATGTTCCCTGTTCTTTTATTGGTGTTTGGATTCTTTATTTTTATAACAGTACTGGCAATAATAACATTGTTTAAAAATAAGGATTGGAAGCCTATAGTCATCCAAGTTATCACAATTCTATTGCTATTGATCGTTCCTTTCAATCAAATCATATTGGATATTGATTTTAAAACAAACAAATCCGAAAGAGAGCAAATAGTTAAAATGGTTGAGAACGGAGAACTCAAGCCAAATATTTCACACGATTCTTCGCTCATCCAATTACCTAAGAAATACGAACATCTTTCCAGTGGTGGCGGTGAGATAATGGTGGAGAAATCGGGCGATGGTTTTAACATTCTCTTTTTTACCTATCGTGGGATACTGGATAACTTTTCAGGATTCGTATATACGCCTAACGACCAAAAGTCTTTTAAAAATGCGTTCGATGGCGATTTCAAAGAAATAGATAAAAGGGAGAAAAACTGGTACTTTGTCGGTTCTTACTAGTAAAAATGTAGCGAAATGGCATTTATTATCTTATTCTTGAGTAAACTTTCATCAAAAGATACTATATAGTGTGGGATCTAATTAGGAAGGAAGACAACATGGATAAGCGTATTTATTTTTTAATGATCATATCCTTTGTTATAGGGATGGTTGAGCTGATCATTAGCGGCATTTTAGATTTAATTGCAGAGGATTTACATGTAAGCATCGGGCAAGCCGGTTTGCTGATCACTGTTTTTGCTGTCATTTTTGCAGTTGCATCGCCAATTTTACTTGTTATGACAGCTAAAATAGAAAGAAAACGGCTAACATTAGTTTGCTTATACATATTTTTAATTGGTTGCATCGTAACAGTATTTGCCCCTACTTTTTCTATATTGTTTATAGGAAGAATTATTTTAGGGATAAGCGGAGCACTATTAATCATCTTGTGTTTAGTTATGGCTCCTAGCTTAGCAGGAGAACAGTATAAAGGCAGGGCGATTGGGATTGTCTCTGTGGGAGTAAGTGCTTCATTAGTTTTAGGGGTACCGATCGGGCTTATAATGGGAACTAGTTTTGGCTGGAGAGCACCATTCGTCCTTATAACTGTATTGACAGCATTATCCATTATTGGCGTTCATGTATTAATGGGACGTGTAGAACCAAAACCTCAAATTCCGTTAAGGCAACAGCTTGCAGCATTTAAAAATCACAAAATCACATTAGGGCTGACAACGACATTCCTGTATATGACTGGTCATTCTATTATGTATGCCTATTTTAAGCCTTATTTAGAATCATCCACTGATTTTAATGCTAATTGGGTTAGTGTCATTTATTTAATTTTTGGTTTTGCTGCTGTATGCGGTGGAGGAATTGGCGGACTACTGGCGGATTTATTGGGCTCACGAAAAACAATGGTAATTGCTCTAGCAGTTTTTAGTGTTTTATTCTTTGTATTTCCCTATACAACAGATTTCTATCCAATATTTTTCCTGATCTTGATCTTATGGGGGATGCTCAGTTGGGCGATTTCACCGGCAATGCAATCTTATTTGATCGAAACAGCGCCTGAATCATCGGAAATTCAGCAAAGCTTGAATAATTCATCTCTTCATTTAGGTGTCGCTGCCGGTTCAGTTATTGGAGCTGGAATAGTTGATACACTTTCAGTCAATGTAATTCCATTTGCAGGCGGATTATTCATTATCTTATCATTCATTACTGTAGTCATTTCTGTTCGCAGTAAGAAAAAGATTTCTTATAAACCAAAGAACGCAATTTGAGTTATTTCAACTAAACGTGCCAGGTTCCTTCCAAATAATTAGTTGGTACCTGGCACTTTTCTATTCTCAGTTTACTAATGCATGAATAAACGGGTTGTTATAAACGCCAAGGATTTCGCTTTTAAAAAGAAATTTTTTTGTATCTATTTTTTAGAAGAATGAAAAACTATGTTTATTGGACAACGAAAAGCGTCCCTACCGTAGCAGAAACGCTCATAACATTAACTTAAAAAATCACTCATTCTTCAAATGACAACTTTTGCACACCGTTTACAGCGCTTCCTCTTTCAGTGGCAGGTGAATTGTGTAATGATCCCCCACCTACAAAAAATGGATCTTCATCTTTTGTCCCCCCACGGATGAAGAGATCAGGCAAGCCCTCAGAGGACAAATCAACAAAAGCACCAGGTGCAACAAACTTTCCTGAATTGCCAGCTGGTTTAAGATCTTCAATAGTCACTGCTCCCGCACCACTCGGTTTGTTAGCAACATAACAATAATGGGCTGAAGATACTGCTGCAAATGAAAAGGAAAGGACTAATGTCGAAACTGAGATGCGAATTAAATTACGCGGTTTTTTCACTATGTAGATCACCTCTCTTTTTTTTTACAACAATAAATGATATTACATTAACTCCTACTTTAGACTTAATATTTAATTTATTTACCAGTACACAAGTCTTATAGATAACAAGAGCTTTTTATGAGTTAAAAATGTGAATGAATCCAATAAAATTGCAAATACCATTAAAGTTATGTGTGTACACCTTAGATTTTTCGACGTTCTTTTGTTATATAATAAAACTCCAATCGTAGCGGAAATACCATTAGGGACGGCTGCTCCTAATCCATGAATCCCTTCGCTTGGATAAATGACAGTAATAATATTTAATGTTACCAGAAAAAAAAAACTTCCAAACAAAATTAAAACGCCAGAGGTTACCATTACACCGATTCTCGTAAAAATAAACTTAATCCGTTCCATTGAAATTCCTCCTTTTGATTTATTAATTACAATTTAACTATCAAACCTGAAATCTTTATGAAAGTTATTATTTTTTAGGCTAGTAATTTTTTTTTAAAAAAGGCCAATGCTTTGACAAAACATTGGCCTTTCTAATATCGTTTACTTGTTTTTAAATCATTTTAAACTTTGATTGTTGTGTTTTCATTACTCAACATTTCTATAAATACCCTCAAAGAAGTAGATATATATTTATCTTTACGATAGACGAAAATGGTTTTGACTTTCCCGAATCTTTTTGGAATGGGATGTTGGATAAGTTGATTGTCTTTCATATGTTTGTCAACCACACTTCGAGGGAGTAAACTTATCCCCAGTCCCGCAGAGACACAGCCAATAATTCCATCAAGTGTTCCAAATTCCATTATTTTTTCTGGAATCACCCCTTCATGCTGTAACCATTCTTCAAACCTTGCCCGATACGAACAGCCATTACGAAACACCAATATTGTTCGATTTTGTATTTCTTTTATAGAAGAAATAGGATGATGTAACGTGTCAGTTATCAGTACCAACTCTTCCTCTATAACTGTTTTAAATGTGAGTTCTGGATGCTCAATAGGTCCAGCAACAAAAGCTCCATCTAATTCATATTGTAGAACACCCTGGACATTTTGCTCAGTTGGCCCTGTTTTTAACGTAAGGTCAACAGCAGGATATTCACGATGGAATTTTGAAAGTATTGTTGGTAAACGAACTGCAGCAGTCGTTTCCATTGAACCTATTAATAAAGGACCTTTAGGTGTTTGATCATCACTCATTGCGTTTTGAATTTCATCTAAAAGTTGAAATAATTCATATGTATACGAAAGTAATGCATTACCTTTGTCCGTTAAAGTAGTCCCCCGGTTATGTCGATAAAATAGCTTTGTTTGAAGATCTGATTCCAATTGTTGAATTCTTGCAGTGAGATTGGATTGTGCGTAGTTCATTTCCCTCGCTGCCTTTGAAATGCTTCCTAACTCTGCAACAGCTTGAAAAAATCTCAATGCTTGCAAATCCATAGTTATCGCCTCTTCCTGTTTTGATATATAGAAAAGTGATATCGGTACATCATTTTTTAGTATTATAGCATATGGCAAAAAACAGATAAGATATAAATATAATAAAATTATTATAATTGAAGGTGAAAATTTGAATAAAAGCCCTTTTTTATTTTTGATTGGGGGAATTTTTTCATTAATGATTGCGATGGGAATCGGGAGGTTTGCTTATACTCCAATCTTACCGCTCATGCAGAAGGCTCTTGCCTTTACTGATGCTATTTCGGGCTACCTCGCTTCCAGCAATTATGCAGGGTACTTTGCCGGGGCCATTTTAGCAGGAGTTCTCCCATTGAAAAAGCATAGAACATTTTATTTAAGAATTAGTCTTGCGGTAAGTATTATTACCACCTGCTTGATGGGGCTGACTCACTCCTACACAGGGATGCTCATCATTCGCTTTATTTCAGGAGTGTCTAGTGCATTCATTTTTGTATTTGCTTCCAGTATTGTTCTAGATAAACTGGCTTTTGTAGGAAAAACAAATTGGGCTGGCTATTTTTATTCAGGGGTAGGCTTTGGAATCTTTTTTTCGACGCTCTTTATACCGAGTTTTAACGATTTATTTATGTGGGAAGGTGTATGGATAGGATTAGCCATTATAAGCTGTATCCTTACGATCTTCGTATGCTTTTGGCTTAAAGATTCCCCAAGCTCGAAGGTACAAAAGGATAAACAAATGGTTACTATACAGGCTCCACCCCTAAAATGGCTTCCTTGGTTAATTATTGCCTATGGCCTAGAAGGATTAGGCTATATTGTAACAGGGACATTTATTGTGTCAATTGCTGAAAAGACCTCAATCTTTAGCATTGACCCTGCAATTGTCTGGATGGTTGTTGGCTTAGGTGCAATTCCATCATGCATCGTATGGTCCACCCTCGCAAAAAAATGGGGATTTGTAAGATCATTAGTCATTGCGATGATTCTCCAATCAATCGGAATTGCACTGCCTGTCTTCTGGTTGACCCAATCCAGTTTAATGATAAGTGCTTTCTTATTTGGAGCAACTTTTATGGGTATTACCACACTTGCCACAACATTGGCACGCCAAATGAGTCCATCAAATAGCAGTCGAATGATTGGTTCTCTAACCGCTATCTATGCTGCTGGTCAAATGATAGGTCCAACAATCGCCGGAATATTATTATCTTATACTCAAAGTTTTAATACAGCGTTGATTGGAGCTGCTAGCGTAGTATTCATTGGATCTATGTTACTTGTAAGTGGTATTCGATTCGACCGAATGCCAAACTTAAAAACATCGTTCATAACTCCCGAACGAGAAAGCGGCCCTCCATTCAGGGAGTTATAAAAGATTCATAACTCCTGAACGGGTATGTGGCACTCCATTCAGGGAGTTATAAAAGGTTCATAACTCCCGAACTAGTATGTGGCCCTCCATTCAGGGAGTTATAAAAGGTTCATAACTCCCGAACGGGTATGTAGCCCTCCATTCAGGGAGTTATAAAAGGTTCATAACTCCCGAACGGGTAAGTATCCCTCCATTCAGGGAGTTATAAAAGGTTCATAACTCCCGAACGGGTATGTGGCGCTCTGTTCAGGGAGTTATAAAAGGTTCATAACTCCAGAACGGGTATGTGGCGCTCTGTTCAGGGAGTTATAAAAGGTTCATAACTCCCGAACGGGTATGTGGCGCTCTGTTCAGGGAGTTATAAAAGGTTCATAACTCCCGAACGGGAAAGCGGCCCTCCATTCAGGGAGTTATAAAAGGTTCATAACTCCCGAACGGGTATGTGGCCTTCATTCAGGGAGTTATAAAAGG
>NZ_JAGYPE020000139.1 GCF_018343545.2 Neobacillus citreus | reverse complement strand
TTCTGCCCGTGAGTGCAAAAAAAGTTTCGCACCGGTAAAAATAAGCGGTCTATTTTGCCCGTGAGCCCAAGAAAAGAGGAGCACCGGTAAAAATAAGCGGCCTATTTTGCCCGTGAGCCCAAGAAAAGATGAGTACCGGTAAAAATAAGCGGTCTATTTTGCCCGTGAACCCAAGAAAAGATGAGTACCGGTAAAAATAAGCGGTCTATTTTGCCCGTGAGCCCAAGAAAAGAGGAGCACTGGTAAAAATAAGCGGTCTATTTTACCCGGGACAAACCAAGGTTCCTTTTTCAAAAAATAAAAGGTTAGCTTCCACTGATGATATTATTCAGCAGAACTCTAACCTGAAATTATTTGATTCTTTCTGTTATCTTGTATTGTTTGATTTTACTATATAGGCTTACCCGCGATATCCCCAATAGTTTGGCCGCTGCACTTTTGTTGCCATAGGTTTCTTTCAGCACTTCCTCAATCCGTTCCATCTCTTTTTTAAAAGGAAGGAACGTAAAAGATGCCCTGGTTTTACGAGCCACAGCTGCTTATGAACAAGCCAATCTATGGAGAAACAGTTGGCCTGAAATAGTTAAAAATCTCTAGGAACGGTGCCTAGTCACCGCCCGGAAAAATCTTGTTTTATAGAATGTTTTATGATTATTGTGAATGAAGAGAGTTGATCATTTAAGGAATGGTTGGCTCTTTTTATTTTTAGAACAGGTGCGAAGGTCAACACCCGAATGCAGACATTTGGATTTAAAGTTGGTTTATAAGATTCGACATTCCTCTGTTACCAATACAAATAGAAATTCAGTTTCAGAAAAGGCGCTTGCCAATACTAAACAATCGTTTGAGTAAATGACAAAATTTTTGGAAGAAGGTGTATGGAAAGCTGAATATATCTATATTTCCGCCCATGTATTGCCTGCAGTGAGGGCTGGATTGGACGGGTCTATATTCAGGAATGCCGCTGCTTTGCACCGTCAATCCTGCGATTACTGACGATTCTCTCTATGAAATTACAGCAGCCAAGATCCGGCGCGTCCACTTAGTCAATGACGATCCGATTCATCTGGAAACAAGCTATTATTCCTTAACCAAGTTTCCTTATTTGGATCAGTATATAGAAGAATCTAGCTCCATTTATAGCATCATAAAAGACAGGTATTTGACCAAAGCTGTTAAAAACCATAAAACACTGAATGTCGTCTACCCGACAGTAGAGCAGGCCAAACTGCTTCAGCTGACTCAAGACAATATTTTATATGAAATTGAGAAGCTGGCATACGACGAGAAGGGTGAGGTCATTCACTTTGCCAAATCGTATTTGCCAACGGATAAGGTCTCGTTTACCATTACTACTGAATAGGTTGAAACAGGATTGTCTCCAGTTCCTTGGGGTTCAATCCTTAATTTTTGAATGCCAACAGTGACTAAGGCCGGGTTCTTCTTAAGCCCGGCCTTTGTTTGTGCGCCCGGCATGGGTGCAGTCTCTAGGGTGTAAGTCCCGAGCCACGAAGGCAGTAGTAGTGGTTAGCT
>NZ_JAGYPE020000138.1 GCF_018343545.2 Neobacillus citreus | reverse complement strand
TCAGACTGTCGACAAATTCGAAAAAATTCGGGTTTGCTGGCAGTCTTTTTTGTATAATTAAGGTATAGAGATTTTTATGGGGTGAATGCAGTGTTAACTAAAAATACACAGATGAATCGTGACCAAATAGAAATGATAGCTTTAGAACAACTTGTACCTGCGAACCATCTGGTTCGTAAGATTGAGGCTGCTATCGACTTTTCTTTTATCTATTCACTTGTTCAAGATATGTATTCATCTGAACGAGGACGTCCGAGTATTGATCCTGTTGTATTGATTAAGATGGCTTTCATCCAATATACCTTCGGTATTCGCTCAATGCGTCAAACAATAACTGAAATCGAAACGAATATGGCATATCGCTGGTTTCTGGGCTTTGGTTTTTATGATAAGGTACCTCACTTCTCGACGTTTGGTAAAAACTACGAGCGCCGCTTTAAAGATACAGATTTATTTGAACAGATTTTCTATCGTATTTTGAAGGAAGCCTCAGACAAGAAATTGATTAGTAGCGAGCACGTATTTATTGATTCTACACATGTTAAAGCAAGCGCTAATAAGCATAAATTTGAGAAGAGAGTAGTTCGAAAAGAATCAAAAGCTTATGAAGCACGTCTACAAGACGAGATTAATAAAGACCGCGAAGATCACGGGAAAAAGCCCTTTCCTCCAGATAAATTTGATAAAGAGGAAAATAAAGAAATCAAGGAAAGTACTACTGATCCGGAAAGTGGTTATTACGTGAAGGATGAGCGAACAAAACAGTTTGCTTTCTCATTCCACGCTGCTTCTGATCAAAATGGTTTTGTTTTAGGTGCAATTGTAACTCCAGGTAATATCCATGATAGTGTCATTTTTGAACCACTCCTTGAAAAGGTAATTGAAAAGCATGGAAAACCTGAAGCTGTTGCTGCTGACGCCGGATATAAAACACCTGCTATTGCTCAATACTTATTTGAAAATGATATGACCCCAGCTTTACCTTATACTCGCCCCCGTACGAAGGATGGTTATTTTAGAAAGCATGAATATGTATATGATGAATACTACGATTGTTATATCTGTCCGCAAGGACAAGTATTAAAATATGCAACCACGACGAAGGAAGGCTACCGTCAATACTTCTCTAATCCGCTTGAGTGTAAAAATTGCCCATTACTTTCACAGTGCACGCAGAGTAAAGAACATAGAAAGCTAATTCAGCGTCATGTGTGGGAGAACTATTTAGAAGAAGCCGACCATCTTCGTCACACACAAGAAAATAAAACCATTTATGCAAGACGTAAAGAAACGATTGAGCGTGTCTTTGCGGATGCAAAGGAGAAGCATGGTATGCGTTGGACAACCTTAAGGGGCCTAAAAAAATTGTCCATGCAGGCGATGCTTACTTTTGCTGCAATGAATTTGAAAAAGATGGCCAACTGGACGTGGAAGGGTCCAGAAATGGCATAATAATAGGTATGGGATAGGTCTAAAATTTGCTCTTACGAGTAATAATCCAACAAAAAGGCATCCGAATGGGCTCATTCGAATGCCTTTTGTCTACAATCTGAA
>NZ_JAGYPE020000137.1 GCF_018343545.2 Neobacillus citreus | reverse complement strand
TCTCCGCTTCGTATTATAAGGTCAGCCAGATATTTCTGGTTGACCTTTTTTTATATGGTTTTATTATTACGGTAGCCGGGGTAGAACGTATCTCCGCTTGGGAGGAAGATCCCGTGAAATAAACTGTTCACCCCCTACTTGCTTAAACATGATTTGGCTGGTTGGGACAACGATCCCGTATAACAAGCGAAGCTATGAAACTGCAAGAAGGACTAGGGGTTGCCGGCAAATTTAGATATTATTGGAGGGGATAGAAAAATGAATCCTGTTGTTGGACTGGATGTGGCCAAGGGCGAAAGCCAGGTACAGGCTTTCGTGGATAAAAAAAAACCTTATAAAACAAGCTTTAAAGTACCTCATACTCTAGAAGGATTGGGAATGTTAAGTAAGTTTCTTAGAGAAATAGAAGATCTTACAGGGCTAAAACCACCCATTGTTCTGGAGTCTACAGGGCATTACCATACTCCAGTCGTCCAGTATTTTGAGGAAAGAGGATACCTGCTTATTATTGTAAACCCACTCGTTTCTTATCGGGCAAAAAGCTCTTCCTTGCGGAAGGTAAAAACAGACATAATCGATGCCAGGCATCTTTGCGAGCTCTATTACAAAGAGGATCTGGAGCCTTATAAAAAGCGTGGAATTCAGATTTTGAATCTTCGCAACCTTACGAGGCAGCACCAAAGCATGACAGGTATGTATGTACAAACAAAGCTCCAATTTCAGGCGGTGCTTGATCAGGTTTTTCCAGAATATGAAGATGTTTTTGGGGACTTATATTCGGTTGTCTCCCTATTAACATTAATGGAATTCCCGACATCCAAAGAGGTATTGGAAATCGAAGAAGATACCTTAGCCAAACGAATTAATGAACTTTGTAAAAGCCGTTCAAGTAAGTGGGCACGCACACAGGCAGAGAAGCTTATCGAAGCAGCTTGTAGGAATCCATTCAAGAAAGTTTTGTATCAAAGCCATGTTGTAAGTCTGAAAATGCATATAGAGATGCTTCTGGAGTACCAAAAGCATCTATCCACAATAGAAGCAGAGATAGATGCTTTGGCTAAAGAAATGGAAGAATATAAAATCATTCAATCAATCCCTGGAATTGGTCGAAAAATCGCTGCAACGATTATTTCGGAAATCGGAGAGATTGAACGGTTTCCCCACCCTAAAAAACTTGTTGCATTTGCCGGCCTTGACCCGAGTATCTTTGAGTCTGGGAGATTCAAAGGGACAGTGAACCGGATTACAAAAAGAGGTTCAAGCAGGCTAAGACACGCTTTATATATGGCTGTACAATGTGCCATCCGTGATTGCCGGAAGAAAAAAACGACCCCGGAATTCATCGCAAGTAATAGGAAAATGCGAGAGTTCTATGATAAAAAACGTGATGAAGGAAAGCCCTACAAGGTAGCCATAATTGCGTGTGCAAATAAGCTTTTACATTGGATTTATGCACTCTTAAAAAGCAATTCAACTTTCCAAGATATTGTCTAAAATGCAAAGCTAACCAAATAAACTAAAACCTTCCAAAATAGTTCTAATGGAAGGTTATTTGGCATGCTTATTTTTAGAATACCACACAATAAAAAGATATTTAAATGAAAAATGTTGACAAACTATTAGCTGGTTTAT
>NZ_JAGYPE020000136.1 GCF_018343545.2 Neobacillus citreus | reverse complement strand
GGTAGTTGGGACGCAAGTCCCTGTGAGAGTAGGACGCTGCCGGGCAAATAAGAAGACAACCTGAAAATGGTTGTCTTTTTTTGTTGGCGATTCAAACATGAATGATACATACGAACCGTCTGAGTAACTGAAAAAACTCTTCATCCCGATTTATTAAAGACAAATATGCACTAGATGGATAAGGAAATGTCTTTAATGGAGCTTTTTAGAGACAAAATCGTCTGGGCTGAAGGTCAAAATGTCCTTTATCCGCCTTATTAAAGAAAAAATCACCAAAACGGAATGTCAAAATGTCTTTAATCTATCTTTTTAATAAGTGTTCTTTAGTTATCTGGGACCGTCCCCATCACCACATTCCTAGACTACATTCCCCATTTGATGCACAAGAACCGTCCCCATGCATCACAATCCTTCAAATTTAGTAGTTTTTTCCCATCAATCATAGGTTTCGCAACCGCGAGATTTGGAGAAAATCATATAATAGTGAATCGTTGCATCTGGAAATAAAATTGAGTATAATTAATGTCAAATATAGTCAAAGTCAGATGGTGCAAGGGGGTGGGAAGATGAGAAACATCTCCGATATTATCGAGAAATATCTGAAGCAGGTTTTGGATATGAGTGAAGAAGATATTGTGGAAATCAAACGCAGCGAGGTTGCTGATAAATTTCAATGTGTTCCTTCGCAAATTAACTATGTCATTAACACCCGATTCACGATTGAACGGGGGTATGTCGTGGAAAGCAAACGGGGCGGGGGCGGATATATCCGGATTATTAAGGTGCAGTCTCATGATTCGGCCCAATTGATTGACCATTTGCTGTCACTTATCCATAGCCGATGCAGTCAGGCAAGTGCGGAGGATGTGATTGGCCGGCTTATTCAGGAAGAGATTATTACAAAGAGAGAGGCTAAAATCATGTTAAGCGTAATTGATCGATCTGTTTTGTATATTGAACTTCCATACCGGGATGAATTAAGAGCAAGAATGTTAAAGGCAATGTTAACATCTTTGAAATATAAATAATATAGCCAGAGGGTGAAAGTATGATTTGCCAAGAATGTAATCAAAGGCCTGCGGCACTCCATTTTACAAAAATTATTAATGGTGAAAAGACGGAAGTGCACCTTTGTGAAAAGTGTGCTCAGGAAAAGGGCGATATGTTTATTTTTAATGGTGAATCAGGGTTTTCTTTTAATAATTTATTAGCAGGTTTATTAAACTTCGACCCGGCATTTCAACAGCCAACCGAGAGCCCGTTTCAACAGGCAGAAATCCTGCAATGCCACCATTGTTCCATGACATTTCCACAGTTTTTGAAAGTAGGACGCTTCGGCTGTTCGCACTGCTACGAGACCTTTAAAGAACAATTAAAACCTGTTCTAAGGCGGCTTCATGGCGGAAATTGGACCCATAACGGGAAAATCCCAAAAAGAGTTGGCGGGGCCATTTATCTCCGCAAGCAAATTGATGAACTGAAAAACTCGTTAAGAGAATCTATTATCCATGAAGAATTTGAAAATGCCGCAACCATCCGCGATGAAATCCGTCAGCTGGAGAAAAAATTAGCGGCTGGTCATGAGGGAGGGGAATAACGGTGTCGCTCGAACGTTTTTTAAATCAAGCGGTCAGCTCC
>NZ_JAGYPE020000135.1 GCF_018343545.2 Neobacillus citreus | reverse complement strand
CTCTACTTGTAATTTAGCTTCGTTCTTTTTTAACACTTCTGCGATATAGCTTGCAGTTAGTCCTCGTTCTTTTTTATTGGTTCTTAATAAATATAATATCTCTTTCTGTGTTTGATTCATCCCTAATCACCCCATTAATGATTTTTTTACTATATTGATAATATCAAAAATTTGTAGGAAAATATTGTATATATAAAATAAATGGGAGGGCGTTATTTATGGGTCTTTGGGCTTCAATAAAGAAAAATAAAGAACTAGCTAAAATTCAGAAAGAGCTAGGTAAGCCAAAAAGCTTCTCACTTGATGATTTGCTTAATGATAATAGCGAGCAATACAAAGAAGCATTGTTTGATATGGTCGAGAAATACGACTTTCTGCGCTCTGTAATAATAGAACATAATGCGAATAGAGACGACTTGAAAAATATTTACAGAATGCTTATTATGGCAGGTGCAGGTCAATGGATAAAAGGAAATTTCGTTGCTACTGCGGCTTTTGCCTTTTCACAAACATTAGACTTCATACTAACGAAGTATGAAGAAGAAGATACAAATTGGTCTGAGGTTTCATTTCAATTAATTATGTATTTTGAAAAAGGAAAACTTGGCGCAATATGAAGATTTATTCTCGCCTTTCTTTTTTAGCCTTCTGAGCGAAAAAAAGAGCGCTTTAGCTGCGCCCTCTACTTCCTTAGCTTTAATACCTTTAATGGTGAAAACTCTTTATGTCGGTCTCTTACGTCTGTACCGAATAAATTAACGTATGTTTTAACGATTTCCATACTTGTATGTCCTAATATCGTTTGAAGCTCGAATATGTTTGCGCCCTGCTGTACGCATAACTTTGCAAAAGTATGCCTAAACGTATGGCAGCTACAACGAACTCCTTTCAACTGCGCTTCTTTTCCATATTTCTCTATTCTATTTTGTAGTGCCCTTTTAGAAATAGGCGTATTGTCTACCGTTACAAATAATGCGTCTGTTTCAACGTATCCACGTATCGCAATATACTTTTTTAACTGCTCTTTCATAGTCGATTGAAAAGGTACAAGGCGCTCTCTATAACTCTTAGCATTTCGTACACATATTAGATTATCCTCCCAACGAATATCCGCAAGCGTAAGCCCTACGGCTTCATTAGCCCGAATACCTGTCTCTAGTAAAAGTAACATTATCGTATAGTCTCGAACGCCCGTGAACGTTTTTAGGTCGGGTTGACCGAATAGTTTATTTAATTGTTCTTTCGTGAAGGTAGCAATAATATGCTTACGGTCTTTTAGTAGCTTAATGTTTTCGAAGGGATTTTTCGGAATATACTTCTCTTTATAAAGAAAGTTAAAGAACGCACGCAGCGCACGCAAACGAGTATTAACCGTTACTACTTTAGCGCCCTTATATTTGCGTAGATATAAAATAACGTTTTCTTTTATATGTTCTTCGGTCACATGATACGGCTTGAGTGCTTCTACGACTATGTCCTGCTCCTTAAGATAGCTTAGAAATGTGTTTATTTCGCTACGATAAAATTTGAGCGTATGTGGTCTAAGATTGCGGATTTCGCAGTCCTTTAAAAAGAGTTGAATTGCGTCCTCGAACGTCTCTACATAAGATTTTGCCTTCTTACCTATTATTGCTAATTCACCTTCGTCCAATGTGTTGCTGCGTCTTGCCATTATCAACTACCTCCTATATGCGTAAGATTCGTCGCACACGATTAGAGCGCAGTAGTTGACGGTAAATAAGACGCTAAAGAAAATAAAAAGCGTCTCCTACCGTAGTAGAAAACGCTTGATATTAAGCTATATTCTCGATTATTGAACGAGGAATAACGCATGTTTTCGATACCGGTGGTCGGGGTCGAACCGACACTCCTTGCGGAACACGATTTTGAGTCGTGCGCGTCTGCCAATTCCGCCACACCGGCATGATTTGGAGGCGGCAACCGGATTCGAACCGGTGGTAAAGGTGTTGCAGACCTGTGCCTTACCACTTGGCTATGCCGCCATATTTTTGGAGCGGAAGACGGGATTCGAACCCGCGACCCCCACCTTGGCAAGGTGGTGTTCTACCACTGAACTACTTCCG
>NZ_JAGYPE020000134.1 GCF_018343545.2 Neobacillus citreus | reverse complement strand
ATTCCGCAGTAGCTCAGTGGTAGAGCTATCGGCTGTTAACCGATCGGTCGTAGGTTCGAGTCCTACCTGCGGAGCCACTTTATTTTTACCAACAAAGATAGCTGTGCTTCCATAGCTCAGTAGGTAGAGCACTTCCATGGTAAGGAAGAGGTCAGCGGTTCGAGCCCGCTTGGAAGCTTACCTGATTTTTATAATATAATATGGCCCCTTGGTCAAGCGGTTAAGACACCGCCCTTTCACGGCGGTAACACGGGTTCGAATCCCGTAGGGGTCACCACTTATTGGAGGATTAGCTCAGCTGGGAGAGCATCTGCCTTACAAGCAGAGGGTCGGCGGTTCGATCCCGTCATCCTCCACCATATTATTATGCCGGCTTAGCTCAATTGGTAGAGCAACTGACTTGTAATCAGTAGGTTGAGGGTTCAAGTCCTTTAGCCGGCACCACTTTTTGTGGAGGGGTAGCGAAGTGGCTAAACGCGGCGGACTGTAAATCCGCTCCCTCAGGGTTCGGCGGTTCGAATCCGTCCCCCTCCACCATTTATATTTTTGTTGATATATGGACAAGCTAGAATCACATTAGTGGGCTATAGCCAAGCGGTAAGGCAACGGACTTTGACTCCGTCACTCGTAGGTTCGAATCCTGCTAGCCCAGCCAAATCATAACATCCCTGAGATTACATCAGTGGATTTTGCGAAAAATATCGAGAGATATTTTAAGCAATGACAGTGAGCCATTAGCTCAGTCGGTAGAGCATCTGACTTTTAATCAGAGGGTCGAAGGTTCGAGTCCTTCATGGCTCATAATTTTTACGAAAAACCCAAGGATATTGCATCCTTGGGTTTTTTATTATTGTCATAGTGATCACTGGGTAATTGTGGGTGTTTTCTATGTTGGAATTTGCTGTCTTTTGCGGGGTTGGCGAGTAAATATCCGATTTAGGCGAGTAAAGTGATAAATCCGGCGAGTAAATTTAATTTTAGACGAGTAAATTCGAAAAACCGGCGAGTAAAAGCCCAAAACAGGCGAGTAAACCTTTTCGTCGAGGTTATGAAGGCCATTCCCCGTTATCCAGGGATTCCTAAATGTCCTTCATTAACCTGATGAAGGACATTTTTCGTATTAAGCTGCTATTTTGTCCTTCATCCCATTTTTTAAGAACAACACGCACCAATTCCTCTAACATATAAATGCCTCCCCCCCCTGCCCCACGCATATATATACAAATATATGTCGAGTTGAGTCATCACTATGAAAGCGGTTAAAATAGAGGCATAGACAATTAGGAGGAGACATAATGAAAAAGAAACTTTCGATTATCGGAATGCCTATGGACTTGGGACAGATGCGCCGCGGGGTTGATATGGGACCAAGTGCCATTCGATATGCTGGGATCAACGAACGCTTAAAGCCGTTATTTTCAGAAATTCACGACATGGGAGATATTCCAATTGGAAGACCAGAGGTTGTTGTCGATAAAGAATCCAATCTAAGAAACTTAGACCTGGTTGCAGAAAAAAATACTCTACTAGCAGAAAAGGTTGATGAGGCCCTTAATGAAGGCTGGTTCCCACTTGTTCTTGGCGGCGATCACAGCATTGCCATCGGCACATTAGCAGGTGTGGCGAAGCATTATCAAAACCTTGGTGTTATTTGGTACGATGCCCATGGTGACCTGAATACGGCTGAAACTAGCCCATCCGGAAATATCCATGGTATGCCTCTTGCGGTCAGCATTGGCTTGGGACATCCATTATTAACAAATATCGGCGGCTATGCACCAAAGGTAAAGCCTGAGAATGTTATCATTATCGGCGCCCGTTCCCTTGATGAAGGAGAACGGATTCTAATTAAAGAAAGAGGCATCAAGGTTTACACTATGCACGAAATCGACCGCCTCGGTATGGCAAAGGTGATGGAAGAAACAATCGCTTACCTCAAGGAAAGAACCGATGGTGTTCACCTATCGCTTGACCTCGATGGCCTAGATCCAAGCGAATGCCCAGGTGTTGGGACACCGGTAATGGGGGGAATCAGCTACCGCGAAAGCCATCTTGCTATGGAAATGCTCGAGGAATCAAAATTAATTACCTCCGCA
>NZ_JAGYPE020000133.1 GCF_018343545.2 Neobacillus citreus | reverse complement strand
ATATAAGTGTCCCGGTCGTTATGAAAGGCTTATAACGCCCGATCCGTAGTAAGAGTCAGTGTCCCGGTCGTTATGAAAGGCTTATAACGCCCGATCCGTAGTAAGAGTCAGTGTCCCGGTCGTTATGAAGGGGCTTATAACACCCGAACTGTAGAGAGAGTCGGTGGTCCGGTCGTTATGGAAGGTCTCATAACGCCCAATCCATAGAAAAAAACAGTGCCCGGGTAGTTATGAAAGGCTTATAACGCCTGAACCGAAGAAAGAGTCGGTGCCCGGGTAGTTATGAAAGGCTTATAACGCCTGAACCGAAGAAAGAGTCGGTGCCCGGGTAGTTATGAAAGGCTTATAACGCCTGAACCGAAGAAAGAGTCGGTGCCCGGGTAGTTATGAAAGGCTTATAACACCCAAACCGAAGAAAGAAACAGCGCTTGGGTCGTTATGAAGGGGCTTATAACACCAAAGACATCCAAAATCCGCACCCCTAGCGTTATAACAGACCAATAACAGCTATTTATCCCCCAAATACTCCGTCCTAAGCTCAGTCTCAATCACCTTATTATCAAAAGAGAGGGAGTAGGCCTTTGCAGTCGGCCTGGAACTAACAATTTTATGAACATCCTGATCAATAAAATGAATCGCCACCCCATCATCTGCGGCAATCCCTCCCCCAAGTGTTCCCGTACCCACAAGCCGATGGTAAGCCGGCCGTCTGTCCTCGTCGCCATCGTAATGCGGACAATTACTGCCTTTCAAAAATCCCAGTGCTTTAATTGGTTCAAGGCCGCCGCCAAAGGAATCAGTGACACCTTCTTCAAACCAGCAAATCGAACCAGCACTGATTCCTGCCAAAACGATGCCTTGATTCCAAGCCTTTTTCAAAATTTCATCCAAGCCCCATTCTTTCCAAAGCACCAATAAATTTTTGGTGTTGCCACCGCCGACATAAATGATATCTTTTTCCAACACAAAGCTTTCCAAATCTCTAGTCGGAGGTCTGAACAATGATAGATGCGAAGGTTCACAAGGCATTTTTTCAAAAAAACGATTAAAATCGCTGACATAACTGTCTGAATCCCCGCTGGCAGTCGGGACAAAACAGATTTTTGGATTGGTTTTCCTAGATTGTTGCAGGATATATGTATCTAATAACGGGTTCTCCGGTTCCATCGAGAATCCGCCGCCGCCCAGCGCGATAATTTGCTTCATTCGATTCAGTCCTTTCCAAAATTATTGATATCCTTTTGCTTTTTTTAAAAAAACTATAGCAATATATTTAAAATAATCAACAACATAATCCCTAAAGCAAAAAAACTAATAAAAAAGTATCCAAAATACCTTAACGGCTTTGGCAGTTTTTTTAAACTTCCGTTTGCGGCATTGCCTTCGATTTTATCATAGTGATCAATGACGTCATTAAATGGTTTATTTTTCGTCATTCAGACTCACCTCGTTATGAGAATGTTTTCTTTTTCTAAACATGATGATAGCAGCTGACATTAAGAAAACCGGGGAAATAACTAGCCATTTTAACACTCCAGGTGTTGCCGCCAAATATAAAGTTAACGGGAAGGACCAGATTGCACAAATCAATAATAAGATAGGTTTAAAAGAGCGGCTTGCGTAAAGGCCTATGATCATCGGAAGAAAATACGAAAGTGAAAAGGATGCAAGAACATCCTCAGGCGGAGGACCTCCAACGTAAGGATTATTGAATAAAAAATATATGCAGAAAAGAAGTCCGCCTAAAGAGCCAAGCACCCCCAAAAGTCTTGCTATATTCAACGCCATCCCCCCTCATTTCTTTATATTCGTATATTAGACCCAAATAACCTCCTTTTTCCAAATCTTTGATAAAATAAAGAAAACATAAGCAGGGGTTATTTTTATGAAAAAGGTTGTTTTAAAGCCCGTTGAATGGGATCAAAGATTGTCTTTTTTTGATTTTCTTCTTTTAGCAGATGAAAGCGAAGAAATCGTTAACAAATATATACTTGAAGGTGAAATGTACTCCATCAATTATGAAGGGGCCACTGCCGGCGTTATGTTATTCACCTTCCATCCGGACCACGTTGTGGAAATTAAGAACATGGCTATATCAG
>NZ_JAGYPE020000132.1 GCF_018343545.2 Neobacillus citreus | reverse complement strand
TAGCAGCCTTATTTTGCCCGAAGAGGGGTTGCAAGCGAGCCAGCGGTAAAAATAGTGCCCCTATTTTGCCCAAAAAGGCCTGCCAGAAAATCCTCCGGTAAAATTTGAAAAGAATCCATCCATTCCCAAGCACCCAGCTCAGTGGTGTATAATAAAGGGAAACGAGAACCCAAAACTCATAAGGGATGTGCCTTTCATGAAGGAAATGTACCCAAAAAACGGGCGGGTCATTTTACATGTGGATATGAATAGCTTTTATGCCTCGGTAGAGATGGCGTACGACCCTTCCCTCAAAGGAAAGCCGCTTGCCATCGCCGGAAACGTTGAGGAGCGCAGAGGGATTATTGTCACCTGCAGCTATGAAGCAAGAAAATTTGGCGTGAAAACAACGATGCCCCTTTGGGAAGCGAGAAAGCTTTGCCCGCAGCTGATTGTCAAATCACCCAATTTTGACCGTTACCGGGCGGCCTCGATGGGCATGTTTGCTATCCTCAGACAGTACACAGACCTAGTTGAACCCGTATCCATTGACGAGGGCTATATGGATATTACCGAAAGCTTTGAGTTCGGCAGTCCTATCGAAATCGCCCAAACCATTCAAAAAAGAATCCTTGAGCAGCTGGATTTACCCTGCAGCATCGGGATTGCCCCTAATAAGTTTTTAGCCAAAACGGCTTCAGATATGAAAAAACCGATGGGTATCACGATACTTCGCAAACGTGATATCCCCGCCAAACTCTGGCCATTAAATACAAACGAAATGCACGGTGTGGGTAAAAAGACGGCCGAAAAACTAAAAACCATCGGTATTCATACCATTGGCGAACTGGCAAAAGCCAATGATATTCAGCTAAAAACACTGCTTGGCATCAATGGTATTCGTTTAAAAGAGCGGGCGAATGGAAATGACCACCGGCCTGTCGACCCCGAATCGATTGATGAATTTAAAAGCATCGGCAATTCCACCACCTTGCCACGAGACGTCAGCAACCAGCAGGAGCTTTTTCATGTCTTGGAATCGCTGGCCGAAACCGTATCCGTTAGGCTGAAACGAAAAAGTGTCCTGGCAACTACCATCGGTATCACGATTCGTTACAAGGATAGAAAGACCATCACACGGAGTAAAAAGCTTGCTAATCCAATCGGCCAAAAAGAGGAACTTGCTTCATTAGCCAAGCAACTACTTTTAAAACATTGGAGCGGGGACCCGGTTAGATTGTTAGGAATCACCGGAACTGACTTAGTGGAACATGACAACGCCTATAAACAGCTGGATTTATTTTCCTATGAAAAGGACGCCAAAAAAGAGCCGCTTCTTAAAACCCTTTCCAGCCTTCGTGACAAATATGGAAAAAATATTATCGAAACGGCGGGCACTCACCAGACCGATTCTGACGAAAACCGAGGTACTGCGACTAGCTTTAATAAAGATTTTTTACAAAAAAACAAAGAAAGCTCCCCTTAGCCTAATTAAGAAGCCAAGCGGAGCTTTTGTTTTTATTACTTACAAATATCAACATACATATCGGACACTGGCCACCAGAAAAATCCATCCTGTTCCAACAGCTCGTCTGCCGCTTTAGGTCCCATTGATCCTGATTCATAATTTGGATATTCTGCTTTCTCATTTTCCCAAACTTGAGAGATTTTATCGACAAACGCCCAAGAGTAGGCCACTTCATCCCAATGAGTGAAGTTTGTGGCATCACCGCGCATGCAATCGTAGAGCAGTTTTTCGTAGCCTTCAGGTGTGTTCATGGCATGGATACCGGTATTGGCAAAGCTTAGTTTTACTTCTTGGGCTTCCAAGTGGCCGCCTGCTTTTTTGGCATTCAGATGCAGGGTAATTCCTTCTTCCGGTTGAACGTGAATGACCAATAGATTTGGATTCAGCATTTTTTCCGTCTGATAGTATAAATTCATCGGGATGTCTTTAAATTGAACAACAATTTTAGTTGTTTTGGAAGTCATTCTTTTTCCGGTTCGAATGTAAAAAGGAACACCGGCCCAGCGGAAATTGTCAATCATGATTTTCCCGGCTACGAAGGTTTCGGTATTGGATTCCTGATCCACATTCGGTTCATCACGGTACCTTGGAACCGACTTATCGGAAATTGTTCCCTCGCCATACTGCCCGCGGACAAAATATTCTTTTACCTGTTCACCTTCTACAGAACGTAATGCCCGGAAAACACGAACTTTTTCAGACCGAATCTCATCCGTTGTCAGTTTGATTGGCGGCTCCATCGCCAACAAGGCGACCATTTGCATCATATGGTTTTGCACCATATCCCTTAGTGCGCCGCTTGATTCATAATATCGGCCGCGTTCTTCGACACCGAGCGTTTCACTGGAGGTCACTTGAATATTGGATATATAACGGTTATTCCAAAGCGGTTCAAAGATAGCATTAGCAAAACGAATTACCTCAATATTGCGGACCATTTCTTTGCCTAAATAGTGGTCAATCCGGTAAATTTCATTTTCAGAGAAAGCAGTCCTGATTTGCTTGTTTAATTCCTTTGCCGATTCGAGGTCATGTCCAAACGGTTTTTCAATGACAAGCCGCTTGTATCCTTTTACATCGGTAAGGCCGTCTGATTTTAAATGAAGGGCAATCGGTCCGAAGAACTCAGGCGCCATAGCCAGATAGAAAATGCGGTTGCCTTCAAGGCCGTAGTGACCGTCTATTTCATCCGCCAGTTTTTTTAAAGCGGCATAGGAATTGGAATCCGCTACATCGTGACTTTGATAGTAGAAGTGGGACACAAACTCATCAAGGTTTGGCTTTTCTCCTAATGCAGCAGTGACAGAATCCTTAACGGACTGCTTGAATTTTTCATGCGATTGCTGGGTTCTGGCGATCCCAATCACGG
>NZ_JAGYPE020000131.1 GCF_018343545.2 Neobacillus citreus | reverse complement strand
AGTTGAGTTGATTAGCTCAAAAATGTTACGTTGGCTCATGTTTAACTATATTAAATAGAAGAAACATGATCATTATTGTTTGTTGACGTTTTTGTTTGTTTAGTTTTCAAAGAACTATCTTTGTCACTCGTAAAAGCGACAGGAATTATATTGTATCGCGTTTCTTACAATCTATCAACCATCAATTATTTCCAATTGCGATTGACTTGAACGCTCTTTTCAAAAGCGACTTTTACATCATAACACCATTGGTACTATAATTCAACTAAAAGTTTTTTTCATTTAATCAAGATAAAAACATTATTGTTTCATATCCTAATGTATTTCGTCACCAAAAAAAGTGACTGGAGTAATAATATATACTTTTTACACATGGATTTCAACTGGTAATTTCACCCTATTAGATTGTCTCATAATAAGAATGGAGGACGAACAGTTTCGAGATTCGCCACCAAACGAAAGCCCCGAAAAACTGATCAATCAATTAGAAAATGTTAAATCCGCCGATACGCAAATCTTCATGGCCACAGTAAAAAAAGGAATGCTGTTGACGTTGAAAGTAAAAGAATAAATTTCAATATTGGAATTGTAAAGCACAGGGACGGTTCTTCCGCCTCACTTTGAGGCAGTAGAACCGTCCCCATGCATCATTATTTACTTCTCACTACCTGCATCTGTTTGTTAAACATCGTTGGGTAGGACAAGAACCCAAGCATGATACTTGTGATGGATGCTGTCGTTAGAAGCAGGAACAGCACGAGCAGCTGGAATTGAACGGCCTGAACAGGGCTCGCACCTGCAATAATTTGGCCGCTCATCATCCCAGGGAGCTGAACCAGTCCAATCGTTTTTTGACTCTCAATTGTTGGAATCATACTTGCTTTGATGGAGATCATCAACTGGGTATGTACGGCCTGTTTAGGTGTTCCGCCAAGAGATAGGATCAGTTCTGTCTGGTCCTGATGGGATTCGGTCTCCGCAATAAATCGATTAAGAAACAGGATGGCCAGCACCATTCCATTGCCAATCATCATTCCGCTGATTGGGATGATATATTGGGCGGTATGGGGTGTAATATTAAACCCGAGTAAGATGCTTTGAGTTAACACTTCAATAAAAATTAACGTAACAGCAATTTTCCACGTAATTCCTTTAATTGCTGCTCCTTTTTTACGGGCATTTAAAGTCGCTGCAATAATCATCACCGCAACCATTAAGAATATATAAATAATGCTTTCGGAGTCGAACACAAATTTAAGAATATAGCCCACAACAAGCAATTGGATGATGGAGCGGATGACGGCGATCGTCGCATCTTTTTCCAAGCCAAGATTCAATGTCTTCGATAATACGATGGGAATAAGAACGAAAATGAGAGAAAAAATTAAGGCCATCGTGCTCATCCCAATTCCCCCTTCACAAACTGCTGTACCCGCTCATTGCTTGGCGATATTAATAAATCACTTTTTCCCGTTTCAACGATTTCCCCTGCCATCATCACCCAGGTATACGTCCCGACATGTAAAGCCTGTTTTAAGTTGTGTGTGATCCAAACAATCGTCGTACCATATTTCCGGTTGATTTTGACAATCAGTTCCTCAATTTCCTTCTGCGAAACTTGATCGAGAGACGAAGTAATTTCATCGAGTAATAATATTTGCGGGTGATTCACCAACGTGCGGGCGATCGATACTTTCTGACGCTGCCCACCTGATAATTCCTTGCTGTTTCTTTTTAGAAAATCCTCTGACAAACCTACGTCATTTAATAAATCTACGGCTTGTACATCTGAAAGCCGTTTCCCTTGCAACTCCAGGGGCAGTGCCAAGTTTTTATGTACACTTCCATCTATCATCGGCGCACTTTGAAGCGCCATCCCAACCTTCCGCCGCAATTCCACGGGGTCATACTCATTGATGTTTTGATCATGCACGATAATGTCTCCATCGTTTGGCGACAACAGCCCATTGCACAACTTAAGCAGCGTCGTCTTCCCAGCCCCCGAAGGCCCCACCAAAGTCGTAATCTCCCCATCATAAAAAGCCCCTGAAATATTCCTCAAAATTGGCTGACCATCAATAGAGTAATTAACATTATGAAATTGTATAGCTGGTTTCATTCCGTTCACTTCCTTATGATGCATGGGGACGGTTCTTCTGCCTCATTTTTCATTTAGGTGACAGGCATCCCTTAGGCAATCTTACCAAACATTCGCTCCCGTTTGCTAGTTCACGCTTTCCTTCTATTGTGTGTCTCAACAATAGTGCTTAATGAAGCAATAGCAATTAGTTTAACGGGTTTGGTTTTTATTCTTGTGGATTTAATTTTATAAAACAACTGAACGTTGATTTCACAGTGTTTGAAAAATAAACGGTGAAATTCCCTTTATATTGGGAAATACCCATATTTCCTTAAAAATAAAGGAAGTTTTTCCGTTTATATGATCCGAATCTTTGGATTTTGTCTTATTCAGAGCTGTTAATCGGAATATGTCCGCTTATATCCGCTTTTTAAGCTTCCTTTTATACATTAGCCGGAATTTCTCCGCCAATGAATTCTCATACCTAGATGAAAATCATCAATGAATAATAACAGCTAATTCTCAACGGTACCAATGCAAGTTATGCAGAAAGTTTCCTATTCTCCTGTAATAATTCAATTATTCCGAATACTAACATATTTAGTGTCCCTAATAAACTATAAATCTGTAAAATTTCGATAATATTGGATAAGTAGAACCAATTACCTACGCCAATAGAGTAATTTAGAAGAAAACAGGATAACAATCATGACTTTTGTCGCTCAAGGATTTTAATGCCATTAAATTGAAGCGCAGGAACCGTCCATGACCACTGAAAAATGCATTTTAAGAAGCTGGAGGCTGCTATTCTTGAGCTCACAGGAAAAATAGTAGCGCTTATTTTTACCGGTGGGCTACTTTTTTTGCGCTCACAGGCAGAATAGACCGTTTATTTTTACCGATGCCCTACTTTCCTGGCACTCACGGGCAGAATAGACCGCTTATTTTTACCGGGGCCC
>NZ_JAGYPE020000130.1 GCF_018343545.2 Neobacillus citreus | reverse complement strand
ACCGCCGTATACCGAACGGTACGTACGGTGGTGTGAGAGGTCGGGGGTTAGTCACCCCCTCCTACTCGATTATTTGTATGATTCTTGCAGACCATATTTTTTCAGTTTGTTATAAAGTGTCACGCGGGAAATTCCTAGCAATTTGGCAGCGGCCATTTTGTTTCCATAGGTTTTTTTCAGGGCTTGGATTAACTTTGACCGATCATCTGCGGGAACGTTGTCCCTTTCTTGGAGTGGCGTTTGATAATTCCGCATGATAAGGTCATTTGGCAGCTGGGCTGATGTGATGCGATTATCATCTGCCAGGATTACCAGTCTTTCAATCGTATTTTTCAGCTGGCGGATATTGCCTCTCCAAGGAGAATGCATGAAGGTTACCATCACCTCTGGGGCGATGTCAGGGATTGGCTTTCTATATTTATAGGCAGACTCTTTTAAAAATAATTGGACGAGTTCAGGCAAATCTTCTATTCGCTCACGGAGCGGCGGAATTGGAATCGTCACGACATTGAGGCGATAGTATAAATCCTCGCGAAACATTCCATCCTTGATTAGGATTTCCAAATCCCGGTTGGTGGCAGAGATAATCCGGACGTCGACGGGAATCGGCTGGGTGCCGCCAACCCGGTAATATTGTTTTTCTTGGAGAACGCGCAACAGTTTTACTTGAAGTTCCAGCGGCAGCTCTCCGATTTCGTCCAGGAACAAGGTGCCGTTTTTGGCCGTGTCAATTTTTCCTCGTTTGCCTTCCTTGACCGCTCCCGTAAATGCCCCTTTCTCATAGCCAAATAATTCGCTTTCAAACAGTGCTGCGGGGATGGCGCCGCAGTTGATCGCCACAAAAGGCCCATCGGAACGGGCACTCGCTTTATGAATGCCCTGGGCAAACAGTTCTTTTCCGACCCCGCTTTCCCCTGTAATCATCACAGTCGCATCGGTTTGCGCCACTTTTTTAGCCAGCGTAATCGCATCATTTATTGCCCGGCTTCTTCCTTTAATTTTATGAAAAGCATCCTCGATTTCTTTCGGCTCGATTTTACTTTCGAGGTCCTGAATATAGGCAGTGGTTGTGATTAATTCATCATTCAGCCTTACTATTTCGGTAATGTTACGTTCGACAGAAATGCCGCCAATCACTTTTTCCTCTGCCATGATCGGGAGTGTATTGATGAGTACGTGAACGCCTTCCTTGGGCTGGTTGTATTGTTGGAAGACTCCTTTGCCTTCATTTAACGTGGACATTAATACCACTGATTCCTTTTTAAAAAATTCGGTGATTTGGGCGCCAATGATTTTTTCGGCAGAGGTTTCATACAATTCCTCAGCCTTAGGATTCCAGGCAATGACTTTTCCAGCGGCGTCCACGACGGTAATGGCGTCATCAACGGTACGGAGGAAGGTTTGATATACCTTCGTGAGATTCTTCCATTCTTGAAAAATCGTTCTTATTAAAATGGCAATAGGTATGATACCTGCTGGATTCCCAGCCTCATCGATTAACACAATATCCTGGTTGAGCGCAAGAGACCCTAGATCAAGTTCGGAAAGTAAAGTATGGGCAGGAATTCTTTTCACTTCATCACTGACTTCATCACTGACTTTATCCTGCTCGAACGGAATGGAGAGAGAGTTTAGTGAGACTTTTTCTTTTAACATACCATCACCTTATACATTATTTAATAGTTTACAAAAGTGTTTATCTCTTTACACTTAGTTTACACTTTTGTACAAGATAATTGTACATAACTTTTAGAAGATGCAGTTTTTTTGAGGGGATTCTGCATTGGCATGATACTTGCATTATAAATAGGTACAAACAAAAACGGACTTTTTGTTGAAATAGCATGTTTGATGACAATCGGAAAATTGGAGGATCACACAATGGGACTAACTAGAGACTTTTTTATCTACCTTTCGCAAAATAAAGCTTTAAACAGCGGAGCTAAACGCTGGGGCTTGAAAATGGGGGCACAGTCGGTTGTTGCCGGTACAAACATTAAGGAAATGGTTGAAAGTGTCAAGGCTTTGAATGCTCATGGGATTTCCGCCACCATTGACAATTTGGGTGAATTTGTTTTTCAGAAAGAAGAGGCACTAGAGGCAAAGGAACAAATCCTAGCGGTAATTAAAGCTATACATGAAAATAACTTAGATGCTCATATTTCTCTAAAGCCTACCCAGCTTGGCTTGGATATTGAATACACGTTTTGCGTTGATAATCTAAGGGAGATTGTAGCGCTGGCCCATGAGTATAACATCTTTATCAACTTTGATATGGAGGATTATGGCCATCTTAAACCATCCTTTGACATCATTGATGAACTATCCGTGGACTATGATAATATTGGGACGGTCATTCAGGCTTACTTCTATGAATCTGAGGAAAATATCAAAAGATACAAGGACTACCGGTTACGAATTGTAAAAGGGGCCTATAAAGAACCTGAAAACTTAGCGTATCAGGATAAAAGGGAAATTGACCAGAACTATATCCGGCTCATCGAATACCACTTGCTGAACGGAAAGTTTACGTCTATTGCCACCCATGATCATCAGGTTATTAATCATGTAAAAGCGTTTGCCAAGAAACATCAAATTCCAAAGGATAAATATGAATTTCAGATGCTTTATGGATTCAGGAAGGACTTACAACTGGAGCTTGCCAAAGAAGGGTTTAACTTCTGTACCTATGTGCCATTCGGGAAGGATTGGTACGGCTATTTCATGCGCCGCCTGGCTGAGCGTCCGCAGAATTTAAATCTTGTGTTTAAACAAGTGTTTAATAAGAGAACCAACACCCTATTGGGAATTGGTGCAGGTGCGTTTATAGCTGGAAGAGTCAGCAAAAAAAATTAACCCAGTCATTCGTTCTATTAATATACTTGTATAATTTTTTATTTCATTAAAAGGAAGGAACGTAAAAGAATGGGTAACGGAATTTTCAAAATCCCAACACCTGCAAATGAACCTGGCAATACTTATGCTCCAGGTACAAAAGAACGGGAAACAATAAAAGCAGAATTACAACGTCAATCTGAAATTGTAGTCGATATTCCTGTGATTATTAATGGCGAAAATATAAAGACAGATACAGTGAAGCAAGTAGTTATGCCACATGATCATCAACATGT
>NZ_JAGYPE020000013.1 GCF_018343545.2 Neobacillus citreus | reverse complement strand
GGCCTTAGCTCAGCTGGGAGAGCGCCTGCTTTGCACGCAGGAGGTCAGCGGTTCGATCCCGCTAGGCTCCACCATTTAATTTAAATATGTAATTTGGCGGTGTAGCTCAGCTGGCTAGAGCGTACGGTTCATACCCGTAAGGTCGGGGGTTCGATCCCCTCCGCCGCTACCAAGATTATTAGGACCTTTAGCTCAGCTGGTTAGAGCAGACGGCTCATAACCGTCCGGTCGTAGGTTCGAGTCCTACAAGGTCCACCATTAGTATCTTATTTTATGGAGGAATACCCAAGTTTGGCTGAAGGGATCGGTCTTGAAAACCGACAGGCGGGTTAAACCGCGCGGGGGTTCGAATCCCTCTTCCTCCGCCATAAATACATTTTATACTTTTTATTATCGCGGGGTGGAGCAACGAGCGTTGCTTCGATGAATAATCTGCGAGTTGTATCAATCGAGCTGCTGCTTGAATAAGCTTTCTGAGATTGATACAGTCCTACGTTTGCTTTTAGCTTGACGTAAACTTAATACTTCTTATTATCGCGGGGTGGAGCAGTCCGGTAGCTCGTCGGGCTCATAACCCGAAGGTCGCAGGTTCAAATCCTGCCCCCGCAATTCGGTCTGGTAGTTCAGTTGGTTAGAATGCCTGCCTGTCACGCAGGAGGTCGCGGGTTCGAGTCCCGTCCAGACCGCCATTTATCTTTGGCTTAATAGAAAATGATTTAATAATGGCTCAGTAGCTCAGTCGGTAGAGCAAAGGACTGAAAATCCTTGTGTCGGCGGTTCGATTCCGTCCTGAGCCACCTTTATTTTTAAAAACATCACGGCGGTTGTGGCGAAGTGGTTAACGCATCGGATTGTGGTTCCGACATTCGTGGGTTCGATTCCCATCAGCCGCCCCAATATAATGCGGGTGTAGTTTAGTGGTAAAACCACAGCCTTCCAAGCTGTTGTTGTGGGTTCGATTCCCATCACCCGCTCCATTATGGGCCTATAGCTCAGCTGGTTAGAGCGCACGCCTGATAAGCGTGAGGTCGATGGTTCGAGTCCATTTAGGCCCACCATAGTATTATTCCGCAGTAGCTCAGTGGTAGAGCTATCGGCTGTTAACCGATCGGTCGTAGGTTCGAGTCCTACCTGCGGAGCCATATAGAGAAGTACCCAAGTGGCTCAAGGGGCTCCCCTGCTAAGGGAGTAGGTCGCGTAAGCGGCGCGAGGGTTCGAATCCCTTCTTCTCTGCCATTTGGCCCCTTGGTCAAGCGGTTAAGACACCGCCCTTTCACGGCGGTAACACGGGTTCGAATCCCGTAGGGGTCATACGAAAAAGCTGATGACATATAGTCATCAGCTTTTTTGTTGTTTTTGAACATGCAAATCATTATATTAATATAACCTCTTTGCTATCTCTACAATGCAATAAAGTATTGAAATCGCTTGCAAGACTTCGATTTTCCGCAAATAAAGTTATCTATTTTTTTCAAAAATTGAATAACTTTTCAAACTACTTTAACAAAAAAATCACAAAAAAACTTAATAGATTCCTGTCGAAACACGAGAGATTTTTTGCCGTATCCTGGTGACAGCTGTCAAAAAACATCTAATAGTGGAGCCATTCCCCGCTTGCTGTCAGAAAAGATAAAAAAGTTTTACAAGGAATATTTGTTATTTGCACTTATAATTGGTTTTTGAAATACATAATTTCAGGTGAGGATGAGAAGAGCCATGGCAGTGAATACATTTTTTCCGACTGATTACCAGCTTCACTTATTTCACGAGGGAAATCTTTTTCAAAGTCATCAGCTTTTTGGCGCTCATATCTTTAAGGATTCCGCAAAGACTTATACACGATTTTGCGTTTGGGCTCCGAATGCCCTCAAAGTAAGGCTTGTGGGGGATTTTAATCACTGGAATGGTGATGGATATGAATTACAAAAAGTAAATGGTGAGGGTGTATGGATTATTGTCATCAAGCAAAATCTAGATGGCTGCAACTATAAATATGAAATCACCACAAAATCAAAGAAACGATTATTAAAAGCAGATCCCTATGCTTTTTACTCAGAATTAAGACCAAATACAGCCTCTGTTGTTTATTCGCTTGAGGGCTATAAATGGCAGGACACTCAATGGATGAACCGCAAAGCACAATCGAACTTCCTGGCGGAACCAGCCGTCATTTATGAGGTTCATGCGGGCTCATGGAAGACCAAGGATAATGGTGACTTTTTAACCTATCGAGAACTGGCGGAAGAACTTGTCCCTTATGTATTGGAGCTTGGCTTTACGCATATTGAGCTGCTGCCGCTGGTTGAACATCCACTTGACGCTTCTTGGGGGTACCAAGGGACTGGGTATTTCTCCGTAACATCGCGGTACGGGACTCCAGATGATTTCCGCTATTTCGTCGAACAGTGCCATCAGCATGGCATAGGGGTCATCCTTGACTGGGTACCCGGGCATTTCTGCAAGGACGCTCATGGGTTATACAATTTTGACGGTACACATCTTTATTCCTATTCCCATCTAAATGATAGGGAAAACCACATCTGGGGCACAGCCAATTTTGACCTTGGAAAAGGAGAGGTGCAAAGTTTCCTCATTTCAAACGCCCTATTTTGGATGGAAAATTATCATATCGATGGCTTCAGAATGGATGCTGTTGCCAATATCATTTATTGGCCGAATGCCTCAAATAGACAAAGTGAAAACCCCTTCGGTATTGCTTTCTTAAAAAAACTTAATCAAGCAATAAACAACTATAATCCATATTTTTTAATGATAGGGGAAGACTCCACCGATTTTTCGAAGGTAACGACCCCAGTCCGTTATGGCGGTCTTGGATTTGATTACAAATGGAATATGGGTTGGATGAATGACATGCTTGAATACATGGAAACGCCGCCGTTTGCAAGGTCACAGGCCCATTCAAAGGTCACTTTTTCACTTTTATATGCGTTTTCAGAAAACTTTATGCTCCCGTTTTCACATGATGAGGTTGTCCACGGGAAAAAATCTTTATTGGATAAGATGCCCGGTGATTATTGGGAAAAATTTGCCCAGCTAAGGCTTTTACTGGGCTATATGTTTGCCCATCCCGGGAAGAAGCTGCTATTTATGGGATTTGAACTGGGGCAGTTCGCGGAATGGAAAGATAAAGAACAGCTAGATTGGCATCTTTTGGACTACGAGCTGCACCGAAAACTGAATGCCTATGTGAAAGTCTTAACGAAAGTTTACAAACGCACCAAAGCCCTCTATGAACTCGATCATCTGTGGGATGGATTTGAATGGATGGATGTTAATAATAACGAGCAGTCGATGTTTTCCTTTATTCGAAAAGGGAAGAAGGAAGAGGATGCGATAATCATCATTTGCAATTTTACGGGCATTAGCTATCAGGATTATCAGATAGGTGTGCCAAACTCTGGTGAATACCGGGAAATTCTTAATAATGACGACTTAGAATTTGGTGGTGCCGGCCATATTAATAAGCACACCATTCCGGCTTCAGAAGAGCCTTTCCACGGAAGACCGTATTCTATCAAGCTCACAATTGCCCCGTATGGGTTTCAGATGATAAGACAAGTGAAAAAACGGAAGGAGAGAAAAGGCAATGGAAAAGAAAAGGTGCGTAGCCATGCTGCTGGCAGGAGGGAAAGGGAGCAGGCTTAATGCTCTTACAAAGGACCTTGCAAAACCGGCTGTGCCATTCGGAGGGAAGTATCGGATCATCGATTTTACCTTAAGCAATTGTGCAAATTCCGGAATTGATACTGTCGGCGTCTTAACGCAATATCAGCCGCTCTTGTTAAATTCATATATTGGAATAGGCAGTGCATGGGATCTTGACAGTAAAAATGGCGGGGTTACCGTTTTACCCCCTTACAGTGAATCCTCAGAAGTGAAGTGGTACACCGGTACGGCAAGCGCCATCTATCAAAACCTTAATTACTTAAAGCAGTACCAGCCGGACTACGTTTTAATCCTTTCTGGTGACCATATTTATAAAATGAATTACGAATCCATGCTTGAATACCATATTGAAAAACGAGCAGATGTAACGATCTCCCTGATCGAGGTACCTTGGGCGGAAGCCAGCCGGTTTGGGATTATGAATACAAACGATGAACTGAGAATCCTGGAATTTGAGGAAAAGCCAAGTGAGCCTAAAAATAATCTTGCATCGATGGGCATATATATTTTTAGTTGGAATATATTGAAAGAATATTTGGAAATGGATGCACGCAATCCGGACTCCAGTCACGACTTTGGGAAAGATGTCATTCCAAGGCTTCTTGAAGAAAATAAAAAATTATATGCCTATCCGTTCAAAGGCTATTGGAAGGACGTTGGCACTGTAAGAAGTCTTTGGGAGGCCAATATGGATTTATTGGACGAAGATTGCGAATTAGATTTATTTGACCATGACTGGAGAATTTATTCTGTTAATCCTAATCGTCCTCCGCAATATATTTCCCCGGATGCCAGAGTAATGGAATCACTCATTAATGAAGGATGTACAATTGAAGGGGAAATTGAGAAATCAGTACTCTTCCAGGGCGTAACAGTAGGGAAGGATTCCACTGTTAAGGAGTCTGTGATCATGCCGGATGCAACAATTGGCAGCAATTGTTTTATTGAAAAAGCGATTGTGCCTTGTAACGTGAAAATACCGGACGGAACGGTCATTCGTTCCTTCGATGATGAAATCATCCTAGTCACAGAGGAAATGTTAAAAGCGTTGTACTCTGCCTATTAAAAATAGAATGAAAGCCCAGTCGGACTGGGTGCTACAGATATTAGGTGATAAGAAACTGGAGGGGACTTTGGCGTGAAAAGAAAGCTTTTAGGTATTATTGATGCAACTACCTATCATGAGGATTTGGATGACCTATTAACACATCGTTCTTTGGCGGCGCTGCCTTATGCAGGCCGTTATCGTATTATTGACTTTGTCCTTTCAAATATGGTGAATTCCGGCATTCGCAGTGTCGCGATTTTTCCAAAAATGCAGTACCGTTCCTTGATGGACCACTTAGGGTCAGGGAAGAATTGGGATCTAAATCGGAAAAGGGATGGCCTTTTCTTTTTTCCTTCTCCAGTCGTAGGCAGCAATCCTAAAGGGATAGGTTCCTTTGATCTTTTCGCGGCAAATATGGATTATTTTTATCGCAGCACTCAGGAATATGCGATTATCTCAAATTGTTACACCATTTTAAATATGAATTTTAAACCCATGCTAGAATGGCATATGCATGCAAACTGCGATATTACCGAAATCCATCATCAGGATGGAAGATCATTAGAAATGTATTTAATCAAAACCTCTCTGTTGATGAAGCTGATTGAAACTAGATTTGAGACTGGGTACAGTTGTATGAAGGATGTCGTCAGCGATATTCATAATGATTACACTGTTTGCCAATATGATTATGATGGATATGCCGTCAAGATAGATTCAATTGAGAATTATTACTCGACCAGCATGAATTTGCTAAAGCCTAACGTTTGGAAAAATCTTTTTAATAATGACCAGCCTATTTTGACAAAGGTTAAGGATGAGCCGCCTGCTAAGTATTTAAAAGAATCATCCGTAAAAAATTCAATGATTGCAAACGGCTGTTTAATTAGCGGCACTGTTGAAAACAGTATTGTCTCGCGCGGAGTAAAAATCGGAAAAGGTACAGTTATTAAGAACTGTGTCATCATGCAAAAATGCCAAATTGAGGACAATTGTTACTTGGATTCGGTTATTTTGGATAAAGATGTCCGGGTTGAATCAGGGACACATTTAACTGGCACAGCGGGGGCACCGTTTGTAATAAGAAAAGGTACAAAGCAAGGAGCGTTGATGAATTCGTGAAAGTATTATTTGCAGTGTCAGAGTGTGGACCATTCGCAAAGTCGGGAGGCCTTGCTGATGTAGCCGGATCTCTGCCAAAAGAATTAAAAAGTCTAGGTACGGATGTAAGGGTCATTCTTCCCAAATATGGAACCATTTCGGACGAATATAAAAAAAGAATGAAGAAGATAAAGGAATTTTCCGTTTCTGTCGGCTGGAGAAAGCAGTATTGCGGGATTGAGGAACTAGTCCATCAAGGTGTTACGTTTTATTTTGTTGATAACGAATATTATTTTAAACGTGAAGGATTTTACGGTTATTACGATGATGGAGAAAGATTTGCCTTTTTTAACCGTGCGGTGCTAGAGGTCATAGAAGAGTTGAACTTTTATCCCGACGTACTGCATTGCCATGATTGGCATACGGCCATGATTCCTTACCTGCTTCGAAAAGAATATTACAAGAAGACAGGTTATGGTCAGATAAAAACTGTATTTACCATTCATAATCTGCAATTTCAAGGAGTTTTTTCAAAAGAGGTCTTGAGAGACCTGTTCAATCTCGATGAACAATCCTTCCATTCTGGACATTTAGAGTTTTTCGGAAATGTCAATTTCATGAAGGGTGCGCTTGTTGCAGCGGACACCATCACAACCGTGAGTCCAACCTATCGAAATGAAATTCAAACAGTGAACTACGGAGAAAAGCTTGACGGCTTGTTGAAAGCAAGAGGTGAAGATCTTTTGGGAATTTTAAACGGAATTGATGATGACTTTTATAACCCTGAACATGACCCATTTCTTTTGCAAACCTATTCAAGCCAAGACATTAAGAAGAAATCCATTAATAAAAAGGAAATTCAAAAGCAATTTGGTCTAAAGCAAACTGCTGCTGCTCCGTTAATGGTGATGATTTCAAGGTTGACTAGACAAAAGGGGCTTGATCTCATCAAATGTGTCCTTCGGGAGATTTTACAGGAGGATATCCAAGTTATTATCCTTGGAACCGGGGATTATGAATATGAAGAATATTTACGGCAGGCAGCCCGGATTTATCCGGAAAAATTGAAGGTTCATACCGGCTTTGATGAGGGACTTGCGCATCGATTATACGCAGCGGCAGACCTATTCTTGATGCCGTCCCTGTTTGAACCGTGCGGCCTTTCCCAGTTGATAGCCATGAAATATGGAGCCATCCCAATTGTTCGGGAAACGGGCGGTTTAAATGATACGGTGAAGGCATGGAATGAGTTCACAAAGAAGGGAAATGGGTTTTCCTTCCGTAACTTCAATGCTCACGATATGCTTTATACGATTCAGCGGGCAATTAACTTCTATCATGATAAAAAAACATGGGGATCAATTGTAAAACAGGCAATGGAAATGGATTATAGCTGGGCTCAATCCGCTTTCCGCTATAACCAGCTGTATGCTGAACTCACCACAAGGAGTGAAACCCATGTTTTCTAATAAAGAACGGTTTAAGGCAGACTTTTTAAAAAGGCTTGAGATGCTCTGCGGGAAGAGCTTCTCAGAAAGCACTCCAAGGGATCATTACCAAACCCTCGGCAACATGATCAGAGAATTTGTTAGTAATGATTGGATTGCCACCAATGAACGTTACATGGCAGTTAGAGAGAAACAGGTATATTATTTATCGATTGAATATTTGCTAGGCAAGCTGCTACGGCAGAATCTGCTTAATCTGGGCGTGGAGGAAACCGTTGCGGAAGGCCTAAGTGACTTAGGTATTGAATTGGCGGACCTTGAAGAGCTGGAACCGGATGCAGGCTTAGGAAACGGCGGCTTAGGCAGACTAGCCGCCTGCTTTTTGGACTCACTTGCTTCCACTGATCTGCCGGGACATGGCCATGGAATCCGCTATAAACATGGGTTATTTGAACAGAAGATAGTCGACGGCTATCAGGTTGAACTGCCGGAGCAATGGCTAAGAAGCGGCAATGTTTGGGAAATACGCAAGGCCGATTTGGCGGTTAGTATCCCGTTTTGGGGGAAAGTTGAAACCCGGCAGGAAAATGGCAGGCTTGTTTTTCAACATATAAACACGGAAGTAGTTACTGCTGTTCCATACGATATGCCTGTTGTCGGCTTTCAGACAAAGACAGTTAATACCTTAAGGCTTTGGAGTTCAGAGCCCGCTCAGTTTCCAGTTCATAAAGATATTTTACAATATAAGCGGAGGACAGAAGCCATTTCCGAATTCCTTTATCCGGACGATACCCATGATGAAGGCAAGACGTTAAGGCTAAAGCAGCAATACTTTTTAGTGTCGGCAAGCCTCCAGTCAATTTTAAGGTCCTATAAAAAACAGCATGGCAGCCTTGAAGAGCTGAATCATCATGTTTGTATTCATATTAATGATACCCATCCTGTTCTAGCCATTCCAGAACTGATGAGGATTCTGATGGATGAGGAAGGCTTTTCTTGGGAACAAGCATGGGAGATTACTACTAATACAATCTCTTATACCAATCATACCACCTTATCAGAAGCCTTGGAGAAATGGCCGATTCATATCTTCCAGCCGCTCCTGCCAAGAATTTATATGATTGTTGAGGAAATAAATGAAAGATTCTGCAAGGAACGTTGGGAAGAGACCCCAGGCGATTGGGAGCGAATTGCGGGACTAGCGATAATAGCGGATGGCTATGTCAAAATGGCCCATTTAGCGATTGTTGGCAGCTTTAGTGTAAACGGTGTGGCAAGATTACATACCGAAATCTTAAAGGAACGTGAGATGCGGCCCTTCTTTCAGCTTTTCCCTGAGAAATTCAACAATAAGACGAACGGCATTGCCCACCGCCGCTGGCTGTTAAAAGCAAACCCCAAATTGTCCTCGCTCCTAAGCGAAACAATCGGGGATGGGTGGACTCACTCTGCACATGAGCTGATGCAGTTCCTTAAATATCAAGACAATCACTCGATTTTAGGGAAATTAGCGGCAATCAAGCAGGAGAATAAGCAAAATATGGCTGAGGTGATTTATAAGCACAACGGTATTTCCGTCAATCCTGATGCCATCTTTGATGTCCAGGTGAAGAGGCTGCACGCTTATAAAAGACAGCTTCTAAATGTCCTGCATATCATGCACCTATATAATCGAATTTTGGAAGATTCCAGTTTTTCCATGGTACCGAGGGTATTTATTTTTGGAGCAAAAGCATCTCCTGGATATTATTACGCGAAGAAGATTATTAAATTAATCAATACAGTAGCTGAGAAAGTTAACCATGACCCAAAAGTCGGCGATAAGATGAAGGTTGTGTTTTTGGAGAACTACCGCGTTTCATTGGCGGAGAAAATATTTCCTGCTGCAGATATAAGCGAGCAGATTTCAACGGCCAGCAAGGAAGCATCAGGTACGGGGAATATGAAGTTTATGATTAATGGGGCATTGACGTTAGGGACTTTGGACGGGGCAAATGTAGAAATTCATGAAAGGGTGGGGGACGATAATATTTTTATCTTCGGTCTAACGGCCGAGGAGGTCCTTCATTATTATCGGCACGGCGGATATGAATCCGTTGAATATTATCATCATGATAACCGGATTCAGCAGGCTGTCAATCAGCTGGTGAACGGATTTTTCCCGGGCGTCCATAACGAATTTGAACCAATCTTTGACTCGCTGCTTGAAGAAAACGATCAATATTTTGTCTTAAAGGATTTCGCTTCCTATGCAGATACCCAGCGGAGGGTAGGAGAAGCCTATGCGGATTCACTAAAATGGCAGAAAATGTGCCTGACTAACATCGCCCATGCAGGCTACTTCTCGAGCGACCGAACGATAAAAGAATACGCCAAAGATATATGGGGAATCCATCCAGTAAAATAATATTTAAAAAGCTTCTGCTCTCGGCAGAAGCTTTTTTGGCTAGTAAGAAAGTATAAATTCAACTACGCCACTGTCTTCGTCCTTACGGACTCGCCAATCGGCAAGTTTTCATTTAATCTTATTTAAGAAAAAAAGTAACCGGCGAAAATCCCAATAGCCAGTAAGAAGCCGAAGATGGTGTTCGTTTGGGCCGTAGCTTTCATCGCTGGTGCCATTTGAATTGGCACTGTACCCTTAATAAAGCCTTTAACTGATTTAATCGGTTTCGGTGTGCTTATTAATACGAGCGCCGTCCAAATTGGGGCAATATCCGCAATTATCAGCCCCAAAATCCAGACATACGAAAAAGCAAACATCCCGGCCAATAGGAAGATGGCCTTTTCTTTGCCTAGAAGAATGGCCAATGTTTTCCGGCCAAATTCTTTGTCGCCGTCAAGGTCGCGGATGTTATTGGACAAAAGAATTCCGCCGACCAAAATAAAACTTGGCACTGATACAAGAATACTTGTGCTGTCCACTGTCCCTGTTTGGATAAAGAATGAGATTAAAATAATCATCATCCCCATAAAGAAACCGGCAAACAATTCTCCGAAAGGTGTGTAGGCGATTGGCAGCGGCCCGCCTGTATATAAATACCCAATCAACATACATACCAAGCCCACTAAAGCTAACCACCAACTGCTGTTTGCACATATATAAACTCCCAATAATAAAGCAATTCCATAGAGTCCTAATGCCAGCTGCATCACAGTCTTTGGCTTAATTCCGTCCCGGACAATACTTCCGCCAATCCCGACAGAGTCCTCTGTATCGAGTCCTCGTTTAAAATCATAATATTCATTAAACATATTTGTAGCGGCTTGAATTAACAGGCTTGCAATCAGCATGGCGAAGAAAAGACCGAAATGAATTTTCCCGTGCCGAAGTGCCAATGCAGTGCCTAGCAATACAGGAACAAACGCTGCTGTTAAAGTATGGGGGCGGGTCATCTGCCACCAAACCTGGAAGCCGCGGTTTGAGTCAACAACAGGTTTAGAACCTTCCCGTAAATTTGGCTGCATATTTTTTTCTCCTCCCTTTTAAATGCATTATCTATCTGTACAAAACGAATTTATAAAGAATGGTTATTACCCAAACCTAAGTGTAGGAAATATCAAGTGGAGTGTCAATTAAATTTTACTTTCAAAACTAGAAGATAATCCCTTCTCGAGTAATATCCATATTTAGTGGGAAAATGAGTGTATCGAAGCCTTTTGCAACCGATTTTCGGAAATTTGACATATAATAAGGAAATGAAGCAGGAGAAGTAGTGACAACCATTATTGACTTCTTTACAATGGGAGTAGTATCTTTAAAAAGGCTTAAAATGAATGGAGACAGCCCTATTTGGCTGTTTTGGAGGGATTTGCTTGATTACCATTCAGGAAATCGAAACGAAGGAAAGAAGTCTTTTGGCGATGAAGCGCGCAAAAGAACTTGGCCGTCCCATTTTAATGAGTGAAGTTGAAAAAATGAATCATATCGACCCCCTTTTATTCTTTTCTAGTGGGAATGAACACTATTCAGGTGAACGGTTTTTTTGGAAGGATCCAAAGGACGAATTTATTTTCGCGGGACTGGGAATTTCTAAGCAATTTCAAATAGATCAGTCAGATGACCGTTTTGGCCTTATTGAAAGAGAATGGAAGGAATTTTTAAAGGACAGCCTTATTTCTAATCCATTTTCCGAAATTGGAATAGGCCCGCTGATATTTGGAGGATTTTCTTTTGATCCATACAAAGAGAAGACAGTGCTTTGGTCTAAATTTGATGATTCTTTATTTTATCTGCCAAAATATCTTTTGAGTGTTATTAAGGGACAAGTCTTTTTGACAACTAATTTTATCTTTACACCGAACGATGATGAATTGTTATATAAACATATAATCGATGAACGGAATAAACTTTTTCAGTCTCTTCAGAAACACCACCACACAGCTCTGCCTGCCCTTCTGGAAACAAAGGAAATTTCACCTGAGAAGTGGAAAAATACAGTTGATGCAATGGTAAAGGAATTAAACAGAGGCCCGCTTAAAAAAGTAGTTCTTGCCAGGGAACTTCGGTTAAATTTTAATGACATTGTTGCTTCAGAGGCAGTCCTGCAACATTTAAATGAACAACAGCATGAAAGCTTTATCTTTGCTCTTGAATCGAATGGCGATTGTTTTCTTGGAGCATCTCCAGAGAGACTGGTGAAAAAGAATGGCACCGAACTTTTTTCTACCTGCCTTGCTGGTTCCAGCTCCAGGGGACATAACCCGGAGGAGGATCGATTACTGGGAGAAAAATTGCTTTCTGACCAGAAAAACTTGCTTGAGCATCAATATGTTGTGGAAATGATAAAAGAAGCACTAGAGGAATCATGTGAAGAAATCATCCTTCCTGATAAACCTCAGCTAATGAAAATCAGGGACATACAGCATTTGTATACGCCGGTCATCGGAAAATGCAGTGGTGACAGTTCACTATTGCATATGGTCGAAAGATTGCATCCAACCCCTGCTCTTGGCGGACTTCCGAAGAAAGAAGCGGTTGAAAAAATCCGTCAAGTTGAGGAGCTTGACCGCGGCTTTTATGCTGCACCTGTAGGTTGGCTGGATTACGAAGGAAATGGGGAATTTGCAGTAGCCATTCGCTCAGGTCTCTTACAAGGCAAGGAAGCATCCTTATTTGCCGGATGCGGCGTTGTAGCTGATTCTGATTCCGAAAGTGAATATTTAGAGACAAGCTTGAAGTTTAGGCCAATGCTTCGGGCACTTGGGGGAAAATAGTATGAATCATCAAGAATCGTTAACTGCTTATATCGCGGCATTTGTCGGGGAGCTGGTTCTTTCCGGGATTACCGATGTGGTGGTCAGTCCCGGGTCAAGATCCACCCCAATGGCATTGGTTATGGCAGAACATCCGGATTTAAACGTCCATATCCATGTGGATGAGCGCTCTGCCGCCTTTTTTGCATTGGGAATCGCCAAGGCGACAAATCGAACCGTTGCTATTCTTTGCACATCAGGTACCGCTGCTGCCAATTACTTTCCCGCTATTGTCGAAGCGCGTTATTCACGAGTCCCAGTGCTGGTTTTGACAGCAGACCGGCCTCATGAGTTGCGAGAGGTAGGGGCACCGCAGGCGATTGACCAAATTCATTTGTACGGGAAACACGTCAAGTGGTTTGCAGAAATGGCACTGCCTGAGAAAAATGATGAGATGATCCGCTACGCGCGGACAGTCTGCTCCCGTGCTGCCTCATATGCAGCCAGCGCTCCAGCTGGTCCGGTTCATTTGAACTTTCCTTTTAGAGAACCACTTATTCCTAAAATGGATGAGGAACTCTTTGCAGTGAGTGAGCGACCGGAAGGATATGTGCAGGTACATAATGGTGAACTAAACATAAACGAAATGGAGTATCAAGAAATCGCCGAGCGGTTGGCTGGCAAAGCGAAGGGGATCATTGTTTGCGGAAATGTTGCCGATGAACGTTTCGCAATTGCTGTAACAAAGCTCGCTAATCAATTAAAGTATCCAATCTTAGCAGACCCGCTATCACAGCTTAGAAGTGGGCAGCATGCAAATGATCAAATTATTGATACTTACGACACATTCTTACGAAATGAAGATGCGAAATCTTACCTTAAACCGGACGTGATTATCCGAATTGGTTCGATGCCGGTGTCTAAAGCGTTAACCATTTTTATCAAAGGAAATCCGAATGCAGATCAATTTGTGGTCGATGGCGGAGGCGGCTGGCGGGATCCTGCTATCTTGTCGACCGATATGATTTTTTGTAATGAAGCAATTTTTTGTGAAAAACTTTCAGCGTATTCCAAACCTCGGGTGGAGACGGGATATTTAGACGCTTGGAAAAAAGTAAATGACCTTACAAAAGTAAATATGTCTCCAATCCGGGATATTCCAGAATTAAGTGAAGGAAAGCTATTTTATCAGCTTGCTGAGATGCTGCCGGATGGTGCCGCATTATTTGTTGGAAACAGTATGCCAATTCGTGATTTGGACAGCTTTTTCTTAACAAATGGCAAGTCAATTAAGATTATGGCTAACAGGGGTGCGAACGGCATAGACGGGACCGTATCCACAGCCTTGGGTGCGGCGATGTACTCAAAGCCGTTATATTTGGTCCTTGGAGACTTAACCTTTTTCCATGATTTAAATGGACTTTGGGCAGCTATGAAGCATCAAATTAATATAAACATTATCCTTATAAACAATAATGGCGGCGGGATATTCTCCTTCCTTCCGCAATCGGAACATCCGAAGCATTTCGAGCTTCTTTTCGGTACACCATTAAACATTGAATTTGAACATGCCGTCAAAATGTTTAACGGACAATTTACGAGAATTAAGGATTGGGATCATTTCCAAATTGAAATGGAAAAAACAAGAGATGCGGCAGGCATAAATGTCTATGAAATTGTCACAAACAGAGACAAAAATCGAGACGAGCACCGCGAATTTTGGCATGTGGTTTCCCAGGAAATATCAAATTTTGTCAAAGGGGAGCAAAAATGAGGATAGTTACCGGCGGAATCCGCTATCATGTCGAGATATGCGGGAAGGGATTCCCCCTCGTTATGCTTCATGGATTTACGGGGGATTCATCAACGTGGACTACTTTTTGCGAACGACTGGGAAAACACTCGCGGTTGATTATTCCTGATATCATCGGGCATGGAAAAACAGAATCTCCTGAGGCTGCGGGCCGATACCGGATGGAGGAGGCAGCTCAAGATTTAATTTCCATTCTTGATGAACTCCAGATTGAGCAAATTGATTTATTAGGTTATTCAATGGGGGGCAGGCTTGCCCTTTCATTTGCCTGTCTATATCCCAAAAGGGTTCGAAAATTGATTTTGGAAAGCGCTTCGCCTGGTCTTGAATCAGAGGACGAAAGAAAACAGCGCCGTATGAAAGATGCCGAATTAGCCCATTTTATTAAGGATAAAGAAATAAAGGAGTTTGTTGAATACTGGGAGAATGTCCCCTTATTTTCAACCATGAAGAGGCTGCCGGAGAAAGTACAAGGAAAAGTAAGGGAACAGCGTTTAAACAATTCTCCTATTGGTCTTGCCAATAGCTTGCTAGGTATGGGGACGGGTTCTCAGCCCTCTTGGTGGGGGCAATTAAATAAGCTAGCCTGTGAAGTTTTGCTGCTCACCGGTGAGGAAGATTTGAAGTTCTGCAGGATTGCTGAAAAAATGCACAAGGAGCTGAAAAATAGTTCTTTGGTAACGATCGCACAATGCGGTCATACAATTCATGTGGAAGAACCCGAAAAGTTTGGTACAATAGTAAGTGACTTTTTGTCAAATACAAACAAAGGAGGAATTTATAGTGGCAGTTGAATGGATTCCAGTTCGTAAATACGATGAAATTATTTATGAAACGTATAACGGAATAGCCAAAATCACGATTAACCGTCCCCATGTACATAATGCTTTCACACCAAAAACAGTGATGGAATTAATCGATGCTTTTGCCTATGCCCGTGATGATTCCGAAGTCGGCGTCATTGTTTTAACAGGTGCAGGAGACAAGGCATTCTGTTCCGGCGGCGACCAAAGCGTCCGCGGACATGGCGGCTATGTTGGTGAGGACCAAATTCCCCGCCTAAACGTACTTGATCTGCAGCGTCTGATTCGTGTTATTCCAAAACCGGTTGTGGCAATGGTTAAAGGCTATGCAATCGGCGGAGGTCATGTTCTGCATGTAGTCTGTGATTTAACGATTGCAGCTGACAATGCTGTTTTTGGACAAACAGGTCCTAAGGTAGGCAGCTTTGATGCCGGCTACGGTTCAGGTTATCTTGCCCGTATTATCGGTCATAAAAAGGCACGTGAAATCTGGTATTTATGCCGCCAATACAATGCTCAAGAGGCGCTCGATATGGGCTTAGTCAATACCGTTGTTCCGCTTGAACAGGTAGAAGAAGAAACAATCAAATGGTGCGAGGAAATGCTTGAAAAGAGCCCAACCGCACTTCGTTTCATCAAAGCTGCCATGAATGCAGATACCGATGGATTGGCTGGACTTCAGCAATTTGCTGGTGACGCAACGCTGTTGTATTATACAACCGACGAAGCGAAAGAAGGACGCGATGCCTTTAAGGAAAAGCGCAAGCCAGACTTCGGCCAATTCCCTCGTTTCCCTTGATGAAAAAACGTTACAACAGCTTGATGGTCTCCATCAGGCTGTTTTTTATAAAGGATGATAAATATGAATAACGAAACAATGACAAATTTTTTGATGAAAAGAGCCTTTCTAACACCGGATCGGACTGCCGTTTATTTTCAGGATAAAGCTTTAACATTTAAAGAGCTTTATAATTATTCACTTAATGTAGCAGGGCAACTTCAAGGGCTTGGCGTTCGAAAGGATGATTTTGTAGGTGTTCTGTTGAAAAATCATCTAGATACTGTCATTATATTTTTTGCTCTTCAACTTTTGGGAGTCAGATCAGTCATTTTAAATAATCGCTTAACACCATCGGAGCTTGTTTGGCAACTAGAGGACTCAACATCCTCTTTATTGATACTAGAGGATTCATTTACTGATATTAAAATGGTCATTAATCAACAGCTTGCATCTCTTGCCACAATTACAAAGAGTGATTTGTTTGCAAAAAAAGAAAATGAATACGCTGATATTCAAGAAGAAATCAACCTATCAGATATCTGCACGATCATGTATACCTCAGGAACCACCGGTCATCCAAAGGGTGTCTTACAAACCTATGGCAACCACTGGTGGAGCGCAACTGGCTCGGCGTTAAATTTAGGCTTCGTAGAAAGTGACTGCTGGCTTTGTTCATTGCCGCTGTTCCATATCAGCGGATTCTCTATTTTAATGCGGAGCGTCATTTATGGAATGCCGATTGTCCTTCATGAAAAATTTGATGTGCAGAAGACGATTGAAGATATTAGTGATAAAAAGGTTACGATTATGTCAGTTGTGGGAACGATGCTTACAAGTATTGTTGATGCTTTGACAGTTAGCGGACTGCCGGAACATTTTCGCTGTTTTCTGTTAGGCGGCGGCCCAGCCCCGCTGCCATTGCTAGAGGCGTGTGTTAAAAAGAATTTGCCTGTGTTCCAAAGTTATGGAATGACGGAAACTTCATCGCAAATTGTTACCCTTTCTCCGGAATATAGCCTAAGCAAGCTTGGTTCGGCAGGAAAACCGTTATTTCCATCCCAGCTTAGAATTGAACTGGATGACCACACGGCGGCATCGCCCCAACATGCAGGAGAAATTGTAGTGAAGGGACCAAATGTAACCGCAGGATACTTGAACAGGCCGGACGCAACCAAAGAGAAGATCCGTGAAGGATGGCTCCATACAGGTGATATCGGGTACGTTGATGAAGAAGGTTTTTTATATGTATTGGACCGGCGCTCCGATTTAATTATTTCAGGCGGTGAGAATATTTATCCTGCAGAAATTGAATCCGTTTTGCTCTCACACCCGGATGTAGCAGATGTCGGGGTTATTGGAGTGGATGATGCTAAATGGGGACAAGTGCCGATTGCTTTTATAGTGAAAAGGGAAAGTGCGGCATTGCCACAGAAGGAACTCCAACAATTTTGCCAAACACGGCTTGCCAAATATAAAGTGCCGAAACAATTCTATTTCACAGAACAGCTGCCGAGAAATGCAGCAAAGAAACTTCTTAGAAGAAATCTACATGAAATGATAAACGAAAAATAAAAGAACCAGCCATCGACTGGTTCTTTATCTTTTATAGTTCGCTCGCTTCAAATGTTTGACAATCAGTTTCTTTGCTTGTATCAGCCTTTTTCCCAGTGTGGCTGACAACGTAAATTTGGTCTGCACTGCACTTGTTTCCCTTTGCCCAAAATGTACAGTTATTGACCTCGCATAAAACATCCTGTGCCATGTGTATCACTCCTTAACTAATTTGGTAATACAGGTATAGCATTTGATGATTGTGTGATATGCATGTCAGTAAGTAATTGGGTGAAAACGTAAATCATTGGCCGAAAATCCAAATTGTTTCAATTAATTATTTAATGCTGTTTCCAATGTTTTTAAGTTTTTATTCATTAATGAAAAATAGGTTTCCTTATTTTTGATGTCGTCCTTTGTCAAAATCGCCAAGTTATGAATTGGCAGCGCACGTGCGCCAATTTCTTTTTGAACGACCTTGCCAAGCTTAGATTTGACATTTTGTTCAAACAGCATATAGTGAAGGCCTTCATGGTCAGCCATGGAAATGATTTTCTCTAATTCTTTTTGGCTTGGTTCGTTGGTTGTGGATAGTCCAGAAATGCTGATCTGTTCTATTCCATAGCGAGTTTCCCAATAGCTGAAGGCCGCATGGGTGACAATGATTTTTTTATGCTTTGCCTGCGAAATCGTATTGGCGAAATTTGCGTCTAACTCGTCAAGCTCGTCAGCAAGCTTTTGGTAGTTTTCATCAAAGTAAGCCTTTCGCTGTGGGAGTTTTTTCGCCAATTGGTCGCGGATTACTGCTGCCATTTCCTTTGAATAAACAGGGTCAAGCCAAACATGAGGATTAACCCCGGCATGATCTTCATGATCTTCCTCTTCAGATGAATGGTGGTCTTTCGGCAGTTTCAGCCCTTCCGCAGCAGGTACCAAGGTAACATTTTCATCTTTTAAGGTACCTTTGGCTTTTTCCACAAATCCCTCAAGGCCAAGGCCGATATAGAAAAATAAGTCTGAATCAGCCAAATTCATCATATCCTTTTGCGAAGGCTCAAAGGTATGTTCATCAGCGCCTGGTGGGTAGATTGTAGCCACCTTTACATATTTTCCGCCAATCCGTTCCGTAAAATATTGCAGTGGAAAAACGGTCGTATATATCGTCAATAGATTTTTCTTTTTTGGAGTTTGTTCGGTATTATGTCCACATGCTGATAAAACCAAGCTTAACGGCAGTAGAAAAGAAAGAAAAAGAATTAGTTTTTTCATAAAAGCTCCTTTTTAAATCGTATTTATTCCGATTTAACAACTAAAAAATTTTAAATATTATGAATCTAATACGTAACAATTCCGATTTACTTATGTATCTTACAAAAAATTTGCCGTTTCTGCAAGTGAAAAAATTGTATATTCGAATGAATTTTATGTATCCTTAAAAAAGAGATACCTAAAGGGGAGTGAATAAATGGATAGTTCATCATTATTAAATGATATTCTTGACTTCAATAAAAAATTTGTGGAAGAGCGCGAGTATGAAAAGTATGAGACAACTAAATATCCGAATAAAAAAGCAGTAATCCTGACTTGTATGGACACAAGACTGCTGGAACTTTTGCCAAAGGCCTTGAATTTAGGGAATGGGGACGTAAAACTGATTAAAAATGCCGGGGGGATTGTGTCTCATCCGTTTGGAAGTATTATGCGTAGCATTTTAATTGCCCTTTATCAGCTTCAGGCAAAAGAGGTTTTTGTGATTGCACATCATGATTGCGGGATGAGTGGATTGAAAGCAGAACCAGTCGTGGCAGAGATGAAGGAACGGGGTGTCAGTCAGGAAACACTTGATACACTAGCCTATTCCGGAGTTGATTTTAATCAATGGCTGCATGGCTTTGATAGTGTAACTGACAGTGTAAAGCATAGTGTCGAGATGATTAAAAAGCATCCGCTTATGCCGGGGGGTGTGCCTGTTCACGGACTCGTTATTGATCCAAGGACAGGAAAGCTCGACTTAGTGGTCGACGGTAATCAGGATTAATGTTTTTTGTGGTCCTGCCATTTTTCAGGAACAGGATCGACTCCGCCTGGATGAAAGGGATGGCATTTCAAGATTCTTTTAATAGCCAAATATCCGCCTTTAATAGCCCCGAAACGCTGAACAGCCTCAAGACCATAATGAGAACAGGTTGGATAAAAGCGGCAGGAAGGCGGTTTTAAAGGCGAGATAGCTATTTGATAAAACCGGATAAGAGCGATGAATAATTTCTTTAGCATATAGAGCTGCTCCTTTAATATAATTTCCTTCAAGATATCACAAATCCAATAAAACGTCTAAATTGGTAATTAATACGTTGCAGAAAAAATACGGAATTTATAGTATGATAGAGAATAGATTTATAGAGGAGATGATTAGGATGCCTTCAGTAGAGAGCTTTGATTTAGATCATAATGCCGTGAAAGCTCCTTATGTCAGACACTGTGGTGTCCATAAGGTAGGTTCTGACGGTGTTGTTAATAAATATGATATCCGCTTCTGCCAGCCAAATAAACAGGCGATGAAGCCGGATGCTATTCATAGTCTTGAGCACATGCTTGCCTACACTATCCGCAAGCATGCAGAGAAGTATGACCACTTTGATATAATTGATATTTCTCCAATGGGCTGCCAAACGGGTTTTTATCTAGTCGTCAGCGGAGAGCCGACAGTGGAGGAAGTCATTGACCTTCTTGAGGATACCATGAAGGATGCTTTGGAACTTACCGAGGTTCCTGCGGGAAATGAAAGGCAGTGCGGTCAGGCAAAGCTGCATACTTTAGAAGGGGCAAAGCGCCTAATGCGCTATTGGCTTGAGCAGGACAAGGAAGAGCTAAAGCAGATATTTGCATAAAAGAAAAAATTCCTATTCAGCAAGAATAGGAATTTTTTTATGCGTTCTTTGGCTCATCATCTTTTTCATTTGCATCGTTTAAATGTTGATTGTTTTCCAACGGGTCAACCGTATGCTTGTAGGTGTATGCTTTTGATGTTGTAATGACTGCTAAGAAAAGAACGACAAAAACAATAATGATTGAAACGATCATCACAATAGACAAAGATTTCTCCCCCTTTTTCCCCTCTATTGTAACATGTTTTTTATTTTTTAGTTGTAAATAAAAAGGAAACTGATGAATTCAGCTTCCTTTTTGCCATTATGTAGAAATCAATGAATATTTCGAGGATAGTAAGTATGAGTCCGCTGTCTGCCGTATTGTTCCTGAGCAAACTTCCCCTTTAAGCTTTCAATGAGGTAAAGCCCCATCAAATCGTATAGTTCCTGCTTATCCATGTCATGAATTAAAGCAATCAAGTCCTCGTGAGACATTTCTTCTAAAAAAGCAAAGGCAAGCATATCAATGTCCTCTTCATCGCCGGTCAGTTTGTTCCGGTACATTTCATACAATTCATCGACAAGTTTCATTTCCAGCACCTCCTATGTGCATTCAAAAATTTTCTTCTTACTTAATCCATTCCCATTCAAAGCTAAAAAAATCCATATTTCCAATTGTTTAAATTAACAGAAAACTCTGTCATTTTTTATTAGGATTATTATAACGTATTCATTTATAAAAAATAAATCGAATTTTGTAATCGAATAAATTTTTTATTTTTGTGGATTACTAAAGATTAAAAGGGGATGAAATTATGAGTGAACAAAAGAAAACCTATTATATAGATATTGGAACAGGTGAGATTTCACAAAGTGCCACTTCGTCAACTTGGAGCTATCAAATTCAAGCTAATGATGAAGAAATTACTCAGCTGCGTGAGTTATTCGATCAAAATTATTCGACAGAGTGGAAAAACTTTTTTCGAGCACATACACCATATGTTCAGTATCATTATGACCGTGAGAATGATGATTATGACAACACCACGCAGCAAATTTACGGAATGATTCATAAGCTTGGTGACGAGGAAGCAAAAAAGCATATTGAAAGCATGAACATCTTACCCAACTCATAAACAATGAAAGGAAAATCCTAGCCTTTAGGATTTTCCTTTTTTCATTTATACTTAAATCAAAAAATAAAGCGGGGAAGAGGTATGATTCAGTTTCTGGATGATCATGGAAATACCGTGGAAATGGCCTTTAAGAAAGATGCCTTTCCAGATGAAGTAAAACATGTTCTTGTCATAAGTCAGTTTGGTGATGAGTGGATTTTAACGAACCATAAAAAAAGAGGACTCGAATTTCCAGGCGGCAAAAGGGAACCAGGCGAAACTTTGGAGGAAGCAGCTAAACGTGAAGCATATGAAGAAGCCGGAATATTTTTTTCAGATCTAATGTATCTGGCTGAGTATAAGGTGTATGAGGAAAATGGTTCATTTGTTAAAGCTGTTTTCTGGGGGAAAGTCAAAAGGATGGAGGAGACTGGCAGCTATCACGAGACATACGGACCTGTCAGGATCATAGGAGACCTCCTTAAGAAGCGGTATGGTAAGGAATACAGCTTTATCATGAAGGATCGAGTTGTAGAGGAATGCCTGAAATTCATTGAGGCATATAAAAACGAAAAAGAATAGAAGAATGCTCTGATGCAATCCCCTATTCTTTGATAAGTTTTTTTTCAAGAAAATCAACAAGCTGATACATAATCGTGGCGAACACGGCAATAACCAATAGCGATAAAAATACAAGGGTAAAATTAAAGACCTGGAAACCGTAAATAATCATATAGCCAAGCCCTTTAGAGGAAACGAGGAATTCCCCTACAATCACGCCAACCCATGAAAGTCCGACATTGACCTTTAAGGTAGAAATGATAGTTGGAAAGCAGGCGGGAATAATGGCCTCCTTAAAGCATTGAAATCTGGTCGCTCCAAAGGTTTGCAGCACCTTTAAATAATTGGGGTCTACTTCTTTAAAGGCTGTGTATACAACGATGGTTGTGATAATGACAGAAATAATTGCACCCATCGCGATGATGGACGGGTACCCCGGGCTCAAAGCAACAATCAGAACGGGCCCAAGCGCCACTTTTGGCATCGCATTTAGGATAACTAGATAGGGGTCAAGGATTTTGGAAACCATCGGTGACCACCACAGGATTGCGGCCAGCAGCACACCTAGAAAGGTTCCCAAGATAAAACCAAATACCGTTTCAGTTAAGGTCACACCCAAATTCGTTAACAGTGAACCATCCTGTAATTTATTCATAAACAGAATCCAAATTTTCGATGGAGAGCTGAAAATGAGCGGGTCAATCCACTGTTTTGCGCTAAAAAGCTCCCAGCTTGAGAAAAAGACCAGGAAAATGATGGCTTGGTAAAACCGTATCCACCTTTTCTCAACCTTTAATGAGCGAATATAATTTTTATGGAGGAGTTCCACCTTATCCGTTTCCTTGTTCAAGAGACTCCAACTCCTTCCATATCGTTTGAAATAAACTTGGATATGCTTCATGATTTCTGGAATTAAATGGGGATAATGTTTTCAGTTCCTCAGGCATTTCAAACGTTTTGTGAATTCTTCCGGGGCGAGATGACAGTAAGTAAACACGGTCACTCATGGCAATGGCTTCCCCGATATCATGTGTGACCAAAATAGCTGTCTTTCCAAACTCATCCAATGTTTGCGAAACAAGATCCTCAAGCTTAAGCTTCGTTTGATAATCGAGTGCGGAAAAAGGCTCATCAAGCATCAAAAGCTTTGGCTCAGTTGCCAGCGTCCTTACAAGGGCAACTCGCTGCCTCATGCCGCCGGACAGTTGTTTTGGCAGTTGCTTTTCAACATCGCCCAAGCCCATTTGCTGGAGCAGGCTTAAGGCAGCTGACTTGTTTTTTTCAGTCAGCTGTTTTGATAATTTAAGGCCTAAAAGGATATTTTCTTCGATTGTTTTCCAAGGAAATAGATAGTCCTGTTGAAGCATGTAGCCAATATCGTTATTTGCGGTGGATACCGGCTTATTTTCCAGCAAAACAGTCCCCTGAGTTGGTTTAATCAAGCTTGAAATAATGGAGAGCAAAGTCGTCTTTCCACAGCCGCTAGGGCCGAGGATGGAGACAAATTCTCCCTCCTCAACCGTAAGCGAAATATCGGAGAGGGCCGTGGTTCTAGAGTCTTTGGTAAAATACGTGTGTTGTATATTTTGAACCTTTAAGAAGCTCATGTGCCGGCCTCCCTTTCGGAGTTATTTTTTCATGACTTGTTCGGCAATCTCTGTATTGACGAGCGTGTCATGTTTTACTTCTTTTGGAAGCTCCCCGGCTTCCTTCATGATGTTTTGCAGATTATTCCATTCTTCTTCATCAAGAATTGGATTAGTGGCAAAGGATCCCTGGCTCTTATAACGATCGACAACAGTTTTCATAATTTCAGGGTTTGTATCAGGGAAGAATGGTTCTACGGCTTTAGCAATTTCCTCAGCACTGTGGGACTGGACCCATTGCTGAGCTTTATAGACTGCTCTTGTGAATTTTTCGATAACGTCCTTGTTATCTTTTATATAGCTCTGTTTAGCCATGAAGGTTGTATACGGAACATGCCCAGATTCCTTTCCAAAGGAGGCAACAATATAACCTTTACCCTCTTTTTCAAAAATGCTGGCAGTTGGTTCAAATAATTGAACAAATTCTCCACTTCCTGAGGCAAAAGCGTTGGCGATGTTTGCGAAGTCAATATTTTGGATTAGGTTTAAATCCTTATGCGGGTCAATTCCATGCTTCTTTAACACGAATTCACCAACCATTTGCGGCATGCCGCCTTTACGCTGGCCAAGGAAGGTCGTACCTTTTAATTGATCCCATGAGAAATTGTCAATTTTCTCTCTTGAAACAAGGAAGGTGCCGTCAGTTTGGGTGAGCTGGGCAAAATTGATGACCGGATCGTTTGCCCCTTGAGCATATACGTAAATGGAAGTTTCCGAGCCGACCAGAGCCACATCGGCGCCGCCCGAGATGAGGGCAGTCATTGTCTTATCACCGCCTGGTGTTGTCGTTAATGTGACATCAAGACCTTCATCCTTAAAGAATCCCTTTGATAAAGCAACATATTGAGGGGCATAGAAGATTGACCTGGTTACTTCAGCAATACGGACCTTTTCCAGTTTCTTCGGTTCTTTCGCGGTATCTTTATTACAAGCAATTAGGGAAAACATAAGTATACTGATGAGGAGAAAGGAGAAACTGATTTTTGACCATTTTTTCATAAAATTAACCTCCTTATCTGGGCTGATTGCCTAGAATATCGTATGAAAAAGAAAAAAATGTGTGAATGCCCAGTTCGGGAATTTTTTTAAAAAGGATTAGATACAAATGATTGAATTTAACGGAAAAATTATTGAGATGAAGCGGTTTCCATCCCCAAATCCAAACGTTGATTTGAAGGAGATTACATACCTTTCCAATGGATTAAGCGTGAAGGGGTTGCTGGCAGAACCCATAAATGAACAAGTACATGACGGATTTCTTTATTTGCGGGGAGGAATCAAAAGCGTCGGCAAAGTTCGGCCGGCACGGATTGCCCAGTTTGCTCAGGAGGGTTTTATTGTTTTTGCCCCCTATTATCGCGGCAATCAGGGCGGTGAAGGGAATGAGGATTTTGCAGGAGAGGACCGTGCGGACGCCTATGCGGCCTACGACCTGCTAAAATCACTTCCTAATGTAAAAAGGATACATATCTTTGGTTTTTCCCGCGGCGGAGTAATGGCGCTTTTGACGGGAATTGAATTCCCAGATGCATCTTCCTTAGTCACCTGGGGCGGTGTTAGTGACATGAGCTTGACCTACTATGAGCGGAAGGATTTACGAAGGATGATGAAACGGGTCATCGGCGGGACACCGGAGAAATTCCCGGACCGATATCAAGAAAGAACACCTTTATTCGAGCTTGAAAGGCTGGCTGCCCCCGTCCTGATTATTCACGGAGTAAACGACCAAAATGTATCTGTCGAACACGCCTATCGTCTTGAAAGAAGGCTGCGAAGTCTGGACAAGCCAGTCGAACGCTGGTATTTTGATCATTTCACACATTATTTTCCGCCGGCAATTAACCGAAAAGTAGTGGAAGATTTGACGAAGTGGATGAAAATGCAAAACAAATAATGGTAATATAAAGATATAAATAGCAGAGGAGCGGATATGTTATGGGTATGCCTCTTGAATTAAATACATTAATCGTCACAAAAGGGAATGAAAAAAGGATTGGAGAAAATCTGTTTGTACTTGTGAAAGAAGGATACAGATTATACCCGATTGAAATCCCTGTGGATGTCAGAAAAACACTGGACACAAACTCAAATGGTACAGCTTTAATAAAAAAAGTTGAATGGGAAAACAGCCGCACAACACTAACATATCAACTAATATCCTTAAACTCAACGAACTAGCAGGTGTTATCACCTGCTTTTTTTCTTTTGGAAAAGTGTAAGATTTGCCAAACAATAGCGTCTTATATAGAGAATAACAAATAGAGAGGGGGGGTAAGGTTGGAAGGGATTCAGCAAATAGAGAAATGGTTTATTCATTATGAGAAGGACGTTACCAATTTTCTTGTTTACTATACCGGAACGACAGATGTTGAGGATTTGGTACAGGAAACTTTTCTCCGTGCACTTCAAGCCTTTTCCCGGTTTAAAAATGAAGCAAGTCCCAAAACCTGGCTTATTTCCATTGCAAGAAATACAGCCATTGATTTATATCGAAAAAAATCAGTATGGCAAAAGCTGAAGGAACGATTAAATCGAGAATCACCTGATCAAAAAGAACTTCAAACAGAAGAGAAAATCTTAAAAAAGCAGGAGTATGCCCGCTTATATGAAGCGATTAACGAATTAAAGCCAAATTATCGGGATGTAATTTTGCTTAAGGGCATTGCCGAGCTTTCTTCACAGGAAACTGGACACATTCTTGGCTGGTCGGAAAATAAAGTGAATGTTACCTTTTTTCGGGCCATGAAAAAACTAAATGAGCAATTAAAGGAGGGTGAATATTTTGAGCAATTTATCGGATAAAGAGCTGCTGGAAATGATGGCGGATTTTCCGAAACATGAGCTTTCTACAAAACAGAGAACGGACATGTTAAAAAGGATTAGTGAAGCAGGCACAATCAAGCCAAGAAAGCCGTTTAACATCCAAAGACTGGGGGCTATGGCAGCATTGTTCATACTTGCTCTTATTGCCCCGATTTTCTATTTTACGAATACAGCCGAGGAAAAGAATCCCGGCAGCGGCAGTTCCGTTATAACCAAAGCCCAAGAGGGTGATTATTTTGCATTAAAGAATGAAGAGGGGAAACCTATTTATGCAGGTAGTAATTTTGGTATCACAAACAAGGTGAGCCTGCTTGCACCTCAGGACTGGATTGCAAAAGATAAAGGCACCGTTGCTAAGATGATGATTTTTTTATGGGGAAACTATGATTATTCGAAATCTCTCAAGGTCGATGCGGTCCACGTTAAAACAGGAGTCAAAGAGCACCTTGCTGAAACTCCTTTATCTGGAGGAATCTACGGTACGGATGCTCACACTGTAACAACCTTCAAACCATTGCCTTTTTCAGGAGTTTGGAATCTTCAATTCACAGTTGGTGATAAGAAGGTTGGTGCATTTTCCATTTATGTAAAGGAGCCGTATATCACAATTGGCAAATCAACATTAATGATTTCTGCGGAGGATCTTTATGCCGGCTTTTATGAACACGAGTTTATTGAAGTCGAGGGAAGCAATCTTCCCGATGAAATAGAATTGGAGATATTTCAATTAGAAACCGCTGAGGAATCGAAATTTACTTTTAAGAAGGTTGCAGACTATACGACAACGGATGGAAAGCATATTACGGAGTATGGCGGCGGGTTTACCATCAAAAAAAGCGGTAAATATCGTTTTACTGTTCTCCAGCAATCGGAGGCAGTCGAAGTAAGGAAACCAGTTGACGGGAAATAGAAAAAAGAGGCTGATTTTGGAGATCAGCCTCTTTTTTCTACTGTTTAAACGATTGGTCCGCCTTTTTCTTCAATCTCGACGGCAACGTTAGCGAATTTCTTAAAGTTCTCACGGAATTGCTCTGCCAATTCTTTTGCCTTTTTTTCATAAGCATTAGGATCTGCCCATGTTTTCATTGGCTGAAGCACTTCATCAGGGACCCCAGCAATATGGAGCGGGATATTTAGGCCAAAGAATGTATCCTCAACGGTTTCTACGTGATTTAGTTCTCCTTCAAGAGCTGCCTGCACCATTGCTCTTGTATATGAGAGTTTCATACGATTGCCGACGCCGTATTCTCCGCCAGTCCAGCCTGTATTAACCAAAAACACATTAACGTTATGCTCAAGTATTTTTTCTCCTAGCATTTCGGCATAGCGTGTAGCCGGCAGCGGCAGGAATGGTGCACCAAAACAGGTTGAGAAGGTTGCCTGCGGTGAAGTAATGCCACGCTCTGTTCCAGCAAGCTTTGATGTAAATCCGCTTAAGAAATGGTACATTGCTTGTTCCCTTGTTAATTTAGCGATTGGCGGAAGAACACCAAATGCATCTGCAGTTAAAAACACAATGGTATTCGGGTGCCCGGCAATGCTAGGCTGGACAATATTATCAATGGCCTCCATTGGATATGCGGCCCGAGTGTTTTCTGTTAATGTTTCATCATCATAATCCGGAATTCTCGATTCCTGGTTAATCACAACATTTTCAAGAACGGTCCCGAAACGGATGGCATCAAAGATTTGCGGTTCTTTTTCACGAGATAGATTAATACATTTTGCATAGCAGCCGCCTTCAATATTAAAGACGCCATTTGATGACCAGCCGTGCTCATCATCGCCGATTAGACGGCGATTAGGGTCAGCGGAAAGAGTTGTTTTTCCAGTTCCGGATAAACCGAAGAATAATGCTACATCCCCTTCAATGCCGACATTCGCTGAACAGTGCATAGAGAAAATATTGTTTTCAGGCAGTAAATAGTTCATGACAGAGAAAATTGATTTTTTCATTTCTCCCGCATATTCAGTTCCTCCAATTAGAACTACGCGGCGTTCAAATGATATAATAATGAAGGTTTCAGAATTCGTACCGTCGACTGCCGGGTCTGCTTTGAAATTAGGGGCAGAAATTACTGTAAATTCAGCTTCATGAGTCAGAAGTTCATCTTCCGAAGGCCGAATGAACAACTGGTGGGCAAAAAGATTATGCCAAGCAAATTCATTTATGACTTGAATCGGCAGTTGTGATTTCTTATCAGCACCAGCAAAGCCTTTAAATACATAAACTTCTTCTTGCTGTTTTAAGTATTCTAATACCTTATTATAAAGATGATCAAAAGTTTCTTGTGAGATTGGCTGATTTAAAGAACCCCAGGCAATTTTATCTTTGGTTGACTCCTCCAAAACAGTGAATTTGTCTTCGGGAGACCGCCCAGTATATTTTCCTGTTGAAACACGAACCGCTCCGGTGGAAGTGAGTGTCCCTTCTTTTCTGCTGAGGATTTTTTCAACTAGCTGCGGTACAGATAATTGGACTTGGACATTACTTTCATTAAGTAATTCCTTTAATTCATTTGGGATATGAACAGAATTCATTTAATGAACCTTCCTTTTTATGGTTTTTTTAATTTGATATATTAATATTGAATAGTATAACACAATTAAAATAATAGTCTATACTAATTGACGAAATTATGCTGTATTTTATACATTATTCTAAAGGTGATTAAAAAGTCATGAAAAAAACAGTTTAAGCATATTTTGTATCATACTCCATTGTATATTTTGGTTAATGTTGCTAAAAAATACATTGACATACTTTAAGAATCTGGGGTATGATTTAATCTTGAACGGATACTCTCTTATCCCGAGCTGGTGGAGGGACAGGCCCTATGAAACCCAGCAACCTGCAACTAGGAAAATGTCTATTTTTAGTCGTTTTTCGGGCAAAGGTGCTCAACCTGATGCAAGGCTTGTCCTTGAACGATAAGAGTGAAAGGCACGCAAAATGTTTGCATTCAACCTTTCCTCATGGAAAGGTTTTTTTGTCTATTTGGCAAACACACGTGCTGTTTGAATCGCTTTACTAATCTTCTAAAGAATTTCGGTTGGGTTTTTTCGGTAGTATTTCATAAAAACCTGATGTTTATTTCATACTATTAGGGATGAGTTCCGTATCAAAATGGAGGTTATTTGGAAAGGGTGTTAACCTTTGAAAAAAGCAGCCTCATTATTTCATTATTATAGGAGGAATTCAGATGTCACTAAAACGCCATTTGTTCACTTCTGAATCAGTAACTGAAGGTCATCCTGATAAGATTTGCGACCAGATTTCTGATTCTATTTTAGACGCTATTCTAGCAAAGGATGCAAATGCCCGCGTAGCTGCTGAAACATCAGTAACGACCGGCTTAGTTCTAGTTGCCGGCGAAATCACTACCTCTACATATGTAGATATCCCAAAAATTGTTCGTGAGACGATCAAAGAAATTGGCTACGTTCGTGCGAAATATGGCTTTGATTCGGAAACATGTGCGGTGTTAACCTCTATTGATGAACAGTCTCCTGACATTGCCATGGGTGTCAATCAAGCACTTGAAGCTCGTGAAGGTCAAATGTCAGATAAAGAAATTGAAGCAATTGGTGCAGGTGACCAAGGCTTAATGTTCGGCTTCGCCTGTAACGAAACGAAAGAGCTGATGCCTCTTCCAATATCTTTAGCCCATAAGCTTGCCCGCAGGTTAACGGAGGTTCGTAAAGAGGATATCCTTCCATACCTTCGTCCGGACGGAAAAACACAAGTAACGGTCGAATACGATGAGAACAACAAACCGGTTCGGATTGATACAATTGTTATTTCCACCCAGCACCATCCGGAAATTGGACTAGAGCAAATCCAGCGCAATGTTAAGGAACATGTCATTAATCCGGTTGTACCAAAAGAATTAATCGATGAAAATACAAAATATTTTATAAACCCAACCGGCCGCTTTGTAATCGGCGGACCGCAGGGGGATGCAGGACTGACTGGCCGCAAAATTATCGTGGATACTTACGGAGGCTATGCCCGTCACGGCGGCGGCGCTTTTTCCGGTAAGGACCCGACAAAGGTTGACCGTTCTGCCGCTTATGCTGCACGTTATGTTGCAAAAAATATTGTCGCAGCAGGTTTAGCTGAAAAATGTGAAGTCCAGCTTGCCTATGCGATTGGTGTAGCAAGACCGGTATCGATTTCTATCGATACTTTTGGCACAGGCAAAGTCAGCGAAGAGGTATTGGTTGACTTAGTAAGTAAAAACTTCGACCTGCGCCCTGCAGGAATCATTAAAATGCTGGATTTACGCCGCCCCATCTATAAGCAAACAGCAGCTTACGGACATTTTGGCCGTACGGATGTTGATCTTCCTTGGGAACGCACTGATAAGGCAGATGCATTACGTGAGCAGGCGGAAGGAAAATAATATGGAGAGGGAGTTGCATTAAGGTGTAACTCCCATTTTTCATTAAACGTCTATTTTCTTGTTCAGTGTTTTAAAAATTGGAATAAAATGTTTAAGTAGGACTATTGAAGTAAAAAATGAGGATACATGATTTTCCTTTTGTTCACAGTGCCATTTTTGAAAAAAAAGTGGTAGTATTAGAGAGTATGTTTTTACAAAAGGATATTTTGAAATAGAGTAGGTGAGGTACATAATGTGCGGTTTTATCGGTTGTGTACATGACAAAACGCAAAATTATCGTGACGAAGAAAAGCAGCTTTTTAAAAATATGAACGATATTATAACCCATCGTGGACCAGATGATGATGGTTATTATTATGATGATCATATTCAATTTGGTTTCCGCCGGTTAAGTATCATTGATATTGAATCCGGGCACCAGCCGCTAACGTATGAAAACGAAAGATACTGGATTATTTTTAACGGTGAAATTTATAACTATGTCGAGCTTCGTGAAGAGTTGCTCAAAGAAGGACTAACTTTTTCCACAAGCTCTGATACAGAGGTTATCATTGCCCTCTACAGCCATCTAAAAGAAAAAGCAGTTGAACGCTTGCGCGGGATGTTTGCTTTTGTTATCTGGGATAAGCAGGAACAAACACTTTATGGGGCACGAGATCCGTTTGGAATTAAACCATTCTTTTATATGGAGGATGGTGACAGAACCTTCTTTGCTTCTGAGAAAAAGAGCATTTTGCTGGCTCTTAAAAATGATGTGCTGGATTATGATTCCTTGCAGCATTATTTAACCTATCAGTTTGTTCCAGAACCTGATACCCTATCTGAAGGAATTAAAAAGCTTGAACCAGGCCATTATTTCACAAAAAAAATCGGCTCGAAGATGGAAATGAACCGCTACTGGAAGGCACATTTTCACCCAGTACTAAAATCGGAAGATGATTTCGTAAAGGAAATCCGTGATATTCTGTTTGATTCGGTTGAAAAGCATATGCGCAGTGATGTTCCGGTTGGTTCCTTCTTATCAGGTGGGATTGACTCTTCCATCATTGCCTCGATTGCAAAGCAATTCCATCCGGCTATTAAAACGTTTTCCGTCGGATTTGAGCACAATGGCTTCAGTGAAATTGATGTCGCCAAGGAAACAGCTGAAAAGCTTGGCGTAGAAAACATCAGTTATATCATTACGCCTGAGGAATATATGAAAGAAGTTCCGAAAATTATTTGGCATATGGATGACCCGCTTGCCGACCCAGCCTGTGTTCCATTATATTTTGTCGCCCGTGAAGCGAGAAAGCATGTTACGGTTGTTCTTTCAGGCGAAGGCGCTGATGAATTGTTTGGCGGCTATAATATTTACCGCGAGCCTGGCGATTTGAAGATTTTTAATAAAATTCCTAGAGTCGGAAAGGTCCTTCTAAAAGGAATTGCCGATATGCTTCCGGAAGGGATGAAAGGAAAGAGCTTTATTGAACGCGGGGTGACACCGATGGAGCAGCGCTACATTGGTAATGCCAAGATGTTCGACGAAGCGGAAAAACGTGAGCTTTTGAGTGTCTATCGTGAAGGCTTGAACTATACCGATATCACCAAGCCTCTTTATGAGGAATCAAGAGGTTATGATCCGGTTGACAGGATGCAATATATCGATATCCATACTTGGATGCGCGGCGATATTTTACTAAAGGCTGATAAAATGACGATGGCTCATTCATTGGAACTGCGCGTGCCGTTCTTAGATAAGGCAGTATTTGAAGTGGCCTCGAAAATCCCAACTAGCTTGAAAACAGCTAACGGCACTACTAAGTACGTTTTGCGGAAGGCCGCCGAAGGGGTCGTTCCTGATCATGTTCTAAACCGGAAGAAGCTTGGCTTCCCTGTTCCTATCCGCCACTGGCTAAAGGCTGAGATGAATGATTGGGCAAAAAATATCATTCGTGAAAGCCAGACAGACCATTTAATCAATAAGACGTACCTGTTAAAGCTTCTTGATGACCATTGTCAGGATAAAGCTGACAACAGCCGAAAGATTTGGACTGTTCTTATGTTTATGGTTTGGCATCAGGTGTATGTTGAAGGAGTATACTCCTTTCAAAGCGAGTATAAAAAAGATATAGTATTAGCGAGCAGATAAATGGAAAAGTAAAGGCACCCATCGTTAAGATTGGGTGCCTTTTTGGCTAATAGGAAAGTATAAATTTTTTCAAATTTATACTTTCCTAACGCATAAATTCAACTACGCCTCTGTCTTCGTCCTATCGGACTTGCCAATCGGCGAGTTATCATTTACAGGGATTTATAAAATTGCCCTTTTTCTGCATATTCTCTTGTGATTCTTTCCATTTCCTTAATATCTTCAGGAGTGATTTCTCTAATAACTTTAGCTGGTCTTCCAAATGCTAATGTATTAGGAGGGATTTTTTTGCCTTGCGGAACAAGACTGCCAGCACCAATAAAGGCACCTTCGCCAATTTCCGCCTGGTCCAAAATAATCGATCCCATTCCAATAAGTGCTCCTTTTCGGATGATGCAGCTATGTAATATGACCTGATGGCCAACGGTCACTTCATCCTCTAAAATAAGTGGGTTATTTGGGCTTTGATGCAGGACGGAATTGTCCTGGATGTTTACTTTGTTACCGATTCTTGTCGGCGCTACATCGCCTCTAATAACGGAATTAAACCAGACGCTGGATTCATCGCCGATTTCAACATCTCCTGTAATGGTTACATAATCTGCAATATAGGCAGTGTCGGAAATAACAGGGTATTTATCTTTAAAAGGGTAAATCATCATGCTCGCTCCTTTTTGAATGATAATTCTATTTTAACGAATCAAGCCAAGGAATGACAAAAAATATCGCAATTAAAAAATTCATTTAGATTCTTATTAGTCTTTCCTATATGGTAAAATACAAAAAATGATAACGTTTTAGGGGGATCAGTTATGTGGAAGTGGGAAGCAGAAGGGGAAGCGAAGGCTGTTATTGTCATGGTTCACGGCGCCATGGAGCACCATCGCCGATACGGATGGCTGATTGAGATGTGGCGCACGTCCGGCTTTCATGTCATTATGGCCGACCTTCCCGGGCAGGGAATGACAACGCGATCGCGCCGCGGACATATCGATTCCTTTGATGAATACATATTTGAAGTAAAAGATTGGGTTCAAGCAGCCTATCGATATGAATTGCCTGTTTTTTTGCTGGGCCATAGTATGGGCGGGTTGATTACTATTCGACTCCTTCAAGAAGAAAGAGTAAACATTGCTGGCGTGATTTTGTCCTCTCCATGTTTAGGCTTAATCAAGCCGCCATCCAAATTGTTAAACTTTCTTTCCTATGCCTTAAATGTGGTTTTTCCGTCCTTTAGAATGAATTCAGGGCTGACAGTACAAATGGCAACGAGGAATGAGGATGTCAGGGAAGCTGATTCGAATGATACTCTTTACGTGACAAAGGTTTCGGTAAGATGGTATCGTGAACTTGCGGATGCCATCAAACAAGCTTTCCTTAACCTTGGAAAAACACGTGATGTCCCTATGCTGGTAATGCAGGGCGGGGATGACAAAATCGTAAACAAGGCTCATGTTAAGGATTGGTTTAATCGTGTTCCACTGTCTGAAAAGAGATTTAAGGAATGGCCAAAATGCTACCACGAAATTTTTAATGAACCCGAACGGGAAGAAGTATTTGAATATGCTAAGGATTTTGTTTACAGCCAGTTAAAAGCCATCGGTTATATCGTTTAGAATGGGGGGACTTTTTCCATGAAGCCAATCACCCTTATGTCGAGGGTTTATCGCAAAATCATTCCGACTGTCCATCAAGAATTGGCGTATTGGAAAAATCGCGCCGAAAAAATTCCTAATCCGGAACTCAGGAAGCAGGCACTTGCCAGCATCGAGCATAAGACATTTCATTGTGAAGGCGGTGCCATAATGGCTTTGACCGCAAATGAGCACTATAAAAAAGCGGTCAAGTTTATCGTCGCCTACCAAACAATTAGCGATTACTTGGACAATCTTTGTGACCGGAGCACATCACTTGATCCAAATGATTTTGCGGCTCTTCATGAATCGATGTCGGATGCCCTTGTATTACATGCGGATCGGAAAAACTATTACCGTCTTCGCGAGGACCAGGATGACGGCGGTTATTTAAATGATTTGTCAGAGACATGCCGCAGTGTTTTAAGGGAATTGAAACATTATGAATTTATAAAAGAATATCTGCTTGAACTTTGCGAATACTATTGTGATTTGCAAATTCACAAGCATGTAAAAAAGGAAGAACGGGTGCCCAGGCTTGAAAATTGGTTTCAACGCCATCAAAACCACTTGCCGAAAATGGAATGGTACGAGTTCTCAGCCTGCTCGGGTTCGACATTAGGAATATTTTGTCTAGTGTCTTACGCGATGCGGGATGATTTTACAGCCAGCGATGCTGAAAATATCCGTAATGGCTATTTCCCTTACATACAAGGCCTGCATATTCTTTTGGATTATTTTATTGACCAAGAGGAGGATATGGCAGGAGGCGACCTAAATTTCTGCTTTTATTACGAAAACCAGGAAACCCTGTTTAATCGCTTAAAGCATTTTGTCGTGGAAGCGGACAGGCATACCGAGTTTCTTCCTCACAAAGGATTTCATCAGCTTATTAATCGCGGCTTGCTTGGCATCTATTTATCCGATTCCAAGGTCCGTAAGCAGAGGGATGTCAGGAAGCTTGCCAAAAAAGTCATCAAAGCAGGCGGCTGGATCAGCTATTTCTTTTATTTTAATGGACTAATGTACCGTTCTTTGCAAAAAGCGATGCCATCATTTGTGACTCGGCTGCTTTTGAAAATGTAATAACAAAAAACCAGGCCCCCGCCTGGTTTTTCCTATTTTTTTTCAATCGCCACAATAAATGGCGGATTGTTTTTTTGATTGATGAATTGATATTGCAGGACATGTGCTAAATTTTGGTCCAGGCTGTGGCAGTATTCCAAAAGGGCATCGCGCTCAATCGCGCCTCCTTCATGACCATGGTATATAACAAGAACGATAATTCCTTCAGGAGCCATCAGTTCAAGCAATTGTTCAATCGCGGTGACTGTTGTCTCAGGCCGAGTGACAATCGTTTTGTCGCTGCCTGGCAAGTAGCCGAGGTTAAAAATAGCACCAGTAATCTTACTGTGATACGCTGCTGGTATAAGCTCGGCAGATTTTTCATGACCGGCGTGAAAAAGAGTGGCCCGTTCTAACAGCCCTTGCTGTTTTAATCGTTGTTGAGCAGCCTGCACTGCTTGTACCTGAACATCAAAACCAAAAACATGGCCGCTTTCTCCAACCAGGTCAGCGAGAAATACAGTATCATGCCCATTCCCTAATGTGGCATCCACCACTATATCACCTTGGCTAACTGCTTTTTGAAGTAGTTTTCTGGCATACGGAAGAATTCTTTCCATTTTCATCGGTCAACAAACTCCTCTTGAAAAAACTTACCTTGCCAGCTTTCCCTTCTTTTTAATTCTGCATCAATACTGTTTAAGACTTCCCACTTATTAACGCTCCACATCGGTCCAACCATTAAATCAATCGGTCCGTCACCGGTAATTCGGTGAACAATCATTTCCGGCGGTAAAATTTCCAATTGGTCGCATACTAAGTTTACATAGTCTTCCTTTGATAAAAACTCAAGCATTCCTTTTTCGTATTGCTTTACCATTGGCGTTCCTTTTAACAGATGCAGAAGGTGGATTTTAATGCCCTGCACATCCAACTTTGCGACCTCTCGCGCAGTTTCCATCATCATGTCATAGGTTTCAAGCGGGAGTCCGTTAATAATATGGGTGCAAATTCTAATACCATGCTTTCTTAATTTGGCCACACCATTGACATAACACTGAAAATCATGGGCCCGATTGATGAGCTCACCGGTTCGTTCATGAACAGTCTGCAAGCCAAGCTCAACCCACAAATAAGTTCTTTCATTTAGTTCGGCCAAGTATTCCACAACATCATCTGGAAGACAGTCAGGCCGTGTTGCAATTGACAAACCTACTACTCCTTCCTGCTTAAGAACCGTTTCGTATTTTTCACGAAGAACCTCGACAGGAGCATGGGTGTTGGTGAATGCTTGGAAGTAGGCCATATATTTGCCGTCCTTCCATTTCGTGTGCATTTTTGTCTTTATATCGTTGAATTGTTTCTCCAAGCTTTCGATCCGGTTTCCGGCAAAATCGCCTGATCCTGCGGCGCTGCAAAACGTACAGCCGCCGTGAGCAACAGTACCGTCACGATTTGGGCAGTCAAAGCCACCGTCTAAGGCTACTTTAAACACCTTGTGACCAAATTGCTGGCGCAGGTGGTAATTCCATGTATGGTAACGCTTATCATCAGTTGCATATGGAAAAGGTTTTGTCTGAAACATTCAGGAAAAACTCCTTTTTAATTAATTGCATAAATTCAATTTTATCATGAAGGAATTCCTTATCCAACAGTATTTATCACTGCCAGGATTTATCAATTCAATCGTGTAATAGGAAAAAGAATGAGGAACAAAATAAGAAATGAAGCTGTGCGCTTCAATTGAATGATTTTAGGTCGGGCCATATCAAGAAGGGGGTTCTTACATGGCTACTCGCGAATCAATGGAAAACTTAACGCAGCAGGTGGAGGATTGTCTTCGCTGCGCCGAGGAGCAGTATAAGCAAAGCAGTCTTCAGGAGCATTACAATGATAATGATTATACGACGGCGCTGCAAAATCTTGAGCAGACGTATCAGGATATCTGTACGATGGCTCATAGCGCTAATGGGCAACAGCGGGAACAGCTGCACAGAATGAGACTGCAGGTTCAGCAGCTGCAAAATAGTTTGATTTTACAAGGGACCCGAGGAGGAGAACAGTTTTGAAAAAACGTTCAAAACAGCAAAACCCTGAACAAAAAACGCGAAACGGAATTAACAATCAGGACATTGAGTTTGGACAAGATGCAGACATCATTAAACAAGCTAAAAAGAAGTATGAACAAACTGGCGGTCAGCCTGTAAAATCGAAATTCCACCAGGAAAATAATTAATCTTCATAAATTTGTCAAAATCTCTCAACGTATTGTTGAGAGGTTTTTTTTCTGGAAAAATAAAAAAACATTATTGTAAAATCAATTTTACCCTAGAAACATCATGAGAATAGAGAGAATTTATGTTCACATTTTAGAAATAACTCTATATTTCAGTGTGATTTCCGTCACGGATGAAGCCAGCTCACAAATGGTTTAAATAGGGTAGGAAAACAATCTTCCATGTAATACCTCTCATTCCCAGTTAGGCAAATCTTTTAGTCTAGCCTCTTATTTCAGTTGTTTTGTGAATCAATTCACATTTTATCCATTATTAAGGAGTTCAAGTTAATGAAAAAAATTATGCTAATCATTGGGATACTTTTCATTATTGTAAGCCCCTCCACTTGCTATGCCGAAGAGGAGCAAAATATTTTTAGTTTAGAGGAATTAACCATTCAGGTCATGCCGGAGTTTGCGTTCCATCCAAATGACAAGGAGAAAGACCATCCACCGTTGTTAATTGGCTATCATGGAACAATAGTTAACGATTCTGACCAGGCTCAAATTGGACAAATTGAAATTCCTCTTCCTATGAATGAAAAAGGCTTCCGAATCGGATATGTTGCAGATTACTCAGCAGATTTAAAGCAGGTGTATGAAATGGAATACAGGATTAACCGTGAAAGAGGAACCATTTCCTGGACCACAAGCCAGGAAATTGGTCCGCATGAACGCTATAAGTTTGTGATTGAATTTTATACCAATAGTTTAAATGTAAATAATGATAAGAAATTTTTATCCTATCGCTTTAAAAGCTTTGTTGATATTGGGCTGGTGAATGTGAATTTTACAAAACCATCTAAAGCAAAAAAGATGAAACTGACCCCAGCGCCAAAGGAACAGAGTCATGCTGATGGAGAAGAAAAATTTGCTTATCACTTTCAGGATGTGAAGGCTGGAGATGAAAAAAGCTTTAACCTACAATATGAACGCAGCGAAACGAAATCGGTCATGGAATTATCGAAAACCGACGGAAGGATGGAAGAAAAGACTTCTAATAATCTTGCGCTAGGGGCATTCGGCGGTATCAGCCTGTTGTCGGCAGCAGCATTGACCGTTCTCATTCGAAAAAGAAATAAGGTTTCCTAATTAAGTGATTAAGGTACTACGTACTTTAATTTATAAAAAAAGAGAGAAAAAAGGGAGTATGGGAGGTGAATAAAATGTTTAAAAAGCTTTTAAAAATCGACAAACGGTTTTTAATCGTATTGGCTCTCCTTGTGGGTGTTTTCTTGTCCTTTTCTACGGTGAAAACAATGGCGTACTTGGATTCCCCGGGTTTTTGCCAAAACTGTCATACCATGAAATCGCAGTATGCCTCATTCATGGACTCTACGCACGCTGAATTACAGTGTAACGATTGTCATTTGCCTCATGAAAGTGAAACTGGAAAGTTATTTTTTAAAGCGCGCGCGGGGATGACGCATATTTACTTCAACACGCTGGGAACAGAGGATATTCCGGATGTCATTCATGCGACAGATCGTACAAAAAATATCATGAATGAAAACTGCATTTCCTGCCATCAGAGTACACTGACCAATGTCTCGCATGATGCGAAAGACAGCTGTATTTCATGCCACAAAACCGTACCGCATGGCAAAGGCTTTAAAGATGACCATTTTAATAAGCCGCCAAAATCAGGAGAGCTATTAGAAAATAAGGGAGGATTTTAAGAAATGAACAGGTTGAGATATGGGGCATATCTTCTCGTCCTGGCGTTTGTACTGATTGTCACCGGATGCAGCAAAGATTCCGGCGAAAAAACGGCAAATGCCGCTGGACAGAAAACAACAGGCCTTTCAGAAAATGAAATAAGTAATGAAGCGTTCAAGGACTTATTTCCGCTACAATACAACAGTTATATGAAAAATAAGAAAATGGAAGATACCAAATACAATGGCTCTGTCAAACGGAGCAAATATGATCCGGATAAAGAACCATTACTTCCAATCCTTTTCAACGGTTACGGATTCGCGACCGAATACAATGAAGACAGAGGCCACGTCTATGCGTTAGAGGATATTCGCAATGTTAAACGTATTACCGATAAATCAGTAGGTTCTTGTTATACCTGTAAATCAACCGCTGTGCCGGGGATGATTAAAGAAATGGGCGACAGCTACTGGGGCGCTAATTTTAACCAGGTTATCTGGCCTAAAGGGGAAGCGATGGGGCACTCGCCAATCGGCTGCTCCGACTGTCATGACCCAAAAACGATGGATTTACGCGTCACCCGTCCGAGCTTCTATAAAGCTTTAAATGCACAAGGAATTGATACGTCGAAGCCAACGAAAAATGAAATGCGCAGCTATGTGTGCGGCCAGTGTCACGTAGAGTACCATTTTGCAGCCAGCAACAGTGAAGTTATTTTCCCTTGGAACAACGGCTTTAAGCCGGAAGATATGTATGAATACTATAACACGATTGCTAAACAAAATGGCTTTGAAAAAGACTGGGTTAGCAGCATTTCCGGTACGCCGATGCTAAAAGCCCAGCACCCTGAATTTGAAACTAATGCATCGGGTCCACATGGCAAAGCCAGTGTATCCTGTGCCGACTGCCATATGCCATATGAACGTGTCGATGGAAAAAGAAAGATTTCGTCCCACTGGTGGACATCACCGCTTAAAACCATGCAGACTTCCTGCGGCCAATGCCATGGTGACCGTGATCTGGATAAGCTAAAAGACCGCGTCTATGAAATTCAGGAAGCTAACGTTAGTGCTCTACACGAAGCACAGGATATTTCTACAACTGCCCATTATTATATAAATAAGATGATTACATCAGGTGTGGGCCAAGAAAAAATTAAGGAAGCGCAAGAATATGTTCGTAAAGGTCAATGGTACTGGGATATCATCGCCGCAGAAAACTCGTCAGGCTTCCACAATCCGCAAGGCTCAATGGATTCATTGCGCATTTCTGTTGAAGCGTCCAATAAAGCGATTCGCGTTGCCACCGAAGAGCTTATCAAAAAGGGTGTCAATTTGGATGAGGTAAATGCAGAAATTGAAAAAGTGAAAAAGGCTGTCGCTGATGAGAAGGTAAATGAGAAGAAGAAGGATCAAGCTGTAAACAGCTACTTCCCGGCGCAGGCACCTGTAGTACCGGCAACGCCAAAAAAATAGACCCTTTCCGTTATCAGGTTTTCTATTCGTCCGGCCAAGAAGGAATAGGAACCTATTGGAAAGAGCCTGAATGAGGAGATTAATCTATTGAAAACACTGTTTCTTTTATAGGGACAGTGTTTTCCTATATGTATATAGTGACAAACTTGTGACACTGTGTCAATTTTTTAATAATCGCTTTCCATGCGAAAAATGGTAATCAAAAAGGATTGCGCTTCTACTAAAAAAGGGCTAAAATACCAAGGATATCGAAATATTTTTTATCAAAGGAGCGTTTTTCATGCCACGTGCCTTATGGCTTTTAATCATTGGGATGGCAGTGAATGTAATAGGCTCTTCTTTTTTATGGCCTTTAAATACGATTTATATTCACGATTATCTAGGTAAGTCCCTTTCGGTTGCCGGAATCGTCCTAATGTTAAATGCAGGAGCCACCGTAATCGGAAATCTGTTTGGCGGAAATTTATATGATAAACTAGGCGGTTATAAATCGATTCTGCTGGGAATTGGAATTTCACTTATAGCCTTGGTGGGATTAACCATCTGGCATAGCTGGCCGTCCTACGTTGTCTTTTTAACTATTGTTGGTTTTGGAACAGGTATTATTTTTCCTTCGATGTATGCCATGGCAGGATCGGTTTGGCGAGAAGGCGGCCGGAAATCCTTTAATGCCCTCTATGTTGCACAAAACCTCGGGGTCGCTGTTGGTACTGCTTTAGGCGGCATTGTTGCCGACTATTCCTTCCAGCTAATCTTCCTAGCTAATACCATCATGTATGTGATCTTTTTATTTATCGCTGTTTTCGGATATAAAGGAATTGTGATTGACTCAGCTAAGCGTGAAACAAACACCAAAACTGCTCCAACCATAAAAAGCAAAGCTAACCTGCAAGCTTTACTTATTATTAGTACGGGATATTTACTATGCTGGGTTGCGTATGTCCAGTGGACCACAACAATTGCTTCCTATACGCAGGAAATCAACATCTCCCTCACACAATATAGCTTGTTATGGACGATAAATGGGGCATTAATCGTATTGGGGCAGCCTGTTTTAAATGGTGTTTTAAAACATCTTAGTGCATCCCTTAAGGTGCAAATTCTAATTGGAATTGCCATCTTTATCATTTCATTTATCGTTGCTGGAAATGCGGGGGCTTTTACCGGCTTCCTAGCCGCAATGATTATTTTAACAATTGGGGAAATGTTCGTTTGGCCGGCGGTGCCAACCTTAGCCTTCGCCCTTGCTCCTAAGGGCCGCGAAGGATTTTATCAAGGAATTGTTAACAGTACAGCAACCGGCGGAAGAATGATTGGACCGCTCCTTGGAGGCGTCATTGTTGATTTGTACAGCATGTCTGCTTTATTCACAATCTTAATCGGATTATTTTTCATTGCAATTATCACAACCGTAGTATATGACCGTCATTTGAAATCACAAGAGCAGGTGACTGCAAAAGCGTTATAAATACTTTCTGCAACCAAAACCACAGTTGACTGACTGTGGTTTTGATGTTTAAAATCAAGTATCCCTGTCAACCATGAAAATAGGCTCAAGTTTACTTGCATACTGTTAGAAAATTTAATACAATTACGTTATATTTATATTTTAATAACAGTGAGTAGGAGTAGTAGTGATTTAAGTCCCGTATTTAGAGAGTTGACGGCTGGTGCAAGTCAACCGGGAGGGTCATGAACTCGCCTAGGAGTTGCAGGCATGAATGAAAAGTAATGTTTGCCGTTTTCCGCGTTAAGGATTAATGAAGCGAGTGCATTGCACTAATGTGGGTGGTACCGCGGGAAGATACATACAGTCCTCTCGTCCCTGTTGGGGATGAGAGGTTTTTTATTTTTTAAGGAGGATTACAGATATGAGTTTCGATCATCAACAAATCGAAAAGAAGTGGCAAAAGAAATGGGAAGAAGAAAAAACATTTAAAACAAGCGAAGATCCGGGCAAACGGAAATTCTACGCTTTAGATATGTTCCCATATCCGTCAGGGGCCGGACTGCATGTGGGGCATCCGGAAGGTTATACTGCAACGGATATCCTTTCACGGATGAAACGGATGCAGGGCTATAATGTCCTTCACCCAATGGGCTGGGATGCATTCGGGCTGCCTGCTGAACAATACGCTCTAGATACAGGCAATGACCCTGCTGAATTTACTGCGAAAAACATTGACACATTTCGCAGACAAATTAAATCTCTTGGTTTTTCCTATGACTGGGATCGCGAAGTCAATACGACTGACCCTGAGTACTACAAATGGACACAATGGATTTTCTTGAAGCTATGGGAAAAAGGTCTCGCCTATGTTGATGAAGTACCGGTCAACTGGTGTCCAGCGCTTGGAACTGTTTTAGCCAACGAAGAAGTCATTGATGGAAAAAGTGAACGCGGAGGCCATCCGGTTGAACGCCGTCCAATGAGACAGTGGATTTTAAAAATTACTGCTTATGCCGACCGTCTACTTGAAGATCTAGAAGAACTGGACTGGCCGGAAAGCTTGAAGGAAATGCAGCGGAACTGGATTGGCCGTTCCGAGGGTGCGGAAGTGACTTTCCAAATCGATGGACACAATGAAACCTTCACGGTATTTACGACCCGCCCTGATACACTATTTGGTGCCACTTATGCTGTGCTTGCTCCAGAGCATGCTTTGGTGGATAAAATTACAACTGCTGAGCAGCGGGAGGCGGTTGAAGCTTATTTAGATAAAGTAAAATCAAAGAGTGACCTCGAGCGTACCGACCTTGCAAAGGAAAAAACTGGGGTGTTCACTGGAGCCTACGCCATCAATCCTGTTAATGGGGAGAAAATGCCAATCTGGATTGCCGACTATGTTTTAGTCAGCTATGGTACTGGAGCAATTATGGCTGTTCCTGCGCATGATGAACGCGACTTTGAATTTGCGAGGAAATTCAAGCTGTCGATTAAGGAAGTTGTTGCCGGCGGCGATGTAGAGAAAGAAGCCTATACCGGCGATGGAGAACACGTCAATTCCGATTTCCTAAATGGTCTAAACAAAGTAGATGCGATTAAAAAAATGATTTTCTGGCTTGAGGAAAAGGGTATTGGTACGAAGAAGGTAACCTTCCGTCTCCGCGACTGGCTGTTTAGCCGCCAGCGTTATTGGGGTGAACCGATTCCAATTATTCAATGGGAAGACGGCACTATGACAGCCGTACCTGAAGAAGAGCTTCCATTAATGCTGCCAAAAACAACCGAAATCAGACCGTCCGGGACAGGTGAATCACCGCTAGCCAATATTAAGGATTGGGTAAATGTGGTTGACCCTGTTACAGGCAAAAAGGGTCGCCGTGAAACCAACACGATGCCGCAGTGGGCTGGCAGCTGCTGGTACTTCTTGCGCTATATTGATCCGAACAATAAGGAAGCATTAGCTTCACCGGAAAAATTAAAGCAATGGCTTCCAGTTGACATTTATGTTGGCGGTGCCGAGCATGCCGTACTTCATTTGCTATATTCACGTTTCTGGCATAAATTCTTGTATGATATCGGCGTTGTGTCTACCAAGGAACCATTCCAAAAGCTTTTTAACCAAGGAATGATTCTTGGTGAAAACAATGAGAAAATGAGTAAATCAAAAGGCAACGTCGTCAATCCGGATGACATCGTCAATACCCACGGTGCAGATACGCTGCGCCTATACGAAATGTTTATGGGACCGCTTGATGCTTCAATCGCTTGGTCCACAAACGGCTTAGATGGATCCCGCCGCTTCCTCGACCGTATCTGGCGTTTGCTGGTGGAGGAAAACGGTGAATTGATTCCAAAAATTCAGCCGAACGAAGAAGCTTCCAATCTGGAAAAAGCCTACCATCAAACCGTAAAGAAAGTAACTGAGGATTACGAAGGAATGCGCTTCAACACAGCCATTTCTCAGATGATGGTATTCATTAATGAAGCTTATAAAGCAACTGTTCTTCCAAAGCATTTTATCGAAGGCTTTGTTAAGCTTCTTTCACCAGTGGCACCGCATATTGCTGAGGAACTTTGGGAAAAACTAGGGCATAATGATACAATTTCCTATGAAGCTTGGCCTGCATATGATGAAGCAAAGCTAGTGGATAACGAAGTTGAAATCGTGATTCAGGTCAACGGCAAAGTAAAAGCGAAGCTATTAGTTCCGACTGATGCAAGTAAAGAAGCACTTGAAGGAATTGCAATGGATGATGACCGGGTTAAGGAACAAATCGAAGGGAAAACTGTTCGCAAAGTGATTACTGTTCCAGGAAAACTTGTAAACATTGTCGCTAACTAATATTATAGGAGGCTGTCCTTGGGGCAGCCTCTTTTGAAGGGGATGGATAAAATGGAAGAAATCAAAACAATCACTACTGAGGAATTGAAAAAGAAGCTTGAAGCAGGAGAAAAGCCTGAAATGGTGGATGTCAGGGAAGACCACGAGGTTGCTATGGGCATGATTCCAGGTGCCAAGCATATCAAAATGGGCGATATCCCGGTACATCTCGATTACTTTGATAAAGACAAAGAATATATATTTATCTGCCGTTCCAGCGGCCGCAGCGGTAATGTCTGCCATTACCTGCAGGAGCAAGGATATAAGGTTCGCAACATGGTCGGCGGCATGCTTGAGTGGACGGGTGAAACAGAATAACCGATTCCAATTTTGACAGGTTTACTTGTGAGGTGCAAAACGGTAAATCACAACCCTAACCACATAGCAAATCACATAATTTTTCACAACACAAATCACAGTATATTGCACAGTCCATAAGGCTTTGAGATGAAAATATCTCTAAGCCTTATTTTTATTTATCTGACAAAAGCAACCGTAAGTTGTACAAGTTCATTAGACAGAGTTTGATAAATAAGAGGAGAAATTTCCCTTAATTAGCAAATAAGATTAAGAATAACTTAAATAGGCGTAGAAATTTCCCCTATTGACTCAAAAAACCTTAGTATTGGGGATTTTGCTTTGTTTAAGCGGAAAAACTTCCCTTATTTACGCCGGAATGAGCCCTATTCTCCATTTAGCGGAAAAATCTTCGCTTATTATTATCACTAGTTACTCAATTAAGGATAAGACTTCTTATGTTTCAAAAAAATCACCTCTAAAGTAAACTCGTTATTCCAATTTGGAATCGGTTTTTTTATAAGTGTGAAGCATCAAGTTCCTTTTTCCCCTTTAATAGCAAAATCCCAAAAAACATAAATGGAAGAAGGTTTACTGCTGCTACAATAATTCCTTGAAAATCTGTACCCATCATGAGTCCATGCATGGTTGTAAAAATATATAAAATCGGGTTTAAAGCATGTACTTTTCGGAAAGCCTGATAGCCGATTGCTTTCCGGGCCTTTGATGTTACTATGGTTAAAATCAAGAAGTAGAGGGCAAGTATGCCTAGTGCCATTGGGATTGGCTGATAGTCTGTTTGAAATGGAATCAGCACATCGAACCACTGAAATGACATATACTGATCAATAAGTGTAATGACGACATGTCCTAAAGTAAGGATAAAAGCCCAGTTGGACAACGACTCATGCCAGATTAAAGGTATAGCAATTTTTTGCTTTCGTTTTTTTTGTACTTGTGTGTAAAGACCAATCATGACAGACAAGTAAAGCAATACATAGGCAATAGTTCCGGTCGTACGTATTAGGTACCACTCAAACATTTCCATACAAACTTCCTCCTTTCCAGATGCCGCAATTTTGATTGATTAAAATGGCTCCAAGTCCTTTTTCCAAAACCTTTCCCGGTCCGTCCTTTTCCCCAATTAAAAGGATGATTTTAGCCCAAACATCCGCTTCTATAGCAGTCGGGGCAGTGATAGTGGCGGAAATAATGGAACTTTCGGATGAATGACCTGTTCTTGTATCAATTAAATGGTGCTTTAATTCTCCATTTACAAACCACTTTCGCTTTGCGGAAGTAGAAGTGGCGATGGCCCCTTCTTGAACCTGAACAGATGAAATCATATTGGATAGATTCATTGGATGTTCAATCCCGATGTTCAGCGGGCGGGGCAGTGTTCCAAAAATTCGCATGTCGCCGCCAACATTGATGAATCCATAGCCATATTGTTCGAGTATTTCAGCGGCACGGTCAATCACCCACCCCTTCGCAATGCCGCCAAGGTCGATTCTCGTGTGCAGCGTAACCGCCTGCCGGCCCTGGTTTAACTTAAATGGCTGGGATGTTACCCCGATAGCATCTAGAGGCAGGTCCATATCTTGACCTCTGACAAATTCAATAGATTGATTATATCCATTTGTTTCAAGAGCAGATAAAATTCCTGGATTGAAGATTCCATTTGACTCCCAGAAAAATTTATCCGCTTCCGTTAAAATCGAAAACATTTCAGATGAGACAATGGCCTCCTTTTCAATTTGCCTGTTTAAAAGGGACAACTCACTGTCACTTCTAAAGCGGCTGCAGGTTTTTTCAATTAATTCAAATAGCTGATAGATTAAGCTCAAATCATGGTTAGGAAGCTCATAGCTAATGGCAATTTTAACGGTAGTACTCATCGAGTTAAATTGATAGTTAAATATCAGGTGCCACCTGTCGTCGTGTCAAAGCCGCCATGATGCCCAAATCCAGAGTCGCTATTTGATGAAAATTGATTTTGCCCGTTGTCATCTGAAGAGAACCCGCTGCTGGAGTCAAGGGAGCCATTATCTCCGTTTGTTTGTCCGGAATAATCCCCGCCAAAACGGTCATGGCCATGCCGGAATCCAAAGCTTCCTTGCCCATCTTGGGATTGGGATCCAAAGCTGTCCTCTCCCTGCCCAGATTGGCTTCCAAATTGCTGTGGCTGGTTTCCGGACCCATCCTGCTGCTGCGCGGCAGCCCCCTGATTCGCGGTAAATAGATTGCTGCCGTTTGAAAATCCTAGATATGACATCATTCCTGCTACTAATGCTAAACTCCCAAAGCTAACTCCCCAGGAGATCTTTTGTTTTTTATCCAAGTGAATCTCTCCTTTCTGAACTAACAACCTACAAAAAGAAGTGTATAGGCTTAACCTTAACTTCATCTTAATTTTTAGCGGAAGTTAATTTTTAAAATTTTGAAAAAATGGTCATAATGATAAAAAAAAAGAAAGGGAGAGCCCAATGATTCAGGTAAAGCTGTTTGACCGTGAGCATGAGAAGGATTTGGAGAAAGAAATGAATAGCTTTTTAAGAGGTTTGGATGATAAGAGTCTCTTGGATATTAAATATAATGTTGCGGCATTTCAGGAAGATGAGGAGGAAGATCAGATTTATTGTTTTTCGGCGATGATTATTTACCGGGCCTGATATAAAGAATCAGGCCCATTGTTTTTTGGCAGAGAGGGCAGCGTTGGTCCCTGCAAGTCTCCCGGTCACAAGTGCAGAGGTAATATTATATCCACCTGTATATCCGTGGATATCAAGGATTTCTCCGCAAAAATATAAACCATCCATAAGTTTCGATCCCATTGTTTTTGGGTCTATTTCTTTGACAGAGACCCCCCCGCCGGTGACAAATGCCTTTTCGATTGAGAGCGTTCCATTCACTTTAAATTCGAACTGCTTGCAGTTCTTAGCGAAACTGCGGATTTTTTCGTGAGCAATCGTTCCGCCCTGTGCCGAAGTATCAATCTCGTTTTGTTCGAGCAGAAATAACAGGTACCGTTCAGGCAATAATCCTTTAAACGTATTTTTGATGCTTTTTTTCGGTTCGGCTTTTACAAGCTTCATCATCTCTTGAAAAATCTCTTCCTCGTTGCGGTCAGGGAGAGCATCAAGACTCATGGTTACCTGTGTTAAATTCCACTTTTTCATCGCCTTGACAATAAACTGGCTGCAGCGCAGAACGGCTGGCCCGCTGATTCCGAAATGGGTAAAAATCATGTCCATACGGTGGGAAATCAAGGGTTTCCCTTTTGGGTTCAATACACTTAATTCAATATCCCGGAGTGACAAACCTTGGAGGGTTTTATTTTTAATAAAAGACTCAGCGGAAGTTACTGGCACTTCGGTAGGGAATAAATCTGTAATATTATGGCCAGCTTTCTCGGCCCAGGCATAGCCATCCCCGGTTGACCCTGTATGCGGAACGGATTTGCCCCCGACTGCAATTACAACCGATTTCGCGGCAATCGTTTGTCCGTCCCTTAACAGGACTCCTGCGGTTTGTCCATTTTCATATAAGACCTCGGCGACAGCGCAATTTTTAAAAATTTTGACCTGTAATTTTTCTAATTGAGATAACAGTGCATCGACGACTGATTGGGCTTTGTCTGTTACCGGAAACATCCGCCCATGGTCTTCTTCCTTTAAGGTAATTCCCAACCCTTCAAAGAAACGAATGATATCTTCATTATTAAATATCGAAAAAGCACTATATAAAAACTTGCCGTTTCCGGGAATATGCTTAATAATTTCTTCAACAGGCAGGCGGTTTGTGACATTGCAGCGGCCGCCTCCGGAAATGGCCAGCTTTCGGCCAAGCTTGTCTCCTTTATCAATTAACAGCACCTTAGCGCCTTTTTCCCCTGCGGCGATGGCTGCCATTAGTCCGGATGGCCCGCCGCCTATGACTATACAATCAAATTCCATATATACACCAACTTAAAATATATTCACTTCATTATAAGCATAACATAAGGAAAATAAACGACTTTTCACAAATTTGCTTTGGTTGTGAGTAGCATCGAGGGAGAAGAAGTTGTAAACTATCAATAGTGTGCAAAAAAAGTCGAATTTTTTTCTAAACGAATGCGCACGTATTTCTGCAAGCAGGAAGGGATTCTATGCAATCTAAGCTATTAAGAGGAACCTTTATATTAACGGTTGGAACGATTCTTTCAAAAATTCTCGGACTTATTTATGTTATTCCATTCTTTCAAATAGTTGGCCGGGAAGGGACAGTTCTTTACCAATTTTCGTATGTCCCATATACCATTTTTATCAGTATTGCAACGGCCGGAGTTCCGCTGGCTGTTTCTAAATTTATTTCCAAATATAATGCACTCGAAGAGTATGCGGTTGGCAGGAAGCTGTTTAAATCTGGCTTAGTGATCATGCTGGCAACTGGTTTTGCCGCCTTCTTGGTAATGTATATTGCTGCACCCGTTTTAGCGGAAATGAGTATAGGTGATGAAAAAGCAAACATAGGAAATGTTACCACTGTCATGCGAGCAGTCAGCTTTGCCTTAATAGTGGTTCCATTTATGAGTCTCATTAGAGGCTATTTTCAGGGCCATCAATCAATGGGCCCTTCGGCTCTTTCTCAGGTAATCGAACAAATCGTCAGGATTACCTTTACGCTTTTGGGAGCCTATATCGTCCTTCAAGTTTTTCATGGAAAAATGGTTACCGCCGTCAGTGTTGCAACCTTTGCCGCCTTTACCGGGGCTATCGGGGGCTTGCTCGTTTTATTTTGGTATTGGTATAAACGAAAGCCGCATTTGGACGAACTTCTAACCCATGACAAAGGCACAATACATATATCACTAAAGGAAATTTACAAGGAAATCTTTATTTCTGCTTTCCCGTTTGTGCTGGTTGGAATTGCTAATCCATTGTTTCAAGCAATTGATCAATTTACCTTTACGAAGGCCATGGCTGCCATCGGAAAGGCAAAAGTGGCGGAAGATTATTTTTCTATTTTGAATTTTGAATCGCATAAAATCGTCATTATCCCTGTTTCGTTGGCTATAGGCTTTTCTTTAGCGCTTGTCCCAAGCATCACAAAGGCGTTTGTGGAGGGGAATCGAAAAAGTTTAAATCATCAGTTGAACCAAACCTTTCAAGTGCTTTTGTTTTTGACGTTGCCGGCAGCAATCGGTCTTTCTTTGCTGGCTGAGCCTGTCTATACGGCGTTTTATGAACATAATTTATTGGGCGCGGGAGTTTTAAGCACATATGCTCCTGTTGCGATATTGTTTTCGCTTTACTCTGTAACAGCCGCAATCCTGCAGGGAATCAATGAACAGCGCTTTACGATATTGAGTTTGCTTGTCGGCTTATTAATCAAATTAACCTTAAATATACCCCTGATTGAGCTGATGGAAATAAAAGGGGCGGTGTTGGCAACAACACTTGGCTACACAGCCTCCATAATCATTAATATCATTATCATTAAGAAATTTGCCAAATATCCGTTCCGGCTGGTTTGGCGGAGAAGCTTATTGATTGCCATTTTTGCCGGACTGATGTGGGTCGGCACCGAGGTTGTTTATCGATTTTTATTGTTATTTTTATCACCGGAATCAAAGCTTCAATCTGTGGCCATCATTTTAATAAGTGCAGGGGTTGGCGCTGGTATTTATTTTTACCTTGGAGTAAAATCGGGTCTGGCCCGCCGCTTATTTGGAAATAGAGTAGACCGTTTACTATCCAAATTAAAATTATTTGGAAGGAGAAAAGCTGTTGAGAATTGATAAAATGCTTGCCAACCTTGGCTTTGGCAGCCGTAAGGAAGTCAAACAGCTTCTGAAAAATGGTGCTGTTAAAGTAGATGATGTTGTCATCAAGGATGCCAAGCAGCATGTGGATCCAAATACACAAACCGTGACATTAAACGGGGAAGTGATTGAATACAAAGAGTTTATCTATTTGATGATGAACAAGCCTCCAGGAGTAATTTCTGCAACAGAGGATAACGTAGATGAAACCGTCATTGATTTACTGGAGATGGAGGATCAGGTGTATGAACCATTTCCTGTCGGCCGCCTCGACAAGGATACAGAGGGCTTGCTGTTGATTACGAATGATGGTCAATTGGCGCATCGACTTCTATCACCGAAAAAGCATGTTCCGAAAACCTATTTTGCTGTTATTGATCGTGAAGTAACTGAGGACGATGTGAAAGCCTTCGCAAAAGGTGTTGTCCTAGATGATGGCTATTTGACCAAGCCCGGTGAGCTGAAAATCATAAAATCCGGTATCCGCTCAGATATCGAGCTGACAATTACCGAAGGGAAATTTCATCAAGTGAAAAGAATGTTCGAAGCTGTGGGCAAAAGAGTCGTCTATTTACAGCGGATATCGATGGGACCATTGCAGCTGGATGAAACGATCGAACTCGGAGAATATCGGGAATTGTCAGATGAAGAACTAGAGTTATTAAAAAATTATCAAATAACATGAAAAAAGCAGCCTAAAATTCGGGCTGCTTTTTTGATGCAAGGGGACGGTTCTTATGCTTCAAAATATGTGATTATGCACCTAAAAAGGCTTTTAACATCCAGTTATGTTTCTCAAGTTTGCCTTTCAGTCCCAAGAACATGTCGCTGGTTACTTCGTCATTGTTTTGTTCAGCTGTTTCCATTCCAGCTTGTAATTCAGCGATGATTTGTGTGAAATCCTTTACAATGGACTGGACCATTTCCTCAGCTTTCAAAGTATCTGTAGCTTCCTTGATTGTTGCGATTTCCAAATATTCCTTCAAGGTTGAGACTGGGCTGCCGCCGATTGTAAGTAATTGCTCAGCAAATTCATCAATGGTTGCTGAGGCTTCGTCATATAATTCCTCAAATTTAGCATGTAATGTAAAGAAGTGAGGTCCCTTTACATACCAGTGAAAACGGTGAAGCTTTGTATATAATACATTCCAGTTTGCAATTTGTTGGTTAAGAACTTTTTCTAGTGTCATTTAGCATTCCTCCTATTTTTCTATCTGTTTAAATTATAACATATATAATATTATAATTAATACCAAATTATAATAATTATAAACAAAGTTTTTTACTCAAAAAAATCATAGCCCCCGACGTTTTTAATCCATACCTTTGCGTTTTTACCATCAGGGTCTGAAATCCATAAGTCTCTTGTTGTCATGGCTATATCCTGATATCGCAGCCAAGTTATTTTACCGGCTGCAGGAAGATATATTGGATCGTAATCTCCATAGTCCTTTGGCGGAAAGGTAATTTGTTTCTGTAATGAATCACCGATTTTTATAAAAAATAACGATGGGTCAGGCCGCTGTTTTGGGTTATTTGACCATTCACTTTCTTTTACCCTTGAGACATAAAGAGAATGGTCATCCTTCCAAGAGAAGCCTAATTCTGCAAAATGGGCTGGTGTCAGGCTGGTGGTTTGAAAGGCAGGCAGGTCCGTGACCTTCATATCTTTGTTCTTAAAGCCGGAGACAATTCTCCCGCCTCCCGCGATATATCCAATCCGATTTTGCTGAAACGCCCATTTGGGTGCCCCCACTTCCCAAATAATTTCGTCTAAAACTTCAAACGTTTGCCCATCAGACGAAATAACACAAACCAAATTGCTGTCCATTGACCAAGAGGCAGTAGGGCTGACCATAAAGGAAATCCATTTTCCATCAGGAGAAAATTTAAAATCGGTCGCATCAATTGCTAACAAGCTAACGTTCCCTTTTTTCAATTCACTGGGAATGGTATAAAACTTGTTCACATTCTTAGTGAGGCTAGTGATTTTGTCTAAATTCCTTTCAAGCCCAATCTTGTAGAGAATAGTATTGGTCCATCCATCAGGCCTTAGGGAAGCCCCCGAGCTTGTGATGAAAGACCGTCCATCCGGAAACCAATTGTAGTCTCCCACACCAAGGGCAATATTATAAAAAGATTCAAGATTCGAGACATTTAAGACACCGCCGCTTTTAAATGCAACAAGGTTTTCCACTGGGGACCATTTCGGATTAGTTCCATCTAGAGTTATTCTCTTATGTTTTTTCGTTTCTAGATTGTATACCCAAACCTCCGTCTGGAATTCTACATTGGGACTAAGCTTCTCTTTAGGTTCGACTTGATATACAATCCATTTGCCATCATGGGACCATTGAGGCGGATATGGATATTTTGCCGGCTCTTTTGTAATTCTTTCTTCCTTTCCATATATCTTTGTCCAGAGGAACCCATCCCTTACAAAGGCAACCATCACCTTGTTGCTTCTCGGCTCTGCTCTCGTAAGGTTCGGCATTATTATTAGGAATATCAATACTATCAAAAACCTTTTTTTCATTTCTTCACCTCATTGTCAATCCTTCAATTATTTTCCTCCGAAATTTGAAAAAAATTAAGGTTTTCTTCAAAAAAATAAAACAGTGGCAACACTTTGCACCTGTTTCTAAATGATAATTCCCATAAAAATGACGATTAATGGGTAAATTAATATTATTTATAAGCGAAAAAGGTCTTTAGGGGGAAGTGAAATGAAACTAACACATCAACAACGCATCGAATTACACGGCTTTAATAATTTGACGAAATCACTAAGTTTTAATATGTATGATATTTGTTATACGAGAACAAGAGAAGAGAGGGAAGCATATTTAAAATATATCGATGAGCAATACAGTGCCGAGCGGTTAACTAGGATATTAAAGGATGTAGCAGACATTATAGGAGCACATGTATTAAACATCGCGAGTCAGGATTTCGAGCCTGCGGGAGCAAGTGTCACGATCTTAGTATCGGAAGGCCCGGTTGAAAATGCGCCGTCTGAAATCTTTGAGGAATCACCTGGTCCGTTGATGGAATCTGTAGTCTTCCAATTAGATAAAAGTCATATTACCGTTCATACATACCCTGAATATCATCCTGACGAGGGAATCAGCACATTTCGAGCCGACATAGATGTTTCTACATGCGGGGAGATTTCGCCTCTTAAGGCGCTCCATTATTTAATCCGTTCCTTTGAAACGGACGTGATGACAATTGATTACCGTGTTCGAGGCTTTACGCGTGATAAGGATGGATATAAGCTGTTCATTGATCATGAAATTAGCTCCATCCAAAACTATATTCCTGAGGACGTCGGCGAAATGTTTGATATGATTGATGTGAATGTCTATCAAGAGAACATTTTTCACACCAAATGTAAGCTGAGGGAATTTGACCTTAATCATTATTTATTTGGCTATACAAAAGATAGATTGTCACCTGATGAGGTTATTGAAATAACAGAGAGAATTAAGTTTGAAATGGACGAAATCTTTTATGGAAAAAATATTATCTAAAAAAGCTCAGGTTCTCCTGAGCTTTACTCATTTAATAAATGATGCAGCATCCTATTTTTATCTTCAAAAAACTGCTTCATAAGCCTGTAATGATTTGTGTTCTCGAGCCGGCTTTCCCTAATGCCATCTTCAGTGAATTCAAAAATTTTCGCATCAGGGTAGGCCATGATGATTGGTGAATGGGTAGCAATGATAAATTGGGAATTCTCATTCACTAAATCATGAATCCGCGTCAGCATCGACATTTGCCGTAATGGAGATAAGGCAGCTTCCGGTTCATCTAAAATATAGATTCCATTGCCTCCAAATCGATGAAGGAACGTTGAGAAAAAGGCTTCACCATGGGATTGCTCGTGAAGGGAAACCCCTCCAAAAGAATCTATGACCGGACGACCTAATATCTCACGATCCATCTCTTCAATATTAGAAGCCACATTATAAAAGCTTTCCGCTCTAAGGAAAAAACCATCCCGCGGTTTTTCTGCGCCTTTAATAACTTTAAGATATTCTCCAAGTTCTGAATGGGAGTCATAGGTGGAAAAATTAAAATTGAAGGAACCGCCTTCCGGGTTAAAGCCAAGTGTGACCGCAACGGCCTCTAATAATGTGGATTTACCCATGCCGTTTTCCCCGACAAGAAAAGTAACCTTTGGATGAAAAAATAGTTCATGCCAATTTTTCATGCACGACAGATTAAAAGGGTACCGATTGGAAGAGGGTAATTCCTCTCTCATTAATCGAACGCTTCTGAGATATTGACTACCAATTAAACTCATATTTATAACCTCAAAATGACTTTTTCTCATTTTACCATTTTCGTACCAGGAATGTGCGAATAATTTAAAGGCCTATCCCATAGATTGTCAGGGGAGGGGATGTCAATGCAATTTTACTACGGACAGCAAATGCCGTTAAGAATTTTAGACGAGGCGGAATTTTGGAAGCATCAGGAGGAAGAACATACCGTTGTTATCCGCGAGTTGGTGAAGGGGCTCGAGCCGGAGTTTGTGGATGCGTTGAAAAAATGGGAGGCAGCATTAGCTGAAACTCATCAGCAGGTTGTCCGCTACATTGAGACAGTCATTCGTTCCGGTGCCAATGTGACCAATGAATTGCACCAGCATGTCATCCAGCTGATATCGTACTGCCTGCAGGAGAGCCTGTCCTTTATCAGGCTGTGTGAACAAATCAAAAACGAAAGTGCCGCCGTCAGCGGCAATCCTACCGCGAAGGTGGTCTTAGTTCATATTATCAGAGAATCGGAATACTTTACCGGAATTGCCCAGGCTTTGCTCTATAATACACAAACCACAACTTAATCATATAAAGAAAAAGGCAGCCCCCAAAAATGTCGTCATTCAACGACCTTTTGGGGCTGCCTTTTAAAAGGGACTTGATGGATTTATGCTAAGTTTTGTGCCTCTTTTTTGTGTAAAAAATGAAAGGATAACCAATACTCCAACAGTAATTACACAAACACTTGATCCAATTAAATTGTTAGGGTTAAGCAAAAACATAATAAAAATGGTACTTAGAGAAATAACAGCGAAAATGGTAGTGTACGGGAACCATTTTACAAGAAATCTCGGTTTTTCGTTATAATATGGGCGGAGTTTTAATTGCGCAAGGCAAATACTAATCCAAATTAACATGATTGTAAATCCGGGGATGGTCATTAGATAACTGATGACCTGGCTGGGTGTTAAATAGGCAAGATAAACCCCCGCTGCAATAAAAACACTTGTAATGGAGATCCCTGCAATAGGAATTCCGTTTGCAGATGTCTTGGCTAACCCTTTCGGTGCTACACCACTTTGAGCCATTGAAAACAGTGTCCTTGAAGTTGCATAAATGCCAGAATTGGCAGCAGACAAAACAGCTGTTAACAATACAAAATTCATGATGTGGGCCGCACCCGGCAGTCCGGCGCTGCTGAATACCTGAACGAAGGGGCTATCCTCGCCAGTTACCTTATTCCAAGGCATAATTCCACAAATAATAAGGATTGGAAAAATGTAAAAAATGATTACACGGAAAATGGCACCTTTAATAATTTGCGGCAGAACACGTTCACTGTCCTTCGTTTCTGTAACAGCAACTCCAATTAGCTCTGCGCCTCCATATGAAAACATAACAACCAAAAAGGCGCTCATGATCCCGCCAATACCATTAGGGAAAAATCCACCGTTTCCTGTATAATTTGATACCGGGTCATGTACGGTGCTTGGAATAAATCCAAATATAAGTAACGCTCCTAAGATAATAAAAGCCACTAAGGCAAGGATTTTGATTCCGGCAAACCAAAATTCAAGTTCACCATAATATTTTACTTGAAAAAGATTGATCCCAACTATTACCGCTGCGCATATAAAACTTAGTAGCCATAGCGGGGCAGTCGGAAACCAAAATTGCAAGAAGCTTCCTGCTGCCAGCAATTCAACGATGGTCACAAGAATCCAGTTAATCCAATAAAGCCAGCCGACAATAAATGAAAAGCGGAATCCAAAGGCTTTATGGACAAGATGCTGGACATTGTGATTGGGGTTTGCCAGCGCCATTTCCCCCAAAGCCGCCATAACGATAAATAATAGCATCCCGCCTATTAAATAGGTGATCACAACACTCGGACCGGCAATATGCAAAGTATCAGAGCTTCCTTTAAAAATACCCGTTCCAATCATTCCTGCTAATGCCATAAACTGTACATGCCTCGGCAGCAGCCCTTTTTTTAAATCCTGTTGACTTTTTTTTAACATAATCAGACCCACTTTTTCTTTTTTACTTAAACGCTTTTAAGTGCTAAAGTATTTTATACTAATATACCATTTTTTCTTCGTTTGTCAAAGAAAATATTATACTAGGAATATTAATGTGCAACGATTCTAAGCCGATTATGTTCATTTACTCTAATATCCCATGAGGAATGTGAAAGATGAAATTTTTCATTAATAGATTTCCGGTTTTTTCTCATCCACCTGACGGCAAATTGGTTTGCGTCTTTTTCAACCCATTGTAGGGTCCTGAATTTAATGAATATGAGTGAAACTGCTGTTTGTTAAGGGAAAACTGCTGATGGTGACGGATTTCATGAAATAAACAATAGGCGCCATGGAGTTTGACTAAATGCTTATCTTTATAAGGTAAATTAAAAAGGTAAAGGAATATTATATTATGTTTAAAGTTAAAGGTTGAAAAAACACAGTTTTGAATAATAGATTTTAATAGACTGTAGCGTTCAAACAGGCTGGCGTGAGCACCTATTAATGAAACTACAGATTGTCAATCCTCGAAAAGATAAATATCAGGAAGAGGTTCTAAATTATTTGGCAATAGATTAAGAAGGAATTTCATATCTCCATCAGTCAGAATAGAAGAGTCGCTATAAATAGTCATGATAAATTCCGCCTTTTAGAGTGTTGCCAAAAAGGGTGATTACCTTGTTAAACAAAACAAAACAGCACAGGTAATTTTTCCCTGTACTGTTTTTATGTTCAAATGAAATTTTAGTTGATAATTTAAGATGACATCTTCACTTTCTTTTCTGTTGTTGTCCATTTTCCGCGGCTTGGGCTGATTACCAAGTCATTGTAGGCTAAGACATTTAAATCTCGTTGTATGGTGCGAGGAGTGATACCAAATTCCTCTACAAGTTCCTGCGTTGTTACAGTGCCGTTATTGCGGATAAACATGTAGATACATTTGATGCGGTTTAACATCCGGTTAGTTGAAGGTTTCAAAGAACCACTCCCTATCCTTTTTTCAAACCTATGGCTTAATCCCTCTACCGACAGCCTCTTTGAAGAAGATTCTTCAACATATGTAGTTTTCTTTTCCGCGCAGACATCTCCTTTTTTGGAATCATTGAAGTGGTACTTAGATGTCATACATCTAACCATATTGTACCCATAATTTCAGAAAATTTCTACCACAATAGTAAAGTTTACGTAAAAATGCTTACAAGGTTTCAAATTTTTGAGATTTTCTGCCTCCTTTTTTAGCTAATAGGAAAGCATAAATTTTTCAAATTAATACTTTCCTAACGCATAAATTCAACTACGCCTCTGACTTCGTCCTATTGGACTCGTCAATCGACGAGTTTTCATTTATTTTCATACTATAAGTTATGGGGCTACATGTTAGGATTATGATAATTTTTTGAATTTTTTGTAAAAACATCTCAATTATAACTCAAGGAAAAAAGACGAATAGGCTGTCCAGAACTTCGTTTTTCACGAAAATATTGGTAAGATATTTTCAGGAAGATTTTCTTAGGAGAGAAAACACTAGTAAAATAGTATAAAAAGGAGTATTGGACATGACTTATGCAATTTTAAATGGTACGCTGATAGACCGGTCAGAAGCTATGGTCGACATTGAAGACCGCGGCTATCAATTTGGTGATGGAGTATATGAGGTCATTCGCGTCTATAACGGAAAAATGTTTACCATTAAGGAGCATTTGGATCGCTTTGTAAAAAGTTCAGAAAGTATTGGCATAACGCTACCATACTCTACAGAACAATTATCAGAAATGCTGGAGGAATTGGTTGGAAAGAATAAGCTGCATACCGGCATCGTTTATATGCAGGTTACTAGGGGGGTTGCGCCTCGTAATCATTCTTTTCCGGCAAAAGAAGTGGTACCGGCCCTGACTGCCTATACGAAGGAGCTTCCAAGGCCGGCTGAGAATTTGAAAAATGGTGTGAAAACGATACTTACAGAGGATATCCGCTGGCTTCGCTGTGACATAAAAAGCTTAAATTTGCTCGGCAGTATCCTTGCCAAACAACAGGCCGCTGAGAAGGGCTGCTTTGAAGCAATCCTGCATCGCGGACAGGATGTGACTGAAGGAAGCTCTACTAATATTTTTATTGTGAAAAATGGCGTGGTCATCACGCATCAATCGGATAACTTGATTTTAAAAGGGATTACCAAGGACGTTGTTTTGCAGGTCTGTGCTGCCAACAATATCCCGGTTGAGGAACGGACATTTACGCTGGATGAATTGGCTGCTGCTGATGAAGTGTTCTTATCAAGTACAACAGGTGAGGTTATGCCAATCATTGAAGTTGGGGGCAAAAAGGTTGGAAACGGGGTTCCCGGCCCGTTAACAAGCAGATTACAGGAACTATTTACTCAAGAAATTGAAAAACAATGCGGATCGTTATAAGGGAAAAGACGTGGATTAGGGTCCACGTCTTTTTAAAGTCAGAGAAAAATGGGCTTTCGAGAGTAAATTTTATTTATCCGAGAGTAAACCGGGCGTATCCGAGAGTAAATCAGGATTATGCGAGAGTAAACCGGGCGTATCCGAGAGTAAACCAGGCTTATCCGAGAGTAATCCGAGCTTATCCGAGAGTAAATCAAACTTATCCGAGAGTAAACCAAACTTATCCGAGAGTAAACCAGGTAGTCCAATCATGAGGCCCTATGGATTAAAACTGAAACAAATCACTCGATAAATACCGTTCTCCTGTATCACAGGCGATGCAGATAACGATTTCATCAGGAGATAAACGCTTGGCAACCTGTAACGCGGCAAAGCAGGCTCCGCCTGATGACGGGCCGACGAGTATTCCTTCCTCCGTCGCTAATCTCCGCGCAATATCGTAGGCATCTTCATCGCTAATTTGATGAATTTCATCATAAACATCTTGGTTCAGAATTTCCGGAATAAATCCCGGGCTTGTTCCGACAAGCTTGTGCTTTCCGGGTTTGCCCCCTGATAAAACAGGCGATCCCTTTGGTTCGACGACGTGGACGGTTATATTCGCAAAATGCTCCTTTAACACTTCACCAGTCCCGGTAATCGTACCACCTGTTCCCGCTGTTGCAACAAACGCTCCAAGCGGCTTGCCAATTTCTTTAACAGCCTCGATAATCTCCAAAGCCGTGGAAGTCCGATGTGCATTGGGATTTGCTTCATTTTCAAACTGCATTGGAATAAAACTGTTTGGTATTTCAGCGGCAAGTTCCTGCGCCTTCCTAATGGCACCTGGCATTTTTTCATCTCCTGGGGTAAGCACAACCTCAGCCCCGTAAGCTTTTAAGATATTAATGCGTTCCTGGGTCATTGTATCAGGCATGATAATAATGGCTTTATATCCGCGTGCCGCTGCATTCATGGCCAGCCCGATTCCTGTGTTGCCGCTTGTCGGCTCAATGATTGTTGCGCCGGGAGTTAACTTTCCTGCCTTCTCTGCTTCTGCAATCATATTAAAAGCAGCTCGGTCCTTTACACTTTTACTTGGATTAAAATACTCCAGCTTCAAATAAACTGAGGCCCCGTCTCTAGGAACAATCCGATTGAGTTTGACTAAAGGTGTTTCTCCAATTAAATTTGCAATATTACTGACAACTTTCACTATAGGGACCATCCTTTCCTTTACTTCTATTTTCTATAATAAATAAAAATAATTTTAATGTAAAAAATATCGGATAATCTTTGTTGCAAAATAGATATAATGAGAAGAAAAAATACTAAAATGGGAATAAAGGAATGAAAAAAGCCGGTGGAACATCAAACTCATTTTTTCTATGCTTTAAGAATTCCTGAAGGAACGAAAGGAATTCTGAAAAATCATATCGAACAATTAAGGACAGCGCTTCCTTTCCAGCGCTGGGTGCACCATCTGGACCTGCACATCACATTGGCGTTCCTTGGGTCTGCTCCAGCCGAAAAGCTTGAAGCTTCCGTAAACAATGTCAAATCAGCCATAAAATCTGAACAAGCATTTACACTTAAAATTAATGATCTGGGGATATTCGGTGCGAAGGATTCCCCGAGAGTGTTTTGGGCGGACACAGAAGAAAGCCCCGAGCTGCAAGCCCTTCGAAAAAAGATATTCCAAGCATGTGAGGAAGCAGGATTTGAGCTCGAAAAAAGGCCGTTTCGCCCACATATTACAATGGCAAGAAAATGGCGTGGAGACGCTCCCTTCCAAAAGGAGCAGCTTACAATTTGGAAAGAGCTTCAGCCCGAATCGCTCCCTTTTCTAGCTGGGGAAGTGGTGTTATATCAAACACATCTTAACCAAACACCGAAATATGAAGCCATTAAACTTTTTCCTTTACAAACATAAAAAAGGTTGGTTATATGAAAGAATTATACTTTGTGATAAATCCTAAAGCCGGCAATGGCCATTGTTATAAAATTTGGAGAAAAATTGAGCTGAATTTGAAGTCAGAGGAAATTTCTTATTTGGCTTTTTTTACGGAGTATTCTGGACATGCTAGAAAACTGGCTGCGCAAATTGCGGCCCAGAATAACCATTCTAAAATCGTCGTTGCCGTCGGAGGTGACGGGACACTTCATGAAGTGGTGAATGGAATCATTAACCATCCAACTATTACGTTAGGATTTATACCGGGTGGATCGGGAAATGATTTTTCAAGAGGATTTCAAATTCCAGCGGACCCAGCTGCCGCCCTAAAAGTGATGCTTCGTCTGATGAAAAGTGATGCTCCATTGATGGATGCCGGGAAAATTACGATGCAGGACAAGTCCGATCAATATTTTATTAATAATATGGGAGCCGGATTTGATGCATTGATAGCATATCAGGTCAATCATTCGCGGGTAAAATCCCTGCTAAACAAATTCTCTTTGGGCCGTCTGGTTTATGTTTACTTTCTTCTGAAAGAACTATTTTGTTATAAAACTTCTACAATTGATTTATCAATTGACGGTAAAGAGCATAAATTTAAACAAACATGGTTTGTGACTGTCTCCAACCAACCTTACTATGGGGGCGGAATGAAAATTGCACCTGCAGCTGAAGCACAGGATGGTTTACTTGATATTACAGTGGTTCATGAGTTATCAAGATTGAAGCTTTTAATTGTTTTTATCAGTGTTTTTTGGGGGAAGCATATTTATTTCAAAGAGGTAAAATCATTTCAAGGAAGAGCAATAACAATCCGTTCAGATGTGAAACTCTATGTTCATGGAGACGGGGAGCATGTTGGACATATTCCATTAAAGGCAGAGATTATTCCAAAAGCGTTACAAGTGTTAACGCGAATGCGCTATAAGGACGAAGTTGATTTGAAAGAGAGGGACTCGAATGGAATCCACTAAAAGGATCTTTCAGGCCTATTTGGATGAAATGACCATTATTACGATACTTCTTCCCCTTTCCTACCACAATGGCCAGTCATCTTCATTTTCTTTAATCTGCGGTGCGGAAAAGAGTCCTTTGAACATCATCGATAAAATTCCTATAGAAAATTATCTGAAATACATTTGCCGGTTAGCTGATGAGATTTGTTTTGGCAAAGAATATGTGATTGCTGATGACCATGGCGGCAGGACGGATCTTCAAATAGGGGCAGTTATTAGGACAGAAGCTTTTGATAATAAGTTTTTTTATGAAGGAAATGACTTGGGAGTTACGTATCAACGTGATAGGGCCCAAATTAAATTATGGGCTCCGACTGCCACGCAAGTGAAATTAAAATTGCGCCACCCCGCCACCCAGTATGCGGAAATCATAAAAATGAAGCTTGGGGATCGAGGCGTATGGTGTTTAGATATTAATCGCGACTTGGAATTGTATCAATATAGCTTCCTGGTACAGGTTAACAAAACATGGCGGGAAGCAGTGGATCCGTATGCCAAGGCGGTATCAGCCAATGGGGAGCATGGAGTTATTGTTAGTTTAGAGAAAACAGCACGGCCAAAGGTAGAACAGCCGCCGATGACCAGTCCAGTAGAGGCAATCATTTATGAAGCCCATATCCGCGACTTTACGATTCATCCGGAAAGCGGTGTGAAAAATAAAGGACTATATCTTGGTGCTAGTGAACTAAATACCAAAGGGGTGGATGGAGAACCCACAGGCCTATCCTATGTAAAGGATTTGGGCATTACCCATCTTGAACTCCTTCCTTTCCACGATTTCGCAGGAGTCGATGAATGGAATTCAGACAAAGAGTATAACTGGGGTTATAACCCGCTCCATTTTAATGCTCCGGAAGGCAGCTATTCCACCAATCCCTCTGACCCGTATTCCCGGATATCCGAATTAAAAGATCTAATTGACCAAATTCACCGAGTCGGCCTCAGGGTCATTATGGATGTTGTTTATAATCATGTCTATATCCGTGAAGAATCCTCTTTTGAAAAAATTGTTCCCGGTTACTACTTCCGGCATAACGAAATAGGCCTTCCTGCCAATGGAACAGGCGTGGGAAATGACATTGCCTCAGAGAGGAAAATGGTCCGAAAATTTATTGTTGACTCCATCCGCTACTGGCTGGAGGAATATCATGTTGACGGTTTCCGGTTTGATTTAATGGGAATCCTGGATATTGAAACAATGAACGCGGTCAGAAAGGTATGTGATAGCCTAGAAAAGGGTATTATCATCCTCGGTGAGGGCTGGAACTTAAATACACCGCTTCCTTTTCAGAAAAAGGCAATTATCGCCAATCAGGCAAAGCTGCCCGATATTGCCCAGTTTAATGACCAGTTTCGCGATACCATCAAAGGGAGTACCTTTAATATATTGGATAAAGGATATGCTTTAGGGAATAAGCAATATCTCGAGGCGGCCTTTGAAATGATTACTGGAAGTATTGGGTTTAGGGCCAAAGGGGCAGGAATCTTTAATGAACCAGTCCAATCCATCAATTATGTGGAATGCCATGATAATCATACCCTATGGGATAAGCTGCAATCTTGTCTGCCGGATGTCGATGATGCCGTAAGAATGAGGTATCATCGTCTTGCTACAGGGATCGTTCTTCTCGCGCAGGGAATTCCTTTCCTTCACAGCGGGCAGGAATTTTTTCGAACAAAACAAGGTGAAGGTAACAGCTACCGATCTCCAGATCCCATAAACCAACTGGATTGGAATCGCAAAAGTCAATTTAAAGAAAATGGAGATTATATAAAAGGGCTTATTCAAATCAGAAAAGAATACCCTTGTTTCCGGTTAAGAACCGCAGCAGAAATTCGCAATCAAGTAAGCAGGTTGCCACTTCCATCGCCAATTTTGGGATGCTCTTTTCAACAGGGAGATTCTGTTGTTATTCTAATCACTAATCCTTCGTTAACTTCTCATAAGGTTAATATTCCAAACGGAGAATGGAGCGCTTTAGTCGACAGAGATTCTGCCTGTGTTAATGCAAAAAAAGTCTTTCGAGGTGCAGAAATTCAGGTAGAACCTATATCGTTAAATGTTTTAGTGAAAAAATAGTTTCCCAGGATTACTTGACGAAAAATAGCAATAGGAGATAAAATTTATTAAGATGGCTATTGTATGCTATTATTCAATAGCTTTTTTTTATTAATAAAACAATTCGTAAAACCTTCGCACGTCTTGGTTTTACTTCTGATTTAGATGAGGGCCCCATCCTCAAGAACGGCATAAGTTGAAGGTGAACAGTTTTGGAACATATATTAGGACAAGAGTGGGAAATTATTCCTGCCGGCGGGGCCACCGGAGAGGCCTTTTATGCGAGGCATGAAGACCAACGGCTTTTTTTGAAGCGAAATTCGTCTCCATTCCTTGCAGTACTTTCGGCAGAGGGAATTGTCCCAAAGCTTGTTTGGACAAAACGATTGGAAAATGGAGATGTCATTACAGCCCAGCAATGGCTTGAAGGCAGGGAACTGAAATCGACGGAAATGAATCAAGAGGTTGTGGCGAAACTTCTAAAGAAAATTCATCGTTCTGAGCCCATGCTTGGAATGCTGAGCAGACTGGAAAAATCACCATTGCAGCCTGAAACAATCTTTCAATCGGTGGTCTCGGGACTGGATGAAGAGCTATTTATCCTTCCGGAAGTTAAAGAAACACTAAGCTTTTTAAAAAAAGAAGCGAAGAACGTTTATTGTGAGGAAAAGGTCGTTTGCCACGGTGACGTCAATCATAATAACTGGCTTTGGACTGATGACAATCAGTTGTACCTCATTGATTGGGATGGGGCGATGATTGCGGACCCTGCCATTGACTTAGGAATGCTCCTTTATTGGTACATTCCTGAAGAAAATTGGCAGGATTGGCTGAAAATGTACGGGGAAAACTTAACCGACGATTTGAAACTTAGAATGCAATGGTATGTGGCATTGCAGACCCTATCTTCGATCCAATTTTATAAAAATAAACATCGTATGGATGAGATGAATAAGTGGATTCAATTCTTAAGGGATATACTTTAAGAAAATTGCCCAATATCATCTACCCATTGTGACAGGTTTTCTTGATGGGCTGTAATATGCCCGTCTAAATCTGCGGTTTGCGCTCCCGCCTGGCTGTAATGGTAAACTTCCTGTAAGATAGATTTGACATTTTGATCAACCTGATTGTTTACCATCAAGGATTTGATTAATCGTTCCAATTGTTCACATTCGGCAACGGACCCGCAGCAATCTGTCTGATGATTGCTTAATATATCTTTAAGCAAGGTTACTTGGTCATGATGACTTAATGGCATAAAAAGCACACCCTTTCAAGTGGGAATGAAAAAAGAATTCACAGTTAGGTTGTGAATTCTTTTTTTATTTATTCACACCAGCATCACGGTTTTACTTGCAAGACAAAAATGAGCATGCTATGTATTAAACGATAATATTTTTTAGGAGTGGCAAATAAATGAGACTCAGAAATAAACCTTGGGCAAAGGATAAAATAGAGGAGTATCCGCAATATGCAGTCCCAAATCCGGAATTAAACAAAGGAAAATGGGATGAAGTGTTTGGAAATAACAACCCGCTTCATATAGAAGTTGGCACTGGCAAAGGGCGGTTCATAACTGAAATGGCCAAAGCCCATCCGGACATTAATTATATGGGAATTGAGCTATATGACAGCGTCATTGTGGCGGCTTTGGATCGCTTGATTGAAGCGGAATTGCCTAATGTAAAGCTTCTTAATGTCAATGCCGCAGAATTAGAAAAATACTTCGCCAAGAATGATGTGGATCGGGTTTATTTGAATTTCTCCGACCCATGGCCAAAGACCCGTCATGAAAAAAGAAGATTAACCTACAAGGATTTTCTTAAATCCTATGAGAATATCCTCGTCGATGGTGGAGAGATTCATTTCAAAACGGATAATCAAGGTCTGTTTGAGTATTCCTTAATGAGTTTTTCTGAATATGGTTTGTTATTAAAGTTCCTTAGCCTTGACCTTCACAAAAGTGATTTTGAAGGAAATATCATGACCGAGTATGAACAGAAATTTTCCGAAAAGGGCAATCGGATTTACCGTTGTGAAGTGAAATATACTAACGATTCCAAGGGGCAGTCTTAAAAAGACTGTCCTCTTTTACGCTAATAGGAAAGAATAAATTTTTTCAAATTTATACTTTCCTAACGCATAAATTCAACTACGCCTCTGTCTTCGTCCTAACGGACTCGCCAATCGGCGAGTTTTCATTTATTTTCATACAATTCCGGTAATGGTAAACTATAGAAAAGGGAAGGAGAGGAAACATGCAATCATTAAAAATTGGTACTGTTACTTTGACTTGGGTTTCAGGCGGGGTTACGAATTTGGATGGGGGGGCCATGTTTGGTGTGGTCCCAAAACCGTTATGGTCAAGAAAATACCCGGCGAATGAGAATAACCAAATTGAATTGCCAACAGATCCAATCTTAATTCAATTTGATGGAAAAAATCTGCTGGTGGAGTCGGGGCTTGGCAGCGGCAAGTTGACTGAAAAGCAATTAAGGAACTTTGGCGTCACAAAGGAATCCGAACTTGATGCCTCTTTAGAAAAAATAGGCCTAACTCCGAAAGACATCGATTATGTGTTAATGACCCATCTTCACTTTGATCATGCTGGCGGATTGACTAAACTTGTGAACGGGGAGTACGTATCAACATTCCCGAATGCCCAGATTATTGCATCGAAGATAGAATGGGATGAAATGAGACAACCCAATATTCGTTCAAAAAATACATACTGGAAGGAAAATTGGGAGGCGGTGCAAACGCAGGTTGTTACCTTTGAGGAGACGTGGAGCTTTGGCCCGATTCAAATGTTTCACACCGGAGGGCACAGCAATGGGCATTCGATCCTTATAATTGAGGATGGAGGCGAAACAGCCATTCACATGGCTGACTTAATGGCTACCCACGCCCATCAAAATGCTCTATGGGTAATGGCCTATGATGACTATCCAATGGACTCCATCCGGGCGAAGGAAAAATGGCTTCCATATGCACTCGAGAAAAATGCCTGGTTTACCTTTTACCATGATGCCTTTTACCGGGCTGTTAAGTGGGGACCTGATCATAAAATAGCGGAAAGCATTAAAAGGGAAGTTTAAAGCCTAATGAAAAATAGCCGTATCATTATGATGCGGCTATTTTTCATTAAGACACCAAGTTCTCAGATAGCTTGCGGATATCCAAAATCGTTCCGGTTAAGGCATCGGCAATAAATTCATATTGTTCATTGTTTCCATCATTATTTTTTGAAATACCGCCCTTATAGACCTGATATTGCACCTGATGCTGTTCATAAGGCTCCACTTTCATATGTATCCACGACCCATTGATTGGTCCGTTTTGTTTAAATTGTGCTTTTACATGCTCTAATACCTTTTCCGGTGAAACTTTTGTTTTTTGTGAAATAATCTGTTTCGCCGCATATCCCCCAACGATACCTACCGATACTCCGATTAAAAAAGACTTCCAGTTCACTACAAAGCCCCCTTTTCTTCAAAAAAATGCCAGAATTTTTTCTCCTTTCAGTATATCGCATTTTAAAATAAGAAGATAATAATACCTATAGAAAATGAAATATTGGAAAGCTGTTTATAACTTCTGTAAAATAAAAATGATACATAGTATGAGATAAAAAGACTAAAGGAGTTTTCTACATATGAATGAACAAACCTTGAAGCTTTTTCAAACCTTAACCGAGCTGCCTGGAGCGCCAGGCAATGAACATTTAGTCCGCAAATTTATGAAAGAACAGCTTTCGCAATATGCCGATGAAATAGTTCAGGATAAGCTTGGCAGTGTTTTCGGCGTGAAAAGAGGGAATGAAGCCGGCCCGACAATAATGGTAGCAGGGCATATGGATGAAGTTGGTTTTATGGTTACGGCAATCACCGAGAATGGAATGATCCGTTTCCAGACGCTTGGCGGTTGGTGGAGCCAGGTACTTCTTGCCCAGCGCGTCCAAGTCATGACAAAAAACGGCCCGGTCATCGGTGTTGTAGGATCCATCCCGCCGCATCTGTTGGATGAATCAAAGAAAAACAAACCGATGGAAATTAAGAATATGCTGATTGATATTGGGGCGGATAACCGTGAAGACGCTGAAAGAATCGGCATTAAGCCAGGTCAGGCTATCCTGCCGATTTGCCCGTTCACTCCTATGGCAAATGAAAAGAAAATTTTAGCGAAGGCATGGGACAACCGCTATGGCTGCGGTTTGGCGATTGAACTGCTTCAGGAGCTAAAAGATGAAACATTGCCTAATATTCTTTATTCGGGGGCAACGGTTCAAGAGGAAGTAGGCCTGCGCGGTGCTCAGACTGCCTCTAACATGATTAAGCCGGATCTCTTCTTTGCGCTTGATGCCAGCCCGGCCAATGATATGACTGGCGATAAAAATGAATTTGGTCAATTGGGCAAGGGAACATTATTGCGTATCCTTGATAAGTCAATGGTAACACACCGCGGGATGAGGGAATTTGTTCTCGATATGGCCGAGACGCACAAGATTCCGTATCAATACTTTGTTTCACAAGGTGGAACAGATGCCGGCCGTGTTCACCTGTCAAATGAAGGGGTACCAAGCGCTGTTATCGGAATTTGCTCCCGTTACATCCATACCCACGCCTCCATCGTTCATGTCGATGATTACGCAGCGGCTAAGGAATTATTGGTTAAGCTAGTAAAGGCATGTGACAAAACAACTGTGGAAACAATTAAATCAAACAGCTAATTTAGCGGGGGCGTGATGTCACATCATGCCTCCTTTGCTGTATTTCTAAAAAGGAGAAACGAGCATGAAAATTATTATTGGATCAAAAAATCCTACCAAAATTACGGCGGTCAAAAATAGCTTCCAACACCTGGAGGCAGAATTTATATCCTTAGACGTACAATCAGGGGTTAGCGAGCAGCCCTTCTCAGACGAAGAAACAATAAAAGGGGCGATCAACAGGGCAAAAGGCGCGCTTGAACAAGGAAATGGAGATATCGGCATCGGACTTGAGGGAGGCGTCCATGAAACTAGTCACGGACTGTTGCTTTGCAATTGGGGAGCGCTTGCCACCCTCGATATGGAGCCGATTGTAGCTGGCGGCGCAAGATTTTTACTGCCTGAGGAAGTGGCGGTAAGATTAAGGGCTGGTGAAGAGCTTGGCCCGGTTATGGAGGATTACGCGAAAAAGAAAAACGTCAGCAAGCAGGAAGGTGCTGTCGGGGTCTTTACGAATGGAATGGTCAATCGGGCCGAGATGTTTACGCATGTTATGAAGCTTTTAGTAGGGCGATTTACCTATCAGCAAAAATTAAAAGTAAAATAAGGTATATTTTTCGACACTATTTTTCGACAAAGTCTTGTCATTTGAATATTCTGGCAGTTATTATGGAGATAGAATATTGTTTTTATAAGGGGGAGAGCAGTCTGAGACTCTTTAAAATCATAACGATCTTCATAATATCGCTGGGATTATTAACTGCATGTGGAAATGCATCATATAAAAAGGAAAGTAAAGCAACTATTAAAATTGTGAATACAACGTTTCATGAGAAGGCAAAAAAGCCTTCGAAAAAAAGTGAAAAAATTCATTTTTACCTTCCGTTCGGATATGAAATTGATGACAGCACACCGAATAATATCATTTTAAAAAATGGCTCGAAAACTTATATTTTGTTTGTGAATCCCCAAGAAGGCCCTTCAAGTGAAGTGGTGTATAAAACGACAGTTGAACAGTATAAAAAACTGGATACAAATGAGAAATTCACAGACGATAAAATGTTCGGTTATTTGACCATTAAAAAGTTAAAAGATGATATGAATGAAATGACCGTTGGTGTAGGCGGCGCGAAAATAACCACTCAGGTAAAGACTTCAAGCCTTGAAGAAGAAGCGAAAGCAATGACGCAAATAGTCCATTCGGTTACATACAAATAAAAAAACGAAGGTAATCCCTTCGTTTTTTGTTTGGCATGGTTGGTTAAGATAATAGGGGATGTCCGATTGCATATTATTGGACTGACAAGCGGATGGATTGTTATGATTGAAAAAACATTCTTTCAATACGGGGGTCGTTAATAATGAAACATTTAGAATCCATGGAGCAATTTGAGCAATTGCGTGACCAGGGAAAAACGATTTTTATGTTCTCAGCTAATTGGTGCGGGGACTGCCGGTTTATTGAACCAGTCTTGCCAGAGATTGAGTCCAAATTCACGGAATATACCTTTATCCATGTAGACCGTGATCAATATATAGATTTATGCCAGCAGCTCGATGTTTTCGGGATCCCAAGTTTTATTGCCTTTGAAAACGGTAAAGAACTGGGCCGCTTTGTTAGTAAAGACCGTAAAACACAAGAGGAAATCGAAAAATTTATTACTGGTCTAAAATAAATCAGCACAAGGCTCCATCTCCTTTTGGAGAAGGAGCCTTTTTATCTAAAAAAGAAAACTACTCCTTTTAATATCGGAGGGATATATATGAAAATGGACAGTAAAAAGATGAGGCGAGAACTAGAATCGCGTTTAGATAATGAAGATAGAGTAGTAACCTATGATCGTGATAAAGATCAGCTGCGTATTGAAAGTAAACGAACTGGAAAAGGGATTACGGTTGCTCTAGCCGGGATTGTGGCTAATTGGCACGATGAGAAGGATAAAGCGATTGACGAGGTTGTTTATTATGTGGAAGAAGGGCTTCGGGCCATGGAGGAAACCGTCCAGTTAACCGACCATGAGAAAAAAATCTTCCCGGTTATCCGCTCGACCTCTTTTCCGAAGGAAGCCGAAGAAGGGGTTCCTTTCCTGACTGACGACCATACTGCGGAAACAAAAATCTATTATGCCTATGATATGGGGAAAACCTACCGATTAATTGATTCCCGCATTATGCAAAAAGAAGGATGGGATCCATCACGGATTAAGGAAATTGCCTTATTTAACGCAAGATCGCTTTCCACATCTGTAAAGGAGGATCAGGTCGCTGGAAATATTTTTTATTTCCTTAACACCAATGATGGCTATGATGCAAGCCGGATTTTAAACAAGGGATTCCTGATTGATATGGAAAAACGGATTACCGGGACAATGGTAGTGGCCGTTCCCCATCAGGATGTCTTAATTATCGCGGATATCCGCAATGACAGAGGCTATGATGTGATGGCACAAATGGCGATGAGCTTTTTCGCAAGCGGCAGAGTTCCTATTACCGCCCTATCGTTCTTATACGAAAACGGAGAATTAGAGCCGATTTTTATTTTAGGAAAAAATAAATAAAAGGGTAGGATCACTTGATGAAGGTGATCCTGTTTTTCTGTGTCTCAAGAACGAAATTTCATATATTTTGGCTGTTTCTAAAGAATAGTGTCGAAAAAATAAAAAATGCTGATAAAATAGAGTGACAAGAAGTGAAATAGAAAGAGTGATAGTTTTGAGCTGGATCCAAAACTTTTTTCAAAAATTAAAAAAAGATGAGGAAGGGGAATTTGACAAGCACCCCTTACATAATGATAAATCGGAAGTTCCTACATTTGCTTTTCAAAGTGAAAGCACTAAGGATTTGGATGCAAGAGTTTCTTATCAATATCCAAAAAACAAATTAAAGGCACCCTTACCTTTGGAATCAATAAAACCCCTAGAAGGAAAGCGGCGGAAAAAGAAAATCGGAAGAGAGACAGAGAATCTCCCACAATCGGTTAAAGAACGGCAAAAAGTAATTCAAAAAGAACCAATTAAGGCGAAAATTGAACCGTTAAAAAAAGCCCGGGGGCCGTTTCAACCAACCGAAATTCCTTCCCCAGTATTTGGGTTCAATCGCCCGAGAAAAACAGACTCGGTAGTTGAACATGAATTAAGTCATATTTTCGAGGAAGAAAAATTAAGCCAGTCCGCTCCGCTACTGACGGAAGAAAATCCCACAATGACAATATCAAATTTTGTCCATAAGAGTTTGGAGACAGAAACTGAAATTAAAGAGAATGTGGCCCTTGATGAAATCACTCCAATGGACAATACATACTCCGAAGAGACAGATAACAGCTCTGTTCTGATTGAAGGTGTTCAAGAACCTGAAGGCAAGGTTGGTGAACTGCTACTTCGTATCGAGGAATCCACGATACCACTAGGTGTTGAAGATAACCAGAGCGATGAATCCAAACCACCACTTCGTATTGAAGATAACCAAAACGAGGAATCCGAATTACCACTTCGTATCGAAGAGGACCAATTCGAGGAATCTGAACCTCCTAAGCCTAAGCGTTCTCATCTTCCTTTCAACGTCATGATGTTAAAGCAGGATCGGGAAAAATGGGAAGTAAAGAAAAGAAGACTCGACGAAGAACGGCAAAAGCAGGCTTTAATTGCCGCTTCTCAACAAGAGCAAGTCGTGGAAAACAACAGCCTGCTTAAAGTGAAAGAGGAACCGCAAAAGCAGGAATCAATTAATACACAGCAAAAAGAAATAATCGTTGAAACCAATAGCCGTCATGAAGAGCAAAAAGACCACCATATCCAAGAGATTGCCGCAGCAGGCGAATATCAATTCCCAATGGCGGATTTGCTCCATCCCCCGGTTTCCGAAATCATCGATACAAAATGGATGCTTTATCAAGAGGAATTGCTAAACCAAACCTTGCAAAACTTTAATGTTGGCGCAAATGTGGTAAATGTAACGCAAGGTCCGTCTGTTACCCGTTTTGAAGTACAGCCTGAACCTGGTGTCAAAGTGAACAAGATTACCAATCTAAGTGATGATATCAAATTAAGCCTTGCTGCCAGGGATATCCGGATCGAAGCACCAATTCCGGGGAAACACACGATTGGAATTGAAGTGCCGAACCAACAATCAAGGCCGGTGAGAATCAGCGAAATTATCGGCAGCGGCGTTTTCAATGATACAGCATCCCCGTTAACGGTGGTGCTTGGCCTCGATATTGCCGGCAAGCCGATTGTGACAGATTTAAAGAAAATGCCCCACGGTCTGATTGCCGGGGCAACAGGATCCGGAAAAAGTGTCTGCATTAATTCGATTTTAGTTAGCTTATTATATAAAGCCAGACCTGAAGATGTTAAGCTCATGCTAATTGACCCGAAAATGGTGGAGCTTGCACCATATAACCGGATTCCTCACCTGGTCAGCCCGGTTATTACCGATGTTAAGGCAGCAACCGCTGCGTTAAAATGGGCAGTCGATGAAATGGAACGCCGCTATGAGCTATTTGCCCATACCGGCGTCCGCGATATCAGCCGCTTTAATGAACTGGCTATGGAGCATAAAAGATATTCCGACAAGCTCCCATATATCGTCATTATTATTGATGAGCTGGCTGATTTAATGATGATGTCACCGGCTGATGTAGAGGAAGCCATTTGCCGGATAGCCCAAAAGGCAAGAGCGTGCGGTATCCATTTAATTATCGCAACGCAACGGCCGTCTGTGGATGTCATCACTGGTTTAATAAAAGCAAACGTCCCGACAAGGATTGCCTTTTCGGTCTCATCCCAAGTCGATTCGCGTACCATCATTGATATCAGCGGTGCCGAAAAATTGCTTGGCCGCGGCGATATGCTCTTTTTGGAAAATGGCTCATCAAAGCCGGTCCGCTTGCAGGGCACATTTGTAACCGATGAAGAAATTGATGTGGTTGTCGCCCATGTTAGAGAACAGCGCGACCCGGAATATTTATTTGTGCAGGAAGAACTTTTAAAAAAGGCCCAAATAACGGAGGAGGAGGACGAGTTGTTTTATGATGCCTGTGAATTTATCATCGAACAAGGAGCAGCCTCAACTTCCAGCCTGCAGCGCCGCTTTAAAATTGGCTATAACCGGGCTGCACGCTTAATGGATATGCTCGAGCAGCAGGGTTATATTTCAGGTGCAAACGGAAGCAAGCCGCGGGAAGTGTTAATCAACGAAGCGGATTTGGAATCTATCCAGGATGCAAGTCTAAATATGTAAATATAGACAAATAATAAATAAAACTCAGCGATTGGCGAGTCCGATAGGACGATTCAAGTGTTGTAGTTGAACTTATGCGTTCAAATTTACAACAGTAAATTCTGATTAGCGAATAGTACCATTGGAGCAATTCGGGTTCGAAAATAGTTTTTACGGATAAACAGTGATATAATATTGAAATATGTTCAGGAAAAGCAGGTGTCCAATTCTCCCTGCTTTTTCAGATTAGCAAATACAGACAGATGTCATATACTGTTTTACAGATAGACGTTGGTTGGAGGTTCTTCTATGACAATTTACCATTTTGTCGGTATAAAGGGGTCTGGTATGAGCGCACTTGCACAAGTGCTCCATGATATGAAATTTCAGGTCCAAGGCTCCGATGTCGAAAAGCGCTTTTTTACTCAACTGGCCCTTGAACAATCGGGGATTAAAATACTCCCGTTCCAGAAAGAAAATATCGAGCCAGGGATGACAATCATTGCCGGGAACGCATTTCCTGATACGCATGAGGAAATTCAAGAGGCCATGAAACTAGGGCTTCCTATTATACGTTACCATCGTTTTTTAGGCGACTTTATGCAAAATTTCACCAGCATAGCCATCACAGGTGCCCATGGCAAAACATCCACCACGGGTCTGCTTTCGCATGTAATCGCAGGCGCGAAGCCTACTTCCTTTTTAATTGGTGACGGTACCGGTAAAGGAGAAGAAGGTGCGGAGTATTTTGTTTTTGAGGCATGTGAGTATAGACGGCATTTTCTTTCCTACTTCCCTGATTATGCCATAATGACCAATATTGACTTTGATCATCCTGATTATTTTGCCAATATCGATGATGTTTTTTCGGCTTTTCAGGAGTTGGCCTTCCAAGTGAAAAAAGGGATATTTGCTTATGGTGATGATGAGCAGCTTCAAAAAATTCAGGCTAAGGTTCCTGTCTTGTTTTATGGATTTGCGGAGGAAAATGATTATCAGGCCGCAAATATTGTGAAAACGACAGAAGGAACAAGCTTTGATGTATTTATTCGCAATACGTATTATGACACCTTTTCCATTCCAACATTCGGTGACCATAGTGTTCTAAATGCTCTAGCTGTCATTGGCGTTTGCCATTATGAAGATATTAATGTGGAAGTAGTGAAAGAACTTTTAACGACCTTCCAAGGGGTTAAGCGAAGATTTACGGAAAAAAGGATGGGCAGCCAAATTTTAATTGACGATTATGCCCACCATCCGACTGAAATCAAAGCAACCATCGATGCAGCCATGCAAAAATATCCTGATCGTGAAATTGTTGCCGTGTTCCAGCCGCATACCTTTACAAGGACGCAGGCCTTTTTAGAAGATTTTGCTGAGAGCCTAAGGCTGGCGGATAAAACTTATTTGTGTGAAATTTTTGGGTCAGCTCGTGAAAAACAAGGAAAGCTTTCTATTCACGACCTTGAGGAAAAAATCCCTGGTGCTGAAATTCTCACTGAAGAGACCACATATTTATTAGGGAACCATGATAATAGTGTCATCCTCTTTATGGGGGCTGGAGACATTCAGAAATTCCAGGAATCTTATGAAAAACAAATTGCTAAATAAGAAAAGGATTCCGCCAAGTGCGGCATCCTTTTTTCATATCAATAATATAAGGAATTTTTTTTAACAAATTGCAGGAAAACAAGACAAATCACTGGAAGTAGTATAAGATATGAACGAGGTTTAAACCATAGTTTGAACGGTAATACATAATTAATAGGATATATCGGAGGTTTTATGATGATCTTGATTTTATACATAAGCGCAGCCTTGATTGCAGTAGCTTTTTTAGTGCTGGTTTTCTATTTATCAGCGACACTTAAATCCCTGAAAATTACCCTTACGAGTGTTTCGGACACTTTAAAGGGACTGGAAAAACAAGTTGAAGGTGTCACAAGTGAAACAACACAGCTCTTACAAAAAACAAATGCCCTTGCCGAAGATTTACAAGATAAATCAGTGCGCTTAAATAGTGTCGTTGATTCTGTTAAAGAGGTTGGAACCTCAGTCAGGAAATTTAATGGAACCTTAAAGAATATTACGAATACGATTGATGAGCAAGTCGAAGAGAGCAAGGAAAAAGTTTCGCAAATTATTCAGTGGAGCAATGTATTTTTTGAATTAAAAGACATGTGGCAGGCTCGTAAGGAAGCCAAAAATGAAGAAACCATTTATGAAAGGCAAAAGGAACGTTCACATTAAAAAAGAGGAGTGAAGGGATTATGACAAAAAGAGAGTATGAATCACGTGAAACCAATCAAGTTCGAAGCGACGAATCTGGCAGCAGCAGTTTTCTGCTGGGCGTTATCGTTGGCGGTCTGGCGGGTGCTGCAGCGGCGCTGCTCTTAGGTACAAAAAAAGGCCAGGAATTTCGCCATACACTTTCTGACCAAACGGGATCTCTTCTCGATAAATCTTCACCGCTAAGGGAAAATGTAAAGTCCAAAACTATCTCACTTACCCAGGGGCTTGCCCAGCAATCCTCTAATCTAATGAATAAAGTGAAAGGGAAAACAGATACCACTTTTGAGCAGCATGAGGATTCCGAAACCACCTATATTTCGATTCAAGGTTCAAACGAAAAAACGGCATCAACAAAAGCTTCAGCAAATAGCGATGAAATTCGAAAAAAATTAGAGGAAGCTCAAAAAGCACTAGAGGAAGAAGAAAGCAAGGTTAGGATTTAAAAGGAATATAAGTTATACAGTTTGTGAAACATTACGGTGAAGTGTTAAAATTACTTCACCGTTTATTATTATCTGGAGGTAAAATTATGCTGAAAAAAATTGATTCAATTGAAGAGTTTACGGAATTACTAAATAACGAAAATTCATTTTATCTATTAAAGCACAGCTTAACTTGCCCAATCAGCCAAGCAGCCTACAAAGAATACGAGAAATTTTCGAATGAACATGAAAATATCCCAACTTACTACTTGGCAGTTCAAGATTCCCGCCCATTATCAAACGAAATCGCTGAACAATTTCAAATTAAGCACGAATCTCCACAAGCCATTCTTTTTGCTGATGGGAAACCATCGTGGAATGCTTCACACTGGAAAATAACGAATCGTTCTTTGGCACAAGCTATTCCCGTTCAGGAATAAAAAATAGTTCCATATCGCCATATAACAGTCACCTTTTTTCAAAAAACACATATATTACTTTAATATATATCAAAAAATACTTTAATACTTAAAAGCTTAAAAGCGTTTAATCGTTAAAGAAAAAAGTGATGACAAAGAAATTTATTTCGGCTATAATAACCCTAATTATAAAAAAGTTTATAATTTTTAAAAATCTTTGATTGTGAGGCAGTAAACTTAATCCTATTTAAAAAAGATAACTTTACTTAGGAATAAATGCCGACAAAAGAAAGGACGGGGACGAAAAGATGGGCAATAATGAATTGGATCAGTTAAGAGACCGTGTAGATGAGTTAAACTTGGAATTGTTGAGGTTAATAAATGAAAGAGCTCGACTCGTCCAAGAGATCGGGCAGGTAAAAGGAAGTCAAGGCGTTTTCCGCTTCGATCCAGTCCGCGAAAGAATGATGCTCGATAAAATTAAAGAGAATAATGATGGTCCATTTGAAAATTCAACAATTGATCACCTGTTTAAGGAAATTTTCAAAGCGGGGCTTGACCTCCAAAAGGACGACCATAAGAAAGCTTTGTTAGTTTCTAGAAAGAAACAGCCAGAAAATACAATCGTAGACTTAAAAGGCGAAAAAATTGGCGATGGCAAGCAGCATTTTGTCTTCGGTCCATGTGCAGTTGAATCCTATGAGCAGGTGGCAACTGTGGCTAAAGCTATGAAGGAAAAAGGCTTAAAGCTTTTGCGCGGTGGTGCTTACAAGCCAAGAACGTCTCCATATGATTTCCAAGGATTAGGTGTAGAAGGACTGAAAATATTAAAACGTGTTGCAAATGAATTTGATATGGCCGTCATTAGTGAAATTGTCAGTCCTGCCGATATTGAAATGGCTATTGATTACATCGATGTTATCCAAATTGGTGCACGTAATATGCAAAACTTCGAATTATTAAAGGCTGCTGGTGCAGTAAATAAACCTGTTCTATTAAAGAGAGGGTTAGCTGCAACCATCGAGGAATTCATCAATGCTGCCGAATATATCATGGCGCAAGGAAATGGACAAATTATCCTTTGCGAGCGTGGAATTCGGACCTACGAGAAGGCAACTAGAAATACCTTAGATATTTCCGCTGTTCCTATCTTAAAGCAAGAAACACATTTACCGGTTATGGTAGATGTTACTCACTCAACTGGAAGAAGAGATTTACTGCTTCCATGCGCGAAGGCTGCAATTGCAATTGGGGCAGACGGCGTTATGGCTGAAGTACACCCAGACCCTGCTGTAGCACTTTCTGATGCACAGCAGCAAATGAACCTTGAGCAATTTGATCACTTCTACAATGAACTCCTTGCATCCAACTTTGTAAGAGTATAATGAACAAGAACCTTCTGCTATGATAGCAGGAGGTTTTTTCCTGCTTTTAAAAAAATATTGACAATATAATTGCGGCTTTTTTCTTCTTGTCGTATCATAAGTACATACTTAAAGATTGTTTACTTTATCACATAAGCAATAATGACTAGATTTTAGCTAAATGCTATAAAATAAAGAAAACAATGAACGTTTTAGGAGAGTGTTACAAGTGAATAATATTACAATTTATGACGTAGCTCGTGAAGCGAATGTTTCCATGGCCACAGTATCCCGCGTTGTTAACGGGAATCCTAATGTAAAGCCGGTTACCCGGAAAAAGGTCCAAGAGGTAATCGAAAGATTAGGATACCGTCCAAATGCGGTTGCCAGAGGATTGGCAAGTAAAAAAACAACTACAGTAGGAGTTATCATCCCTGATATCTCCAATATCTTCTTTGCAGAGCTTGCACGCGGGATTGAAGATATTGCCACCATGTATAAGTACAATATTATCTTAAGTAATTCAGATCAAAACAAAGAAAAGGAACTACATTTATTTAACACAATGTTAGGTAAACAGGTAGACGGGATTGTTTTCATGGGAGGACATATTACTCCTGAGCATGTCGATGAGTTTGAAAGGTCTCCAGTTCCAGTTGTGCTAGCGGGATCTATCGAAGAATCTGAAAAGATTCCTTCTGTTAACATTGATTATGAACAGGCTGCCTACGATTCTGTAAAAGAGTTTATCGGTAGAGGGCATAAACATATTGCTTTTGTTATTGGACCGCTTTATGAACCGGATATCACCGTTAAAAAGCTAAATGGCTATAAGAGAGCCTTAGAAGATGCAAATATTCCTTTTAATGAAGAGCTAATTATTGAAGGAGATTATACGTACGATTCCGGAATTGAAGCATTTGAAAAAATGCTGGAACTATCTGAGAAACCAACGGCCATTTTGGTTGGTGCGGATGAAATGGCACTTGGTGTCGTCCATGGTGCTGAGGATAAGGGCTACAGTATTCCAGAGGATTTTGAGGTTATTACTTCTGACAATACGAGACTGTCGCTGATGGTCCGTCCGCAGCTTACGACGATTGTTCAACCTCTTTATGATATTGGGGCTGTTGCAATGCGCTTGTTAACCAAATTAATGAACAAAGAAAAAGTAAGTGAACAAAAAGTGGTTCTTCCACATCGAATTGAACATCGTCAATCAACAAGGGAATAATAAAAAAGGGCGGCTAATTAGTCGCCTTTTTTATTTTGTCTAAATCCTGCTAACGGGCCTGTTGATTTCCTCTCCGGGCACTCGCTTTCCGCGGGGAGGTCCTGGAGCCTCCTCGGCGCTGAAAGCGCCTGCGGGTTCTCCAGTGACCTCTATATCCCGCAGGACACTGAAAATCTTCTCCCTTGAATCGGCCCACGCACGAAGGAAATGCGATAGCATTTTCGAGGAGTCGAGTGCCCTCTGCTCCAATCAACTGGGAGTCAAATATCCTAAAGTATTGCAACACACATTTTCTCCACCTGGTAAGTGTGCTGCTTTATGAGGACATTTCCATCCAGGAAGTGTCCGAACCTGCGCAACCTTCGGACAAAATCGCTTGAAAAAGAGGAGGGAGTGTCCGAACCAGTGCAACGTTCGGACAAAATCGCTTGAAAAAGAGGCGGAAGTGTCCGAACCAGTGCAGCCTTCGGACAAAACCGCTTGAAAAAGGGGCGGAAGTGTCCGAACCTACGCAACCTTCGGACAAAATCGCCTGAAAAAGAGGAGGAAGTGTCTGAACCTCGCGGAAATCGAAGTGCCTAGGGCGCAAATCAACAAACATGTTAAAAAGGCTTTAAATTAATATTTTTATATAAAAATTAACGTGGTGAATCGACAAAGGTAATGAGGTAAAATAAAAGGCTATCGAAAGGTTTTCGATAGCCTGAGGTGCTAAATAGCCGCCTTTTCTTATTATCTTGATTCACTTTTTTGATGATTACGAATTGGATATAGTGCTTTTTCAAGTGTGATTAAGTTCTTTTCTGTTATTTCTGCTTTTCTTGGGATTGGAGGATAAATATCCTCTGGATCATCCCACTCCCTTGGCAGTGTCACCGGGGACTCCTTTTGCCACTGCTCTATCCAGTCTTCAGGCAAACTGCCAAAACAATTGGGATTTTCCGTCATCTCCATCCAAATAAATGCCCAAGCCCTTGGGACAACACGCCAAATGTCATATCCGCCGCCGCCTACGGCAATCCATTTGCCGCCGCAATATTGATGCGCAATTTCATGGGCAAGCTTTGGGATTTCCCGATATATTTTCATCGTTGCCGACAAATGGGTTAATGTGTCATAATAATGCGAGTCTGCTCCGTTTTGCGTCAAGATCACATCAGGCTTAAAAAACTCGGCCACATCTCTGATTGCATTTTTATAGGCATGCAGCCACGAATCATCTTCTGTAAAGGCATCAACAGGGATGTTGAATGAATAGCCGTATCCCGCTCCCTGGCCTCTTTCGTTAATATTGCCTGTACCCGGAAATAGATACCGGCCAGTCTCATGAATTGATAGTGTACAGACATTCGGGTCATCGTAAAAGGACCATTGAACTCCGTCACCATGATGGGCGTCTGTATCAACGTATAAAACGCGGGCATTATATTTTTGCTGGATATATTTAATCGCAACAGAACTATCATTGTAAATGCAAAATCCGGAGGCTTTCCCCCGAAATCCGTGATGCAGACCGCCGCCAAGGTGCAGGGCATGAAGTGTTTTTCCAGTCATTACCTCATCGACAGCCGTTAAGGTCCCCCCCACCATCAAAGAACTAGCCTCATGCATATTAGCGAAAATAGGGGTATCTTCAGTACCTAAACCATAGTTTTCAGCCATTTCTTTCGGAAGAAGCCCCTGGCCGGCCTTTTTTACTGCTTCTACGTAACTTGGGTCATGGATTAAGGTTAACTCCTCTTCAGTCGCCATTCGTGGCTTAACAATCTGATTGGGGTCTAAGGCATTTATTCTATTTAATAAATCTACTGTGAGTTTAAGCCGGAATTGATTGAAAGGATGATGGCTGTTGAATCGATAATTCAGAAGGTCTTCTGAGTAAATAAAGGAACAGCGATCATTCATATAGACATCCCCGGCAAATTTGGCCATAACACCTGGTGGCCAGCTTCTTTAAGGTCTTGAATCAATCCGGTAGGGTTCATTAATTGAACTCTGATTACAAGTATTTTATATTGCTCATCCTGTTTATCTGGGTAAACCAGTACACTTAAGATGTTTGCCTTCCGTTTTCGGATAATTTCTGCGATTTCACTGAGAATTCCGGAGATATTCGGCACTTTTATTTCTATTTGCGAGCCAGGCTGATGAACACCTGTTAATTCAATCATTGTTCTTAATAAATCGGTTTCTGTCACAATTCCCACTAATTTTCGATTATTGATGACCGGAAGGCAGCTTATTTTATGTTCATAGAAAAGAGCGGCGATCTCTTCAACAAAATCCAGGGGATGGCTTGTGATGACGTTTTTCTCCATTATCGTATCTAGGGGTTTTTTCAAAATTTCCGGGTGTTCATTTGCATGAAAAATGGACGGTGTAGCCTCTCTTATTTTAGCAACGGTAACAAGACCAACCAGGTGCCCGTCTTTATCAATGATTGGGATGTGGCGAATTTTCCTTAATTCCATTAATGCCATGGCGTCTGCAATGGTATCAGTGGGAGAGAGGGCAGCTACATCCGATTGCATAATTTCTTCCACGATCATAGGATTTCCCCCAATTCTCTATAGTTCAATCATGTTTAGTACATAAATCGATTCATAAAACGAAGACGATCGAAACGCTGAATGGATTCATTATCGATTCGTTTGCCCATTTTGGCCATCAAACAGTTGGCTGGGTGGGAGCAGATTTCCGGGTCATCAGTCGCATACCATTCCAAACCGCCGGCATTCATCATTTTCTCCATGATTTTTCGATATTCCCAAACATTGAGTTTGGTTCCTTTTAAATCCCAATGCCAATAATACTCGGTGGTGATAATAATATAGTCTTCCATGGCATCATCCATCATCGAAACAATCAGGAGGTTTTTACCGACAGCACAGCCTCTAAATTGAGGGATCACCTCGATAGCGCCCAATTCTATTAAATTATCCATCTTTCCTTCCGACCAGCGTTCGAGAGGGTCCGGGTATAAATAGGTAACATAACCGACGATTGTATTTTGATGCCGCGCAATAATAATTCTTCCTTCCGGTAAATCGGCGATCCCGATTAATGCCTCGTGCTGCTGGGCAGGGGGGCGAAACGCAACAAGGTCTTCATGAAAATCATAGCCTGCTAATTTTTCTGCAGTGACAGGGCCTTCAATAATTAATTTGCCTTGAGGAGTTTTTAATTCCTTAGCATTATAGGTTTTTTTGTGCTCCATTTGGTCACCCCTGGAAAAAATCTAGGTACTTCAATTCTATTATACATGAAATTTATATCTTTAAAGATTTTTCACTAAATTTTCGAAAAATTAAACACTAGGTTTATATTTTTTTAAAAAATGTTTTTTTAAAATTGTGAATAGTTATTATTTGTACTATAATTATCTCAAATACTTCAGAGGGGGAGATAGGAATGAGAGTGGAAGCGCTGCCAGTAGTCCAAGGGGATTTCAATTTGCGAAACTATGAAGAAACATATAAGAATTTTGACTGGAAAGATACAGAAAAGGAATTCTCTTGGAGTGAGACAGGCCTTGTTAATATGGCTTACGAGGCGATTGACCGCCACGCGGGTACGTATAGAAAAAATAAGGTGGCATTATATTATCGTGATGCTTCGAGAAATGAAAAATATACTTTTAAGGAAATGAAGGAGCTTTCCAATAAAGCCGGGAATGTGCTGAAAAATTACGGCGATGTCGAAAAAGGCGACCGTGTCTTTATTTTCATGCCGCGTTCTCCAGAACTTTATTTTACTGTTTTAGGAGCAATTAAGCTTGGTGCGATCGTTGGCCCATTGTTTGAAGCCTTCATGGAAGGGGCTGTCAGGGATCGTCTGCAAGACAGTGAAGCAAAAGTATTAGTAACTACACCAGAATTGTTAAGCCGTGTACCTGTCCAGGATTTACCGGCATTAAAGCATATTTTCCTCGTTGGAAAAAATGTGGAGGAACAAGGTAATTGCATTAACTTTTTAGAAAAATTTGAGACTGCCAGCAAAGAGCTGAAGATTGAATGGGTTGAGCGGACAGATGGATTAATCCTCCATTACACATCTGGATCCACTGGTAAGCCAAAGGGCGTACTGCATGTGCATAATGCGATGATTCAGCATTATCAAACAGCTAAATGGGTTCTTGATTTAAAAGAGGATGATGTTTACTGGTGTACAGCAGACCCAGGCTGGGTGACAGGAACTTCATATGGTATCTTTGGCCCATGGCTGACTGGTACTTCGAATGTTATTGTCGGCGGACGTTTCAGCCCAGAATCCTGGTATCAAATGATTGAAGACTTCGGTGTTACGGTTTGGTACAGTGCTCCAACAGCATTCCGGATGCTGATGGGAGCGGGGGACGAGCTGGTTAAGAAATTTAATTTAAGCAGTCTTCGCCATGTCTTGAGTGTTGGTGAGCCATTAAACCCAGAAGTGGTAAAATGGGGTGCCAAGGTATTCAATAAGAGAATTCATGATAACTGGTGGATGACAGAAACTGGTGCCCAGTTAATCAGTAACTATCCTTGCATGGAAATCAAGCCTGGTTCGATGGGGAAGCCAATCCCTGGCGTTGAGGCGGCGATTGTTGATAATCAAGGTAACGAGCTTCCGCCATACAGAATGGGGAACCTTGCAATTAAAAAAGGCTGGCCTTCGATGATGCATACGATCTGGAACAATCCTGAGAAATACGAGTCGTATTTCATGCCAGGTGACTGGTATGTCTCTGGAGACTCTGCGTACATGGATGAGGATGGCTACTTCTGGTTCCAAGGCCGCGTCGATGACGTCATCATGACATCTGGAGAGCGTGTAGGTCCATTTGAAGTGGAAAGCAAGCTTGTTGAACACCCAGCAGTTGCTGAAGCAGGGGTTATCGGAAAACCGGATCCTGTGCGCGGGGAAATTATTAAAGCCTTCATCGCGTTAAGGGATGGTTATGTGGCAACTGAAGAGCTTAAAGAGGAAATTAGACAGTTCGTCAAAAAAGGTCTGGCAGCACATGCCGCACCTCGTGAAATTGATTTCCGTGACAAGCTGCCAAAAACACGAAGCGGCAAGATCATGAGACGTGTTTTGAAAGCATGGGAGTTAAATTTGCCGACTGGTGATTTATCGACGATGGAAGACTAATTTTTAAAGATATAAAGATAGAGGCTGAATCCAATTGATGACTGGAGCAGCCTCTTTTTTTGTTGGTATTAAATCCTTCTTTTGGATTCGCTGATAAATGGTAAAAATTCGCTGATATATGCTAATTCCGTTTGCGTTCGGCCCAGCCAATTCCCTTTCGATAGCCGAATCCCAAGATTAGATAAATTACCAAAACAATTACTCCCGTGACCAATCTTTCCCGCATGCTTCCATCTGCCAAAAGAACAGGACCAAGGCCAAAAAACGTAACCAAGCCAATGAGAAGGATAAAAACAGCGTGTACTAAAATTCTCACTACTTTCACCTCCAAATTTCCTTTTTATATATTGACGTTGAAAAGAAAAAAGCTGTTACAAATAAAAAGGACTTTGGGTTGCAGTCCCAAAGCCCCTTTATACCAATTAATATTTAATTAACGTATATTTCTTTTTCCCTCTTCGGACAATCGTAAACTGGCCTTCAATTTTGTCAGTTTCCTGAAGAGTATAAGAGGTATCAGTTACCTTTTCTCCATTAATGGCAATGGCACCATTTGAAATATCTTCACGAGCCTGGCGCTTGGAAGGAGAGATCTTTGCCGCTACTAATAGCTCAACCAAATTATTTTCCTCTTCATTTTGAAGCGCGTAAGACGGTACATCTTTAAAGCCCTGCTTGATTTCGGCAGCCGATAAACTGCGAACGTCTCCACTAAATAGTGCTTCGGAAATCTTGATGGCCTGCTTTAGTGCATCCTCTCCGTGAATCAGACGTGTCATCTCTTCCGCCAGTGCCTTTTGGCCTTTACGGAGATGCGGCTCTTCTTGGACACAGACTTCCAATTGTTCAATTTCCTCACGAGAAAGGTAGGTAAACAGCTTCAAGTATTTCACCACATCGGCATCGGCTGTGTTAATCCAGAACTGGTAGAACTCGTAAGGAGTGGTTTTTTCCGGGTCGAGCCAGATAGCGCCGCCTTCTGATTTTCCAAACTTGGTACCGTCGGATTTGGTTACAAGCGGAATTGTCAGCCCAAAGGCTTTCGTCTCTTCGTTATGCATTTTCCGAATTAACTCAAGACCTGAGGTAATGTTCCCCCACTGGTCACTGCCGCCAACCTGTAATTTGCAGTTATAATGATCATATAAATGGTTGAAATCCATCGCCTGTAAAATCGTGTAGGTGAACTCGGTAAACGAGATCCCTGTTTCAAGCCTAGAGGCAATCGTATCCTTTGCCAGCAGGTAGTTGACACCGATATGCTTGCCGATATCACGCAGGAAGGCAATGACACTCATGGGCTCGGTCCAGTCGTAGTTGTTGACCATAACTGCGCCATTTTCTCCTTCAAACTCAAAAATGGCCGTTAATTGCTTTTTAATGCCTTCAACGTTTTTCTGAACCGCTTCGATTGTTTGCAGCTTTCGTTCTTCGCTTTTACCGCTCGGGTCGCCAATCAGCCCAGTTGCGCCTCCGACCAATACAAGCGGACGATGTCCATGCTGCTGGAATCTTCTTAGTGTTAAAAACGGCACCAAATGGCCGATATGAAGACTGTCAGCGGTTGGGTCTGTCCCGCAATAGAGGGAAATTTTTTCGTTATCTAAAAGATTTTGCAACCCTTCTTCATCTGTTTGCTGATAAATAATGCCCCGCCATTTCAAATCCTCTAATAAGTTCATTACTCAAAACCTCCAATAAAAAATAAAAACGCCCCTGCAATTATGCAGGGACGTAAAATATACGCGGTACCACCCAGCTTGAGGAAATTCCTCCAACTTGAAAAAGTAACGGTTTAAACCGTTCTCCGCTACTGTTTCTTCACAGAGAAAGCTCCAGGATGTAATTCACTCTTCTATATGTGGCAGCTTTCACCGGCCGCTGCCTCTCTATTTACAGGGATAGAAGAACTACAATTGATTCCCTTCAAAGCCTTAAATTATAAAAAAATGCTTATTGATTTTTTAACATATATTAAAGATAAAGTCAAACGGTAAAATGGAAATTTCAGAAAAATGTAGAAGCTTGTCAAATTTTATACCACCGATATGCTATAATGGATGTGATTTTATTAGAGGTGATGCTATGAAAGAAAAGTGGCAAATATGGAAGGAAAAAGCTGATTCCCTCCTTAATTTTATTACTCATAAAAAAACCGTCAAAGGTGCCAGGATTACGTATCAGGTTTTCTGGAACCTGTTTCTGCTTTTATTAACGGTTGTAATCCTTGGAGGGGCTTTTGCAACAGGTGTTGGCGCCGGTTATTTTGCCTCGCTCGTCAAGGATGAACCCGTGCGTTCATACGAAGGTATGAAAAAAGATATTTACAACTATACGGAAACATCGGACTTATATTTTGCTGATAATGTTTATCTTGGAAAACTACGGTCGGATCTGGTCCGTGATGAGGTCAAATTGAATCAGGTCTCCGATAACGTAATCAATGCTGTAATCGCTACGGAGGACGAATATTTTTACGAGCACAAAGGGGTCGTCCCAAAGGCCGTTTTTCGAGCCCTTTTTCAGGAAGTGACCAATTCTCCTATCCAATCGGGCGGAAGCACGCTAACACAGCAATTAATTAAAAACCAAATTCTAACCAATGAGGTTTCCTTCCAAAGAAAAGCAAATGAAATTTTGCTGGCCCTTCGTTTGGAGAAGTTTTTCGATAAAAAGGAAATTCTTGAAGCGTACTTAAATGTGGCGACTCTTGGCAGAAATTCATCAGGGCAGAACATTGCCGGTGTCCAGGCCGCAGCAAAAGGGATCTTTGGAAAAAATGCTAGTGAGCTTACACTGCCGGAGGCTGCTTTTATTGCCGGACTGCCGCAAAGTCCGTTTGGTTATACCCCATTTACCCGAGAAGGCACAGTGAAGAATAATCTGGAGCCGGGCATAACAAGAATGAAAACAGTTTTAAAAAGAATGTACGATGGCGGATACATTAATGAAAAGCAATACGCAGAAGCATCCGCCTATGACATCACAAAGGATTTTACTCCGTCAGTACCAAATCCGCTTGATAACTATCCTTGGTTGACATTTGAAATTGAGAAACGGGCCATTGATGTTCTGACAACGGGGTTGGCTAAGAAAGATGGCCATACCGAAAAAGATTTAAAACAAGATGAAAACCTTTATTACAAGTATAAGACGATGGCTAGCCATGACCTGCGGCAAAATGGCTATCAAATTCATACAACTATTAACAAAGATATATATGATGCCATGCAGGTGGTAAAAGATAACTACAAATATTACGGACCAGATAAACCGGAGGAAAAAGAAGACCCGGAAACCGGTGAAAAGAAAACCGTAATGGAACCTGTTGAGGTCGGTGCAGAACTGATTGAAAATAGTACCGGCAAAATAATCAGCTTTGTTGGCGGCAGAGATTATAATAAACAGCAGCTCAATCACGCTACCAGTGCAGTCCGCCAGAACGGTTCGACGATGAAGCCGCTGCTCGTTTACGGGCCGGCTATTGAACTCGGAAAAGCGGCGCCGGGAACCCCGCTTCCGGATGTCGAACTGAGACTAGATAAAAGCAAAAGTACACCATGGCCTCATAACTATGACAAAAGATATAGCGGGCTAGTATCAGCACGGTATGCTTTGGCCAAATCCTATAACGTGCCGGCAGTAAAGCTATACTCTGAAATCGTGGACCAGCGTCCAGCACAGTATCTGGAAAAGATGGGCTTTACCTCGCTAACAAAAGGGGACTACACGAACCTGGCTACCTCTATCGGGTCCTTGGATAACGGCGTGACTGTTGAAGAAAATACAAATGCCTTTAGTACCTTTGCCAATGGCGGGAAATTTATCGATGCTTACCTGATTGATAAAATTGTCGACAAGGACGGTAAAATTATCTATCAGCATGAAGTAAAACCTGTTGATGTCTTTAAACCTCAGACTGCATTCTTGACCATTGATATGATGCGGGATGTAATAAATATGGGTACAGCAGCAGGTGTAAAGAGCAAACTGAATTTCAGTGCTGATTGGGCAGGAAAAACCGGTACTGGTAACAATTATTTTGATTCGTGGTTTGTTGCCTTCAACCCGAATGTAACACTTGGAATTTGGACTGGATATGATACGCAGAAATCTTTAAAAACCAGCGGAATGTCTTACAGTCAGCGGACCAATAATCTTTGGGCTGAACTGATGAATGCGGCTTATAAAATTAAACCGGATTTAGTTGCTCCAAAAGAAAGCTTTCAAATGCCTGAAGGGATTGTTAAAACGTCGTATTGTGCCGTTTCCGGCCTGCTTCCGTCAGCGGCGTGTTCAAAGGCAGGTTTGGTTGAAAGTGATTATTTCAATGCCAAAGATGTTCCTACGAAAGTCGATGATAGTTTAATCGAAGGAAATTATGTAACGATCGGAGATAGTAAATATCTGGCTCTTGATTCCACACCAAAAGAGTTTACCCAGTATGGAACAATCTTAAACCCAGACTTTATCAACAGAATAGTAGGCAATGACTTTAAAAATATCAGCCAGCTTATTCCAAACAGGGGCAGATGGGACAATGTGCTTGTCTCAAGTGCTAAAATGGCCGATAACGGCAAGAAACCGGACGGTGTCACCTTGACCGCATCCGGCAATACCCTCACATGGAGCGCACCGGCAGACAATGATATCGTCGGCTATCGTGTCTATCAGGGTGGATTTTTTGGAGCGAAGATCGCAAGCATCAATAGCGGTTCCTCACTATCCTATAATGTTGGAAACGGAAGCTTCTATGTAACGGCAGTTGATATTGCAGGAAATGAATCCGCACCTTCAAATGTAGTGGAAGTAGGAGTTTTAACTCAACAATAACATTTAATGGGGGTCTCAAAATTAGATTTTGGGACTCCTGTTTTTTATTTCCAAATGCATTTTCAAAAAACATAAAAAAAGCCCCAGAATTGAAATTCTGGGGCTTTACAAATGCTAAATACAAATTAACGAGAGTAGAACTCGACGATAAGAGTTTCGTTAATTTCAGCAGGTAATTCAGAACGCTCTGGTAAGCGAGTGAAAGTACCTTCTAATTTGTCAGCATCGAAAGTTAAAAAATCAGGAACGAAGTTAGTTGCTTCGATTGCTTCTTTGATTACATCAAGGTTGCGAGATTTTTCGCGAACGCTGATTGTTTGACCAGCAGCTAAGCGGTATGATGGGATATCAACGCGTGCGCCATCAACTAAGATGTGGCCATGGTTAACTAATTGACGAGCCGCACGGCGAGTGCGTGCAAGACCTAAACGATAAACTACGTTATCAAGACGAGACTCAAGAAGAACCATGAAGTTTTCGCCATGAACGCCGCCTAATTTGCCAGCTCTGTCGAATAGGTTGCGGAATTGACGCTCATTAACACCGTACATATGACGAAGCTTTTGCTTCTCTTGTAACTGCAATCCATATTCAGAAAGCTTTTTGCGTTGGTTTGGACCATGTTGTCCAGGAGCGTAAGGACGCTTTTCTAATTCTTTACCTGTGCCGCTTAGAGAGATTCCAAGACGACGGGATAATTTCCAGCTTGGGCCGGTATATCGAGCCATGAATGACTCCTCCTTTAAGTTTTTATTTTGGTAAAATAAAAACCGTAACGAAACATCGATAACAGCCATTTTGTTTTCATGCACCATCGCCCTAGCAGCTAAGGGTTACGCGATGCACCTTCGCAAGAAGCTCTCGCGAGGAACAAAATGGAACAGCTAAAATCGTTTCATAGGCTGCAATATTTTACACAAAGAGTATTATATAATTTTTATTCGTGGTAAGTCAAGCTAATTTTTATTATAACACTGAAGTCATTCAGATAAGGTGATTTTAACAGACCAATCTTATTATACATAAAGCTATTCAAATTTTTGAAAGGTCATCCAAAAGTAAAGGATATATATTATCCTGGTGACCCGGAACATCCTGATTATTCCATAATGAAAAAGCAGATGAAACAAGCTGGCGGGCTGCTTTCCTTTTCACTTCATGGGACAAAGGAAACAGCGCAGCATTTTATGAATCAATTGGAACTAATTAAAATTGCGGTAAGTTTGGGAGACACGGAAACATTGATCCAGCATCCGGCGACAATGACTCACGCGGTCGTACCAGAAGAAGAACGGCTAAAAATGGGGATTGACAATACATTACTTCGGCTTTCCGTCGGTCTTGAAGCTTGGGAGGACTTAAAAGAGGATTTGGAACAAGCGCTTGATAAAATATAAAACTCGCCGTATGGCGAGTTTTCTTTATACGTGTTCGATTAGGATGGAGACGAATTCCTCAAGCTTTTCTTGGTCCAACTCATCAAAACGGTTTTTTTCCGGCGAATCAATATCTAGGACACCTATAACCTGATCACCTTTTACAAGTGGAATGACAATCTCTGACTGAGATGCAGCATCACAGGCGATATGGCCCGGGAATTGATGCACGTCTGCGACCCGAAGCGTTTCTGCTTTCTGGACTGCTGTCCCGCATACACCTTTTCCAACCGGAATACGGACGCAGGCAGGCAGGCCTTGAAATGGTCCAAGCACTAGCTCCCCGTCCTCCATCAAATAAAAGCCGACCCAATTAATCCGGTCTAAAAATTGGTTCAACAAGGAGGAAGCATTGCTCAAATTGGCAATTTGATTTTTTTCATCGTGGATGAGGGCATGCAATTGCTTCTTTACTAATTCATAATTTTCTTCACGAGTCCCTTTGTACATTTCGACGTTAAACATCCTTTTTCCCCCTGCTTTTTAAAGTTTTATAGTCTATTTTAGCAGATTGAAAAGAAAAAGAGCAGACTTTGTCGATTTTTTCATAGAGGAATCCTTATCTAGAAAAAGAACAATTATATTAGGGGATTTTGTGTTCGAAAGGGGGAAAAGGGATGAAGAAAAGTTCAAAGGATTCGGTCGTTGCAGCTGCTATTTTGTTGTTCAATTCCAAAGGCTACTCAGGTACGTCGATAAGGGATATCGCTGATGCCGCGAAAGTAAATACGGCCACCATTGCTTACTACTTTGGCAACAAAGAGGGGCTATTGGAATATTGTTTTACCTATTTTTTTGAACAGTACATCAATAAAATGGAAGCGGCTTTTGCCACCATTGAAAAAGGGGCAGCAATTTGTCTGAAGCGCGTGGTAGCGGACTTGCTCCATTATCAATGGGAAAACATTCAGCTTGCTAGCTTTGTGTACAGGGAAATGTCAATTGATTCGCAAATGGTAAGAGAAATCATGGCCACCTATTCCTTGAAGGAAAAGTACTATTTTCAAAAGATATTTGAAAGAGGCTTTGAGTGGAATGAATTTCGGCCGCATTCGATTCCTTATTTAATTATCCAGTTAAAGGGTCTTTTAATGATGCCGTTTATGAATACTCATTACATGAGAGAAGTGCTGTATGTTTTCCCAAATGAAAAGTTTTTCGAGCAAAAATATTTAAAGGACCTCTATCAATGGATTGACAAAACTCTTTGTTCCGATGTTCAAATAAAAAAAGAAGCGATTATAAAGTAGAGTTCAGGATTTGAATCAAAGCCCTCAGCTGAAAAGCTCCCTCAAAATGATCTAAAAAAAGGTAAAGCACTGGCTGTCATGATGAATTTATACAGCTGAGTGCTTTTTTTGATTTTCTTTTACAAAAAAATTGAAATTACTAGTCAAAAATTGTCGTATACATGGTATCATTAAGGCATCGAATTTAATCATTAACGGATTTTTTAAATAGATGAGAATGACAGCTGTTCGGAACAGGAGGCTTGCAAGTGAAATATATAATAGGGTTATTCATCCTTATCCTTGCGATATTTGTATTAGGATATCTAATAAAGAAAAAGCATTTTAAAGAAATGGACCATCTCGAGGCCTGGAAAATTGATTTGTTTAATAGACCAATCCCTGATGAAATGGCTAAAGTAAAACAGCTTAATATGACCGGACAAACAGAGGAGCTTTTTGAGCGCTGGCGGAATGAATGGGACGATATTGTGACTGTCAAGCTGCCGGATTTGGAAGAAATGCTGTTTGATGCAGAAGAATACATAGACCGCTATAGATTCAAAAAAGCAAAAGAGGCCCAAAGCAAAATCACGGAAAAATTACAAGAAACTGAAAATCAAGTTAATAAAATTATCGAAGAGCTTCATGAACTGGTCGGCAGTGAGGAAAAGAACCGTGTAGAAATTGAGGAATTAAAGGAACTGTATCGAGAGACAAAGAAAACCTTGCTCGCGCATCGCCATAGCTTTGGCAATTCCGAGAAGCATCTGGAAGCGGCGCTTACTGAGGTCATGGGGAAATTTCATGAATTCGATGAAAAAACTGAGCAAGGAAATTACTTGGAGGCACGTGAAGTCGTACTATTCATTCACGATAAACTAACTGGTATAAAGAATAATATGGATTTAATTCCGCAACTTTTAATTGAATGTCAGTCGCTGATTCCAAACCAGTTGGCCGAGGTAAGGTCTGGTTTACGGGAAATGATGGAACAGGGGTACTATTTAGAACATGTCCATGTGGAAACAGAAATAGAGCGTCTCGAGGAAAAAATCAGAGAAAATTTAGCTTTAGTTGAAAAAAGCGAAGTTGATCAGGCTCAGGATGGAAATAAAGAAATAAAACAGCGGGTCGATATTCTTTTGGACCTTTTAGAAAAAGAGGTACATGCCAAGCATTTTGTAAAGAAAAATGAACAGACTGCCAGCAGTCTGCTTGCTGAGGCGGAAGAAGTGAATAAATATCTCGCATCGGAAGTCCTTCATGTACAGGCTACCTACCAATTGGCTGATCAGGATTTGGAAACACTGAACAATTTGGAAAGAGAGCTTGAGGCTGTTTATAAACGCTATGAAATATTATCAGAGAAAATAAAGCAAAACCAAACAGCTCAGTCCATCATGGGTGAAGAGTTAAATGAAATAAAGGAACACTTAGACCTCATACGTGAGGAGCAGCAAACCTTTGCCTTTAAACTTCAAGCCCTTAGGAAGGACGAACTGGAAGCAAGAGACAAAGTCCAAGAATTGGCGAAAAAGGTTGGAGAAACCTTCCGCCTTGTTCAAAAACAAAATGTTCCAGGACTGCCTGAAGAATATCGGTATTTATTGGAGGATACGAACGAGAGCATCCAAAATGTCAGATACCAGCTCGAGGAAAAGCCACTTAATATAGCGGCACTAAATCAGTATTTAGAGATTGCTGTTCTATCAGTTGATAAATTGGTAAATACTACTTTGGAATTGATAGAAAATGTTACGCTTGCTGAGAAGGCAATCCAATACGGGAATCGATACCGGAGTCAGTATCCTTCTGTTGCAAATGGATTAAGGAATGCAGAAGAGGCTTTTCGCCGTTATGATTATCAAGAGGCGTTAGAGCAGGCTGCTGCTACGATCGAGGGGATCGACCCGGACGCATTAAAAAAAATAAAGACACCTGTAACCATTGATTAGGAAAAACCGATTGTCATATCGGTTTTTTTTCTTTGGCTAATAAGAAAGTATAAATTCAACTACGCTTCTGTCTACATCCTATCGGACTCGCCAATCAGCAATTTTTTATTTGCTTTTTCAAGATAATAATTTATGGTAAGATTTATTTCGGCAGAGGTGTTAAAGGAAGGTTGTAAACCATGATTTATTTTGATAATAGTGCAACAACTAAACCATATAAGGAAGTATTGAACTCATTTCTAACTGTTTCGAGTGAATATTTTGGGAATCCCTCTTCATTGCACGGTTTCGGGGGACAGGCAGAAAAGCTTCTTTCCCAGGCAAGAGAACAAACAGCCAAGCTCATTGGGGTTAAAACGAATGAATTATATTTTACCTCGGGTGGTACAGAGAGCAATAACCTTGCCATTAAAGGGGCAGCTTTAGGTAACCGAAACAGGGGGCGCCACCTGATTACATCAAGTGTGGAGCATCCATCTGTTCTAACTGTAATGGAGCAGCTTGAGCAGGAAGGCTTTGAAATAACCCGCCTCCCTGTTGATAAAGATGGGCGTGTATCTGCCGACGATGTAAAAAGCTCGATAAGAAAAGATACTATTTTGGTGTCTATCATGAAGGTCAATAATGAGGTTGGTACAATTCAGCCCATTAAGGAAATAGGGGACATGTTAAAAAGCTATCCATCCGTTATATTCCACGTTGATGCGGTTCAGGGAATTGGCAAGGTTCCTATAAACATATATGAAAGCAGGATAGATTTATTATCCATATCGGCTCATAAAATCCATGGATTAAAGGGGACAGGTGCCCTTTTTATTCGGGAAGGAGTCAGGATAGCACCGCTTTTTTTAGGAGGAAATCAGGAACGGAAAATCCGTAGTGGTACGGAAAATGTCGCCGGTGCAGTTGCAATGGCCAAAGCACTCAGGATGACACTGGATAAAAGTGCTGAAGCAATGGAGAGCATGGTTAAGCTTAAAAACCTGTTAAGAGATAAGTTAAATGAAATGGAACAGATTCAAATCAATACTCCGATAGAAAACTCAGCACCGCATATTTTAAATTTTTCTTTAAAAGGGATCAAATCAGAAGTGTTCATTCATGCACTTGAGCAGAAAAACATTTTTGTATCGACCACGAGTGCATGCTCTTCAAAAAAGAAGGCCCCTAGCAATACTTTGCTTCAAATGGGAGTGCCTGAAGACCTTGCTGAAAGTGCAATAAGAATCAGCCTTTCCTTTGACAATACAGAAGAAGAAGCAAGGAAGGCGATCTTAGCGATAGAGGAAACAGTAAAACATTTAGGAAGGGTAATGAATAAATGAATTATGACCGTATATTAATCCGCTACGGGGAAATATCTACAAAGGGAAGAAATCGCAATAAGTTTGTTGATAAACTTAGAAAAAGTGTGAGAATTGCCCTTACCCCGTTTCCAAATATCAAAATTGAAGCTAGCCGCGATCGGATGTATGTCCTATTAAATGGAGAAAACGGGATAGAAATCATCAAAAAATTAAAGAATATATTTGGGATTCAGTCCTTCAGCCCGGCCATAAAGGTCGAGAGGGAAATGGAGTCCATTAAAGAAGTGTCTTTAACATTAGTAAAGTCTCTCTATAAAGAGGGGAAAACTTTTAAGGTAACAGCCAAAAGATCAGATAAAACCTTTGATCTGAATACAGATGAAATTAATAATGCTATAGGCGGCCATTTATTAACAAACATACCCGGGATTAAGGTGGATGTTCGAAATCCCGATATTAATTTACGGGTAGAGGTACGTAAAGAGGCCGTTTATTTGTCCTGCGAAACGATAAAAGGAGCGGGTGGACTTCCTTCAGAATCAAGCGGTAAAGCCATGTTGATGCTTTCCGGAGGAATTGACAGCCCGGTAGCGGGATATATGGCAATGAAGCGTGGCCTGGAAATTGAAGCAGTTCATTTTTTCAGTCCGCCGTTTACTAGTGAACGTGCGAAAGAAAAAGTTATTGACCTTTCAAAGAAACTGGCCGAGATGGCAGGCGGCTCATTAAAGCTTCATATTGTGCCATTTACCGATGTTCAGCAGGCCATCCGCGAACAGGTGCCTGAAAATTATACGATGACTTCAACAAGAAGAATGATGCTCCGCATTACGGATGAAATCCGCATAAAACAAGAGGGGTTGGCCATTGTTACCGGCGAAAGCCTTGGCCAGGTTGCCAGCCAAACACTTGAGAGCATGTATGCGATTAATGAAGTGACAAATACACCGATTTTACGTCCCTTGATTTCAATGGACAAAACGGATATTATAAAAATCGCGAGTGAAATTGATACACTTGAAATTTCCAATCGGCCGTATGAAGATTGCTGCACTATTTTTGTGCCAGCATCACCGAAAACAAAGCCAAAAAGAGAAAAAGTGAATCAATACGAAAGTTATTTCGATTTTGACCCATTAATTCAAGAGGCTGTACAGGAAGTTGAAACGCTTTTAATAAAACCTGACAGTGAACCTCATTCGGAATTCAGTGAATTATTTTAAACGTATTTAAGTATATTTTGTGAACATTTACCAATTCTAATTTTGCATGAAGCGTTAGTGTTCTACACATTCTATACTCACAAGGAGGTGAGTATAGATGGCTAACAACAACTCTAACCAATTGGTAGTAAACGGTGCTCAACAAGCTCTTGATGCAATGAAATATGAAATTGCTCAAGAATTTGGCGTAAACCTTGGTGCAGACACTACTTCACGCGCTAACGGATCTGTTGGTGGTGAAATCACAAAACGTCTAGTTCAAATGGCTGAATCACAATTAGGCGGCGGATTTACTCGTTAATTAAAAAAGAATATGATGGCTACAGAGAGCGGGATTTTTTCTCGCTCTCTCTTTTTATTTTTCAGAAAAGGGCGTATAATTAGGACTAGGTAATAACATCAAATATAATACATTGTTACCAAGTGGAGGGGATATTAATGAAGCGGGAAGATTTAATTGCACCTGAAAAATACAATCTTGTTGCCGAGGTTGAGCAGTTTGCGAAGGACCCACACAAATTAGCCCTTAAATGGGAAAATGAATCAGGTGAAACAAAAGAAATTACATATGAAAATTTAATGAAGCAAGTAAATCAAGCCTGCAATGTCTTTGCCCAGAATGGGTTACAAAAAGGCGATGTAGTTCTTGTCATAGTCCCGCGGCTGATTGAGGCATACGTTGTCTATCTGGCTGCATTAAAAGCAGGTATGGTTGTAATCCCAAGCTCGGAAATGCTAAGGGAGAAGGACCTTCAGTACCGTATTACCCATGGTGATGTAAAAGCACTCATTAGCTATTATCCATATGTCGACCAATTTAAAGACATTGCAGAAGTACAAAAACTAGTCAAGTTCACAATCGGGGCCGACGTGGAAGGGTGGAAACGATTGGATGCTGAAATGAAAGAAGCATCAGATGAATTTCTTCTTGCGGAAACCAACCGTGATGACATGGCTTTCTTATCCTATACCTCTGGTACTACAGGCAACCCTAAAGGGGTTGTTCACACGCATGGATGGGCTTTTGCACACTTACGGACAGCAGCAGCCAAGTGGCTTTGCATTGAAGAAAGCGATACGGTTTGGGCGACTGCCGGCCCTGGGTGGCAAAAGTGGATTTGGAGTCCCTTCCTGTCGGTATTAGGGTCAGGGGCAACAGGATTCGTTTACAACGGCAAATTTGAGCCGCAAAAATATTTAAGCCTTCTTCAGAAATATGACGTCAATGTATTATGCTGTACACCAACCGAATATCGTTTAATGGCGAAGGTCGATAATTTAGCTGACTATCAGCTTCCAAATCTTCATAGTGCTGTATCAGCTGGCGAACCGCTAAATCGTGAGGTTATTGATACATTCCGTAAATATTTCCATTTGGATGTTCGAGATGGCTATGGTCAAACAGAAAATACATTGCTTGTTGGAGTTACAAAAGGTATGGAGTTGAAACCAGGTTCCATGGGCAAACCAACGCCTGGCAATCGCGTTGAAATCATTAATGAAGAAGGTCAAGTTTGCGGCGTTGGTGAAGTAGGCGATATTGCTGTACACGTCGAAACCCCTGCCCTGTTTAAAAACTACTATAAAGATCCTGAAAGAACAGCCATGCAATTCCGTGGTGATTATTATGTCACCGGAGATAAAGCGAAAATGGATGAAGACGGCTATTTCTGGTTTGAAGGACGAGGCGATGATATCATTATCAGCTCCGGCTATACGATTGGACCATTCGAAGTGGAGGATGCCCTTGTTAAGCACCCGTTTGTCAAAGAATGTGCGGTCGTGGCAAGTCCAGATGAAGTCCGTGGAAATATCGTTAAAGCCTTTGTTGTTCTAACAGAGAATGTGAACCAAGCTGATCCTGAATTGACAAAAACCCTTCAGGAGCATGTCAAAACGCTGACAGCGCCATATAAGTATCCAAGAAAAATAGAGTATATCCCAGAACTACCAAAGACCACTTCTGGAAAAATACGAAGAATCGAGCTGCGTCAAAAGGAATTGGAATCAGCCAAAAATCTATAAAATGGTTTCTTAAAGGCACACGGTAAACCGCGTGCCTTTAAGAATAGAATGAAAAATTTGTCAGGCAGAAAAATCCCTAATCATTGCTGTTTCAAGTTATAATAAGGAGTATTTCGAGAATAGAAAGAATTGGGGATGCGGAATTAATGAATAAGAATGAAACGCAGCAAGGGGTTATTTATGCCGCTGTTTCCTATTTGCTTTGGGGATTGCTGCCAATATATTGGAAACTTTTAGGGGATGTGCAAGCGGAAGAAATCCTTGCCAGCCGTGTTGTTTGGTCGTTTGTTTTAATGCTTTTAATACTTATTTTCACGAGGAAAATGGGACTATTTACAGAGACTTTAAGAGGCTTCGCGAAAAATAAAAAACAAATGTACGCATTAATATTGGCGTCCTTGTTAATAAGTGTAAACTGGTTTACTTACATTTGGGCGGTCAATAATGGCCATATGATTGAAACAAGCCTTGGATATTATATAAATCCACTGGTCAGTATTTTATTGGGAATGATTGTCCTGAAAGAAAAGCTATCATTTTATCAATATATATCCTTTGGGCTGGCAGCCATTGGCGTATTAATCATCAGCATTTCCCATGGCACATTCCCGTGGGTTGCCATTGTTTTGGCGCTGACGTTTGGATTATACGGGCTTGTAAAAAAGCTTGTTAACGTTGAATCATCCGTCGGATTGACTTTAGAGACACTAGTGGTTACACCGCTTGCAGTTATTTATATAGGATATTTGTTTATCAACGGGTCCATGGCGTTTTTGCATAAAGGAATTGGCACGGATTTGCTCTTAATAGGGGCAGGTGTCGCAACAGCAGTACCTCTTTTATATTTTGCAAAGGGAGCGCAAAAAATTCCATTATCATTACTTGGCTTTTTGCAATATATTGCACCGACACTCACCTTACTTTTAGGGATTTTTGTATATAATGAACATTTTTCAAAAGTGCAATTGCTATCCTTCATCTTCATTTGGTCAGCATTAACCATCTACTCCCTATCCAAAACAAAGCTACTACCGGGAAAACAGTTCAAATGGAGAAAAGAAAAAAGAGCAATATAAAAAAAAAGAGCGCCTGACTGTTTGAACTGCCCCCTGTCAAGTAGACAGTGGAAATAAAAAAACGATTTTAAGCGGCTTTAGCTCTGTATTCAAGGGGGCTAAGGCCGTTTAATCTTCTTTGTAATCTTTCATGATTATAAAAGTTTATGTAATCCTCAATGTCTTTTTTCAACTCTTCAAAAGTACTGTATTTATTTAGGTAATATTTTTCACATTTTAAGGTTCCCCAAAATGCCTCCATTGGTCCGTTATCAATACACCTTCCGACTCTCGACATACTTTGCACCA
>NZ_JAGYPE020000129.1 GCF_018343545.2 Neobacillus citreus | reverse complement strand
GTTCGTCCTGAGCCAGGATCAAACTCTCCAATAAAGTTGAGTTGATTAGCTCAAAAATGTTACGTTGGCTTCGTTTCGAATGAAACGAATATTATTGTTTGTTGACGTTTTTGTTTGTTTAGTTTTCAAAGAACTATCATACTGTTGAGTGTTTGTTCACTCGCTATTTTCTAGCCTCGCTCTCAAAAGCGACTCCCTTAATTTATCACAGTCAACTTCTCGTTGTCAACAACTTTTTTAAATTTCTTTTTCAGTTGTTCGGCACTCTCGAAGAGGACGAGAATTAATATACCATGATAAATAAATGTTTGCAATATAATTTATAACTTTTTTGAAATGATTTTAAGTTCTCCACCTATATATCCATTAAAAAATATTATCGACCTCAAGAAACGAATTTTATCCTTGTAATTTCATCCTTATGAAATGTTAGAAGCATATTACAGATTCTAGACTGTAAATACATAAAACAAACAATAATTGTATATGTAATTAATGAAGCGTACACTTTTGTTCTTCCATATTGCAGTCCTTTATGCAAGAATCAGAGTATATATAATAACAAATGGGTTTTCAAAAACGAATATATAAAATGGACGTGAATTTATGAGCAGCTTGGATTTAGATATACTGATGAAATTAGGAATTTCAGCTGTATTCGGTCTAATTATAGGCCTTGAGCGAGAATTAAAAAGAAAGCCAGTAGGATTAAAAACAAGTCTCGTCATTTCAGTTGTCAGTTGCTTGCTGACAATTGTATCTATTGAATCGGCTTATATGTTCCCTAATTCAAATGGAGTTAGAATTACCATGGACCCATTGCGGTTGGCGGCACAAATCGTCTCGGGAATTGGGTTCCTTGGAGCAGGTGTCATTTTAAGACGAGGCAATGACAGCATTTCCGGGCTAACTACTGCAGCCATGATTTGGGGGGCTGCCGGTATCGGGATTGCCGTAGGAGCGGGATTTTATTTAGAAGCATTCGTCGGCGTTGCCCTTCTTATAATTAGTGTAGAATTTATCCCTGCCGTTATGAAAATTTTCGGACCAAAGCAATTACGGGAAAAAGAAATCATGCTTCAATTATTTATTCGAGACCGGGATCAGATTGATAAAGCTATATCTTATTTACTTGAGAAAAAATATATTTTGCGCAGAATACGGATTAAGGATCTAGATAACGGTGATCACCTGGTACAAATTTTAGTTGCTGTTGACTACCGCGAAAAGACAACGGATGTATATACGGCTGTTTCCGATGTAGAAGGTGTTAAAAAGGTGGAAATTGAAAGCATTAGTTAAAAATATTCTTTTTAATTCTCTAAATTTCCTCTTGCAATACGCTCGTAATGCAGATATAATTTTCCTTGTACTAATCCATCGGGGGCTTAGCTCAGCTGGGAGAGCGCTTGCATGGCATGCAAGAGGTCGTCGGTTCGATCCCGATAGTCTCCATCATTATTCTGAAAAAACCTTTGCAACTGCAAAGGTTTTTTTTATTTCTCCAAAGTTGATAAAAAATTTCCAAAATAAGAGAATTTCCCCTTGCAACTATGATTCTCTTAAAATTATAATAAAAAACGTAAAATATTTTCAAATTTTAGAAATATCTGTAATCGAAAGGAGGGAAATCTCAAGCCGATTGTATCAGAAGCTTTATAACACCTTTGGCCCCTGCATCATTACCTGTCATCATCTTTTTTTATCTTAATTCCACATTCTTTAATCCAGTGGTTTATACGAAAGGGGGAGCTTCTCTTTGGAAGCTAAAAAAATAAACGCTCAAACTGAAAACGATTACAGTTCTATTGTCCAGTCTTCTTCGTTTCAGACATTACTCTCCGAAAAGAAAAAATTTATAATTCCATTTACTATCTTCTTTTTCTGTTTTTATTTTGCCTTGCCAATCTTAACCTCTTATTCAACGATACTTAATACAAAATTTATCGGAAGTATTACTTGGGCATGGGTATTTGCTTTCCTTCAGTTTGTTATGACATGGGGTTTATGTATGCTTTATTCTAAGAAAGCTGCAAGGTTTGATGAGTTATCATCCCAGGTCATTCAAGAAAGGGGGAATAGCTAATGAATACCCCTGCATTCCTTATGTTTCTTGCCATTGTTCTCGTAACGCTGGTCATCACCTATTTCGCTTCTAAGAAAACTAAGAATGCCAGTGAATTTTACACGGCTGGCGGAGGCCTTACCGGCTGGCAAAATGGACTTGCCATCGCAGGTGACTATATGTCTGCAGCATCTTTCCTAGGAATTGCCGGTGCTGTAGCCCTGACCGGCTTTGATGGATTTTTCTATAGCATTGGGTTTCTAGTGGCTTACCTTGTCGTTCTTTATTTGGTAGCGGAACCGTTAAGAAACCTTGGCAAATACACTTTTGCCGATATGATAGCGGCTCGTTTTGATGCCAAAAAAATCCGCGGATTCGCCGCTATGAATACAATGACGATTTCTATTTTTTATATGATTGCTCAGCTTGTCGGTGCTGGTGCACTTATTAAATTATTATTAGGATTGGAGTATACAACCTCTGTCTTAATCGTCGGGGTGTTAATGACGGTATACGTTATCTTTGGCGGAATGCATGCAACAAGCTGGGTGCAAATCATTAAAGCAATCCTGTTAATGGGCGGCACCTTCATTATTTCTATGATTGTTTTTGCCAAGTTTAATTTCAGCCTTACCGATATGTTTGCCCAAATGAAAACGGCAACTCCTTTAAAAGAATCCTTCCTAAATCCAGGTGTAAAGTACAAAGACGGCCTGGATACATTATCTCTAAATATGGGGCTTGTTCTTGGAACGGCAGGGCTTCCTCACATTCTTGTCCGCTTCTTTACCGTAAAGGATGCCAAGACGGCACGCTCGTCTGTTGTTTATGCTACTTGGGTTATTGGAATATTTTACGTTATGACCATTTTCCTTGGTTTCGGTGCTGCAGCATTTGTCGGCAATGAAAAAATTATTGCTGCCAACCCAGCCGGAAATATGGCAGCTCCTTTATTAGCTCAAGCAATTGGAGGTAATATGTTGTTTGCCTTTATTTCTGCGGTGGCGTTTGCAACTATTCTTGCTGTTGTTGCAGGGCTGGTGCTGACAGCAGCTTCAGCTTTTTCCCATGACTTTTACAATGAAATTTTGAAAAAAGGAAAAGCAACCGAAAAGCAACAGGTATTGATGGCCCGTTACGCAGCCATCGGGGTTTCTGTCGTATCCATTATTCTTGCCTTAGGCGCGCAGACGCTGAATGTCGCCTTCCTTGTTTCGCTCGCCTTTGCTGTTGCAGCTAGCGCGAATTTACCGGTCATTCTTTACACCATCTATTGGAAACGCTTTAATACAACCGGCGCGATGTGGGCGATGGTTGTCGGTCTAATTTCAGCTATCGGCTTAGTGCTGATCAGTCCGAATGTATTTAGCCCGGAAGTAGGTAAAGCTATTTTTGTAGGGAACCCATTATTCCCTTACACAACACCAGGGATAGTTTCCATTCCGCTTGGTTTCCTTGCTGGTTACCTTGGAACCATCTTTTCCAGCCAAAAAGCTGATGTTAAAAAATATGAGGAAGTCCTCGTTAAATCCAATACAGGGATTGGTTTAAGTAGATAAAATATATAAAGGTTAAAAAAAACCCCAATTATTAATGGGGTTTCAGATTGTAGACAAAAGGCATTCGAATGAGCCCATTCGGATGCCTTTTTGTTGGATTATTACTCGTAAGAGCAA
>NZ_JAGYPE020000128.1 GCF_018343545.2 Neobacillus citreus | reverse complement strand
CCTTTTTGGGAGTCTTAAGGCATTTATTTCCCCTTTAGTTAAAGCCTATTATTCTCGGCTCGTCGCATCGTCGTTTGACTCATTAGCCCCTTCGCCGACCTTGTTACCGATCGCTCCACCTGCAACAGCTCCTGTAGCTGTACCAAGTGGACCAAGAGTAGATCCCAAAGCAGCACCAGCGACAGTACCGACACCAGTTCCTACAGCTTCGCCAGCATCGCCATTCACTCGATTACGTTCGTTTTTATCAGCCATTTATCTCACTCCTCATTTAAAATAGGAGGCAATTTCCAGCACAATCCCGTAACTTATTTTGCCTCTATGGATAAAATTTACACGGAGATAAATTAGTTTCCATAAACTTTGCAATTCACCATTAGTGAATAAACTTTAAAACATAAATGAGTGACCTTTTAGCCAACCAGATAACATTGGATATTACTGATTATATTGAGGCTCTTCTTGTTGTATTTGTTGAATACGTGGCTCAATACTGTCAATTATAGCTTGAGTTTGTTGTGCCGCATTTTGGTACAATTGCTTTGCTTGCTTATTTTCAGTCTGTAATGCAAATGTTTCAAAACTCGCTTGTGCACTTTTTAACCCAGCTAAAGTTTGGTTTACTTGAGTTGCTACAGTCATTTTTCCTCTACCTCCTTATTATTGAATAACTTACAAATTTTATTTTCTGTTTATAATTAGGAAGTATTACTGGAAAAAATTAGACACAATTATATAACTAATCTTATATTACATTTGAATACCCAAACCCTATACAAGGGATATACATAGGATATTATGTATTAAAATTAAGTCCATTTTCCTTAACCACCCAAAATGGGTGGTTTTGTATTAGTTCTAATTACCTGATAAAAAACATAAATTTCTCATTGAAGGTTTGCACTACCTTCACCCTCTTGCCGTAGCCAATAGCTACGGGCTTTTTTTACATATACAAAAAAAGCACCAATCTAAATTTGAGTGCCTTTAATCTTTATTTATTTTAATAAGTAAGCATTACTAAAAAATTTAGGAACTTTGGGCAAAATTCTGAAACTCTGAAATCTCCGAGCTCCTCTTGAAACACTCTTTAAAAACCATTGTCTAATAAACATCTGTGGGCACGTAAAGTAGTCTTTTCTTTAACTTTTCTGTATCCGTTATTCGAATAAAAAAAGGACCGACATCGCTGCAATCCTTCTTTAACTCAAGCACCCGTTACTTTAAGTGCAATTCTTCACATTTTACATTATTAAAGCATTTTAATAGTGTTTTGCTTATACAATTTGACTATTTGTTAGAATGCCTTTTTTTACTATGGCTAAAATCAATGATGTATTGAAAACTATAAAGTATTAATGCCCTTAAAAAGTTGATTATTAAGTATTGGAATTTGGTTAATTTCTCCAAAGTAAATATTTTATTACGGTTTACAAGTTTTATCCCCCCTAAATATATAAAACAAATGTGAAGTATAGTATTAGAAATTAAATAAATTGGAAATTTCCTATAAGTCAATTTTAATATCCAAAGACTTGAAACAAAGTAAGGACCGAAATTAAAAAAGTTCATACTATCTAACGGTGGAATTCCTTTAAAAAATCGCCACCATTTTTTCTTTTCACCGAATAAATCAATTGCTTTTGTGAATGTACTCATAAATATTGTAGCTGGAAGATATTTTTTTAATGAGTTTCGACCTAATAAGGGTACTGTTAGCCAAGGGAGAATTAACAAAGCTAAGTATAATAATTTTGAGTTTTTCATAATACCACCTCCAAAGTTTATAATATGTTTTTTTACAACAATGTATCCAGTTTTTACCTACACATTTTTACAGAGCTGCCCCGTTACAATTTTTAATTTAGCACTCCAACTAAACAATAAAAATGGATAACCATTATACACATTTTGGTTTGATGAATGTAATGACCTGGAATCCTCCACTATGATTCTTTTGATTCTTTTGATTTTTTTGATTCTGTTGATATCTGAAGTAACGCATCCTGCGACTTCTGCCTGTATTTGGAAATTAAAGAATGTTATAAACGGCAGTATCTTTTTTGAATGTAAAAAGGCCCAAAATACGCAAGTCTTGCATAAAAACTTGCATATTTTAGGTTCATTAATCTTATTCTTTATTGTGTAAATGCCCCCGTTTAGCTTAAGTATGTTATTTCACAATTTTTTCTTCAAATAACTAAAATATTTTTATTAATCCTATATCTCATATTCTCATTGCTTGTCAAATTTTCCATCTTATATTAAAATATTATCCGCTTGGAATTTTTATACATCGGGGGAAAAATAATGAAAAAATTAATGATTTTACTGTTACTTGCTATGCTAGTGGCTAGTGGCTGTGGTAAGGATACTACAAGTAATAATGGTAAAAGTGATAGTAAAATAGCTAAAGCAGTATCTAACAAAGGTGAGACATCTGATAGTGAAGGACAAAAAGGTTTAACACTAGTAAAAAATATTGACCAATTAGGGATGGAACCTATCCCTAATCTAGGAGATACTGACTATATTTTTGAAAAAGACGGATATACATATGTACTAACAGTAAATTCTCAAGATGTAGAATCAGAATTATTTTCTCCTGAGGATTTAGCTTTTTCCTTAAATGTTTCTGTTTTAAAAGATGATAAATGGATTGTAAAAAATAAGGTCACAGACCTATTGAATCAAGTTTGGAATACAAAAAATGAAAAGGCTAAAACTTGGACATCCAGTATTGAATTTACAAACTCTGCTATGTACGTATTAACTACTACTGATTTTGCTGGGACGGGGGAGTCAACAGAGCAACCTATCCACCAAATTCATAAGATAACATTCAGCAATGATGGTGTTGCCCAAGATGCAATGATCTTAAACAAACGAGAAACTACAGAAGGCAATTTTAATTATGGAATAGTTAACAACTTTGAACACCCATATCTGCTTGAACATATATATTCTAGTAGTCTGGACGATAACCTAGACAAATACAACATCTTAAGTGAAGATGACAAACTTATAACCACCATCACCAATTCCGATCCTAATTCCCATTCCAAAATTGAATTATTAGGTAATCTTGCTTTCATAAATGATGGAATTTTATATTTTGGTGGTATGAAACAAGCACAAAGTTATAGCCTCAAAAAGAACGATTTAATTTGGAATGCAGATGGCAGTAAATTTGAGTTTCCAATTGCTGATGGCAATGCCCAATCATATTCTCTTGTAAAAAATGGAGTTTATACAGTTACAAGAATAAAATCTGATTACTTACTGGGTTACACTCAACTCGATAGTGATGGATCTGCGAGAGAAATAAATTCTGCTTTAATTCCATCTAACATAGATATCAAGCAAGTATTTGTTTCTGAAGATAGTAAAAATGTAAATGTATATACAATTGTTGACTATAAAGGAAAATCTACTATACAAAAATACATTTACTCAAGAATAGACCAAAAATAGTAATCATCTTTGTGACAGAAAACAGGAGGTTGGCTACCTCCTGTTTATTTTTATATTCTGTTTACTAATAAAAGTTTGTCTATTGGAGAGTTTTTTAAGCATTTAAAAGAGTTTGTATCTTATGAGTGGCCGTCTTACTGTACTAACCTGCCTCGTTACTTCAAGAAGAAAAGCTGCAAAAAATGACAGCTGATCTTTAACTCTTGCCTCCGTTAGTTCAACAAGAAATTGCTCAACTATTATCAACTAAAAGGTTTAAGTCCAAGGAAACGCATAACTATTTCTGAGTC
>NZ_JAGYPE020000127.1 GCF_018343545.2 Neobacillus citreus | reverse complement strand
AATCTGGTCTTATGAACCCTTTATAAGATAATTTTTACCATCTTTTACCATATACTATAGCTTTATAAAAAAACAGACGCCCCTACCCGGCGTCTGCTCATCATCTCAAGTATTTTTTTATCTTCTCTAACAAATACGGAACCGAATGAAATGCGTAAAGCGTCTCTTCCACACGCCCATTATCAACAAACAACAGGCACGGCACGCTTTCAATCGCAAAAGACCGAGCCAAATCGGGATAGTAATTTAGGTTCATTTTTCCAATACTAACATCCCCAAGTGCTGCCTCCGCGACAACTAGCATTTTCCCGGCCACTTGGCACGTCCCGCACATGGGTGTATAAAAGTAAACTAGACCGCGCTCGCCGCGCTCCCAAAACGCGGAAAATTCATCTCGATTCCATTCTAACATCAGTAACTTCAGCCCATCTCTAAAAACTCTTTATGCACGTCAATGTTTGCCCCCAGCAAAACCGTTGCTAAGTGGTGCTCTGGGGCGGTTGCCACTTCGCGGTACATTCGGTCTATATATAAATGCTCTGCATTTGGAAATTCCCTTTTAAAAAGCTTGCGCAGCTTTTCACCTGCAGCATCGGCGTCAACAAGAATGTAGACATCTTTGTCCTCAAGAATATCAATCCACTCATCCAACTTTGTGTGACTAATGGTCCCGTTTGTACAAATTATTTCGACGGGCTCTTTTAAAATATTCTTGACCTTGTTTTTGTCCGATTTTCCTTCCACAATAAGAACTTTGTCAACATACGAATCATTCATCATCCATCACCTGATATGAAGTGGTTTACTGTTAACATATTCCGGAATTACTAATACGTGTACACATCTTTGTATGTCAACTATACCATCATTAGTATTTTAAAAATAGGAATTTGCTTAAAAGATGATGGAATCCTTTCATTTCTCAGCACCATCCACCATCATCACAGTCAGTATACTTGGCATCCCGGCCCTCTGTTGTGGTGACATGCTGATATATTTTTTGGCCTTCGGCTTCAAAATGATGTTCGAGCTTCATTTGAACATTCTCTGGAAGCTTACATATGCCGATTGACTGATTTTCCAAAAACAGCTCTAATTCTCCATTTTTGAGCTTGCCCACTACCCGGTCTGTTACGTCTATCTTATGTTGATTCAATGCCATTTTTTCCACCTGCCATATAATTTTATTAATAGTTTCCCCATTAACTCAGAAGAAAAAGTGGTAATAAAAAGAAAAAGCACCCGCAATGGGCGCTTTTTCGCTCAAAAAATTAATCTTCTTTAATCATTTCTTCGTATTGCTCGGCAGTCATCAGTTCATCCAGCTCGCCGCTATTTGAGACTTCAACCACGATCATCCATGCTTTTTCATATGGAGATTCGTTCACATATTCAGGGTTGTCATTCAAATCTTCGTTAATTTCAACAACCTTGCCGCTTACCGGAGAATAAAGTTCGGAAACCGTCTTAACAGACTCAACGCTGCCGAATGGTTCGCCGGCATTGATCTCATCGCCGACTTCAGGAAGTTCAACGAAAACGATGTCTCCTAATTCATGCTGTGCAAAGTCGGTGATTCCAATACGCACGAGGCTGCCTTCGTTTTTTACCCATTCATGTTCTTCAGTATAACGCAATTCTTTTGGTGTGCTCATTGTCTAAATCCCTCCATGATTTTTCTAATAATATCTATCATCGAAATAAATCGATTGCCATTTTAATGATGGACTATTTCGTCCATACTCTCTCAAACTCATCTTCTTTAAAGCCGACAGTGACATGTTCACCGTCTGTTAAAATTGGGCGTTTCAGCAACATGCCGTCAGACGCAAGCAAGTCTAACAGTTCATCTTCGGAAGCGGTCTTTAATTTGTCTTTAACGCCTAATTCACGATATTTCATTCCGCTAGTGTTGAAAAACTTCTTTAATTCCAAGCCGCTTTTTTGATAAAAATCTCGAATTTCCTCACGGGATGGAGGGTTTTCCACGATATGTACAGGCTCGTAATTAACTTCATGCTGGTCAAGCCACTTTTTTGCGTTTCGACATGTTCCGCACTTCGGATACCAGTAAAAAGTCAAAGACATCCTTTCACCGCCTTTTACTAAAATTCAGTCATAATTGAATATTACCATAACTATTTTCAAAATAAAAAATATCCAACCAAACAATTCGACTAATTTCGTGAAAATCCTGCCAAGTTTCGAAAAAATTCAAAAATAAAAAAGGGCCCCTACATGAACAAAGGGGACCCGGTACAAGATATTAAACTAAATAACGTTCTGCTTCGATGATGACATCGGCAGCTTCGCGTTTTTTCGCAATTACGTTGATTGGAGTGTGGCGAGTCAGCTTTCTTAGTGTGGAAAGCATCATGCGCAGCATGTCGCCTTGTTCAACAGCCACAAGTGTTTCTTTCGCAACAGCTTCGATACGGTTGAACGCTTCTTGGCAGAAGATTTGAGTGTAAAGAAGCTTCTGCTGGTTCTTTTCTGCACCGTCTTTGGCAATTGCTTTTTCAGTACGTAATACAACAGATTCCATTGAATATACATCTGAAATGATATCAGCGATATTTGCAAGGATTTCTTGCTCTTTTTCAAGGGCCTTGCCAAATTTTTGAGCTGATAAACCAGCAGCAACTAGCGCAAGTTTCTTAGCTTGCTTTACTAGATATTTTTCCTGTGCTAATGGCTCATCGCCTGGCTCTTCAGGCATTAACATCATTAATTCTTCTTGAAGGGCCATTGCTTTTTGGAATAATGGAAGCTCGCCTTTGATCGCCTTTTTCACAAGCGTTCCTGGAACAAGAAGACGGTTGATTTCGTTTGTTCCTTCGAAAATACGCTGGATACGGGCGTCACGGTATGCTCTTTCAATTGGGTACTCCTGCATGAAGCCGTAACCGCCATGGATTTGTACACCTTCGTCAACCACATGGGCGAGTACTTCACTGCCGAAGAATTTGTTTAATGAACACTCGATTGCATATTCAGCGATAGAATCCGCAAGTTTCTTAATATCTTTAGTTTCTTCATCGGAAAGCTTGCCTTGGTTATCTTCATAAAGACCGATTGTACGCCATACAGAGCTTTCAGCAGCATAAATTTCAGAAGCCAATGTTCCGAACTTTTCTTTTGTTAAATTAAATTGAGAAATTGGTGTTTTGAATTGCTGACGGCCGTTTGCATATTTTACAGTCATTTCAAACGCTTTCTTGGAACCGCCCACAGCACCGATTGCAAGCTTGTAACGACCGATATTTAAGATGTTGAACGCGATAACATGGCCCTTGCCGATTTCGCCTAATAGGTTTTCAACTGGAACTGGGACATCTTCTAAAATAAGGGTACGAGTGGATGAGCTCTTGATACCCATTTTCTTTTCTTCAGCGCCGGTAGAAACGCCAGGGAAGCTACGGTCTACGATAAATGCTGAGAACTTTTCACCGTCAATTTTAGCGTAAACAACAAATACATCTGCGAAGCCGGCGTTGGTAATCCATTGCTTTTCGCCGTTTAGAATATAATGTGTGCCTTCTGCATTTAATTTGGCAGTCGTTCTTGCGCCTAGAGCGTCAGAACCTGAACCTGGCTCAGTCAATGCGTAAGCAGCTAGTTTTTCACCAGATGCAAGAGCTGGTAAATAGCGTTTCTTTTGGTCCTCGTTACCGAATAAAACGATTGGCAGTGAACCGATACCTACGTGTGCACCGTGGGAAAGCGCGAAACCGCCGCCGCCGGCCATTTTTTCAGTAATTAAAGATGAAGTGATTTTGTCCAAGCCTAAACCTTCGTACTCTTCAGGCACGTCAGCAGCTAATAGACCCAGTTCGCCAGCTTCCTTTAAAAGCTTGACAGTAATATCAAATTCATGGTTTTCAAGACGCTCAAGAACAGGATGAACTTCTTTTTCCACAAAGTCTTCAGCTGTCTTAGCAATCATTAAATGCTCTTCCGTAAAATCTTCCGGGGTAAAGATTTGATCATAAGTAAGATCTTCAATTAAAAAGGCTCCGCCTTTAACGATTTTTTTAGTTTCAGTCATC
>NZ_JAGYPE020000126.1 GCF_018343545.2 Neobacillus citreus | reverse complement strand
GAAATTTTGCAGGCGGCTGTTCCATTCCAGGAAAGCCGCTTTTATGCTTAATGTTAGGAGGAATCGGAATGCAAGACATCAAAACATTACATGAGATTACATTACCTCGTCTCTCTGAGGCGGATGAAGAAAGTCTGATCACATTTTGGCATAAGTTAGAGAAGGATCGTGTGAAAAAAGGGGACGTCCTTGTCGAAGTTCAGACAGAAAAAGCGGTTACCGAAATAGAATCCGATATTGACGGTGTGATTGTGAAAATCCATAAAAAAAGGGGAGAAGTCATTGGAATGGGAGAAGTCCTTGTCAGCATAGCTGTAGATGATAAGGGAGAATCCACATCCATGACAAATCAAGCCCAACAGATAGACACATCAGTACCGGGTCAGCAAGAAACGCAAACAACCAAGCCGTCATTTGTAAAAGCTTCGCCACGAGTGCGGAAAATGGCAAAAGATTTAGGTGTTGATTTAGCAACAATCACTGGAACTGGGAAAAACGGAGAACCTACGGTCGAAGATTTACAGAGGGCAGCAAATAATGTTCGGAGCGCCGAAACACCAATCCAAAACCAACCTCACGAACAACAAAGAGTGATTGCATCACCTTCGGTAAGAAAGCTTGCCAGGGAAAAAGGAGTAGATCTTGAAGCATTACAAGCAAGTAATGGAAATGGGAGAATTAATCGCGAAGATGTGCTGAAATTTGCAGAAGAAAAAGAACATCCATTGCAAAAAGAACAGGCAATCATAAAGGTGGAACCAGTTCCGGAAGCAAATAACGGTCAAATCGAACGAGTCAAGCTGGGAGGCATACGAAAAGCGATTGCCAAAGCTATGGCACATTCAAAACAAACGATTCCGCATGTAACCCATTTTGCTGAAGCGGATGTGACAAGTTTGGTCATTCACAGAAACAGGCTAAAGGAAGTGGCAAAAGCAAAGAATATAAAATTAACCTTTCTTCCATATGTGGCAAAAGCACTAATTAGTGCCTTAAAAGAATATAAAGAATTAAATGCTTCCATAGATGAAACGGAAGAAAACATTCTCTATAAAAAGTTTTATAATATTGGAATTGCCGTCCAGACCGAGAATGGCCTTGTTGTACCAGTGGTGAAGGACGCAGACCATAAAAACATTGCTGCACTTGCTAAGGAAATTGACCTGCTGACAAAAACAGCAAGAGATAACAAATTAACAATGGACCAAATGAAGGAAGGAACCTGTACAATCTCGAATATCGGCTCAGCAGGAGGACAATGGTTTACCCCTGTCATTAATTTTCCCGAAACTTCAATCTTAGGGATAGGAGAAATTATTGAAAAGCCGATCGTACGGAATGGAGAAATTACCATTGGCAAAATGCTGCCACTTTCCTTAAGCTATGACCACCGAGTCATTGACGGTGTGATTGCCCAAAATGCATTAAACCATATAAGAAGATTATTGGAAGACCCTGAACTCCTGTTATTGGAATTAGAATGAATTTATGGAGTGCCATAAGTTAAATTCTAAAAAACAAATTGAAACAGATGTATGTAAGAAGCAGAAAAGATGGCAATGATTGTTTCTCTGAAAAAATTGCGACAGCTTAAATTAAGATAAACGCCAGTGCCTGTCATTGCCCGTAATTTGTTGTTACATTATTCGGGTGATGACAGGCGCTCTTTTTAATTTGTTAAAAACCTGAGAATCAGTGAGACTACAATGAAATATTTTGAGGATTTTGCGGAAAATACCTTATGTACCACTTTATTCATTCATGCTGAATTGGAGGCTCTACCAGATGCAGGAAAACAAGAATAACCCCGTTAATATCGTATCCAACGACGCCGTTGTCGGTAAACCGTACCTAGACATCGACCGCGTCATCCCCGAAGGCAAATCGGGAAACGTAAACCGCAAGAAATAGGGGGGAGTGACAGGACCATGGTGCCTGACAACACCGAAAATATACTTTTAACACACCGTATTACAAATTAAGGAAAGTGCCAGTCACAACCCATAATATGTTGATATTTGATCGACATTATTCGGGTGGTGACAGGTGCTTTTTTTATTTGCTCCGTAAAGAAATCTACTGTCACAAAGTATTCACTTTTTTATGAAAACCACCCTATCCATTTTCCTCATCAAACCATAAATAGAGTCTGAATAGAGTTTTTCAATAAACAAGGATGGTGGTTAAGGATGGCAAAGTATCGAATGGTGCGAACTGAATTTTGGGACGATCCCGTTGTGGAAGAGATGACCCCGGAGGAGAAGTATTTTTACCTTTATTTGCTGACAAATTCGAAAACAACTCAAATTGGCATCTATCGAATAACGAAGAAGCAAATGGCTTTTCATTTGGGTTATTCAATGGAGACTGTTCATTCGTTAATGGAACGATTCGCCGAGCATCATCAGTTGATTCGCTACAATCCGGAAACAAAAGAACTGGCGATTAAATGCTGGGGGGAATATAACCTGCATAAAGGCGGGAAACCGATCATGGACTGTATAACCGCCGAGCTAAAAGAGGTCCAGGACCGCTCGCTTATTTCGTATGTTTCGGAAGGCATTACTAATCTCGGAATTAGCAGCCTTTACGAATCTTTTAGTAGACATGAAGAATTGCTTATTGGCAACGAGGGCAGTGAACGCGCGGAACAGGATACATATACCGATACGGAAGACGAAGAGCTTAACGATACGTCGACGTGCCGTGCTACGATACGTGGGCAAAAAGAAAAAGAAAATAAAAAAGAAAAACAAAAACAACAGATAGCTTCTCAGACATATATTGTGGACACTCCAGATTTAGAGAATCTTACAAAACCGGAAGATGTGAATGAAATTATTGAGTTTTGGGACGCGAATGGTTTTGGCTTTACGAACCTAATGGCGAAGCAGCAGCTGTTAGTATGGCTAGAGGATTCTAGCTTTTTACAGCCAAAAGAGATGATCCTAAAAGCCATGGAGATTGCCTGTGCGAATAACAAGCGAAGGCTTAACTATATTGTTGCGATTCTTAGAAACTGGGAAAATGAATCGTTACTGACCCTAGCAGATGTTGATGCCCATCAGGCACCCCAACAAGCGGTACCAATGTCAAGAAAATCAACTGAAATCGTTCGTACCGGAAGAGATATTCCACGTGGATTCCAACTCGATCTAACGGCAGGTGAAGAGGAATGAGTATGGCTGAAAAAGCGTTCTTAGGCAGTTTGATGAAGGCGGAGTACTTACTAACGGATACCGTGATTCAGCCTGAACAGCTAGAAAGTGCACGGCATAAAGAAATCATGCGAAAAATGGTGGAATTCAAACGGGCCGGTAAGAATCTTGATTTGATTACTTTTTCAACCTTGTCCGATCTCGAATCAGTAGGGGGAATGTCCTACCTTTCTGAGCTGTTGTCCTATGCAGACATGGAGAAATTTGATGGAACGGAAAAGCTCATTCTTGAGTCGTGGAAGGAGCGGGAAAAGAGAAACATCTTGAGTGTTGCCGCCATGAATGACTGGGAGATTGCAAAAGTCATTAGCGAGTTGGATAAAATTAGCCAATTAAAGCTCGAGGATCACACCTCGTTACAACAAGCGTTGGCCAACATCTATGAGGCACCCTGGGAAGATCAATTACGCCTGAAAAGTGTCACAACGGGTATCAAACAGCTCGATGACATGACGGGAGGTTTTCAGGGTGGGGAAGTTACGATACTGGCAGCTAGACCATCAATGGGAAAAACCGACGTGATGCTTCATTTTGCCAAAATGTCGGGCTGGGCGGGGTATCTGCCACTCGTATTTTCTTTAGAAATGCCTGAGAAACTGATTACCAAACGATTAATAGCTTCGACAGGGGGCTTTAACCGTGCGAAAATGCGGGACCCGAAACGAATGCTGAGTCAACGTCAAAAGGATAAATGATCGGATGTGATTGGCGATCTCACGGAAACCAATATGCAAATTTTTGATGGGGCGGGTCAAACGATTGCCGAAATGAGAGCGAAAACGAGAAAGATGATGAATCAATTTCCTGGCAAGAGACCGATACTGTTTATCGATTACTTAACACTGATCCAATCCAGTCAATCGTACGGAGGGAATTCCCATCAACAAGTAACTGAGATATCCAAATCCCTCAAAAACATGGCGAAGGATTTTGATTGCCCCGTCATCTGTTTGGCGCAGCTAAATCGATCGGTGGAATCAAGGGCCAATAAACGGCCGATGATGTCTGATATTCGGGAATCGGGAAGTGTGGAGCAGGATGCCGATGTCATTTTGTTCCTATACCGCGAAGCCTACTATGACAAGGCTTCTCAAGATCATTCCCTTGAAATCATCGTCTCAAAAAACCGAAATGGCCAAGTTGGAACCATCGCCGTCAATTACAACGAGTATACGGGAGCGATTGATGAGCGAAAGGAACAGAATCAACCCCTTGTATAGCTGTCCAGCAGCCATTAGAGAAGAAGCACGCGGAACATTTTATGAACGATTAATGAGGTGAAATCACATGTTGGTGAAAGAAGCTTACGAAGATAGTTTTCGTTTTGAAGA
>NZ_JAGYPE020000125.1 GCF_018343545.2 Neobacillus citreus | reverse complement strand
ATAGAACCGCCGTATACCGAACGGTACGTACGGTGGTGTGAGAGGTCGGGGGTTAGTCACCCCCTCCTACTCGATTAATACATAAATAAAACTGAGTGGGTGATTATGAACAAACTGTTCTACCTCTTGGACTGAATGTAAATCTTTCATTATTTTCGCTCCATTCTTGATGAAAGGATGTAGATTTTCCTTATTATGCTTCCTTTAGCGAAATAAATGTAGTTAACATTTAAGGAATTCCTGTTTGACCATATTCATAACCTTTTAGAAAAGGGAAATAAGTTTGGTTCATAGGAGGAGTTCCTCTTTTATTCTAAAGAATCGATTTAAGGAGGAATGAAATGACTTATAATTATTGCCCACAATGTGGGGAAAAACTACTTAATAAAGAGATATTGCAAGGATTTTGACGAAAAGGGGATTAAATGGGTGCTTGCCGTAGTATTGAGTAAAAAGCGAAGGCTGTCAAACCAAGCTCCTTCGCTTTTTTTCTATTCCAGATTGCAGACTGCTGAAGAAATTTTTGTCTATTAATGTCTAGTGTCTTCGTTACTTTTATATTCTAAAATATCTCCAGGCTGGCAATCTAATGCTTTGCAAATGGCCTCTAAAGTGGAAAAACGAATCGCCTTTGCCTTTCCATTTTTCAAGATAGAAAGGTTTGCCATCGTAATTCCGACCCTCTCCGAAAGCTCCGTTACGCTCATTTTCCTTTTCGCCAGCATCACATCAATATTAATTATGATCGACATGGTTTTCACCTCACACTATTAAATCATTTTCAGATTTTATATCAACGACTACTTTTACAAGTTTTTGGAGGACGCCAACAAAGGTTGCGATTACGCTTGAAGCAAAAGTGAGCATAAATCCCAAGCTTATAATACCTGTTATGTCTTCACCTGTACCTGCACTCAATATAACGACAGATAGGATTCCAGCTGCAATAAAAGCAATGATGGTAATAGCACAGCGTTTGATCACCTTCAAAGCTCAAATAGATGATTCTGAGAAAGCATTGTTTTTATCAATGTAAATTAAAAGTTTAAATGCTTGATACAACGCGATGAAAAAGGGCGTAGAGAATAAATAAGCAGCTAGTAAAAAGGGATATTGCAAGTAAGCAGTCTCTGGATGCACTTCTGCATCTCTACTGGCTATCTCAGGAAACAGAAATATACACAAACCAAGTGCGACAATTCCGATAAGAATAATTACTCCTTTAAGTAAAAAAGTTGCCCAGCGGTTCATAAAAAACACCTCACAAATGAATTGTAATACAAACCTAGACGGTTAAGTCATTTTCAGATTTGATATCAATCGCTTCTTTTAACAGTTTTTGAAGAACAGCAGCAAAGACGGCGATCACCATGGAAGCAAAAGGTACAACCAATCCGACAAAGATGACACCAGGGGCGTCGTCTTTCTCCGCAAAGAGATAGAAGAGCGGCAAGACTAGCACATGCAAAATGCTGATGGTGATGGCACATTGTTTGATTTTCTTTAAAGCTTTTACAGACAAATCGGAGAAAGCTATATTTTTGTCAATAAAGAGTAGCAGTTTGAAAGCCTGGTACAAAGCAAAGTAAAAAGGAATCACAGATGCATAAAAAATAATGAAAATCAGATATTTTATAGAAGCAACCCCTGGAAGCAATTTTGCTGCAAGTTTTCCTAACTCAGGCACCAAAAAGATGCATAAAGCAAGAACAGGGATCCCAATCAGAAAAACTGCTATCTTCAAGAAGAGTGTTGATACATGTTTCATAAACAGCACCTCACAAATTTATTGTTAATGAGAATTTAACACGGTATTTATCGATTATCAATAAATTTTTATTTTTTATTATGATATTTTTGCTGTTAAATATACACGGTTTTTAAAGCTTACTCCAATATGTTCTTAGTATCATCTTGATATTTATAGAATTAGCATTTTTTGGAATATAATAGTATTAGTTGAAATTATTTAGATTTTGGAGAAATAACGATGGTGAATATTTTATATTACTTGATCTTTGGAATGGTTGCGTTTGTTTTTACCATTTTTATATTCATGCTTTTTGGTTGGCGTTGGATCATGAAACGGATGGTAAAGCAAATGGGAAAGATTATTTTAACAGACAGTTATCAAGAAAATGTGATGGAATTGATGCCCGGACTCCGGCATATGGGCATTCAAAATATGCTTGAAAATAGCTTGCGGGCAGAAACAGGCGATGTTCTCCACCGTCCGCTTGGCTCTTCGAAAAAATGGCCGCATTTAGATTCGATTACCTTCATTCCCGCCCAAACATCACCTTTTCCAATTGACGGTGAAGAAGATGTTGATGTGGAAGTAATCATTGGGCCTCAAGCAAAAAAACCGATGAAAATAAAAATCCCGTTAATGATCAGCGGCATGGCCTATGGGATTGCACTCAGTGAGGAAGTGAGACTTTCATTGGCACAAGCAGCGAACAATGTTGGAACCGCCATTAATTCTGGTGAAGGGGCAGTTCTGCCTGAAGAAATCAATGTTAGCGGAAAATATATTTTACAGTTTTCCAAAACAGATTGGTCAAAAGAGGAAGAATTAATAAAGCAGGCCGATATGATCGAAATTAAATTGGGACAAGGCGCATTATTCGGGACAGGTGGGAAAATTTCTCCTAAAAATTTAACGGCTCGTGCCCGTGAACTGATGGGGTTAAAGGAAAACGAGGATGCCGTGATTTATGATAATTTTGTTGTAGATCAAACACTGGATGATTTAAAAGAACTTGTTGATGAGCTTCGGAGTATAACAGGTGGTGTTCCTATTGGCACAAAAATTGGGGCTGGCGGGAAAATTGAAGAAGATATTGATCATTTAATCTATATGGGTGTTGATTATATTGCGGTTGATGGTGGACAAGCAGCAACACTCGGTTCTCCCCCTATTTTAGCTGACGACGTTGGAATCCCAACTCTGCATGCGATTGTCAGGGCTGCTAATCACCTAGAAAAGAGAAACATGAAAGGAAAGATTAGTTTAATTGCCTCTGGCGGACTTCTAGTACCAGGGCATTTTTTAAAAGTGCTCGCCCTTGGAGCGGATGCTGTGTATTTAGGCTCCTCTATGTTATTTACCGTCTCACATCCGCAATCATTGAATGCCCTTCCGTTTGAACCACCGACACAAGTTGTTTGGAATCAAGGGAAATACAAGGATCAATTTAAGATTGAAGTAGGGGTAAAATCTGCGGAGAAATTCTTAACAGCTTGTACAGAAGAAATCAAGACGGCATTAAGAGCAATGGGTAAGCGTTCTTTAAAAGAATTATCAAAAAAGGATCTGGTATCCTTTGATGAATTAACCGCCCAAATGGTGGGAATTCCGTTTTCCTTTGATCCATGGGAAGAAAAACAATTGGAGAACTGACAATGGCGAACATTTTTGTTTATTTGACTTTTGGACTAATGTCCCTATTATTTGTGGTGTTTCTATTCATGCTCATTGGTTGGCGCTGGATGATGAAACGAGTAGTGAAGATGGCTGGTAAAATTATTTTATCTGACAGTTATCAAGAAAATATTATGGAACTGATACCAGGCCTTCGGCATATGGGGATTCAAAATGTGCTGGAAAATAGCTTACGGGCAGAAACCGGAACGGTCCTTTTTCGCCCGCTCGGCGGCTCTGCAAAAAAATGGCCGCATTTGGAACCCATTACTTTTATCCCTGCACAAACATCACCCTTTCCAATTGATGGTGTAGATGAGGTAGATGTTACCGTTACGATTGGACCGGAGGCAACAAAGCCAATGAAAATTAATATTCCATTGATGATCAGTGGAATGGGCTTTGGGATTTCACTTAGTGAACAAGCTAGACTTTCTTTGGCTAAAGCAGCAAATAAGACAGGAACTGCGATTAACTCTGGTCAAGGTGGAATTCTACCCGAAGAATTAACCGCTGCCGGAAAGTATATTTTACAAATTTCTAAAACGGATTGGGCAAAGGAAGAACACTTATTGAAGCGTGCTGATATGATTGAAATTAAATTAGGTCAGGGCGCTTTAGCGGGAATGGGGGAGAAAATTCCGCCACAAAGGTTAACAGGCCGTGCTCGTGAAGTAATGGGACTTAAGGAAAATGAAGAAGCAGTCATTAATGAAAACTTTTTCGAAGATCAAACATTGCTAGATTTAAAACTACTTGTGGATGAACTTCGGGTACTATCTGGTGGAGTCCCCATAGGTGTCAAAATTGGCGCAGGTGGAAAAATGGAAGAAGATCTTGATCATTTACTCTTTATGGGGGTTGATTTTATTACCATTGACGGCGGACAAGCAGGCATGTACGGGGCACCACCTATATTATTTGATGATTTTGGAATCCCGACATTACATGCTGTAGTGAGAGCTGTGAACCATCTAGAAAAAAGACAGATGAAAGGGAAAATTAGTTTAATCGTATCAGGAGGCATGTTAGTCCCAGGACATTTCTTAAAAGTGCTTGCGCTCGGAGCTGACGCTGTATATGTAGGCACCGCCATGCTGTTTGCTCTGGCACACGATCAAGTATTGAATGCCCTTCCATTTGAACCGCCTACACAAGCGATTTGGTATGACGGCAAGTTCAAGGATCAATTTAAAACCGATGTAGGGGAAAAAACAGCGGAGAAATTCCTAACAGCTTGTACTGAAGAAATGAAAATGGCATTAAGATCAATGGGTAAACGCTCTTTAAAAGAGTTGTCAAAAAAGGATTTGGTTTCCTATGATGAATTGACGGCTAAAAAGGTAGGAATTCCGTTTTCCTTTAAGGCATGGGAAGACAAATAGTCTCGATAGACAAAGGTTAATCCCCCAGCCATTGGTTGGGGGATATTTTCGGGCGCCAACTTGCGGATAAGGTGTCGCAACTTGCGGATGAGGTGTCGCAACTTGCGGATAAGGTGTCGCAACTTGCGGATGAGGTGTCGCAACTTGCGGATAAGGTGTCGCAACTTGCGGATGAGGTGTCGCAACTTGCGGATGAGGTGTCGCAACTTGCGGATAAGGTGTCGCAACTT
>NZ_JAGYPE020000124.1 GCF_018343545.2 Neobacillus citreus | reverse complement strand
GTGCGTCTGGTCCTTGAGAACTCAACAGCGTGCACATTGTCAATGCCAATTATTTTGACCCCGTGGCCGAGCTTGCTCGGTCCGGAGACAATTCCTTTTGGATTGAATTGATTGTCAGTAGACAGTCTTTACGGTCAGTTTCAACTCGGCCTGCTGCTTCGGTGGTGGGTTGGTAATTTTTTTACGGAGAGTTTGATCCTGGCTCAGGACGAACGCTGGCGGCGTGCTTAACACATGCAAGTCGAACGATGATGCCCAGCTTGCTGGGTGGATTAGTGGCGAACGGGTGAGTAACACGTGAGTAACCTGCCCCTGACTCTGGGATAAGCGTTGGAAACGACGTCTAATACTGGATATGACCGCCGATCGCATGGTCTGGTGGTGGAAAGATTTTTTGGTTGGGGATGGACTCGCGGCCTATCAGCTTGTTGGTGAGGTAATGGCTCACCAAGGCGACGACGGGTAGCCGGCCTGAGAGGGTGACCGGCCACACTGGGACTGAGACACGGCCCAGACTCCTACGGGAGGCAGCAGTGGGGAATATTGCACAATGGGCGAAAGCCTGATGCAGCAACGCCGCGTGAGGGATGACGGCCTTCGGGTTGTAAACCTCTTTTAGTAGGGAAGAAGCGTAAGTGACGGTACCTGCAGAAAAAGCACCGGCTAACTACGTGCCAGCAGCCGCGGTAATACGTAGGGTGCAAGCGTTGTCCGGAATTATTGGGCGTAAAGAGCTCGTAGGCGGTTTGTCGCGTCTGCTGTGAAATCCCGAGGCTCAACCTCGGGCTTGCAGTGGGTACGGGCAGACTAGAGTGCGGTAGGGGAGATTGGAATTCCTGGTGTAGCGGTGGAATGCGCAGATATCAGGAGGAACACCGATGGCGAAGGCAGATCTCTGGGCCGTAACTGACGCTGAGGAGCGAAAGCGTGGGGAGCGAACAGGATTAGATACCCTGGTAGTCCACGCCGTAAACGTTGGGCGCTAGATGTAGGGACCTTTCCACGGTTTCTGTGTCGTAGCTAACGCATTAAGCGCCCCGCCTGGGGAGTACGGCCGCAAGGCTAAAACTCAAAGGAATTGACGGGGGCCCGCACAAGCGGCGGAGCATGCGGATTAATTCGATGCAACGCGAAGAACCTTACCAAGGCTTGACATACACCGGAAACGGCCAGAGATGGTTGCCCCCTTGTGGTCGGTGTACAGGTGGTGCATGGTTGTCGTCAGCTCGTGTCGTGAGATGTTGGGTTAAGTCCCGCAACGAGCGCAACCCTCGTTCTATGTTGCCAGCGCGTTATGGCGGGGACTCATAGGAGACTGCCGGGGTCAACTCGGAGGAAGGTGGGGATGACGTCAAATCATCATGCCCCTTATGTCTTGGGCTTCACGCATGCTACAATGGCCGGTACAAAGGGCTGCGATACCGTAAGGTGGAGCGAATCCCAAAAAGCCGGTCTCAGTTCGGATTGAGGTCTGCAACTCGACCTCATGAAGTCGGAGTCGCTAGTAATCGCAGATCAGCAACGCTGCGGTGAATACGTTCCCGGGCCTTGTACACACCGCCCGTCAAGTCATGAAAGTCGGTAACACCCGAAGCCGGTGGCCTAACCCTTGTGGAAGGAGCCGTCGAAGGTGGGATCGGTGATTAGGACTAAGTCGTAACAAGGTAGCCGTACCGGAAGGTGCGGCTGGATCACCTCCTTTCTAAGGAGCATCTGACCAGCCTCTTGCAGGTTTTGGTTCAGGCGCCGATTCGGGCCGAACGTGTCCGACGGTTAGCTCATGGGTGGAACATTGACAGTGCAGTCGTCAGCGTTGCTGTCGGCCTCAGTACGGCCTGCTTTGGTGGGTTGGGAACGGGTTGGTGGTGAGCGCGGGTGGCTGGTGCACGTTGTTGGGTCCTGAGGGACCAGGCTTCCCATGCTTTCGGGTGTGGGGGTTGGGCCGTGTGACTGGGCGTGAGTCTGGTTGCGGGTTCTTCGGTGGGCTGCATGAAGCTGGCACGGTTCGTGTCGGGGGAGTGTGGTGCCGATCGTATGTTGAGAACTACACAGTGGACGCGAGCATCTTAGATCGCTCGGATCGATCGCAATTCTTTTGGGTTGTGGTGGTGATGAGTCGATCGCAATTTTAATCTTTGTGGTCAAGTTTCTAAGAGCAAACGGTGGATGCCTTGGCATCTGGAGCCGAAGAAGGACGTAGAAATCTGCGATAAGCCTCGGGGAGCTGATAATCGAGCTGTGAGCCGAGGATTTCCGAATGGGGAAACCCCGCCAGGCGACTTGTCGACCTGGTGACTCCCGCCTGAATATATAGGGCGGGTAGAGGGAACGTGGGGAAGTGAAACATCTCAGTACCCACAGGAAGAGAAAACAACATGTGATTCCGTGAGTAGTGGCGAGCGAAAGCGGATGAGGCTAAACCGATCATGTGTGATAGCCGGCGGGCGTTGCATGGTCGGGGTTGTGGGACGCGTCGCTCAGTTCTGCCGGACTGGGGCGGTTACAGCGCATCATAGTCGAACTGGTTTGAAAGCCGGGCCGTAGTGGGTGCCAGCCCCGTAGACGAAATGGTGTTATGGCCGGATGTGTATCCCAAGTAGCACGGGGCCCGAGAAATCCCGTGTGAATCTGTCAGGACCACCTGATAAGCCTAAATACTCCCAGATGACCGATAGCGGACAAGTACCGTGAGGGAAAGGTGAAAAGTACCCCGGGAGGGGAGTGAAATAGTACCTGAAACCGTTTGCTTACAAACCGTCGGAGCGCCCTTGTTGGTGTGACGGCGTGCCTTTTGAAGAATGAGCCTGCGAGTTAGCGATATGTGGCGAGGTTAACCCGTGTGGGGTAGCCGTAGCGAAAGCGAGTCTGAATAGGGCGATTCAGTCGCATGTCCTAGACCCGAAGCGAAGTGATCTATCCATGGCCAGGTTGAAGCGACGGTAAGACGTCGTGGAGGACCGAACCCACTTCAGTTGAAAATGGAGGGGATGAGCTGTGGATAGGGGTGAAAGGCCAATCAAACTTCGTGATAGCTGGTTCTCTCCGAAATGCATTTAGGTGCAGCGTTGCGTGTTTCTCGCCGGAGGTAGAGCTACTGGATGGCCGATGGGCCTCAACAGGTTACTGACGTCAGCCAAACTCCGAATGCCGGTGAGTGAGAGCGCAGCAGTGAGACGGTGGGGGATAAGCTTCATCGTCGAGAGGGAAACAACCCAGACTACCAACTAAGGCCCCTAAGCGTGTGCTAAGTGGGAAAGGATGTGGAGTTGCATAGACAACCAGGAGGTTGGCTTAGAAGCAGCCACCCTTGAAAGAGTGCGTAATAGCTCACTGGTCAAGTGATTCCGCGCCGACAATGTAACGGGGCTCAAGCACACCGCCGAAGTTGTAGATTTCGCACACAGACAAGCCTTCGTGGTTCAGTCGTGCGGAGTGGTAGGAGAGCGTCGTGTGGCGAGTGAAGCGGCGGAGTAATCCAGCCGTGGACGCTACACGAGTGAGAATGCAGGCATGAGTAGCGAAAGACGGGTGAGAAACCCGTCCTCCGAAAGACCAAGGGTTCCAGGGCCAGGTTAATCCGCCCTGGGTAAGTCGGGACCTAAGGCGAGGCCGACAGGCGTAGTCGATGGACAACGGGTTGATATTCCCGTACCGGCGAAGAACCGCCCAAGCTAATCCAGTGGTGCTAAGAGTCCTAACCCGGATTTTCCGGATCCCTTCGGGGTGATGGTGTCCGGTCTAACGCTCGACCCCATGCTGGTGCGGCTAGCGTATGAACAGGTGTGACGCAGGAAGGTAGCTGAGCCAGGCGATGGTATCCGTAAGGTGAACCTGGTGTAAGGATGTAGGGCTGACGATAGGCAAATCCGTCGTCTGTGTGCCTGAGATCCGACGCGTACCCGTTTTGGGGAAATCAGTGATCCTATGCTGCCGAGAAAAGCATCGACGCGAGGTTCTAGCTGCCCGTACCCGAAACCGACTCAGGTGGTCAGGTAGAGAATACCAAGGAGATCGAGAGAATCGTGGTTAAGGAACTCGGCAAAATGCCCCCGTAACTTCGGGAGAAGGGGGGCCGGAACCGTGACCGGACTTGCTCCGTGAGCGGTGAAGGCCGCAGAGACCAGTGGGAAGCGACTGTTTACTAAAAACACAGGTCCGTGCGAAGTCGCAAGACGATGTATACGGACTGACGCCTGCCCGGTGCTGGAAGGTTAAGAGGAAGGGTTAGCCCTTGGGCGAAGCTCTGAATTTAAGCCCCAGTAAACGGCGGTGGTAACTATAACCATCCTAAGGTAGCGAAATTCCTTGTCGGGTAAGTTCCGACCTGCACGAATGGCGTAACGACTTCCCAGCTGTCTCAACCGCGAACTCGGCGAAATTGCACTACGAGTAAAGATGCTCGTTACGCGCAGCAGGACGGAAAGACCCCGTGACCTTTACTATAGCTTGGTATTGGTGTTCGGTGTGGCTTGTGTAGGATAGGTGGGAGACTGTGAAGCGGGCACGCTAGTGTTCGTGGAGTCATTGTTGAAATACCACTCTGGTCACTCTGGATGTCTAACGTAGGACCCTGATCGGGTTCATGGACAGTGCCTGGTGGGTAGTTTAACTGGGGCGGTTGCCTCCCAAAGAGTAACGGAGGCGCCCAAAGGTTCCCTCAACCTGGTTGGCAATCAGGTGGCGAGTGTAAGTGCACAAGGGAGCTTGACTGTGAGACTGACAGGTCGAGCAGGGACGAAAGTCGGGACTAGTGATCCGGCAGTGGCTTGTGGAAGCGCTGTCGCTCAACGGATAAAAGGTACCTCGGGGATAACAGGCTGATCTTGCCCAAGAGTCCATATCGACGGCATGGTTTGGCACCTCGATGTCGGCTCGTCGCATCCTGGGGCTGGAGTAGGTCCCAAGGGTTGGGCTGTTCGCCCATTAAAGCGGTACGCGAGCTGGGTTTAGAACGTCGTGAGACAGTTCGGTCCCTATCCGCTGCGCGCGTTGGAAATTTGAGAAGATCTATCCCTAGTACGAGAGGACCGGGATGGACGAACCTCTGGTGTGTCAGTTGTTCTGCCAAGGGCACCGCTGATTAGCTACGTTCGGACCGGATAACCGCTGAAAGCATCTAAGCGGGAAGCCGTCTTCGAGATGAGATTTCCATGCACCTTGAGTGTGAGAGGCTCCCAGCAGACTACTGGGTTGATAGGCCGGATGTGGAAGCGGGGACTAACGACCCGTGGAGCTGACCGGTACTAATAAGCCGAAGACTTGACAACACACTGATTTCCCACACCCTCGGGTGTGGGGCTCGCGTCCACTTTGTGGTTCCCGACAGACGATCGGGAATCAAACTGAATACTTCAGCTACACCTGAAGGAACGGTTTTGATCCAGGATCTGGGTCGAGAGTGTTCCGGTGGTCATAGCGAGAGGGAAACGCCCGGTCACATTCCGAACCCGGAAGCTAAGCCTCTCAGCGCCGATGGTACTGCAAGGGGGACCTTGTGGGAGAGTAGGACGCCGCCGGACTCAACGT
>NZ_JAGYPE020000123.1 GCF_018343545.2 Neobacillus citreus | reverse complement strand
GGGATGGAGGCGTTCGCATCCCCCATCATACCGTAGACAATAAAACCGCTTTTTAATACCAATTCCGGTTTAACCCCGAAAAACGCCGGTGACCAAATGACAAGGTCAGCGATTTTCCCTACTTCAATCGACCCGACATAATCTGCAATCCCATGGGTAATCGCTGGGTTAATCGTATATTTTGCAATATAACGCTTGGCACGGTTATTATCAGATAGTTTGCTGTCACCTTGCAAAGAGCCTCTTTGCAGTTTCATCTTATCGGCTACCTGCCAGGTTCGGGTGACCACCTCGCCAACCCGGCCCATTGCTTGGGCATCGGAACTGGTCATGCTAAAAACCCCCATATCCTGCAGGATATCTTCAGCAGCAATCGTTTCCTTTCTAATCCTGGAATCGGCAAAGGCAATATCTTCCGGTACGGAAGGATTCAAATGATGGCAAACCATCAGCATATCAAGATGCTCATCAATTGTATTGATGGTATATGGAAGCGTCGGATTTGTGGAGGACGGCAGGACATTCATAAAGCTTGCTGATTTAATCAAATCGGGTGCATGCCCGCCTCCGGCGCCTTCCGTATGATACATGTGAATGACCCGGTCTTTAATCGCCGCCATCGTATTTTCAACAAAACCTGCTTCATTTAAGGTGTCTGCGTGGAGTGCCACTTGCACATCATATTGATCCGCTACCTGCAAAGCATGGTCAAGGGCTGAAGGTGTAGCACCCCAGTCTTCGTGAACCTTAAGTCCAATCACACCGGCCCGTACTTGTTCAGCCAGCGGTTCTTCGGTTGCCGCTTGGCCTTTTCCGGTCAAACCAACATTGATCGGCAGGCCCTCGACTGCCTCAAGCATGCGATGGATATTCCATTCCCCAGGTGTAACCGTTGTCGCCCTTGAACCTGCAGATGGACCTGTGCCACCGCCAATTAAAGTAGTAAGCCCCGCTGAAAGGGCAACAGGCACCTGTTCCGGATTAATAAAATGGACGTGTGTGTCAATGCCGCCTGCTGTCACTATCATTCCTTCACCGGCAATGATTTCAGTGGAAGCCCCGATAACGATATCTACCCCATCCATCACCAGCGGATTTCCCGCTTTTCCGATTCCGGAAATTTTCCCGTCACGAATCGCTAGATCAGCTTTAAAAATTCCGGTGTAATCTAATATAACTGCATTAGTTATCACGACATCAGGTATCCCATCACCGCGGGTGACAAGCGGATGCTGTCCCATTCCATCGCGGATGACCTTTCCGCCCCCAAAGACAACCTCTTCACCATAGGTGGTATAATCCTTTTCAATTTGGATGATTAAATTGGTATCCGCTAGACGAATCGAATCTCCAGTAGTTGGCCCAAACATCTGGGCATATTGCTTGCGCGGCATTTCAAAACTCATTTTCCACACCCACTTTCAACAGACCCATCGGTTTTATTATTAAATCCATAAACCTTTTGTTCCCCTCCAAAGCAAACCAATTCCACTTCTTTTTCATCACCAGGTTCGAAACGAACTGCTGCCCCGGCAGGAATATTTAGCCGTTTTCCAAAAGCGTCCTCCCTATTAAACTTCAGGGCTTCATTTACTTCAAAGAAATGATAGTGCGAACCGATTTGGACCGGCCGGTCTCCTGTATTAGTTACTCTGACCCTGTGTATTTCACGGCCCTCATTGCAGATGATTTGTTCCTCTTTTAAAAATAACTGACCTGGTTCCCATTCCATTTGGTTATCCCTCCTGCTGCTTCTTATCGAATTGGATCATGAACAGTCACAAGTTTTGTTCCGTCAGGGAAAGTAGCTTCTACCTGAATGTCGTCAATCATTTCCGGAATTCCTTCCATGACATCATCACGCGTTAAGATGGTAGCCCCATATTTCATTAATTCCGCTACCGTCTTTCCGTCTCTTGCCCCTTCTAACACTTCATAGGTTATTAAGGCAACAGCTTCGGGATAGTTTAACTTCAAGCCTCTTTCGCGTCTTCGTCTAGCAAGATCAGCGGCTACCACAATCATAAGCTTGTCTAACTCACGCGGTACTAGTAACACTGCCCAGCCTCCTTTAATAGTTGTCATTTTTGTAAAAATTAACCACCTTCAATAGATTATCCATATCGATTTCATTTAAACAGCACATGAAATGTTTTTTTGGAAATACTAGAATTAGTATTTTGTTTAAAAAGGTTGACCTAGAATTTTTTAAGTCGTATAATACAAACGAAAGTTTATACGATAAACAAAAGTTCAAAACACTTAAATACAACTTAGGGAGGCACACAAAATGAAAAAACGTAAAATTGGTATGGCACTATCACTTGTTCTTGCAGCTGGCACATTGTTAGGTGCTTGTGGAAAAAGCAACGATAACAATAACAATGGCGGCGCCAAAAAAGACACATTCTCTGTTGGTATGGTGACAGACGTCGGCGGGGTTGATGACAAATCATTTAACCAATCCTCTTGGGAAGGCCTTCAAAATTTCGGAAAAGAAAATGGCTTGAAAAAAGGAAAGGGCGGATACGATTACCTTGCTTCCAAATCGGATGCGGATTATACAACAAACTTAAATACGCTTGTACGTCAAGGGTTTGACTTAGTTTATGCGATCGGCTTCTTAATGCCGTCTGCAGTTGAAGAAATTGCAAAGCAGCAAAAAGACTCGAAATTTGCCATCGTTGATGCTGAAGTAGACCTTCCAAACGTCGCAAGCATTCTTTTTAAAGAGCAGGAAGCGGGATTTCTTGCGGGAATAGCAGCGGCTAAGACCACAAAATCTAACCACATTGGATTCATTGGCGGTATGGAAGTTCCCGTTATTGAACGTTTCGAAACTGGGTTCCTTGCCGGCGTTAAAGCAGTAAATCCAGACATTAAAGTAGACGTTCAAATTGCAGGTGCTTTCGATAAGGCCGAGGTTGGACAGGCCATCGCCTCAAAAATGTATTCATCTGGAGCAGACGTTATCTTCCACGCAGCGGGTGCAACAGGAGTAGGTCTGTTTAAAGAAGCCAAAGACCGAAAGGCAAAGGACCCTAATAAAGACATCTGGGCAATTGGCGTTGACCGTGACCAGGCGGACATGGGTCAAGATGTTGTCCTTACCTCTGCCTTAAAACGCGTGGATGTTGCGGTTCAAGACCTTGCCACGAAAACAAAAGACGGCCATTTCCCTGGCGGTAAAGTAACGTTATATGGTTTAGCAGAAGATGGTGTCGGCTTAGCCCCAATCAATTCAAAAGCGGCAAACAAAGCTGATATTGAAGCAACTGTTAAAGAATGGGTTGAGAAAATCAAATCAGGTACGGTAAAGGTTCCTGAAACACTTGATGAATTAAAGACATTTAATCCAAAACAATAATAGCACTGATTAAGGCAATTTTAGATTAGTGTAATTTATGGGGTGAATTTATGCCTGAAAAACTGACTGAGAAAGAACAATTGATTCTCGATTTAATCCGGAAAAACCCCTATATTTCGCAGCAAGAGCTTGCGCAAAATTTAGAATTGTCTCGGCCTTCGATTGCTAACATGATTTCTGGGCTGATCAAAAAAGGTCATATTTTAGGCAGGGCCTATATTCTAAGTGAATCACAGCATGTCATTTGCATTGGCGGAGCGAATATTGACCGTAAATTTCATATTCAAGGGCAGGCACAGCTGGGTACTTCCAATCCCAGCTATGCCACCCAGAATGCCGGCGGAGTTGCCCGGAATATTGCTGAAAACTTGGGTCGCCTAGGGCTGGAGGTTTCACTTATATCTGCTGCCGGCGCTGATAAGGACTGGACCATTATTGAGGATTCATCAGCGTCATACATGAATTTAGAGACTGTCTCCAAATTCCCAGAAAAAGCAACCGGCTCCTACACAGCAGTTTTGGATTCCAACGGTGAATTAGTCATTGCGCTTGCGGATATGGATGTATATGAGGCCATTACACCTGAATTACTGCGGAAGCATGAGGGATTTTTTACACAATCGAAATGTATCATCGTCGATTTAAATTGCCCAAAAGAAACGGTCCAATATTTGTGCCATTTTGCCAAAAGCCATAACCTACCGATCGTCTTAATACCTGTTTCATCACCAAAGATGAACCGTTTGCCAGATGAACTTGATGGTGTAACATGGCTCATTACGAATCGGGATGAATCGGAAACCTATTTTCAGCATGAAATCAAAAATGATTCAGATTGGAAAAACGCCGTGGAAAAATGGCTGTCTTTGGGGATTTCCAATGTGGTCATCACTAATGGAAAAGAAGGCTCTATGGTTGGAAATAAAGAGGAAGGTATTTTCCATGTCCTCCCTATTGAAGCGAAGGAAATCGTCGATGTAACCGGGGCAGGAGATGCTTTTTCTTCGGCTGTTATTTACTCTTGGCTAGAAGGTAGGACATTATTGGAAATTGCTAAGGCCGGAAGTATCAATGCATCGAAAACCTTACAATCACCATATACGGTTCGACAGGATTTATCTGCAGAACAACTATTAAAAGACATGGGGGAATAAGTCATGAAAGAATATATTACATTATCTGAAGAAGTACGTACCGCAAAGGAACAAGGAAAACCAATCGTTGCCCTAGAATCTACGATCATTTCTCATGGCATGCCTTATCCGCAGAACGTGCAAACCGCCCGTGAAGTGGAGCAAATCATCCGTGACAATGGAGCCGTTCCAGCTACAATTGCTATCATTGATGGAAAAATTAAAATCGGATTATCGGATGAAGAGTTAGAAATGTTCGGGAAAAGTTCCGGAGTAGCAAAAGCATCAAGACGCGACCTAGCTTATTTGCTTGCGACTAAAAAACTTGGCGCAACTACAGTAGCAGCTACGATGATTTGTGCTGAATTGGCCGATATTCATATTTTCGTGACCGGCGGTATTGGCGGGGTTCACCGCGGTGCCGAAACTACCATGGATATTTCAGCAGACTTAGAGGAGCTTGGGCAAACGAACGTGGCTGTCATTTGTGCAGGTGCCAAATCGATTCTCGATTTAGGATTAACGATGGAATATTTAGAAACAAAAGGCGTACCAGTTATCGGTTATCAAACTGATGTCCTCCCTGCATTCTACACACGCACGAGTGAGTTTTCATTAAACTTGCGTGCCGATGATGTCGCTGAAATCGCTTCTACCTTAAAAGTAAAATGGGATTTAAACCTAAAAGGCGGAGCGGTGATTGCCAACCCTATTCCTGAAGAACATGCCATGGAAGAGGAATTTATTAATGGCGTGATTGAAACAGCATTGAATGAGGCTGCAGAACGCCACATCACAGGTAAAGATGTGACACCATTCATGCTCGGCAAGGTGAAAGAACTGACAGAAGGAAAAAGCTTGGACGCCAACATTGCTTTAGTGAAAAACAATGCCGTTGTTGGGGCAAAAATCGCTGTAAGCTTTAATGCGATGAAATAATGTTTGCACTTTAAAAGGAGCCGTGGTGAACTGCACCAAAATTGTTAGACACAAAACTAACAATGGAGGTGCAGTTTTTTATATGGCTAAATTTACATTCGA
>NZ_JAGYPE020000122.1 GCF_018343545.2 Neobacillus citreus | reverse complement strand
GCGGCCGGGTTAGCCCTTTTTGAAAAATAATCCCCAAAATGACAGCAATCACGGCAGAAATAAGCAAACTAACTATCTGGGATCGGCGCATCAGCATGTTCACCTGCTGCACTTGATCCAGCCTGGCCACCAGTGTAACGTAGCCTCTTGTCTTCCCGTTTTTTGAAGTAACCGCCGCCGTTTCCGAAACAAAATTCCGGCCTGTGCCTGTGCTTTCCCCTATGATCTTGTCCAATGTCCCTCCCTCTAAATCCGAATAAACGATTTCCCTCTTCGGTGTCCAAATGATCATTTCCGATGACATCAACCGCTCCGTTACCGCCAGCGCTCTGCGGTTCATTAGTTTTTCGCGAATAGCTTCACTTGAAAAAGAAGACCTGCTGAGCAGCTGGCTGATAACTTTAGCTTCCTTCTTCAGCTGCACTTCCGTTTCCTTCAGCAAGTACCGCTGGGACACAAAATGAAAAGTAAAGCTAGTAATTAAAAAAATGCTTATAATTAATATAAAATAAGATAATAACAGTTTCGAGCCAATTTTCATCCTACTCATTGATCCGGTACCCGTAGCCCCAAATTGTGGACAGCTCCACCAAGGACTTGTGCTGGTCTAATTTCTTGCGAATCCGTTTGACCAGGTCGTCAACCAAACGGCCGTCTCCTGCATATTCATAGCCCCAAATAAACTCAAGGAGCTCGTCCCTCGTATATGGCTTCCTTTATTCTTGGTCAGAAACACTAATAGTTCATATTCCTTTGTGGTAAAACTGATTTCCTGACCGTCTCTTTCTATGTATCTTCTTTCGAGGTCGATGGTGACGTCCCGGATGCTCAATGTTTGCAACGTTGTGACGGCTGTTGATTTTTCCAGCCGTTTGAAAATATTCTTCATCCGTACCATCAGTTCTCTTGGACTGAATGGCTTAGTCAAATAATCATCTCCACCAAGCTCAAGCCCCAAAATCCGGTCAAATTCGCCGTCCCTTGCTGACACAAAAATGATTGGAACATCACTGACAGCACGGATTTTTTACACAATTCGAGCCCGGCGAGATGCGGCATCATAATGTCGATTACCAGCAAATCCGGTTTCAGTCGCAGCATTTCCTCATAGACCTGCCGGCCATCGGAAAACAGCGTGACCTTGTAGCCTTCATTTTCTATATATTTTTGTAAAATGTCTCGGATATTCTGCTCGTCATCAACGACAAAAACATGCTTCATCAGCGGCTCACCTCACTTCAATTATATAACAAAGAAGGGATAGCAAAATACACTATCCCCCTTTACTCCTATTGAAAAATAGTAATTAATTTGTCCAATTCGACCTCAATTTGTTTCAATTTTTCATTCACTTGCTGCTGGGTGGCAATCTCCTCTTTAAAAGCTTCACTTCCATCGCCATTTTTCACGGCATCCTTTAAGGATTTACGGTCGCTGTGGCCATCCTTCATAAGGGTTTTTAATTCTTTGTTCATTGATTTTAATTGTTGCTTGGCTTCCTTGGCCTGCTGAAACTTCCCTTTATTGCCGCTGTTTTTCGCTTCTAGCACCAAGTCCAGCAGCTTGTCCTTTTTATCAATAATTTGTGACCTTAGGCTTAGGCGTTCTTTCCTTAGCTGATTAATTTGATGGATTTGGTCTTTGTACTGGCTGGCCAGCCCCAGTCTTGTGCCAAGGTGCCCGCCTGCTGCCTTGGATTCGATTGTTTTAGAATTGCTGGCAGCAGAAACGTTCTGGATGCCATAGGCTCCTCCCAACAGCGCAAGGGCAACAACGCCTGCAATTAGAGTTTTTTTCATCTTCCATCACTCCTTCACTTGTTTCTAAATCTAAGTATAGACAATGGATTCGGCATAACTTTGGGATAATTGTGTAAAAAGTGTGTGAAATTGGCCTACTGTTTTTTTGAATAGGCTATATTTCCAAAAAACAGAAACCTATCACAACTCTGAACGTATATATCTTTTAGAACTGCTTTAATAATGGAGGTATTTCGTGAAAATAAAAACCAAGTTGCCAGAATTTAATGAAGATGTACACCTTGAGCTGATTAAAAGCAATTGGGTTCCGCTGAAAGAACCTAAACATTTGGTAAGTGCTATTTTTTTGTCTCTTCCATTGATGATGATCAATGGACTTATCTCTAGAGGGATAATAAATCTTTTTTCTCCTCTATCATTGAGGGATTTTGGGCTACACTCCGATTCTATATCATTAACCATCGACTTTGGAGTCATTTTCTTAATCATATTTCTTGTCATTCTTCACGAATTGCTTCATTTAATTTTTATCCCCAATTTTATTAGATCAGAGAATACATTTATTGGGCTAACCTGGTTTGGCGGGTTTGCTGCCACTGAAGAAGTGATTTCAAAATCAAGATTTATCTTGATCACAATAGCACCATTCTTAATCATTTCAGTTGTTTTGCCAGTAATATTAGGTTTCTTCGGACTATTAACTTCGACATTAAAATTTTTAATTATAGTAAATTCATTGGCTTCCTCTGTAGATATGCTGAATCTTCTACTGATAATGAAACAAGTTCCGAATAATAGTATTTTAAAAAATAACGGGCACAAGACCTATTGGAATCATAAACAAACGGACTTCAAATTTTGAAGCCCTTTTTTGTTTTTAAAAACAACCCATCCTTGATTTAAATCACATACTTATTTTACCTGATAATTTAAACTATTTAAAAATTAGGAAATCAGGTGAATACATTGTTAACGGAAGTTTTTAAAGTTGATTCGATGTTGGAGGCACTTCATGAACTGGGAGTAGAATGTGTTTTTGGCTGCCATAATGATGGATTGTTTCCAACGGAACTTTCAGGAACACGCTACATTCAATTGCAGCATGAACAGGCGGCCGTCCATGCTGCTGATGGTTACGCCCGGTCCACCGGCAAGCCAGGAGTAGTAATTTTGACAACAGCTGCCGGGGTAACCAGCGGGATCACGGGGATTGCAACTGCCTATAGTGATTCCGTTCCAATCGTTGTCATTGCGGGACCACTTTCAGCCAATCCATTAAACGGAGAGTCCGCCAAAGAATTAGATATTGCCGGAATTACGATGCCGATTACCAAATATTCTTTTAAAACTGGGGCGGTCCAGCTGCAAGATGTACTTGATAACGCCCTAAAGCTTGCCGTTGAGGGACGCCCCGGGCCGGTCTTGGTGGAGTTGACTACCAAAAGTGTGACGATGGGCGCCGAACGGATGAGCCATAGCCGCGCACCAAGTGGCGAAAGGACTAATGAAACGGGCAGGAAATCTATTAATCATGCGAAGGAATTAATTGAAAACGCCAGGAAGCCGGTGCTTTTTGTCGGCGGCGGGGTAATTGCTTCGGGGGCTGCCAGCCATTTACGGGAAATCGCCGAGCGCTCGCGGATTCCGGTTGTTAGTTCAATGCTCGGGATTGGTGCGATGGATACGGGGAACCCGCTGTTTTTAGGGATGCTTGGGATGCACGGAACGTATGCCGCCAACAAAGCGGTTCACCATTGCAATTTGTTGATCTCGATTGGAGTTCGGTTTAGCGACCGGGTGACCGGAAAGGTGAGCGGCTTTTCGCCAAAGTCGAAAAAAATTCACGTGGACATAGACCCGGCTGAGATCAATAAAATCATTTCCGTAGACCTGCCGATTGTCAAAGACGCCGCTGAGTTCCTTTTTCAATTAAAAGAGGAACTGGATTATGACCGAATCCGGGCTAACGGCGAAGTTTGGGTGAATGAGGCAGTGGATTGGAAGCGGACGGTGCCGCGATTTGAGAAGTCGAAGAGCGTGCTGAGCCCGCAGACGGTGATTCGGACGCTTGCGGAGTTTTCCGAGGAAGACACGGTGGTGGTGACGGATGTCGGGCAGCACCAGATTTGGACGGCGCATCATTATCAGTTTACGAGACCGCGGACGTTGGTGACGTCAGGCGGGCTGGGCACGATGGGGTACGGACTGCCGGCGGCGATTGGGGCGGCCGCGGGTACGCATCAGGAGACACCCGTTTTGTGTGTTTCCGGTGACGGCAGCTTTCAAATGAATCTGCAGGAGTTGATTACGGCCGTCAGGTACCGCCTGCCAATTAAGATCGCGATTTTGAATAACGGTTATTTGGGCATGGTTCGCCAGTGGCAGGAGCTGTTTTATCATGGCCGCTATTCTTCTGTAAAAATCGGCTCGCCGAATTTTGCAGGGGTGGCGGAGGCTTACGGTGTCGCTGGATTTAGGGCTCGTTCTGAGGAGGAGGCCCGACGGATTATTGAGGAAGCGATGAGTCTGGATGGTCCGGCGCTGATGGAGTTTGATGTGGTCGAAGAAGAGAATGTCTACCCAATGGTTCCGCCAAACCATAGCAACCATCAATTGATTTTGTCGCGGTGAGGTTGGATGGATTTTGACGTCTTTTTATACAATGACATCCTAACCCGAAAATATCCTGACTATGTTTCGCCCCCTATTTCTCGACTCGTGACAATCAAGCACCCTCTGCGATAGTATAAATCTATCAAACTCTTTAAAGGAGAATGCTTATGCCTTCCTACGAAGATCTCCCGCGGGATGGGACTTTTCATGCGGTTTGTCCGCTCGACTGTCCAGACCAGTGCGGGCTGTTGATTCATAAACAGGATGGAAAAATTATCAAAGTCGAGGGCGACCCAGAACACCCCGTGACAAAAGGGCACATTTGCAATAAGGTTCGGAACCTGGCGGAACGGATTCATGACGAAAAACGCCTGCAATATCCGCTGAAGCGCATCGGGGCTAAAGGCGAGGGAAGTTTTGCGCGCATTAGCTGGGACGAAGCGCTGAGCACCATCTCGGACCGCTGGAAAGAACTGATTCAAACGGACGGGCCGGAGAGCATTCTTCCCTATAGCTTTTACGGGAATATGGGGCGGCTCGCTGCTGAAGGTATGGACCGCCGCTTTTGGAACAGGCTTGGTGCATCAAGGCTTGACCGGACCATCTGCAACTCGGCCGGGGCAGTCGGCTACAAGTATACAATGGGCGGCAGCTTTGGCATTGACCCTGAGGATACGATTCACACGAAATTGTTCATTTTCTGGGGCATCAATGCGGTGAGCACGAACATGCACCAGGTGGCTTTGGCGCAAAAGGCCCGCCGTGAAAACGGCGCCAAGATTGTTGTCATCGATATCCATAAAAATCAGACTGGAAGATTGGCAGATTGGTTTATTCCGATTTTGCCGGGCACGGACAGCGCCTTGGTCCTCGGGTTGATGCACATCCTGTTTGACGAAAACATGGTCGATGAAGACTTTATGAAAAAATATACTGTTGGGCATGAGGAACTCCGAGAGCATGTGAAGCAATATGACCCGATGGCGGTTTCGGAAATTACCGGAGTTCCAGTTGACGATATCTATAGATTGGCACGAATGTATGGGACAACATCGCCTTCTTTTATTCGGATTGGCAACGGCCCGCAGCACCACGATAATGGCGGCATGTTTGTCCGGACTGTTTCCTGCCTGCCGGCGTTGACTGGCCAGTGGCTTGTAAAGGGCGGCGGCGCCATCAAAGG
>NZ_JAGYPE020000121.1 GCF_018343545.2 Neobacillus citreus | reverse complement strand
ACGACGGCTCAAGGAGTCCGTCGATTCTTATCATTGGTATTTCTTTTGATAGTGCGTTAAGGCGATAAGCGGGAAGATGTACCGGTAGCTGTGGTAATGGATATAGAAGGCTCCGCCCATTCCCTGTCCTTTTGGATATTCTGTTGTCCAGTCGTCTTTATCTAACGATTCTAATAGATATTCAATCCCTTTTTGAATCACGGGAATCGGTTTATCGGCAAGTGTAATCAAGGCATCAAGTGCCCATGCGGTATGGGTAAGAGTACTGAACCGGAGCGGAACGTAGGTCTTTTGGTAATCGCTGTGACAGGACTCTCCCCAGCCGCCATCCGGATTTTGAATGTTTTTTAACCAGTCCGCTGCTTTTTGTATACGTTGGTCCCTTTCTGGTATGTCTACTGCCAGTAATCCGGTGATAGCTGCCCAGGTTCCGTACGTATAGCAAATTCCCCAGCGGCCATACCAGGAGCCGTCGCGCCTTTGGTCTTTCCAAAGCCAGTTGATGCCATTTTTTATGACAGTATGGTTTTTGGGCAGATTTGTATAATTACCAAAGAACTCTAATGTTCTTCCAGTGAGATCGGCACATGTCGGGTCCTTTAGTAAAAACTCGCCTTTTTCTAACGGCAATAATTTCAACAAATTTGAATCGGCTTTTCTCTCAAAGGCTGGCCAGCCGCCGTCGTCATTTTGCATCGACAAGGTCCAACTGATTCCTCTCTCCCAAGCCGCTTTTTCAGAGGAGGCAATTCTTGAAAGTGATCTAAGGGAGGCGGTCGTGTCATCCACATCCGGCAGGATTGTATTTATATTCGAAAAGCCCCAGCCTCCAGGCAAGCTGTTGGGATTATGAATCACCCAATCGCCAAATTTATGCTGCTGGCGAGTTAAAAGGTAACGATTTGCTTCTGCAACCATGGTGTCTTCCGGAGATAATCCAGCTGATTGCAAGGCAAAACTTATTAAGGATGTATTCCAAACAGTTGCTGTTGTGTATTGCATATGGGGAAAACCGTTTATTTCACATTTCATGGACTTTAGTCCCTCAATCGCTTTGGTAATAACCGGGTCCGTTTTTTTATAGCCAAGTGAGAGCAGGGCAAAAATCATTAAGAAGGTACTGCTGTAGTAACTTAAAAATGTTCCGTCCGGTTCAATTCTGTCCAGCATGTATTTTTTTGCTCGTTCAAGTGCTAAGTTTCTGAGCTCTTCCGGGATGCCAATTAAATTCTCCACTCCATTTTCAATCAAGGATAACAACGAGCGCCATTCATCCGAACGAATCCATTGTTCGTCTGCCTCCCGGTGGATGTGCAGGTCGGTTAAGTCGGGAGCATTTTTAGCTTTTATCGATAACTTCTTGGAGGCAAGAATCATTATTGGTGTCAAATTAGCCCGCCCAAACACAGAAAAGGAATAGAAATTGATCGGGAAGTTAGTCGGCAAAAGAATAACTTCAATTGGCAGTGGTGAAAACGAAGGCCACCTGTATTGGCCAGTTAGGGCTAGCATGATTTTCGTATACGTACTAACCTCTTTTAGACCTCCATGGGCTAAAATAAATTTCTTTGCCGCCTGTAAATTCTTGTCTTCTTGTGAGTAATATCCGGAGAAAAGGAGGGCATAGTACGCCTCCAGTGTAGATGATACATTTCCATTTCCCTCATCATAAAAAAGCTTCCAAGCCCCGTTTTTTTCCTGCTTACTTAAAATCCGCCTGCAAAGACCTTCGATTAATTCTTCATCATGTATCTCCAATGTGCGTAATAAAATGATGGTATAAGCATCTGTTGAAATTCCTGTATCAAAAGGATAATCCCAGGAGCCGTCGGGAGATTGGTCTTTTCTAAGCCTGTCAATAATCCAATCGATACCCATTTGTATATCCACCTGCAGGTCACTCCTTTCTTAGGCAAAACTCCTTAGGCTATACATATTCCTATTGTGCAAGGACCATTCGTATTGGGGGTATTTGCCTTGTTTTTTTGGAGGAATCGTGACAAACCGCCGCTAGAAATCATCCGGGCAGAATTAAGAAAAAAAAATAAAGGGGCAGCTGTGGTCCAGATCCCGTTAACAGGGAGAGATCAAGTTCTTTTAGAAAATATAAAAAAGGTAACAGCAAAACATAACCTTAATAATGTCACAAGGACAAAAGCCTACCTTGATTTCTATCTCCAGTACCCAGATATCCAATGGGCGTTTTTGGGTCATATGGTTTCACGAAACGGCGGGTACAACATGACCGATTTAAAAGGGGAATTTTTAACGAAACTGCTATCAAAAAAAGAAAGAGATTCGTTTTTTTCTTTTTTGGAGAGAGGTAATTGGTTGATTTTCCAGGATGTTTATCCGCAATTTCTGCTTTATGAGGAAAGTCTGCGCAGGGGTAAACCAATGTTTTATATGCTTTCGCATTTAAATGTTTCGACCTTTATGGAAACGATTTGGAATCATTTTTGGGAAAATCATGACCGCTATATTCATTGTATTGCAATGGTCATTAACGAACAGAGTTACTTGGAAAAAAGGGTGGTTCAAAATCAGTTTTACCAGAAAGAAGTATTAAATAAGTTTGAATTTTTTCTACAGGACGTGCTTTCCTTCAACCATATTCTATTTCCTTATGGGGATGGCGGGCTGAAGGGCCAGACGCTTCATCAATTTGAATCCCTGCATGAACGGATTTTACTTGGGAAAAGGTTATATTCCGTTCTTTTTAAAAATAAAGATTTTCATATACAAGCTTTGGAATGGGCAAAATTGCATCCGCATACTGGATCGCGAAAGGATTATTGGCCGCATCTATTTAATAATGTGAATGAGGGGACACCCGGTATAACTTATCCGCTGCGTCTGAAATCCTGCAGGCTTAGGAAGGGAGCGAGAAAATTTTACAGCCCGAATCTTGAAAATGCCTGGAAAAATGTCACCCAGACGGAAGCGGAGCCTGGGGATTGGTTTGAAGACTGGCGTGTTGCGGATTATTTAGTGGACGATATGGAAATGATGGACGGGGAGATAAGGGATGAACTCTGTAAAACACTTGAACGACTTGAAATCGCAGCTCTTGCCAAAAAGACGATTAACTTTTAAGCATGTGTTGGCTGGCGGTGTGCTCGGCTCATTAATAGGGACTTATTTGGATCTTTATTTTGTAGGGAAGGGAATGTATGAGTTTACGTTTCGCCCGCTAGCGGACGTTTTTTCCATAAATATCGGGTTTACGCTGGTGGTACTTCCGATATTTATGGCCGTTTTTTTATATGTGATTGCTGGTTTGAATAAATGGGGGAGGATGGGTGTAATCCTGTTTGCCAGCTTATTAATGCCCATTCTAGAAAAATTAGCTGAGGTTCTTGGCTTGTTTAAGCATGCGGTGGAGTGGAAGCACATTTACACTTTTTTTTGGTATCTTTTATTTTTATCAGCGGTAACGACGTTTTTTCAATGGCTGGAAAAAGAAGAAAAATAAAAAAGCCGAGACAAAGTCTCGGCTGCCCCTTCCGTCCGTACAGTGGTTAAGTGTCCCGCAACAAGCGAATGTTCGGAAGGGGTGAGATTATTTTAACACACTCCTGTAAGAAATATAAATGGGCAAATGTGCCAATACTTTCTTTTCTTTGATGAAAAGTGTATGATTAAGATGATTTTTTACATAAGGAGTGTTATATATGGCTAAAAAAGGATACATATTGATGGAAAATGGCGCGAAAATCGAGTTTGATTTATTTCAAAACGAAGCGCCGGGGACAGTTGAAAACTTTGAGAAACTGGCGAACTCAGGTTTTTACAATGGAGTTATTTTTCACCGAGTAATTCCGGGCTTCGTATCTCAGGGGGGTGACCCTACAGGAACAGGAATGGGTGGTCCCGGCTACACTATCAAGTGTGAAACGGAAGGCAATCCACATAAGCATGTACCTGGTTCACTTTCCATGGCTCATGCGGGAAGAGACACTGGCGGCAGCCAATTCTTTATCGTTCATGAATCACAGCCGCACCTAAATGGCGTTCATACTGTTTTTGGGCAAGTAACTTCTGATCTTGAGGCTGTAAGATCAATGAGAAACGGTGACACCATGAAAGAAGTACGCGTTTTTGATGAAGAATAATTTTAACGGGAGAGCTGAATTTTAGCTCTCTTTTTCATTAGGACTAATAACGTGTAACAAGGGGAAAAACCCATTACCGCTGACCTAAAGAAAGGCTATTGCGATCGGCCATGTTGGAGTGACTGGGAAAGTCTGCTCGAATGGAATTTTGCAGTCGATGGACGAGTTTAAAAAGAAGAATATCAAAATTGTTCCTGTATCACAGCTTCTTGACAATCAATTAATTGAAAAGAAATTTATCCCCTAATAAAGGCAGCGATTCGTTGCCTTTTTCCATTTATTTTCTGAACAAAATCCTTTCCGTGTGGCTCCTAAAGCTGATACAATGACCTTTATTAAATAGAATAAGAGTCATAAGGGAGTAGGATCAATAAATGAAACTAGTTTCTTGGAATGTAAACGGTCTTAGAGCTTGTGTGAAAAAAGGCTTTTTGGAATATTTTCATGAAGTGGATGCGGATATCTTTTGTATTCAGGAAACGAAATTGCAAGAAGGGCAAATTAGTCTGGATTTAGAAGGCTATCATCAATACTGGAACTATGCCGTTAAGAAAGGTTATTCAGGTACGGCTGTTTTTACAAAAGCTGAACCGTTATCAGTTAAATATGGAGTGGGACAGGAAGATGATGAAAATGAAGGCCGAATTCTCACCTTAGAATTCCCTGATTTTTTCTTGGTCAATGTATATACACCAAACTCCCAGAGAGACTTAGCAAGGCTAGGGTACCGTTTGGAATGGGAGGTGCGGATTCTTCAGCATCTGCAAGAGCTGGATAAGATAAAGCCTGTTGTCTTTTGCGGCGATTTAAATGTTGCCCACATGGAAATTGATTTAAGGAATCCGAAATCAAATGTAGGGAATTCAGGCTTTACAGACGAAGAACGTGCTAAAATGTCAACCCTTCTGAAGGCAGGATTTGTCGACAGCTTCCGCCATTTCTATCCGGATAAAGAGGGAGCTTATACGTGGTGGTCATATATGAATAAAGTTAGGGAAAGAAATATCGGATGGCGGATTGACTACTTCATCGTCTCGCAAACTTTAAGTGAGCGTTTAAAAAATGCCGATATTCACGCTCATGTTATGGGTAGTGATCATTGTCCAGTAGTGCTGGAAATACATTAAGGATTAAGGTTAAAAAAACCCTTTGCCAGGGAAAGCTTTGGCAAAGGGTTTTTTTAACCTTAAATTTCATTAAGAGGTGTTCCAAGTTCGTCAAATTCAGGATTCTTATCTGAATCGGTTGAATTGCCTAGTTGTTCTTGAGCGCTTGAGTCGACGAAATCTGTATCATTATCTTTTTTCATTGGATTGAAATTCATATTAACAGCCCCTTCCTAGAGAAAAATTACTTAAGTATTTTTTCCTAAGCAGAAGAAAACTAAACGTTTTTAAAAAATAAAAAATACTATTTGAAATGAACTTTTATCATAGTTAAAAATAGCAGTTGACGAACATTCATTTGAGTAGTAATATAATCATTGTCGCTGATGCGAGATAGTTGGAAGAAAAGTTCTGTTTCATCAATTATCTTGATGAAGGTTGACAAAGAGAAGGGCATTATGTTAATATAACAAATGTCGCTAATCGATAGATTAGTAGATAGTT
>NZ_JAGYPE020000120.1 GCF_018343545.2 Neobacillus citreus | reverse complement strand
ATTAAAAATCTTTGGGAACATGGCGGCCTTTTTCCAAATGGAATAACAGGATTCTTGCTTTCATTCCAAATGGTCGTTTTTGCATTCGTTGGTGTGGAATTAGTGGGTGTATCGGCAGCGGAAACAGCCAATCCGGAAAAAAATATCCCATCGGCCATTAATAAAATTCCTTTACGGATTTTATTTTTCTACGTTGGCGCATTGATCGTTCTTCTATGTATTAATCCATGGACGGAACTGAATGCAGCTGAAAGTCCGTTTGTCAAAACGTTTAGTTTAGTCGGGATTCCGATTGCCGCAGGAATTATTAATTTTGTCGTTCTAACTTCAGCCGCTTCTGCTTGTAACAGTGGGATGTTTTCAACAAGCCGGATTTTATATAATTTAAGCAATAATAGCCAGGGACCAACCAATTTTGCGAGACTGAATAAAAATCATGTGCCAAGTAATGCGTTATTGATTTCGACTCTTGTCCTGACAGGGGGAGCACTCCTTAGCAAACTTATTCCGGAGCAGGCTTTTGGAATTGTGACAACAATTAGTGCCATTTGTTTTATTTGGGTTTGGGGCGTCATTCTGATTTGTCATGTAAGGTATAAGAAAACTCGTCCGGACTTACAGGCAAAATCAAAATTTAAAGCACCATTTACACCATTTGTTAATTATGCGGTCCTAACCTTGTTTGCAGCGATTCTCATCATCATGCTTTTCGCCGACGCTACCCGTCCGGCTCTATTGTTGACACCACTATGGTTTATTCTATTATTTGCTTTGTATTCTTATAGAAGGAAAAATGAGAAAAAATTAAAATTATCAGCATAGAATCAAATTGGGTAAAAGAAATGGAGCCGGTATTGAAACCAGGCTCCATTTTCATGTAACTTAATTTTTCCTAATTAAATAATCCGAACTGTCACCATTCCAGGAATTTGTTTTACTTTTTCCTCTAATCCTGGAATAACATCACCGTTTACTTTATTATCAATGTCAATAATTGTATAGGCATAATCCCCGCGGCTTCTGTTGACCATATCAGCAATGTTTAAATGATAGCTGGATACTGCAGATGTAATCTGTCCAACCATATTTGGAACATTCTGATGGAATGCCGCCACGCGCCGCTTACCAGTATAAGGCAGGCTGGTATTTGGGAAATTCACTGAGTTTTTGATATTTCCTGTTTCTAAAAATTCCTTCACCTGACGAGCTGCCATGATTGCACAATTTTCCTCTGATTCATTTGTGGAGGCGCCTAGGTGCGGAATTGGAACGGTATTTTTCATTTTGAGCACATTTTCATTTGGAAAATCGGTAATATACTTTCCAACTTTTCCGCTTTCGAGAGCGGCAGCCATGTCTGTTTCATTGACAAGTTCACCACGGGAGAAGTTTAAAATATGAACATCAGGCTTCATGATGCTGAAGGTTGCTTGGTTAAACATTCCTCTTGTGTCATCGGTTAGCGGTACGTGAACAGTGATATAGTCTGATTCTGCAAATAACTGTTCAATCGTCATGGCCCGCTGCACATTGCGGGACAAATTCCAAGCGGTATCGACAGAGATAAATGGATCAAATCCGATAACATCCATATCTAAATCCAGCGCATCATTGGCCACAAGTGCACCTATCGCTCCTAATCCAATAACACCCAACGTTTTCCCTTTAATTTCTTTTCCGACAAATTGCTTTTTGCCTGCTTCAACAAGCTTTGGAATTTGTTCGCCTTCACCATCTAACGACTTAGTCCAAGCTACACCAGCAAAAAGGTTACGGGAAGAAGCTATTAATGAGGTAAGGACCATTTCTTTGACAGCGTTGGCATTTGCCCCAGGGGTATTGAATACAACAATACCTTGCTCTGTACATCTATCGACCGGAATATTATTGACACCTGCTCCTGCTCTTGCGATTGCCTTTAAATTTTCACCGAATTCTAACGAGTGCATATTAAAGCTGCGAACAAGGATGGCATCAGGATTTTCACTGCCGTTGTCAACCAGAAAGCCGTTCTTATTGAATACGTTTAGCCCTCTTTCCGCGATATTATTAAGGGTTTTGATGGTGTTCACTTTTTCTAAAGCGATAGTGCTCATTTTTCTTCCTCCTTTTTATAAGCAGAAAGAGGTAAGGGAGTTAATTCCCTTACCTCTGCCCAGGCGAACGGCTTTGACACCGTGTGCTCCCTCGCGGTTATCCGCGTTTCGCCAGTTACACACGGCCTTTTAAACTTATTTCATCGTATCACAAATTTTCATAATTTTCTACCCTAAATGATTTATGGGGACGGTTCTTTTGTTTTAAAACCAAAGAACCGTCCCCATGCTTTACCTTATCGAAGGAAGAGCGCTAGGATCCCTCCTGTTATGATGAGTAGAATAATAATTTTAGCCAACAAAGGAACAGAATCCTTGCCCTTTCGATTAAGCTCTTCTTCCTTTTCATTGACAGTTTTCCGGTAGTTAGGGTTACAGCAGCCCATTAGGCCACCTTGTTCCAGCCGGATATGTCTTCTTCGAGAGGAAGATTATTGGCACGAGCCTTTTTAGCGGCATTAAAGAATAATGCAAGCAGGATTATTGTGCCGATAGCCCCGCCAATCCATGAAACAGTTACGGATAATCCGAAGCCGATTGGGGCATTAAGGATATAAGTGATAACCATCAAAAGCATAAACGTTCCCGGAATCAGCGGAACAAAGTAGTTTTTCTTCGCAATATAGAGATACATGGCGCCGACAAACAGCGCGATGACCGCTGTTGATTGATTGGCCCAGTTAAAATATCTCCATAAAATATTAAAGTCGATTTGAGTTAATGCTGCAGAAATCACAAAAAGTGGAACAGCAATCCATAAACGGCTGGATAATTTCTTTTGCGCGATATTTAGATATTCGGCAATAATCATCCGCGCACTGCGGAAAGCAGTATCCCCTGAAGTAATTGGCAGAACAACGACACCAAGGACAGCAAGTGTACCGCCGATTGCACCAAGAAGTGTGGTGGAGGCTTGGCTGACCACGGCACCAGGTCCGCCGGCAGCAATGACTTCCTGCAAACCGTTATAGCCGTGGAACATGCTCATTCCGGCAGCAGCCCAAATCATCGCGATAACACCTTCTGTAATCATCATGCCGTAGAATATTTTACGGCCTTCTTTTTCATTTTGCGTAGTACGTGAAATGATTGGTGTCTGTGTTGCATGGAATCCTGACAAAGCGCCACATGAAATCGTGAAAAACAATAATGGGAAAATCGAAGCGCCGGCAGGATGGAAGTTTTTAAAAGATAGTTCTGGAATTGGCTGGCCAGTTACAACTAAGCCGACACCTACACCGAGGGCACTGATTAAAAGCAGCGCACCGAAATATGGGTAAAGGCGGCCAATTACTTTATCAACTGGTAAAAGTGTAGCTAAAATGTAGTAGAGAAAAATAGCAGCAATAATAATGAATAAAGCTACTTTGCCATTCATTAAGACATTCAAAAGAGCGGCTGGTGTTGTTACAAACACGGTACCTACTAATAAAAGCAGCAGGACTGCAAAACCGTTGACGACGTGTCTCATTACCTTCCCTAAAAATCTACTGGCAAGCTCAGGAAGATGGGCGCCGCGGTTCCGGATGGAAATCATTCCAGTTAAATAATCGTGGACAGCACCGGCAAAAATACAACCCACCACAATCCAGATAAAGGCAACAGGTCCATATAAAGCTCCTAAAATAGGTCCGTAAACAGGTCCTGTTCCGGCGATATTCAATAATTGAATTAAAGAGTTTTTTGGTGTACTCATTGGCAAATAGTCAACACCATCGTTATTGACAAAGGCCGGCGTTGCTCTGTTTTCCTTTACGCCAAACATTTTTTCAACGAATTTGCCGTACGTGAAATAACCGATTATTAACAGGGCAATCCCCGCAAGAAATGTATACAAGTTTTTTCCCCCTTTTAACAAATAAATGAATGCGTTTACATCCCTAAGTATAAAAGAGAGAAAGTGAGATATGGGTAATTTGTGACTAAAAGGTAGATTTTCGGGATTAACATGTTTTCTAGCTGGCCTAAGATGCTGAAAATTAAATTATTTGTTCTTCTGTTTAAATATTAAATTTCGAGTCTTGTTCTTAATGCCTTCACATAATTCCTGCTGACAGACAGCATTTCCTTTCTTCCTTCGATTTGCAGCTGGTAGGCGCCATTAAACCATGGAGTCAAGCGAGTAACATAGTCCAGATTCACAAGAAAGCTTTTATGAATTCGGAAGAAGCCAAAAGTGGTCAGCCTAACCTCCAATTCCTTAAGCGGGATTTTCGTTTCAAACTCACCGTTGTTCGTGATCAGCCTTGTCCATTTGTCATCCCTGTAAATATAAAGGATCTCCTTTGGTTCAATATAGAAGATTTCCCCTTCTGTTTCAATGGCCAGCTTTCCGGATTGTTTGCCTGCGTCCGCATCAGCATCCGAGGGGATGCTCCTACTTTTTAAAATACGGTTCACCGTCTCCTGTAATTGTTCCTCATCATAGGGCTTTAGTAAATAATCTACTGCATTAAAGCGAAAAGCTTCAACGGCAAATTGCGGGTAGGCAGTAGCAAACACGACTAACGGTGCCTTTTTTAATTCCATCAATGCTTTTGCGGTACTCATCCCATTCATTTTTGGCATTTCAACATCCAGAAAAACGACATCTGGCTGAAGCTGAATGGCCTTCATAATTGTCTCCTGGCCGGATTCTGCTTCCCCGACAATTTGAATAGCAGGGAAATTCCCTAACAGGTGTTTAAGTTCATCCCTGCTGTAAAGCTCATCATCTACAATCAGGGTTCTAATCAATTGTTCCATTTAGCCCGCCTCCAAACAAGGAATAGAAAGGGAGATTTCTGTCCCGATATTAATTTCGCTTTTTACTTTTAGGGCAGCTTCTTCACCAAACACCATCGTTAATCTGCGATTTACATTATAAAGGGCTAACCCGTTACCGGATTTAGAAGCTATCGGTGCTCTGCTGATCTGCCCAGCCCGCTCCTTGCTCATTCCAACCCCATTGTCCTCAATTTTTACGTATGCCGACTCTTGCTGTTTTTGAATTGTAATTTTTACAACACAATTGTTGACCTTGTCTTTAATCCCGTGCTTGATGGCGTTTTCAACAATTGGCTGCAGAGTTAGTGGAGGAATCTGTTGTAGAAGGGTGTCTTCTTCTACTTCATAGATAACTTTCAATTTATTGATAAATCTTGCTTCTTCAATTGCTAAAAAGGCTTTCACATGTCGCAATTCCTGTTCAAGTGTTGTCATGCTTTGGGTTGTGACGGATAGGTTTTGCCGTAAAAAATGCGACAGTGAGATAAGCAATTCCCGTGCCTTCGCAGGTTTGATTCGTATGAGTGAGAGAATCGTATTTAATGAATTAAATAGAAAATGAGGACTTATTTGTGCTTGAAGCGCCTTAATTTCCGCTTCCTTTGCCAGCTGATAGGATTTATCCGCTTCAGCAATCTCGAGCTGGTTGCTTAATAGCAGGCTTAGACCAGAAATCAGTTCCATGATGACTGGGGTGATTTCTTTTTCTGAACGGAAGTAAAATTGCAGGGTTCCTATCGTTTCTCTCCGTTGTTTTAAAGGTGCAATGACGGCGGCATCAAGCGGACACCTCTCGGTATCACAAAGGGTATTTCGCCGGGAAATGGTGATTTCCCCCTTCTTTATAACGTCCTGTATGATGTTGGTTTGAATCGTATGGTGTGGTAAATGATGATCATAGCCAAGGCCGACATGGGCCAATATTTCCACTGAATTTGTCATGGTCACGGCACTCGTATTCATTTCATTATGGAGAATGTGGCAAACCACTTTGGCCGATTCGGTATTGAGTCCATTACGAAGAAAGGCCAGAGTTTTGTCAGCGATACGCAATGTTTTTTGGGCCTGCAGGGCCCCTGCTTTCTCTTCTTCATTTATGACGCTTTTAATAATGAGTAGGAAAAGGGCACAGCCAATCCCATTTGCAATAATCATCGGCAGGCCAATAATCTCAACTAAATCCCACGCTTTTTCAAACGGCCGGGAGATTAATAGAATGACCAGCATTTGTATAGATTCTGCAAGGGCACCAAGCAGAAAAG
>NZ_JAGYPE020000012.1 GCF_018343545.2 Neobacillus citreus | reverse complement strand
AAGACAGAGGCGTAGTTGAATTTATGCGTTAAGAAAGTATAAAGCTTTCGACAGAAAGTTTATACTTTCTTATTAGCTAAGCGAAAAAGCGGACCGGATGTCCGCTTTTTCTATTTCTCTACTCTTTCCAGGTTGCCGTTTTTATCCATCTGGAATCTAACCTTGGATTGACGGTCTTCATCCTGAAGAACAACCATTTTGCGAGCTCTTTCCATAATTTCCAGTAATGAACGGTAGTCCTCTTCGATGGCCTTTAGGTTCTCCGTAAGTCTTTCATTCTCTGCTGCTAAATAATAAGTTTGCTTTTCTAATTCTTTTATTTTTTCGGAAGACTTCCTGCTTCCCTCTTCAAGCTCAGCAAAATTCTCTACTTGTTTAAAAACGCCCTCTAAAAACTGAATGACAGCCGGAAATGTCAAAGTACCCCCTGGCTCGGTCGAGACAGCTTCCTTTTTAATTATTTCAGGGGCTGGATCAGCTTCAACAGGAGCAATATGTTTTTTCAATTCTTTACGCTGCTTCTTGGCAAGCTCAATTCCAGACTTGTATTGCTTTCTTACATATGAGTTCCAGCGGAATCCACAGGCCGCAGGTGTCCGCGATAGCTGTTTCCCCACCTCCTCAAATGCTTGAAGCTGTGTCCCGCCTTCTCGAATATGCCTTAATACTACTTCTGCAAGTAGTAAATCCTCATCTTGGCTCCAAGCATCTTGTCGAGTTGGTGACATCAAATCCCCTCCTAGTAGTGTTTTTATAAACATATGCATCTACTAGAAAAGATAGACTTAATCTGGAGCCGTGAATTCATCTTATCTGGTGTTTTTCTTAATAAAATTTTTTACATATTGATGATGGGCATCACTTTCCCAAAGGATGGCACAGTTTTTAACCTCTTCCTCTATTCTTTCACGAAGGCCTGCTTGCTTCCACTTATTAATCCATATTCTTTTATAGGATTTGAGAACCTCTAAATCATTGAACAGCATTTTCTTAAGGAAATCTTCACATTGTTGAAGGGAGTCTCCGTCGAATAGGTGATTAATAAAACCGGTTTCGGTTAAATATTCTGCAGTTTCGAGGTCTGCTTCCATCAAAAGCTTCATGGCAAATGGGGATGGGAACTTTTCGACAAGAATAGAGCCTCCACCCCAACCGGTCGTAATGGCTTGTTTTCCTTGAACAAACCCTGCTTTAACGCCTTTTCTGGCGAGCCGGAAATCACAGGCAACAGCAAGCTCACAGCCGCCGCCAACCGCTGGACCGTTCATTAGTGCAATGGTGGGAATGGGCAAGGTTAATAAGGAATACAGAATATTGGACATTTTCGAAAGCATTGGATACGCATCCTCTTTGGTGTGCAGGAGATGAAAAACGGATAAGTCTCCGCCGGAGCAAAACGCACTCTCACCGCTCCCCGTAATGACAAGAGCTTTTATCTCAGGTTCACTAGCTTTTTCTAACGCTTCCAATAGCCCTTCCATAACATCGTAGTTTATGGCGTTTCGCTTTTCGCTTCTTTCAATGGTAAATAATAAATATCCCGGGTCCCGCCTTTCAATCGAAAAAGCCATTTTTTGCTCACCCTCTCAATTAAAAAAGTATGTATTTGTTTTGAAATGACAAAAGCACAAGGGCGTTTGCTCCTTGTGCTTTATCTAAGTAGAAATTAGTCGTTTACTACTTCTTTTCCTTTGTATGTTCCGCAAGATTTGCATACGCGGTGAGCAAGTTTCATTTCACCACAGTTTGGGCATGCTACCATACCAGGAACGTTTAATTTAAAATGAGTACGACGCTTTCTCTTCGCAGTTTTAGAAGTCCTTCTAAAAGGTACAGCCATTCTTCCCACCTCCTTATAAGAAATGCGCAGGAGCGCTTGAAGTCAGATCATTTCGATTAGCTTTCCGATGAATTGTTTTTGTCAAAAAACTTTGCTAGCCCTGCAAGACGTGGATCAATCTTGTTAGATTGTTCCTCCTCCTGAATAACCTCCCAATCCTTACCGGATTGCGGCGCTGCATCTTCAGATTGGACATCGTCACAGAATACTTGCATTGGAACCTCAAGTAACAGAATTTCTCTTATGATTGGTTTTAAATCAATCATATCTCCTTTTACCTGATGGACCTCCTCTTCAGTTTGGTAAACTGAATTTTGCAGGAGGAAGGTTTCCGTAGTTTCGACATTAATTGGAAATTTGACATCCACTAAGGTTCGCGAACATGGAAGAATCAGATACCCCTCAATTTTTAAATGAAAGGTAACTTTTGAAGAATCAATATCCCCACGTCCGGTAATTTGCATTGGAGACACTTCACGAATAGTTGGGTCATCCAGTTTAAGCTCGTCAACCCGAATGGTATCGTCAATCGAAAATTCCTTATCTCGATATTTTTGCAGCTGATTTAATGTCCATTTCAATTGAATCACCCCAAGGCAACAAAGGTAATTATAGCTTTCGATAAAATTTTTGTCAATATTTTTTCTTTACACTTCACCTTATGTTGCATAAATAAAAAAATTTTTCCATTATAGTGTATCCATAAATACCTTTTGCAAACATATGTATCATCATATCATATTATTCGATTGAAAAACGGAATAAATTGCTATAATGATAGTAATTAAATTTCAAGGAGAGAGTTATGAGAGCAGTTGGTGTTATTGTTGAATACAACCCATTTCATAATGGACATGCCTTTCATTTGCAGGCGTCCCTCAAGGCAGCCCAAGCGGATGTGGTTATTGCGGTAATGAGCGGAAACTTTCTGCAAAGGGGGGAGCCTGCACTAGTTTCGAAATGGCAGAGAACGAAAATGGCCTTATTAAATGGCGTGGACATCGTGTTTGAACTTCCCTACCGCTTTGCCACACAAAATGCCGAAACCTTTGCAAATGGGGCAGTGTCCATCCTTGCTGCTGCAGGCTGTCAGTACCTTTGTTTTGGCAGTGAAAGCGGGGAGATTGAAGCTTTTCAACAAACGATTCATTTTTTTGAAAGTCAGCAGGATTCCCACAAAAAAAATATAAAGCATTTTATGGGTTCAGGTGTCAGCTATCCGAAGGCTTTAGCATTATCATACAAACAGCTGTCAAATTCGGATAATTATTTAGATTTGTCCAGGCCAAACAACATACTAGGCTTTCACTACATAAAAGCGATCCATGAGCAAAGAAGTCAGATTACTCCATTAACTGTGGCACGTAAAAACGCCGACTATCATGATGAACATTTTGCCTCCGAAACTATTGCCAGTGCAACCAGCATCAGGAAAGCACTATTCGCAGATATAAACAGCCCATCTGAAATTAATCAGTATGTACCGGAGCCTACTAGACAATTATTACATGAATATCTAAATCAATATGGGCTTTACCACCGCTGGGAAAATTATTGGCCATTTCTTCAGCTTCGTCTCCTCCATTCCTCCCCAGAAGAGTTAAAAGAAATATATGAGGCTGAAGAGGGACTTGAGAACAGGTTACAACACGCCGCAACCGAAGCGCGAAGCTTTCAGGAGTTTATGGAAAGAATTAAAACAAAACGCTATACATGGACGAGGCTGCAGCGATTATGTGTTCACATATTGACCAATAGCAAAAAAATAAACATGGAAGGAAGCAAAAGAGCGGGCTATTTAAGGCTCCTTGGGATGTCTGAGAGAGGACAAGAATACCTAAATAAAATGAAAAAGGAATTTGCTTTGCCTTTGGTTGCGAAATTGTCTTCATTTAAGGACGAAGAGATTAACCTCGACCTAAAGGCTGCTAGGGTATATGCAATGGGGGTCCCGGGCCCGGCAAAAAAATTTTTGATGGAACAGGAATTCAAACAGCCTCCCATCATTATAAAGAAATAGGACGGCGCACTCTGGCACCGTCCTATTTCTTTTTAGGTAATTTTTCTAAATATTTTACCGCATCGTCAAAGGTATCTACCGGAACAATTTTCATCTTTGTTTTGATATCTCGTGCTGCCTTTAAGGCTGCCCGGTAATTGGAGTCCTTAGCACCCTTTTCGTTCGGTGCAAAAAAGATTTCTGCACCGGCATGATCAGCGGCAACAATTTTTTGTTCGATACCGCCAATCGGCCCAACGGTGCCATCTGGGTCAATCGTTCCCGTTCCGGCAATTTGGTAGCCTTTGGTTAGGTCATTCTTGGTTAACTGGTTATATATCTCCAAGGTAAACATTAAACCGGCAGAAGGCCCGCCGATTTCATCTGTTCTGACTTTAACCTCGGGATCGACGGAGATTTCTTTATCATCCACAAGTGAAATGCCAATGCCTGCCTTCCCAGACTGATCCTTAAAGGGCTGCAGAATAAGATTCACACTTTTTTCCTCGTTATTTCTGGAATAGGTTAATGTCACTTGATCTCCGGCACTTTTTTTTCCTAAATATTCAATGAAATCTTTTGAAGAGGGAAATGTGTGTCCATCCATTTTAAAAACGCGGTCACCAGCCTGGAGCTTCCCTTCTGCAGGCATTCCCTGCAGGACCTGCATCACATAAATCCCCTTATATTTATAATGTACAGGCAGCCCTGCTTTATGGTATGCCACCTCAATCGCATTAAGTTTTGATGCTGCCATCAAATGCAGCTGCCTGACATTATACTCTTCTTCCGTTTCCTGTTCATTTAATACCATATCGAGCGGATAGATTTCCTCATATTTTCTCATTTTGGCTTCTATATAGGAATAGATATTAGCCCTTCCCATCCGGACAGTTGTCAGCATAAAATTTCCCTTTTCCTGATAACCGCCTTCAACTGTAATGATTGGAGCAAGTTCTTTTGCCATCCCTGGTTTTGAAACATAGTAAGGTAATGAATAATACATTCCGCCAATCAGAAACACTGCAAGGATAAAGAAAATGCCAATTGATAATTTTTTATGCAAGCTGCCATCACCCCTTCCAATTATCAATTTCCTTCTTAATTTGCTCAAGATACTTTTTTGCCTCGTCTTCGCCAATTTTAATGATTTCTTCAATGTTAGTAAATGCCCGCGAACTATAGCCCTCGACAGGGGGACGAATCATCACATTTGCAGATGTTTCGTGGAAATTGATAATCTCAGTCTGCATAATATCAATACTTTGCATGATGACATCGTAAATGGAGGTAATTTCAGCGTTTCGCTTAACCCGTGAGACGTCCACTGCAATCACAATGTCCGCCCCCATCTCTTGCACAACAGAAATGGGAACACGGTCAGCAACTCCTCCATCCACGAGGATTCTTCCCTTATACTTTTCAGGCACAAAAATTCCGGGTATGGAAATGCTTGCCCTGACAGCCTCTGCCACTGGCCCCTCTTTAAAGACCACTTTTTCTCCGGTTAATAAATCCGTTGCCACAATCCCAAGTGGTATTGACAAATCTTCGATGTTTTTCCCATGGGTAAAGATACGAATAAATTCCTTTACTTTCTTGCCTGTAATAAATCCCATTTTCGGGACAGTAAAATCAAGAAAATACTTTCTCCTAAACGCGGTTGAATATTTATATAGAAGGTCTAAATCAATCCCTGCTCCATAAAAACAGGCAACCAGGGCTCCCATGCTGCTGCCTGCAATTAAATCAATCGGAATGCCGGCATCCTTTAACACCTTTATAACACCCAAATGAGCAAACCCGCGAGCTCCTCCAGAGCCGAGCGCCAAGCCAATCTTAGGGTGCTCCATAGCAGAACCCTCCTATTATACATCTAATAAATCACGTTCAATCTTATGGTCTAAAACAACATTCTATGAGTATATTTATTTTATATGAGGACATGCAGTTTCACAAGGAAGGAGAACTCTTTGATGTTTCGGTCAAAGCTCAAAACGCTTGCTTTAGCCATCTCCGGCATCGTGTTAGCGGCGTCACTTATTTTCTATCCAAAAGAATCATTTGAAGGCTCTATCCGTGGCCTGAATATGTGGTGGGAAATAGTATTCCCTTCCCTCCTGCCTTTTTTTATTGTATCAGAAATGTTAATCGGGTTTGGAGTGGTCAAGTTCATAGGGGTTCTTCTTGAACCACTTATGCGACCGCTTTTCAAAGTTCCTGGTGTTGGAGGCTTTGTTTGGGCCATGGGAATGGCCTCAGGCTTCCCGGCAGGTGCAAAATTTACCGCAAGAATGCGGCAAGAAGGACACATAACGCGAATCGAAGCTGAGAGACTCGTCTCTTTCACCAATTCCTCTAATCCCTTATTCATCTTTGGAGCAGTAGCTGTCGGTTTTTTTCACAATACCCAATTAGGTATTCTCTTGGCTGTTGCGCACTATTTGGGCAATATATGTGTTGGCATTATGATGCGTTTCCACGGTAAGGAGTCGCCTAATAAAGCGAAAAACGCCAAAAAATTCAAGATTCGGGAAGCCTTATCAGCTTTGCACCAAACAAGACTGAAGGATAACCGCCCGATTGGAAAGCTTCTCGGCGATGCTGTTACCTCATCGATTCAAACATTATTGATGGTCGGCGGTTTTATCATCCTATTTTCTGTGATTAATCAACTTCTTTACCATCTACATATAACGGCTGCGCTGGCAAAATTCGTGGAAATGATTTTTTCAGTTTTTAGATTTTCAGAAATGTTAAGCATACCGTTTATTTCCGGACTGTTTGAAATCACTCTTGGCAGCGATTTGACCAGCAGAGTGGAAGATGCCATACTGCTCCAGAAAGCGATCATAACAAGTTTTATTTTGGCCTTCAGCGGTTTTAGTGTCCAAGCACAGGTGGCCAGCATCCTAGCCCAGACTGACATCCGCTTTCGGCCATTCTTTATTGCACGAATCTTCCAAGGCATTTTTGCCGGTCTCTTTACGCTCCTATTATGGAATCCCATTTATGTGCGCTTCCTAGGCCATAATCAGCCTGCAGGAGCCCTGCCGGTATTTGGAGATGGAATATGGACAAAGGATTTTTATCATAAAATGCTGGAAACCGGCCCACTCATCACGATTTGCTCCCTATCATTATATGTACTAATCTTATTTATCAGGCTAAAAGAAAGTAATATAAAAAAGAGCTAAAAATTAGCTCTTTTTTTATCTGTATTTTTTTTGCAATTCTTTTTGGACTGGAGGAGGAACAAGCCCTGATATATCCCCTTTGTACTTTGCTGCTTCCTTAACGATGCTGGAGCTCAAGAAGGAATATTGATTATTGGTCATCATAAAAAAGGTTTCCACATGATCGTTTAAAAACCTATTCATCGAGGTAATCTGCATTTCATATTCAAAATCGGAAACAGCCCTAAGGCCCCGAAGGATTGCATTTGCGTTCACACTCTTGGCATAATCGACAAGCAGCCCGGAAAATTGATCGACAGCCACGTTAGGGATGTCCATTGTAACTTCCTTTATCAGGTCAAGCCTTTCCTCAACAGTAAAGAGCGGATTTTTTGAGACATTATTTAATACCACAACATAAACCTTATCGAAAACCTTAGCCCCTCTGCGGATGATATCTAAATGGCCATATGTAATTGGATCAAAACTCCCCGGACAAACGGCTATACTTGCCAACTTGACTCCCCCTTATTCCCCATTAGATTTTAAATATATTGTTATAGCAATAATCCCGTATTTCTCATGTTTTATTTGCGAGAACCGCCCAACAGAGGGAGGTAAATCGACATCAAAACTATGTTCACAGACAATAATTCCTTGGTCTTTGACCACATTTGCTTTATCCATTTTTTCCATTAACCGGACCAGCTCTTGAAGCTTGTACGGCGGATCCAAGAAAATATAGTCAAACATAATTTCTCGTTTAATTAAAGCCTTTAGTGCCCTGTCTGCATCATTCCTGAATACCTCAGTTTTGTCTTCAAACCTGCATGCGCTGATATTATCTTGGATTGTCTGAATTGCTTTGGCGTCCCTGTCGATAAAGATCACTTTATCCAAGCCTCTGCTCAGTGCTTCCAAACCTAATCCTCCGCTCCCGGCAAAGAGGTCAAGCCCGGTACCCCCGTCAAAATAAGGGCCAATCATATTAAATAGGGCTTCCTTCACCTTATCAGTTGTCGGTCTTGTTGTATTACCAGGGACAGCTTTAAGAGGACGGCCTTTACAGATGCCAGAAACTACTCTCACGTGTTCACCACCACATTTTATCCAAAATCACGTTTTTTTACATCCTACCATAGGCTGCAAAATATAAACAAATTTGTCACATTAGTTTTTTCTTTTCTTACATTTTATAAAAAATTTGCGAAAAAAGGAAATTTTAAATTTCGACGTATAAGGTTTTGGGTTGTGGAAATAATGTAAGTAACAACATCAATTCGAGGATGTTGTTGCCAACCGCGGAGAAGACTTACGTTTCCCCATAAGTTCTTCCTCCGGTTTCTCCTCTCCCTTTGCCTTCTGTCCTATATCAGGATTTAGAAGGACCCTGCAAAATTTTTGCAGGGTTTTTTTCTTTTTAGGGCAAAAAAAAGATGAGATAATTCTCACCTTTTTATATCCCCATTTTATAGTCATATTCTTTTGCCTTGTCAGGTGCTGAATTTTCGTATTCCATTTTTAAAAAGGGCTTGTATGAAGGCTCTACTTTTTTCACGAACGAAAAGGATTGGAGCTTTTCTATAATTTCCTCTGCATCGTCCTGGTTACAGTAAACCACAACATATTTTAGCTTTTTTGACACATAATGGACATTTCCAAAACGTCTGAGCATTTTGGCCTGTTTTAGTGAATACAGCCAAACAACTAATCCTTGTCTTTGAACAAACATAATTTTTTCCCCTTCATTGCAGGCTTCTTTTTAAATAAGTCTAGCACATGAAAAGGTTTTATTTCAATCCTTACCCCTTTAGCTCACATGCTCATTTTTTTAACTGCAGCCACAGCTACCTCCGCCACCGCAGCCGCTTGAATGACCTTTATCAAAAAACGGGTTGCCGGTCGGGACTTTTATATGCTCGGAGACGGATCTACCAACGTGGAGACTGATTTCATCCAAAAGGCTTTGCAAATCATTTTCCGCCAATTTAAATTCAGCTACGTTTGCGTCCAAGTCCATTTCCCGTTTATATTGACGAATTTGAGTCATCACGTTTTTATAATCAGGATGGTACTTACCAAACCTTTGCACCTCTTCATAAAGGTCTTTAAGCTTCGCAAAACGCTGTATCTTTTGCTGCGTTTCTGGGCTGCTTTGCATTTTATATAAACAAATCCGATAATTTTCAACAATGTCAGATTCGAGAACCATTTTTGCCAGTTGTTCAGCGTAGTCCAGTAATTCAACTCTTTCTGATGTAGCAAGCATGTACGCTCACCTCCACTGACATTTTATCATGAATTCCTCCTGAAAGCGAAAAAATCCATTTAATTAGGGGATATTTACTATAAACTCCTTTTTCAAACCGTATGAATTATTTTTTAAATCAACCACATCCAGCTTTACCTGGTGGTTCCCTGGAGAAAGATCCTTGATAATGAATACCGCAGAGGAGGCTTCGGATTTTTTCAGTCCGTCTACCCAAATGACAATTTTACCCGTTTTCTGTTTTGAATCCTCTGTCTCCCTAAAACTAATTCCCGTTAAAATGCATTCTACCAGCACTTGATTTCCTTTTGTTTCATGTTGAACAATCAGCTCAGGTATTTCGCTTGAGATTGCCTTTGCTTCGTGAAGTATTAAGGCGCCTAAGGACCAGAACAAAATAAAACCAATGAGGATATGTTTTTTCACCAATATCACTCCTTCTCATGATTGTATTGTTCGCCTTCTCAATATTTTTTAATCCAAACAAAAAAAGGCCACATCCAAATTTGTGTGCCCTTTGTTAATTTTGGTTTTTCATGGCTTGGAACATGGAGTACATTATTGAAGCCATTTGCACTCCATTTGTGAATTTCTCCACTTGGTCTGGAATGGTTTTTTTGTAATGGTGTAATGCTGCAATTTCTAGCGATTGAATATCATAAGGATTTCTTGACAGTTTCCGATACCAAAGTGGCTGCTCCCGAATAAATCGTTTTAAATCCTTTTGTCCTTCTACATATTCTAAAATTTCCTTGCGCATATCCCCCACCCTTTAATTAGTCTTGTCTAAATGTAAATGGATGTTTTGGCCCTTCAGGAGGTTTTACAGGATTATTTGGTGCATTACCGCCTTGAAATTGGGAAACAAGGCCTTGGATGGCGCCAATCGCCTGACTGATATTCTGTAGATGGGACTGCATTTGATTGGGATCCATTTTTTTGAAAATCCCCATCACATTGGACATTAAGTCCCCTTTGGCTTCTTTCTCATCTTTTACCTCCGCAGCTTCACCATCTGAACCAATTTTCTCCCAACGCTGGTCTTCTTCCCCTAATAAGTACCAGTCCTCGTATAATTCCTGCCAGGTGGCGTTTCCCTTGCGGACCTCCTTAATAATTTTTGGATTATTTTTAACAAATTCTTTAAATTTTTCAACGGATGGGTGCAATTTCTTTTGCGTCATTATCCTCACCTCTGCCCCTATTCATTCCAATAATAAAGTATGATAAACCAGAAGAAATGTGAAACGGCGAATTAGGTTTAAAACATTTATTATTAGGCACACAAGTGGTAAGATGGTCAAAGAAATGCAAAAAAAGAAAGAGGTAAAAAAATGAAACAAGAGTTAAGGCATCTTTTAGAAGATTGTATCGAGAATGGCTCGGAAACAGACTTGGAAAGTCTCGCTTCCATATTACGAGGGGTTCAGCAAAAGATTGATAAGAACAGTGATACCTATATTGGCCATCTTCTCCATATGGACAGAAAAATGGACAAAAACACGTGTGAAATTACCATCCCCATTAATCCAATTATTCATAATAATTTAGACATTGTTCATGGCGGAATAACAGCCACAGTTTTGGATACTGCAATGGGTTCATTAGCAAACTATGTTTTGCCAGAAGGTTTAGGGGCTGTAACCAATCAGCTTAATATCCATTATATTGCCCCTGGAATTGGGGACACATTAAGCTGCAAGGCTGACATCATTCATCATGGCACAAAAACAATCGTCGTCTCAGGCACCGCCTACCGAAATGACGGCAAAAAAATAGCCTATGCCACCGGCACATTTTTTATCATAAATAAATAAAAAGGGGTTTAATGATAATGGTTACAGCCATTCTTATCCCGATTATTTGTTTTTATTTCTACCTGCTGACTAAAAAAGAAATGAAAGAGCACGATGAAAAATGGCTTGCTGCAGGGAATGTAAGGGAAGAAGCAATATTAACAGGTGAAATTAAAAGCATCGACGAAAGCAAGGAACGCTATTATTATCACCGTTATCTTTTGGTTCAGACAATAAAACTTCAAACTGATGCTAAAATAATCACCGCCAAAAGAATGACTCCTGTTACGAAAAACATGGAAAAATGTTTATTTACACCAGGCCATTTTATTCGTCTATATGGGAGCTGGGAAGGAAATACGTTTTTATTTAACCGATTTGATTCGAAAACTCCGAACGGCTAATTTTATAATAAATAATAAAGGGAGAAAATGCAGGACCCTGCTTCTTCTCCCTTTTATTGTTCTGTTTTTTGGATAAAGTTTTGCGTATAATATTTTTGATATACACCAACACCAAGATGGGTGAATTCCTTATTTAATAACGAATCCCTGTGGCCCTTGCTGTTCAGCCACCCTTCAACCGCAGCAGGCCCGTCCGTATAATTGGCGGCGATATTTTCACCAGCCGTTTTATAGGCAACCTCAGCTTTATTTAATCGATCGGCAAGACTGCCAAATTTTTTAGATGTATGTGAAAAATCATTATTCAATGCCATATCCTTACTATGGCCAAATGCTACTTCAGCTGTACTATCGTCCCATTTTAATGGATCCAATTTGTACCTTTGCCTTAACACATTTGAAATATCAAAAATTTCTTGTTCTGCCCCTGTTTCAATCTTTTCCCACATTTCTTCGTCAGGCAGAGGCTGATCGATTAATTCACCGCGATAGACGAGCTCATAAGGGCGCTGCTTGATAAATGTCTCAGCATTTAAAATGCGTACGCTTGAAAGAGTACCCTTGAATTTATCAATATAAAGCTGAAAAAAAACATCACCCAGCTGAATGATTGGTCGCAGGTTTAAATCTGTGTCATTTAATTCAAACCGATAGTTATTCCCATTCAAATCGATATTGATATTCGTTTCGAAAAATTGCGTATTAAATATTTCTTCCACCGGCTGCCCGATCTCAAAAGGGGATATATTCAAATTTTCACCAAGGACGAAAATCGTTGCCACATGACTATTTTCAATCCCAACTTGAACATAACGTTTAAAGTCCAAGTTATAAATATACCATTGATAACCGTATGGAGTCTCATCAATTCGCTGTGGTTCCCCCAGTTCTTTGACAATGTCCGCAGCATTTTTGCCTATCAATAAAGACAAACCTTCTTCAGGTTTTTTCAATTTATTGTTTGATTGCGAATTGGGATTTTGCTGATAAGTTTGTTCCATTTCCGATGTGCTGTCTTTCTTTATTAAAACCTTATCCTGATTTTTTTCATTTATGCCAACATAAAAGCCAATTGTAACGATTACCGCAGAAAGCACCAAAATTCGTAAAAGCGTCTTCAGAGGCTACACCCTCTCTATTACTATTTCTACCATTATATGTACTGTTAGAATAATTATAGCATTTATATCTTTTTTAGTAATACCCGATTTCTTAAAATGTCTGAAAATGCTTAATTAAAAAAGAAAACAGGCACCGGGGCGCCTGTTAGAAATATTTGTCCTATAATAAATTACTATTTTAATGCTGCGCACCATTATAGTTTTGTTCAGAAATTTGTGTCAAGGCCTGCCTTGCTTGATCATCAGTTAGTTCACGGATTGCAAAATCGCCAAGTGATACAATACCAATCAACTTCTCATCCTCTACAACGGGCAAACGACGAATTTGATGCTGTGCCATCAATTTTGCCGCCTCTCTAGTAGAAGCCTCTGGAGAAACAGTAATCAGGTCATTGCTCATGATTTCCTCCACTTTGGATGAGCCAGGATGCTTTTCTGCCACGCCTCTAATGACAATATCACGATCTGTAATCATACCAACAATTTTTTCTTTATCGACAATAGGAATAGCCCCTACATTTAATTCTTTCATTTTAACCGCTACTTCATAGATATTATCTAATAGAGTACAGCAGTCTACCTCATCAGTCATAATATCACGGATTTTTTCCATAAAATCGCCTCCAAAATTTATAGCTCTTTTCGTAAATTAGAATATCCAGCCACAATGGATTTATTCGTTAAATGATTTCGTTGCAAGTTACAGAAATTTCATCTATTATTAAATTGAATTAATCTTGCTTTATTACCAAATAATGAATACAGGCAAGCGTTTCTAGGAGGGAGTTATTTATGAAATTCGAAAATACTGGTATTGAGGAGTTCAAAGCAGGCTTAAACCGGCTTGATGACGTAATGCATCAGCATGGTTTAGTGCGCGCAGGACAATGGGATTATGAACGCGTTACATACGACAAAAAGTTTGAACTAAGAGAGGGAGTATTTTACCTTCGGATCCAAGGCTATTCTGTTGAAGGCGATGTAGATACCTTCAAAGCTGTGGTTCAATTGATGACTCCTCTGTTGGGAAAACATTATTACCCACACGGTGTTGAATACGGTGAAGGTGAAAACTTCCCTGCATCACTTGTAAATCAATGCAAAAAAATTATTGAAGATGTAAAAAATGAAATCAGCAAATTTGCTGTATAACGCACAAAAAGCCGCATGAATGTTAATCATGCGGCTTTTTTGATCTTAAAAACCTAAAATTGCTTTTATCATGGAAGTCGTTTCCCCGCCTCGGTAAAATACGTATAAGAGCAGGTAGACCACTACTCCGGTAGCGGCTGTAAAAAACCAGACGATGCTGGTAAAGGGGCCAAGGCGGCGATGGAAGGTGAGATTATTTTTATATCCTGAAAAAAGAGACAAAATCCCCAAAACTGCTCCTAACGTGGCCAAGGTAATATGAAAAATCAAAAATACAGTATAGTATATTTTGATATTATCTGGTCCTCCAAAGGATGTGTTCCCAATGAAAATAGTTCTAGATGCATAAATAATAAAGAAAATAAGAGCAAAAATAGCTGCAAAAAACATAGTCCGTTTGTGAGCTTCCAATTTTCTTTGTTTAATTTGCCACCAGCCGATGGCAACTGTAATCCCGCTTAAAACGATAAAAGTGGTACTAATCGTGGGTAAAATTGGTATCGAATCCATGCATAAATCCTCTCTTTTTGTTTATTCTCCTCTTATAGTAGAGTAAACCTTCCTAAACTTCAACCAAAAGAAAAAGAGGTTGTCGTTCGGACAGCCTCTATTTAATAAGCGATGGATTTAATTTTTGATTTAAATCGCGCTCTGTTTCTGCTTGGTCCTTACGATACCATTCAAAAAAGACGCGGAAAAGGATTACCCCATAAATGATTTCCTGCATAATCTTCATCAATACCCCGCCAAGCTGTTGGTCGTGTATTAAGGACATCGAACTAAACAGCTCAGGACCGCTTAAATTTAAGCTGTTAAAATTAGCGGTACCTACACACAAGCTCATCACGTTGCCCCATACATGCGGATCAGAATAGGTAGCATAGATTGGTGTGTCAGCAAAGATAATCAATGCGCAGGCCGGTGTTAATAGAATGCCATCCGCAAAAATATACCCAACCTTTTTTAAACCGCTTAGGGTTTGATGCTCAGGAAGCTGATTAATTAATGGCCACCACATAAAAATGGCAACGACAAACAATAGAATCGAATAGCCTGCATGCAGCCAAATATTTTGCATGACATGATCAAAAATGATAGGAACATGGTAAAACGAAAATAACCCGTTAAAGATTATTAGAGCCATAAGCGGTCTAGTGAAAAACTTAAAGAGAGAGTTAAAAACTCCGATGCGTAAAACCGCTCTCCACAGCCATGCAGGTACACCCAAAATGAATAAAGGAGGAACAATCAAGACCAGTGCAGCCATCTGTATCATATGAATATAAAACATCAAATGGGCCATTAAGTCCAATGGAGATCCTTTAATAGCGTACAAAAGAATCATTGAGGTAAGAAATAAAGACCCTTGCTGCCATGTTAATGGCTCACTGTCCTGGAAACGGTGTCTAAATCTTGTGGTTAGAAGAAAAAATCCTCCTGTCAAAACAATCATAATCAATAAAAAATACGGGCTCCATAGCGCTTGAAAACCAAATATATCCAAGGTAAGCACTGCAATATCACCTCTAAAATAGTTAAAGAATCATCAATTTTATTATACCCTTGGCTTTTGGGATAGGCAAAGAAATGATGCTGCATATGTTTTCCATTTACTAAAAAAGAAAATCGGCTAAAAAGCCGATTTTCTTTTAATTCCTACCACCAAATAATGGTCATAAATGCCCAAATCATAACTAAGCCAACAAATAAACCTGAAAATAGGAATAATGTTGGGGCCTCATGGCCTTTATGACTCATATGCATAAAATAAAACAATTGGAAGACTACTTGCACAGCAGCCAAAAGAACGATAAATGGTATTGTAAACCACGCTGTAAATCCTTTAGCAGCTACAGCAGCAAAAGCAACCAATGTTAAGAAAATCATCAAAGCAAATGAAATGACTTGATATCTCATCTCTTCCGCACTTTTACGGCGGCGATATTCAAGGTCAACTCTTGGGTTCCCTGAATTTAATTGTTGATTTGCCATCAGTTTATCCCACCATTCCCATTAAATATACAACTGTAAAGATGAATACCCATACAACGTCAATAAAGTGCCAATATAAACTAAATACATAGAATTTTGGCGCATTGTACAAGTTTAAGCCACGTTTTGCATTACGGAACATTAACGATAAGCACCAAGCTAATCCAAAAGCAACGTGTGCTCCGTGGAAGCCAACCAAGGTATAGAAGGCAGATCCAAAGGCGCTGCTGGTAAATTTATGGCCTAAATGGACATAATGGTTAAACTCATAAACCTCTAGTCCTAAGAACCCGAATCCTAATAAAGCAGTAAGCCCTAACCACACCATCATTTTTTTGAAAGCAAAATTTTTCATGTGGTAAATTGCGTAAACACTTGTTAAAGAGCTTGTCAATAACAGCATCGTTGCCACGAAGGTCAACGGAAGTTCAAATAAATCCTTGGCCAGCGGCTGAGAAGTATTTGGCACCTTATCCTTTAACGAAAGGTAAGTGGCAAAGAGAGAGGCGAAAAGCACAGTCTCTCCCCCTAAGAATAACCAAAAACCTAAAAACTTATTTTTCGCTTCAAGGGTTGATTTCTCAGGCTCTGCAGGCCAAGTTTCATAAGTTAATTTTTCTTCAGCGTGCATTATGCCTTAACCCCCTTATTATCATCATCATTCATTAATTCTTCTTTATGAATATGGAAACCATGGTCGTCTTTAACAGAGCGTATTAACATGGAACCAAATGTTACGAGCAGACCAATAAACAAGACTGGCAATGCCCATCCCTTATCATCTACATGGTACATAGCACCGAAAGCGGCGATGAAAAGACCAAGAGATGTTGTAAATGGCAAGAAAGAAGAGTTTGGCATATGAATATCACCAAGCGGCTCAGCAGGAGTCATTTCTTTCTTTCCTTCCATTTTTTCTAACCAATAAGCATCCAAACCGCGAACAAGTGGAAGCTGCTTAAAGTTATAGAACGGCGGTGGAGATGGAATAGCCCACTCTAATGTACGGCCGTCACCCCAAGGGTCATTTCCAACTCGAACATTTTTAACAGATGTCACAACGATGTTAATCAATAGCACAATAACACCGACAGACATAAAGGCAGCTCCAATGGAACTAATCATGTTAGAGGTTTCAAAGCCCTGACCTGGCAGATAGGTAAATACTCGGCGAGGCATACCCCATAAACCAAGGAAGTGCTGGATAAAGAATGTCATATGGAATCCGATAAAGAAAGTCCAGAACGTAATCTTACCCATTGTTTCATTTAACATTGTTCCAAACATTTTTGGCCAATACAGATGTGTACCAGCTAAAAGCGCTAAGACTACCCCACCAACAATAACATAGTGGAAGTGGGCAACAACGAAATATGTGTCATGGTATTGATAGTCAGCAGCAGCAGAAGCAAGCATTATCCCTGTTACTCCACCCATAACAAATGTAGGTATAAAAGCAAACGCATAGTGCATTGGTGTTGTAAATTTAACACTTCCGCCCCACATGGTGAACAGCCAGTTAAAGATCTTAATACCTGTCGGCACCCCAATTGCCATTGTAGCTACAGCGAAGATAGCATTTGCTACCGGACCAAGACCTGTTGTAAACATATGGTGCGCCCAAACCATGAATCCTAAGAAACCGATTAGAACTGTTGCAAACACCATAGACGAATAACCAAATAAACGTTTTCTTGAGAACATTGCAAAGATTTCCGAGAAAATACCGAAAGCTGGTAAAATCAAAATGTAAACTTCCGGGTGTCCAAAAATCCAGAATAAGTGCTCCCAAATTACGGTATTACCACCTTGGGCAACTTCAAAGAAATTAGCTCCAAATAGACGGTCAAACATCATTAATACCAACCCCACTGTTAATGGAGGGAATGCAAAAAGAATAAGTGCTGAAGTTACAAATGTTGTCCAAGTGAACAACGGCATCCGCATGTAAGTCATCCCTGGCGCACGCATATTAATGATCGTTACTAGGAAGTTAATACCACCAATCAGTGTACCTAAACCAGAAATCTGTAAACCTAGAACATAGAAATCAACACCATGTCCTTTGGAGTGAATAGCGAGAGATGCATAAGAAGTCCAACCAGCATCTGGTGCTCCTCCTAAGAACCATGAAAGGTTTAAGAAAATACCACCAAAGAAGAACAACCAAAATCCTAATGCGTTCACATAAGGAAAAGCTACGTCACGAGCACCAATTTGAAGTGGCATAATGGCATTCATGAACGCGAACACAAGTGGCATGGCAGCCAAGAAAATCATTGTTGTTCCGTGCATTGTAATGATTTCATTAAATGCGCCGGCGCTGACAAAATCATTGTTAGGAACTGCAAGCTGGATACGGATGAAGACAGCTTCGATACCGCCAATTAAGAAGAAAAATCCACCTGCAATCAGATATAGGATGGCGATTTTTTTATGGTCAACAGTTGTTAAAAAGTCCCATAAAGTTGCACCAAATCCCTTTTTTTGAGCATAGGTACTCACGTTTTTACCTCCCTTTCAACCAATTCCCCTATTAGTCCTGAACCTTTAAGCCCATCAGATATTCTGCTAATGCATTTAGCTGATCTTCGGTCATTTCCGGATATTTACCAGTCATAGTGTTACCCGGCTTATAGGTTTCTGGAGTACGAATCCAATTTTTAACTTCTTCCTTATTATGGTCCAAAATACCAGCAACACGTGATCTTTCGCCAAAGTTTGAAAGGTTCGGGGCGATACGGGCTGTTTCCGGCATTTTATTCTCAGGTGTTACAGCATGGCAGCCGATACAGCTTTTATTGAAGATATCCTGTCCTTGCTGTGCTAGAGCAGTTTGCGCTTTTTCAGGCGCTTTAACACTCTGCATATCTTTTACCCAAGCATTAAAATCGTCTTTGCTCATCGCTTTTACTTTAAAGTCCATTAAAGCATGGGATGGTCCGCAAAGCTCAGCACATTTCCCGTAGAAAAGATTTCCTGCTTCATTGGCTTTTTCTGCATCAAACTCTAACCAAAATTTATTAATATTGTCTGTATTTGTATCAAGTTTTCCGCCTACAGCCGGAATCCAGAAGGAGTGCTTAACATCCATGGATTTCAAGCTAAAATATACCTTTTCATCGGTTGGTACGACAAGTTCTTGGCTGGTTACAATCTTTTGTTTAGGATATTCGAAATCCCACCAGTATAAATGAGAACGAACATTAACTACAACTGCTTTAGAGTTTTTGTCATCCATTGTTTTAACATCTGCAAGCTTAAATGTTGCGGAAACAGTTGGAACAGCTAGAACCAAAAGCAAAAGTATCGGAATAACGGTCCAAATAATTTCTAATTTATGACTTCCTTCCACCTGTTTAGGTATCCTGTCATCCTTCCTTCTAAAACGGAAAAAGACGATAACAAAAACTAACATAACTACAATAATAACGCCAACCATAATTATCGTACTTAGCCCCATCAAATCGTACTGGATGTCAGCAACTTCACCGGCTGGAGTTAATGTGGATAAATATGGTTTTCCACAACCGGAAAGTACAAGCGCTACTATCGCAAACAGCGAGAATAAACGCCAATTTGCAAGCCTTTTCATGCTTAATCAAACCCCTCTTTCACTTTTAGTATATTATTTTATTGATTGATCAAAGAAGTATGTACGACCCCTTTCCCGAAAGAAATTTCTTCAGGAAAGATACGTCAGCAAAACTAGATTAATGTAACTATAACCATCGCCACAAAAATAATAGTCAAATATTGCAATGAATAAACAAACATTAGTTTTGCCCACTTTATGTCATCTTTGATCTTATATCCATAAATCCCTAATGCCAGCCAGCCGAGATTTAAAACGGTGGCAAGAATTAGAAATGGGATTCCTAATTTAGTAAGAAAAAATGGGATTGGCAAAAGTGCTGCAACCCAGAGTACAATGTGAATTTTTGTGGTTTTAAACCCTTTTACTACCGGAAGCATTGGGATGTTCGCGGCTTTATACTCCTTCACCCTTCTCATCGCCAAAGCATAGAAATGAGGCGGCTGCCAAACAAACATTAAAACAAATAATGCCCATGCCATGACATCAAGATTTGCATCTACTGCAGCCCAGCCAATCAACGGTGGTACAGCTCCGGAAATACTGCCAATGATGGTATTAGAGACCAGCTGTCTTTTCGACCATAATGTATATAAGAAAACATAACTAAAAACTCCAAGCAGTCCTATTACTGTTGCAGTTATCGTTGTAAACAATAAAAACAGTGTTCCCAGTCCTATAAGTAAAATACCTAATCCCAGAACTTTTACCGGCACCACTTTCCCGGTAACAGTAGGTCTAGATTTTGTTCTTTCCATTAAGTGATCGATATCCCGGTCAACGTAATTGTTTATTGCACAGGAACCGGCAACGATTAAAGCCGAACCCGCCACTGTAAAGAAGACAATATCTAAATTATTCAAAAAGCTAAGGCCGGAAAAATGCAATGCGAGCCAAAGACCTGTAAAGACAGTGATCAGATTGGAATTAACGATTCCAATTTTGATAAGGGCCATAAAGTCTTTCCAAACGGATGTTTTTTCTGAAACAGAATCCAGGCTTGTCGCACCATTTCCTATGGCAGCCTTTGAGTTGGACATTTAATTTCTCCTCCTGATTCTTAATACTGTCCTTTATCACTTGATGAAGCATACCCTCATTATGTATATCGTGATTTCAATAACACTTTCTCTGTATATTAAATCACACTTTCGGGAATTTTTGTGAACTTTTTTTGAATAATTTTTGACTAATTTGTGACTAAATAAAATTTCTTCTTATTTTCCCCTTGTTCAGACCATTAAAGTTTTGTAAAAAAATAAAAAGGAAGTCTTTTATGTATTTATTTCAACAGTATGAATATAGGATTGTCGGAATTAAGACTGCAGTATGCAACCCTGTCGGTCTCTTGAAAAATTCATCCCTCTATAGTTCTAACAGACTACACCTTAAGTTTCAACGTTTTCCACTATAATAATAGTGATAAATTAACATTATCCATTTTCAAAAAAAATCCTATAAGAAACTAGGCTGAAATTCTGTTCTTTTTTTGGATAATTCGTTATGATGTATAAGTACTTTTAATCTTGCTTCTTTTTTTATCCATTATACTGTCAAGAATTTTTTTTGACAAATTATTGAACTTTAGTTAGAGGTGAAATTTTTTGCGACGCTCTTTGAAGTGGTTGGCTGTTGCCACCACCATTGGAATGATACTTATTTTACTCGGCGGGGCACTCGTTACCAAAACGGGTTCTGGAATGGGCTGCGGAAGATCTTGGCCATTATGCCACGGCAAGATTCTGCCTTCGGACATTACACCGGAACTTATTATTGAACTTGCCCACCGGCTTGTTTCAGGTGCAGTCGGCATCATGGTATTAATATTGTCCGTTTGGTCGTGGAAGGCAATCGGTCATATAAGGGAAACAAAATTTCTTTCCTTTCTGTCTTTTTTCTTTCTGCTGCTCCAGGGGTTAATCGGAGCTGCTGCAGTAAAATGGGGACAATCTGATTTCGTCCTGGCTTTACATTTCGGTATTTCTCTCATTTCATTTGCGGCTGTTTTCTTATTAACGCTGCTCATTTTTGAAATCGATAAAAAGTTCGCCGCCGAGAAACTCTATATTGATAAACGGATGGGTTTCCATATTATTGGCGTTACCATTTATAGTTATATCGTCATTTATACCGGCGCCCTTGTCCGTCATACAAAATCAAGCCTTGTCTGCAGGGATTGGCCATTTTGTCTAAACGATTCTCCCGGACTTCCAAGCAATCTATATGAATGGGTGCAAATGGGCCACCGAACGGCCGCGGGCTTGATTTTTCTCTGGATCCTTTACATTACTGTGCTTGCTGTCCGTCATTATAAGCACCAAAGAGTCCTGTATTGGGGCTGGATTATTTCGTTGATTTTGGTATCAATGCAAGTAACCGCAGGCGCATTTATCATTTTTAGCCGCCTAAACCTTTACATCGCCTTACTGCATGCTTTTTTTATTACTTGTTTATTTGGTCTCTTAAGCTATTTTGTCCTTTTGTATTCAAGGTCAAAAAGGAACTTTCATTAAAAAAGGCTGTCTCGAGTTTGAGACAGCCTTTTTCTTTATGCTTTAACTAGTTCAATCAAGAGGTCACCGGTTTGGATAGAGTCACCGTTTAATGCGTAGATGTCTTTTACAACACCGGAAAATGGTGCTTGAACGGTCGTTTCCATCTTCATCGCTTCCGTAATCATCAAATGATCACCACGTTCGACCTTTTCACCCTTCTCTACCAATACTTTAATAACTGTTCCAGGCATCGAGGCGGAAATATGGTTTTCATTTTTCGGATCCCCTTTAAGTCTAGAGACAACCTTTGCTTTAATACTCTCATCTTTTATAACCACTTCACGAGGCTGGCCATTTAATTCAAAATAGATGACTCTTGTCCCGTCTGCCTGCGGCTGACCAATCGAAACTAGTTTCACAATTAGCGTTTTACCTGTTTCGATTTCTACTTCAATTTCTTCACCCAAGCGCATTCCATACAAGAAGGTTGGAGTATCAAGAACGGAAATATCCCCATACAGCTCTGTTGTTTTAGCATATTCCATAAACACCTTTGGATAAAGGGCATACGAAATAATTTCAAAATCAGTTACCTGTCTTCCCAATTCCTCATAAAGTTCTTCTTGTAACGTATTAAAATCAACTGGTTCAAGCAGTTCTCCAGGTCGCACTTCCAAAGGCTTCTTGCCTTTTAAAATCACCTTCTGCAGCTCTTCAGGGAATCCGCCATGCGGTTGACCTAAATAACCTTCAAACAATTCAACAACTGAATCAGGGAAATCGAGCGAATTTCCTTTTAATACGACGTCTTCCTCGTTTAAGTCATTTTGCACCATGAACAACGCCATATCGCCAACAACCTTTGAGGATGGGGTTACCTTGACAATATCGCCAAACATTTGGTTTACACGGGAGTACATTTCCTTTACTTCATCCCAGCGCTCGCCAAGCCCGACTGCCTTTGCCTGCTGCTGAAGGTTGCTGTATTGCCCCCCCGGCATTTCATGCTGATAAATTTCCGAATGCGGCGACATCATTCCGGACTCAAAATCTTGATAATATTTACGGACATCCTCCCAATAATGGGAAAGCTTTTCTAGAGCATCGATGTTTACATCAGGCTTTCGCTGATTGCCTTCTAAAGCGTAATAAAGGGAGTTACCACTCGGCTGGGAGGTCAACCCTGCCATTGTACTCATGGCAACATCGACAATATCTACACCTCCGTCGATTGCACGGGCATAAGTATAAATCCCATTACCACTAGTATCATGAGTATGAAGGTGGATTGGTATATCGATTGTCGCTTTTAATTCTGACACAAGCCGGTAAGCAGCTTCTGGCTTCAATAGGCCCGCCATATCCTTTATGCCAAGAATATGGGCACCTTGATTTTCAAGCTCTTTGGCGAGGTTTTTATAGTATTCAAGATTGTATTTCGTTCTCGTAGGGTCCAATATATCCCCAGTATAACAAATGGATGCTTCGGCGATCTTTCCGGTCTGCCTTACAGCGTCGATAGCCACTTCCATTCCCTTGATCCAGTTTAAGCTGTCAAAAATTCGAAACACATCTATCCCAGCCGACGCTGATTGCGTAACAAATTCCTTGATCAAATTGTCAGGATAGTTTTTATACCCAACAGCATTTGCTCCGCGAATTAACATTTGGAAAAGAACATTCGGAATCTTTTCGCGAAAATTCAAGAGTCGGTCCCAAGGGTCTTCCTTAAGGAACCGGTAAGCCACGTCAAACGTAGCTCCTCCCCACATTTCAAAAGAAAATAGCTCTGGCAATAGCTTTGCTGTCGGTTCGGCGATATGAGCGATATCAGTTGTGCGCATCCGTGTTGCCAGCAATGATTGATGGGCGTCCCGGAAAGTTGTGTCAGTTAACAGCACCTGCTTTTGATCTTTTACCCACTGGACGAGGCCATCTGCTCCTTGCTTTTCTAAAATTTGTTTAGTCCCTTCTTTATATGCTAAATCAAATGGCAGAGAAGGAATTCGCGGCTTTGAAAAAACAGGTCTTTTCTTCTTTTCAATGCCCGGAAAACCATTTACTGTGACGGTGCCGATATAGGACAGCATTTTTGTTCCCCTGTCTTTACGGACTGGGAAAATAAACAGTTCTGGTGTTGTATCAATAAAGGAGGTATCATACTTGCCGTTTAGGAACAATTCATGTTTCACAACGTTTTCTAAAAATGGAATATTCGTTTTGATTCCTCTTATCCTGAATTCCTGCAAATTACGAACCATTTTTGCAGCGGCCTGTTCAAACGTCAATGCCCATGTGGAAAGCTTCACTAATAATGAATCATAGTAAGGAGTAATGACTGCGCCTTGAAATCCATTCCCGGCATCCAGTCGTACGCCAAAACCACCGCCAGAGCGGTACGCCATAATTTTGCCGGTATCAGGCATGAAGTTATTTAACGGGTCTTCTGTTGTAACCCTGGATTGAATAGCATATCCATATAAAAGAATTTTTTCTTGTTCCGGTATCCCAATTAAAGGCCCATGCAATTCATGTCCTTCGGCAACTAAAATCTGTGTCTGGACAATATCGATACCTGTTACCATTTCCGTAATAGTATGCTCCACTTGAACACGAGGGTTTACCTCAATAAAATAAAAGTCATTCTGCGAAACTAGAAATTCCACTGTTCCTGCATTGATGTAATTGACATTTTTCATTAATTTTACAGCCGCATTACAAATCTGATTTCTTAACTCATCAGTAAGAGAGACGCTTGGAGCAATCTCGACCACCTTTTGGTGGCGCCGCTGGACAGAGCAATCCCTGTCAAAAAGATGAACGATATTTCCTTCTTTATCTCCAATAATCTGAACCTCAATATGTTTAGGTTTTTCAATTAATTTTTCCAGATAAACATCATCGTTTCCGAAGGCTGCCTTTGCTTCTGATTTAGCCCGTTCAAATGCTTCACGAACTTCTTCGCGGCTTCTGACAATTCTCATTCCTCGTCCACCGCCGCCAAGCGCTGCTTTGATGATGATTGGGAAGCTATATTCTTCGGCAAATTCCAGCACTTCCTCAACACTGTTAACAGGGCCGCCGCTCCCTGGTATAACTGGTATTCCCGCCAGTTCAGCCTGATAGCGGGCTTTTACTTTATCGCCAAACATATCTAAATGTTTAGATGCAGGACCGATAAACACAATCCCTTCTTCTTCGCAGCGTCTGGCAAAGTGGATATTCTCCGACAAAAACCCATAGCCCGGATGAATGGCGTCTGCACCACTTCTTTTAGCAATCCCAATGATTCCTTCAATATCTAAATAGGCATCAATTGGTTTCTTCCCTTCGCCCACTAAATATGCCTCATCTGCTTTATAGCGATGATAAGAGCCGGAATCCTCTTTTGAATAAATCGCAACAGTTCGAATATTCAGTTCAGTACAGGCGCGAAAAACCCTGATTGCAATTTCTCCACGGTTTGCAACCAATATTTTATTTATTTGTCTTGCCATATAAAACACCTCAATCTATGTATTTTTAAAAATGCGGGAGGCTGATAATCAGCCCCCTCATTTTTATTTCATATAAATAATTTTTCCATTACCGCTTTGCACTTTAGTATCCACTGTTTGTTTTTTGGTTTTATATTTTTTCTCATATTTAACAAACATAGAAACGTTCACAAGGATTCCCATTGCCGCAGCCAGCATTAACAAGGAGGAACCTCCATAGCTGATGAACGGCAGCGGAACACCTGTTAACGGAATAACCCCAGAGATCCCGCCAAGATTAATAAATGTTTGAATCCCAATCATACTTGAAATCCCAATCGCGAGGAGACTTCCGAAGGGGTCCTTACATTGCAAGCCGATATAAATCCCACGCAAAACAATATAAGCTAGCAGCAGAATGACAAAGCCTACACCCCAGATTCCTAATTCCTCGGCAATTACCGCCATAATAAAGTCAGTATGAGATTCCGGCAAATAGCCTAGCTTTTGAATGCTTTTACCTAGACCCAAACCATTTATACCGCCCTGCCCTATCGCAATAAAGGAATTTGCAAGGTGAAATCCAGCGTTTTGGGCATCAGCAAACGGATCTCCCCAGGATGAGAATCGTTCAAGCCGTTTTTCAGAAAAGATAAACCCCTTAGCCGCAATAAAAAGAGGCAGGATAATGATTATAGCCATTACAAGCAGTTTTCCAATCGTTTTATAATTCATTCCAGAACTAAAAATGATCATGCCGGCAATGAGGGCAATGATGCTCGCTGTGCCGTAATCAGGCTGAAGAGCAATTAATACACAAACTATAAAAAGAAAGAAAATTGGAGGTAGTACCCCTTTGTTAAATTGATTGATATAATCCTGCTTTTTCGAATAAACAGCTGCCAAATAAATGATAATTGCCAGTTTCACAAATTCAGAAGGCTGAAATTTAAAACCACCAATCTGATACCAGCTTTGTGCACCGCCTGCGACAGTACCAAATACGAAAAGTCCCAATAAAGTGATAAGGGAGGTCAGAACAATAAATACCATTACTTGCGTAAACTTCATAATTTTATACGGAATGATAGCTGTAAAAAGGAAGATGAAAGCAAACAATAGCAGCCACATTTTTTGCTTTTGATAAAAATAATCACTTGGCACATCATACCTTTGGACGGCCCAGGCCATGCTGGAGCTATAGATCATGATTAAACCAAAAGTACATAAAAGTATAATGGCAATGATTAGAGAATAATCATATGATTTTAATATTTTCTTTACCATGCTTACATCCTCATTTTCAATTTAGGTTTATACCATTCTATTATAATCGAAATTTCATGTTATGACTTGAGGAAACAATTATTTGTTACAAGATTTTAATAGAGAAAATTCAGAAAAATGAGGTAAAAAATATTAACTCTATATATAACAAAAAACTCAAACAATCGCAAGCATTGTTTGAGTCCTTTTGTGTTATTTTTTTATGGATGCATCGTGAAGCGCAGATAGTTCTCGTTCCAATTGATCTAAAATCGCTTTCCCATCCTTGCTATCTATTAAGCCCAATCTTACCGCAAAGTCTATTTCTCTAGATAGGCCAAACATTTGGGTATCCAACACCTCTTCATAAAGAGGGCATTGAGGCATCGTGAGATTGTCCATTTGCACTTTGATAAGCTTTAATATTTTTTCAGCGTCTGCCTGCAATAAGGCAAAAGCTTTTTCCTGGTGATTCACGATCATTTCAGACGCCAACATTGATCCCCCCATTTCAGAGCGAATATTCAACTTATCTATAAATTTTACCTTTTGCAGCGAAAAATTGCAAGAACAATAAGCCTTAGCTGCCGCTCGATTGAATAATTATGACTTTCGAGCAGAAAAAGGCTATACTTAATAATGTAAATAAGGAGGATTGACCATGGAACGCATTATCAATATAAAAGGTAAAGTAAAATATCCAATCACACTTGACCCAAGTGTTTGGATTTTCGATGATCGCCGGCTTGATTTAACTACGCATTTTTTAACTGAAAAAGATAATACCGATTCTACGGAAGCATATACGAAAGCCGTGTCAAAGCACTGGGACCGTGAAATCATGGAAGGAGCCGTCTTCCCTCCGACATTAAAAACAGAGCGCATATATGAAAAACAAAAGATGCTAACCGGAACCTTCGGAATTCTATTTAAACCATTTCTGAAAAATTCCGAGCCGGCAAGCACCGCATCAGTGCTTGTAATTGAAACAGAAGATGATAATTATGAGCTGCCCATAAATGAGGCCTATGAGTTGATTTTGGGATTCTCAGATAAAGGCAAGCAGCTGTCCGCTGATGGCCCTGTTTACGTTTATTTTGGCGACGGCTCAAACCAGCAAAACCCTATTAAAAAAGTAAAAGGTTTTATCGTAAAATAGGACGGGCAATCTTGCCCGTTTTTACTTACAATAAATCCGCGGCTAGCCGTGCCAATCCTGACCTTTCCCCTTTTAATAGTTTCACATGACCGGAAATAACTTGATTTTTAAATTTCTCCACGACATAGGTTAAACCGTTATTATAAGCATCAAGATATGGATGATCAATCTGCTCCGGATCCCCCATTAAAACGATCTTACTGTCCTCTCCAACCCTGGTTATAATCGTTTTCACTTCATGCTTGGTCAGATTCTGCGCTTCATCGATAATAATAAATTGCTTAGGAAGACTCCTCCCCCGAATATAAGTTAGTGCCTCCACCTCAATGGATCCCATACCAGCTAATATTGCATCCAGTTCCCCAGGTTTTTTTGTATTAAATAGAAATTCCAAATTATCAAAAATTGGCTGCATCCACGGCCGCAGCTTTTCCTGCTTTTCACCTGGCAAAAAGCCTAAATCCTTGCCGACCGGAACAATCGGCCGGGCGACGAGCAGTTTTTTATATTCGTGAAAATCCTCTGTCTGCATAAGTCCAGCGGCTAATGCCAGCAAGGTTTTTCCTGTTCCTGCTTTGCCGATTAAAGTTACTAGCGGGATATCTTTTCGCAGCAGCAATTCGATTGCCATTGTTTGCTGTACATTCCGGGAATGAATTCCCCAAACATGCTCTTGGTTCAGCGCTAGCTTCTTGACCTTCTTGGCCGTTATATTAACCATCCCAATCGCCGAGGCCGAGCTTCCGAGGGAATCCTTTAATATCAGAAATTGGTTTGGATAAAAGGTATAATTGGCGATTTCTGAGAGTAGAAGTTCTCCTTTCTCATAATAACGGTTTAACAGGTCTTTTGGGATATAGACCTCAAGAAATCCCGTATATAAAGAATCAACTTCCACCACCCGGTCATTTAGAAAATCCTCTGCAGATAGTCCGATGGCATCTGCTTTTACTCTTACTAATGCATCCTTGCTGACTAGAATAACGGGTTTTCCATTCTCCTTTGTTTGTTCCTCTAAAAACAAATTCTTCGCAACCGCAAGAATTCGATTATCATTCGTTTTTTCAACAAAAATATCCTGAAGCTCATGAAATGATCGGTGATTCAGCTCAATTCTGATGGTTCCTCCATTTTCGAGCGGGATTCTTTCATGGAGCTTTCCCGAGGCTCTGAGACCATCAATTAATCTTGATACATGCCTAGCATTTCTACCGATTTCATCCATGTACCTTTTCTTTGAGTCCACTTCTTCAAGTACGACTGCAGGAATAACTACTTCATTATCTTGAAAGGAAAAAATGGAATACGGGTCTTGTAATAAGACGTTTGTATCTAACACGTATATTTTACTCAAAGCGACGCCTCCTGCTTTACTTGGTGTAAGGAAAGTGTAACATTACTATACATGCCATTTTGCCGGTTGGACTTTGGTAAAATATATGTTTATTGGAATAAAGATAGAAGGTGTTCCGCACAATAATTGTTAGTTGGGACCTTCATATCAAATAGAATATTATGTGAATTTTCCCAGTCTTTTAATTAGCTTTTTGGGAGGGTTTTTTATGAAGAAGATTTTAGTGACAGCTGCCATTTTCTTATTATTAACGGGATGTAATACGAATCAAAATAACGAGACGGCAAAAAATCAACAAAATAAATTAGTAAATGTAAAAAATAGCTACATAGAAAGTGTAGACCGAAAAACGGGCCAGGAAATATCAAAGCGGTTGGTGGAACTGGCGACAAGCGTACCGAATGTAAATGATGCAACTGCCGTGGTAATAGGGCGTTACGCAATCGTTGGAATCGATGTAAATGCCAAAATTGACCGTTCTCAGGTGGGGACTATAAAATATTCCGTGGCAGAAAGCCTCAAAAAGGATCGGTATGGTGCCAATGCCATCGTTGTAGCAGATGCCGATACCACTGAGCGGCTCAAAGAAATTCAGGCGGATATAAACAACGGGCGTCCAATCAAAGGGATTATGGAGGAGCTAGCTGACGTTGCCGGGAGGTTAATGCCGGAAATACCCGGAGATTTGATAACCCCTAATCCGAAAAACGCAACGGAAGAACCCGATAAAAAGCTCCCTGCAAAACAAGAAAACCAGCTTGAAAAAGAGCAGGAAAAACAGTCTAATTATCATAAATGAGAAAAAAGCTTAGCTGTAGGCTAAGCTTTTCTTATTGCATCCATGACCTGCCTGTCCAATCTTTCAGCGGCATTTTTATCATAGGTTTTGTCATATTGGACTTCCTGAACAATTTTAGAGCCATAAAACATGACATCCCTTACTTCCTTAATTTTCACTTCAATAAGGGCCAGTTTCAACGGAACGTCTTTCAGTCTTTCTTCTTTTAAATTAGCTTCTCCCTGGATGGAGTATGTAGACTCATTTGCGATAATATTAATAACGACATGGTTATTTTTATTTATATTTTCAATGATTCTGGAACGGTTATCAACCGCAAAATAGATGATATTTTCATCTTTTGCAAGCACCCAGGATATAGCGCTGACATTTGGTCCACCTGTTTCATAATCAACGGTAGCCAGCGTAACAAATCTTTCTTTTTGCAATTCCTCATATAAAGGTTTAATTAATTTTGGTTCGACTTGATTGACCATTTCTATTTTCAACTCCTTTTTCTTCAATGCTGCCTTAAAACAGATATTCCCATATTACTACTATCTCTTTTTTTCTTCAACTAATACAACGTTCCCCTACAGACAGCCTTGATACTATAGTATAATAAGTAGTAACCAAGAAATATAAAGAGGTGCATAATGAGAGTTAAATGCGTGCTTTGTGATAAAATTGAAACGATTGATGACGAATCTCCAGAGGCAAAACGTTTAAGAAATCGTCCAATCCATACATATATGTGCGATCCATGTCAGGAACGTATAGCGAAAAAAACGAACGACCGGCTGGAAACCGGAAATTTCCGTTTTCTCAGGCCAAAATCAGATAGGGATGAATGGTAAAGAGGCTGACTTTTCCGGTCAGCCTCTTTTTTTAATCTGCAATAGGAAAGTTTTCGTATTTCTCTGGTTCTCTACTGATTTGGTCCAGCATAACTTCAATTAATTCCCGTGGGAAACGTGTTTTTTTACTATCTTCCCCCTGCTGATAGGCAACATAGTACATCACTTCATCGTGCGTAATTTCAACTTTGCTAATATGGTATTCATCCTTAAGCATTCGTTCGAAATGCTTTAAGGTATCTATCGCAGCCGTATCTTCCGGACGGGCATCACTAACTACTTTTATTGTCAGCCAATTATATAAAACATCCTGAACGGAATTCATCGTATCCCCCCATCACTTTGCCTCCGACTGCTGCTTTTTCGATTGATACAGGCGGATTTTATATATTATTAAGATTAGCGCAGATACAGCTAACGCTTCGGCTACTGGCAATGCATAAGAAAGAATCAGCAAAACTAAGCATCCAATTACGAGACAAGTATAAATGACCACGTTTTTTAAAAGAGGCAGCTTCTTCGCATATCCCAATTTATATACAACGACAGCTAAAATCACGATATATATAAACTGTAGCCAAACAGCCGTTTTAACATCTGTAAGCTGCATGAAAAATCTTAGAGTGGGGGAGAATCCTTCCATTTAAATTGCACTCCTTTTATTAACTCATTTCAGCATATTTTTTCTTTTTAGCCAAACGTTCCCGTTCGTTTTTATCAAGAATTTTCTTACGAAGACGAATTGATTGTGGAGTCACTTCACAAAATTCATCGTCATTTAAATACTCCAAAGATTCCTCCAAGGTCAAGAGACGAGGTTTTTTAATAACAGAAGTCTGATCTTTATTGGCAGAGCGAACGTTTGTTGCCTGCTTAACCTTCGTAATATTAACTGTCAGGTCATTTTCTCGGGTATGTTCCCCTACGATCATTCCTTCATAAATTTCCGTTCCCGGCTCAACAAAAATGGTTCCGCGGTCTTCCACTTGCATAATACCATAAGTTGATGCTTTACCCGACTCCATTGAGACAAGAACACCTTGTCTTCTTCCGCCAACCTGGCCCGTAGCCATTGGCTGGTAGCTGTCAAATGTATGATTGATGATTCCGTATCCTCTGGTCAGCGTCAAAAATTCTGTTGTGTAGCCAATTAAGCCGCGGGCAGGAACATTAAATATTAGCCGAACCTGACCTGTTCCATTATTAATCATATCAAGCATTTCACCTTTACGAGCTCCAAGAGATTCCATGACAGAACCGGTATGCTCCTCAGGAACATCAATTTGTACCCTCTCGATTGGCTCACAGCGTACTCCATCAATTTCTTTAACAATAACCTCTGGTTTAGATACTTGAAGCTCATATCCTTCACGGCGCATGTTTTCAATTAAGATGGAAAGGTGCAGTTCTCCGCGTCCGGAAACAATCCATGCATCTGGCGAGTCTGTATTTTCGACACGTAAGCTGACGTCTGTTTGCAATTGAGCTTGAAGTCTTTCCTCAATCTTTCTGGATGTTAAATATTTTCCTTCACGGCCGGCAAATGGACTGTTATTGACAGCAAAAGTCATTTGCAGGGTCGGTTCATCAATCCTTAGCACTGGCAGGGCTTCCTGATTTTCTACTGGACAGACGGTTTCCCCGACATTAATATCCTCCATACCGGAAACAGCCACTAAGTCACCGGCAACCGCTTCTTGAACTTCCTCACGCTTTAATCCAAAGAAACCAAAAATTTTCGTTACCCTGAACTGTTTGACTGAGCCATCAAGCTTCATTAAAGCAACCTGTTGTCCCACTTTCATCGTTCCGCGGAAGACACGGCCAATACCAATTCTTCCTACATAGTCACTGTAATCTAGAAGGGCTACCTGAAATTGCAGCGGTTCCTCCCTGTTATCGACTGGTGAAGGAATGTGTTCAATAATGGCTTCGTATAATGACTGCATATTTTCATCTTGTTTATCCGGAGTCAAACTTGCTGTTCCATTGATGCCGGATGCATAGATGACAGGGAATTCTAATTGGTCCTCATTGGCATCCAGTTCGATAAACAAGTCGATAACTTCATCTACAACCTCGGCTGGACGGGCAAAGTCACGGTCGATTTTATTTACCACCACGATTGGAGTCAGATTTTGTTCCAACGCCTTTTTTAACACAAATCTTGTTTGCGGCATAGTGCCTTCATAGGCGTCCACCACGAGCAGCACACCATCGACCATTCTCATAATCCGCTCTACTTCCCCGCCGAAGTCAGCGTGTCCGGGAGTATCCAGGATGTTAATTCTTGTATCTTTATATTGAATAGCAGTATTTTTGGCAAGGATTGTAATGCCGCGCTCTCTTTCCAAATCATTGGAATCCATGGCTCGTTCATCAACATGCTCATTTGAACGGAACGTTCCTGCCTGTTTTAATAACTGATCCACCAAAGTGGTTTTTCCGTGGTCAACGTGCGCAATAATTGCAATGTTTCTTATATTATCTCTTTTCTTCAAAGAAGTTCCATCTCCTGACTATTTTCGGGTAAAATCTATTTATAGTTTCATTTACAACTAAAACATTATACCATAATAAGAGTGGAAACCTAAAAGTATTTTATTGTAGAATGAAAAATAAAGTTTTGATAAAGGAGCAAAGATCATGAAAGATGTGAAATGGCCGTTCCTCATTTATGCAATTCTTGCAGCAGCATGCATTATGGGAATAGGTGTTGCTATAGCCGAAAAAAGCCTGCTAGGGATATTAGGATGTATTATTGCTGTTATCGTTATCATGGGACTTGGTTTTAAAACAAAAAAGAAAATGCGTGAAAACGGAACGTTATAAATGAAAACTCGCCGATTGGCGAGTCCGTTAGGACGGCTCATGAGGCGTAGTTGAATTTATACTTTCTTATTAGCTAAAAAAAAGAGGCTGACCTTGTTTAAGTCAGCCTCTTACCATTTTCCGCCCTTTAAATATTCTTGAAGAATCGTTTGATGCAGCCCCGGCTTAGCAACAAAAAGGGAGTCTTGTGTAAGGTAATCCAGCTTCTCTCCCCTTAAATTAGTGACAACTCCACCAAGCTCCTTAATAATCACGGCCCCTGCAGCATAATCCCAGGGGGACAAACGCATGGAGATATATGCGTCTACTCTGCCAGTAGCTACGAACACCATTTCTAAAGCCGCCGACCCATAGGATCTCGTCCCTCTTGCATCCCTAACTAATGGAATTAACAAATTATGGTCAATTCGGTGATTTTTCATTACCCATGTTGCGTTCAAGGCAATAATGGACTTTTTCACTGAAGTCTCGCTTAAATTCGCAATCGGAGTTTCATTCAGATAGGCTCCCTTGCCGGAAAAAGCATGATACAATTCATCATGAACCACATCATAAACTAACCCAATTTTGCCAACACCGTCTTCATAAACCCCGATAGAAATCGCAAAATTCCTTTGCTGATGAATAAAGTTCATCGTTCCATCGATTGGATCAATCATCCAGACGATTCCCTCAAGGCTGTCCAATTTATCTCCGAACCCTTCTTCTCCCATGATTTTATGATGAGGGTAGGCCTCTTTTATTTTTTTGATAAAAAATTGTTCCGTTTCTTTATCGATATTCGTTACTAAATCATTGGCATTTGATTTGGTTTGAATACTTAAGCGCTGATTAAAGGATTTCCGAATACTCTCTCCGGCTTCGTTTACCCATTGTTTTGCCTGGGAATAAAGACTTTCCCAATTCATCCTTCTTCACTCCAATTTATCTTTATTTCTTGTGAGCTTTCGATGTATGTAGTATGAGATACGGAAAAAATTTCATGTATCTATAGCTTAATCAAAGATAAGCCAATCATCAACTTTTTGCGCCTTTATTCCTTTTTTACTTTTATTAACTTTTTTCCAAACACAATAATAAACGAACTCCCCCGTCCACATTGGAGTTCGTTTAGATTATGAAAACTTTTCGTTTCATTCTATTTTGTATCCCCTTAAATTATTAATACAAATTTATTTTTATAAAGCTTTTAGCCGCATTAATTCTAAACGGATTCTTTCAAGCTTCTGTTTGCATTCTTTAATTTTTTTCTCGTCTTTTTCTTCAATCGCTTCAAATAAAACTGCTAATTCATAGTCCATTTCCAATCTTAGAACTGCTGCTTTTTGCTTTTCGCCAACTTTTTTAAGTGATGTATTCATCAACTGCTTCACCTTTTCTCCTCCCCCTAGGATTCATTTCGGTTTATTTTTTACTGTATAATATGAGGCATTTTGAAATGTTGGAACAAATATGTGCTTTAACCCAGAATGCTGTTCATTTCATGTCTGTAAAGGCATTATGCTACAATGTTTGGGGAATGGCTTATAGGAGGTATAGGGATGGATTTTAAAGGATTTACCGAAGAAGATTTTAATGTGTTTTTAGTCGCGGGATTGGAGAATAGAATGGAAGCCTTAAAAACCTCCATTCGTCCTAAATTAGAGCAATTGGGCCATCATTTCGCCCCAGCCTTGAATGTATTAACTGGTGATGAAATGTTTGTTCATATTGCCAAACATGCAAGGCGGACAGTTAATCCTCCAAAGGATACCTGGGTGGCTTTCGCCAATAATCCGCGCGGCTATAAAATGCTGCCTCATTTTCAAATCGGCTTATGGCATACCCATTTATTTATTTGGTTTGCAGTTATTTATGAAGCTCCACAGAAGGAAGTAATTGCAGAGCGTCTGTCAAAAAAATTGACCAAGATATTTAAAGAAATACCAAAAGAATTTGCGTGGTCTGCTGATCATACGAAGCCTGATACTTTCTCACACAGGGAAATGTCAAAGGAAGAATTAAAGGGGCTTATCGACCGCTTACAAACAGTTAAAAAAGCAGAACTATTGTGCGGCTATACGATAGATAGAGAAGCTGCCATCGCGCTTGGCTCTGAAGGCTTGATAAACGAAATCGAAAATGTATTCCAAAAGGTTGCACCAATATATAAAATTGCTTGTAATTTGAAATAAACAAAGGAGACAGCTAATGTCTCCTTTGTTTATTTCATCATAATCCTCTCACCGGGAGAAGCTTCTTTTGCTTTTTTAATGGCCCGATAGGATGAATATCCGCTGATTTCTTCAAATTCACCGCAAACGGTCTTTTCCTCTGCTTTACTTGGGACAATTTCCTTAAATCTCCGGTATACGGACATCAGCTGGTCGCGTTCAATTCCGGACTCATACGCTTTTTCAATGGCTTCAAAGAAATGAACGACATCAACAATTTCCTCTGTCGACCATCTGTAGTCTATTGGATACTGATATTCCATGTGATCTCACCTGCTGACTTTCTTTTGTATTGTTTCTTATTCTTTCCACTTCCGGCGAATTTGTTCAGCTTCAAGGATAATCCGATCAAAAAGCTCGGCAGTAGACGGTACGTCTTTAATGAGTCCCATGACCTGACCTGCCCAAGCGAAGCCTTTATCAACTTCACCATTATAAATGTACTGTTGATTAGCTTTTCCACTAATAAAATCCTTAAGCTCTTCATAACCGCCATGATTCTTTTCAATTTCAAGAATTCTATCTGTCCATGTGTTCGCAATTGCTCTTGCTGGTGCGCCGAGCGAGCGCTTAATCACCACTGTATCAGTTTCAGTGCCTTCAATCAATGCATTTTTATACACATCATTAGCATGAACACATTCCTTAGTGGCAATAAAACGAGTACCCATCTCTATTCCTTCAGCACCTAAACTGAGTGCGGCCATTAGCCCTCTGCCATCACCTATTCCGCCCGAAGCAATAACCGGTATTGACACTGAATCGACAACCTGAGGGATTAACACCATAGTACCTAGATCTTCACGGCCGAGATGCCCTCCTCCTTCCTGCCCAACTACCATTACAGCATCAGCGCCAAGTTCCTCCGCTTTCACTGCCTGCCTTCTTGCAGCAACAAGGACAAGCTTTTTAATGGATGTACCCTTTAATTGTTCAAAAATAGGAGCCGGATTTCCGCCAGTCATAGAAATAACAGGTACCTCTTCATCAATAGCCACCTGCAAAAAGTCAGCAAAAGGCCTTCCGGTTTGCCCGATGGCAAAGTTCACTCCAAAAGGATTATCGGTTAATTCTCTAACCTTCTTAATTTCTTCTCTAAGAAGTTCAGGACTTGCCAAGGACATGGCCGTAATTTGCCCAAGGCCGCCACTATTGGATACGGCTGCGGCTAAATCAGAATAAGCTAAATACGCAAGCCCGCCTTGAATAATTGGATAGCGGATATTTAATATTTCTGTTACTCGTGTCTGCCAATTCATTTGAAAAATCACTCCTTAATTAGTCGTTATTTGTTATTTCGTTTCAAACGGGTAAATTTCCTTTTCTTTTGGGAAACTAAATTTTATAAATCCATTCGGATAAAAATTTTCAGAATTCCTATGCAGACCACATATTTAATGCTATAATTCAATTTGTTTTTTTGAATCTTTATTTACAAGAGATCTTAATAAGAGGTGTGTATAAATTGTCCCAAAATCAAACACCGCTCTTTAGCGGTTTATTAGCACATGCCAATAGAAATCCAATTCAATTTCATATACCTGGACATAAAAAAGGAGCCGGTATGGATCCGGAATTCCGAGAGTTCATTGGTGAGAATGCTCTTTCCATTGACTTAATTAATATTGGACCGCTTGATGACCTTCATTCACCTAAAGGAATGATTAAGCAGGCCCAGGAATTGGCGGCAGAAGCTTTTGGTGCCGACCATACTTTCTTTTCAGTCCAAGGCACCAGCGGAGCCATTATGACAATGGTTATGGCAGTTTGCGGCCCTGGAGATAAAATCATTGTGCCACGAAATGTCCATAAATCAGTCATGTCGGCCATTGTCTTTTCAGGTGCAATTCCGGTATTTATCCATCCGGAAATTGACATGGAGCTGGGGATTTCCCATGGTATTACACCGGAATCAGTGGAAAAAGCACTTGAACAGCACCCTGATGCCAAAGGAGTATTAGTCATTAACCCTACTTACTTTGGAGTTTCCGCCGACTTAAAAAGAATCGTGGAAATTGCCCACTCTTACGAAGTGCCTGTCCTTGTAGACGAGGCCCATGGAGTTCATATTCATTTCCATGAAGACCTTCCAATATCAGCCATGCAGGCAGGTGCGGATATGGCTGCAACCAGCGTCCATAAGCTTGGCGGTTCGATGACGCAAAGCTCCATTTTAAATGTTAAAGAAGGTCTTGTTTCGGTTAAACATGTTCAATCCATTCTCAGCATGCTTACGACAACATCCACTTCTTATTTATTATTGGCTTCGCTGGATGTTGCCAGGAAACAGCTGGTGATGAAAGGAAAAGAATTAATTGACAGAACGATTCGCCTTGCGCAGTCCATCCGTCAAAGAGTGAACGAAATAGAACATCTTTATTGCCCTGGTGAAGAAATTTTAGATTCCAAAGCCATATTTGATTATGACCCGACAAAACTGATTATTTCCGTCAAAGATTTAGGGCTTACTGGCTATGAAGTAGAAAAATGGCTCCGTGAAAAGCACAATATTGAAGTGGAAATGTCTGACCTTTACAACATCCTCTGTATCATTACTTTAGGAGATACGGAAAATGAAGGGGATATTTTAGTAACCGCCCTAAGGGAGCTTTCTAAAGAGTATGAGAATCGTTCTGAAAAGATCGAGCCTGTTGAGGTTCTCCTGCCGGAAATTCCTTTGCTTGCCTTAACTCCGAGGGATGCGTTTTACTCTGAAACGGAAGTAGTAGCCCTGGAGAAATCTGAGGGCAGAATAATTGCTGAATTCATTATGGTGTATCCTCCAGGAATCCCAATTTTTATTCCTGGTGAGATTATTACGAAAGAAAACCTCCACTATATAAAGAAAAACCTGGAGGCCGGACTGCCTGTTCAAGGACCGGAGGACGATGAACTGAAAACAATCCGGGTTATTAAAGAATATAAGGCAATTCAATAGCAAATAAAAAATACAGGATTCCTAATGGAATCCTGTTTATTTTTAAGTAAATTATATTTATTTCACTTCTTTTTCCCCATGGCTTTCGCAGCAGCAGCCGCATTTTGAATAGAGAACCGTTACTTTTTCATCTTCAAAATGATCAATTGTTGAATTACAAGTTTGGCATACAATAGTACCCATGCTTATTAGTCCCCTTTTTTGTGGAATTATCACTAAATTGAAAGCGATTTACTATCCTTGAAATCATAATAATATATCACATTAAAAATTTCAAGCCTAATTGTATGTCACATTTAAAAATAATAATTTAAATAGGAGTTAAAATTGTCCCAATAACAAACATTTTAGCTTCAAACTGTACAAATAAAGAAAAGTTTATAAATATACCTATTTAAGTTGTCATTATTTTTTATTCAATGCTAGAATAAAAGAGGTGATATTACAGGTATATAAGGGGGATAATGATGGCTTTAAATGCATATATAAAGCTCGTGCCTTCATCAGCGAAGCAAACGATTACAATCGAAGAAGTAAAGGATTTATTTCATTACTATAAAGACATTACAAGCAAAACTGGCGATCAGCTGAATTGGCAATTTGAGGATGCAGCACTACCTTATGAGATAAAAGAAACGGCTGAAGGAAAAGGAAACTGGTTTTATTTACATTCTGACCATGAACGTTACTTTGCCATTTTAATAGGTGTTGATAAAGAAACTGTCAAAACAGAAGAAGGCGGGGAATATGAGCAGACATATATTCAGGTTACCTTGCCGGAACAATCTACATACGGAGATAAAGGAAAAGCAAATGAATTTTGCAAATTCCTAGCCAAAAAGCTTCAAGGCGAATTGCACCTCTTTAACGAAAGAATTATGTACTTTTACCCAAGAAAATAAGCTCCCAAAGGGAGCTTCAACAGACTTGTTGAAAAGCTATCGAATGTTTTTTGATAATCCAAGCTCCTAAAAGGAGCTCAGATTGTCGAGAAAGTATATTTTTCTCGGCAATTTTTTATTTTATCAGAATCCGAAAATTCATTTTTTATGAAAAATTGTCGCTGCTAATGGGCCTGTTGATTTCCGCTCCAAGTGCTTCGCTTTCCGCGGGCGGTTCGGGGAGCCTCCTCGGCGCGTTCCGCGCCTGTGGGGTCTCCCCTTTCCCGTACTCCCGCAGGAGTCTGCGCACCTTCCGCTCCAATCAACAGGGAGATTATCAATCTAAAGAACTACAACACACTTTTTCTAGTCTGAATAAGTGTGTTGCAATCTTTTTCATGTTCTGGCAAGCTGCAGTAAGAAGGGCCTGCTCACTTGCTTTTTTATCCCACGTAACCGGCAGTAGCGAAGCCCGTGCAGCTCTTTTGAGTCTGCGAAGCTTCGCTCAATTTTTTCCTTTCTAAATTTATAAAGCTGTTTTCCTGATTTAGATAAGCGATTTATTCTTACCTTCTCTTTTTACTCCTCCCATACCCGAATTTCTTTTGTCTCTTTCTTCTCTTCTTTTTCCTTTAACGGCTTTTTTCCATGATTAATTCTATCCTCTTCTATAGCTTTATTAAGTTCCTCAAAATATTCGCGAGTCTCTACTTTTACCTCTTCCTTTGTATACTTATGCTTATTGGCGTTTGCCTTTAAATGAGTGGAATCAGTAAATAAAACACGACCGCCAACCATTTTATGATTCATTGCCTGCAGAACAATCTCATCAAATATTTCCTGAAATATATCGGTATCAATTTCCGTATTGATAACTTTGAAACGATGTTGGCGATTCCAACTGATCGTCGAATGATGTGGACCGGATCGTGGAATTTTAAACCTAAAAACCACCGGTAGGCAATGTTCATTTTAACTTCTCTTTCTAGTTGTCTTTCAGATCGAATACCAAAAAGGTATCCAATAAACATCATTTTAAAAAGAATTAGTGGGTCAGATGGGCAGCCATTATCCTCACTATAAAATGGACGAACTTTTTCTAAAAGAAATGAAAAATCTATATATTTATCAATCAAGCCAAGAAGGTGGTTGTCTGGAACTAATTCATCAATAGAAACAAATTCGTATTCACTTTGGCTGGACACTTTTGGCTTAAACATTAATTTCACCACATATTTTATTATTTATTGTTTGAGTTGCAGGTCTTTTTATTAACACCTGTTGATTTGCGCGGAAGGCACGAAGACTCCTGCGGGAGTACGGGGCAGTGGGAGACCCCACAGGAGCTTGCGCCGAGGAGGCTCCCCGGCACGCCCGCGGAAAGCGAAGTGCCTGGAGCGCAAATCAACAGACATGTTGAAAAGTCTATGTATTAATAATATTACAACAAATTAACGCGGTGCATTGTTAAAGAATACGAATAAAAATAGAGGCTGCCGAGGGTTTCTCGACAGCCCGAGCTCCTAAAAGGAGCTTTTTTCAATGTATATAACGTGCCATGGTGTAATGGATTGATGTATAGACCACTAGGCTTAATGTGGTAATAAAAAGCGTTTTGCGGAAAGAATTGGTGATTTTGTTGCCAATAATGAAAGCCAAATAAAAAAAGACAAAAAACATAATAACTTTGAATAGAAGCTGATCGTGTTTTGACAGCCATTCGATTAATGTATAGCCACTCCAAATAATAAATTGCAGCATCATGACGATATAAACCCTCATCTTTGTCACCACGCAGTTACATTTATTAAAATAATTATATTATAGGAACAGCAAATTATTTGTAAAATTTTGCATTACTAACTGCAAATATTTGTTTTCCCCATAAAAAAAGTCCCTTTCGTGTTTAGGTACGAAAGGGACTTTTTTTATTATTTAAGGATGTGAATTGGACTTCCTAGAGCTACTTCCGCTGCTTCCATAGTGATTTCACCAAGGGTTGGGTGGGCATGGATAGTCATAGCCAAATCTTCGGCAGTCATCCCTGCTTCAATCGCAAGGCCAAGCTCAGCAATCATGTCAGAAGCGTTTGCACCGGCAATTTGTGCACCGATTACAAGGCCGTCTTCTTTCCGCGTAACTAATCGTAAGAAACCATCACTTGAGTCAAGCGATAGAGCACGGCCATTTGCTGCAAATGGGAACTTAGCAACCGTTACTTCCATTCCTTCTTCCTTCGCCTGCGCTTCAGTATATCCGACTGCAGCCAACTCAGGCTCAGAGAATACAACGGCAGGAATTCCTAAATAATCAATTTCAGAAGGATGTCCCGAAATTGCCTCCGCCGCAATTTTAGCCTCGTATGATGCCTTGTGGGCTAATTGAGGGCCTGCCACGACATCACCAATAGCGTAAATATTGCTAATATTAGTTCGGCATTGTTTGTCGATTTCGATCAATCCGCGCTCAGATAATTTCACCCCAGCTTGTTCAAGACCCATTTCATCAGTATTCGGACGACGTCCAACCATGACGAAAACGTAATCGGCTTCGATTTTCTTTTCTTCACCTTTTGTTTCAAAGGTTACCACGACGCCGTTTTCTGTCTCTTCCACACCTTTAGCCAAGGCTTTCGTATAGAACTCCGCACCTTTTTTCTTCATGTTGCGCTTAACCAAGGCCGCCATTTGCTTATCAAAAACACCCATGCCTAAAATTTCCTCGGCACCTTCTAAAATCGTCACCTGACTGCCAAAGTTTGCATAAGCACCGCCAAGTTCAATCCCGATAACACCGCCGCCAATCACGACAATTTTCTCAGGAATTTCGTTTAGATTAAGGGCACCAGTCGAATTTAGAACACGCTTTGAATATTTAAATGCCGGCAGTTCAATAGGACGGGAACCAGTTGCAATAATAGCATTATTAAAAGTATAAGTTTGAGCAGAATCTTCATTGATTACACGAAGAGTATTAGCATCCACAAAGTATGCTTCTCCGCGTACAATATTCACTTTATTCCCTTTTAATAAGCCTTCAACACCGCCGGTTAATTTTTTTACAATACCAGCTTTAAATTCTTGAACCTTCGAGAAGTCAACCTTTACATTTTCAGCTGTAATCCCGAAGCCCTCGGAATGAAGGGCAGTTTCATAACGATGACCTGCAGCGATTAAAGCTTTTGAAGGAATACAGCCGACATTTAAACATACTCCGCCTACATATTCCTTTTCTACAATTGTTACCTTTTGTCCTAGTTGAGCAGCACGAATAGCTGCCACATACCCGCCAGGACCAGAGCCGATGACTATAGTTTCTGTTTCAATCGGAAAATCTCCAACTACCATTTTTCTTACGCCTCCATTAACAATAGTTCTGGATCGTTCAACAATCGCTTGATATGATTTAGTGCATTCTGAGCAGTTGCACCGTCAATCATGCGATGGTCGAAGCTTAAGCTGATGGCTAATACAGGGGCTGCAACAATTTCGCCATTTCTAACAATAGGTTTCTCGGCAATTCGGCCAATTCCTAAAATAGCCACTTCAGGATGGTTAATGACTGGAGTAAACCATTGGCCTCCAGCAGAACCGATATTGCTAATTGTGCATGAGCCGCCTTTCATTTCATCAGGAGCTAGCTTTCCGCTTCTAGCCTTGTCAGCCAATTCATTAATTTCTTGTGAGATTGAGAAAACTGATTTACGGTCTGCATCCTTAACAACCGGAACTAATAGACCTTTTTCAGTATCAGCAGCAATACCAATATTAAAGTAGTGCTTATGAACAATTTCCCCAGCAGCATCGTCAATCGATGTATTAAAAACAGGGTATTCACGCAATGCACTTGTTAAAGCTTTTACGACATATGGAAGGAAGGTTAACTTGATGCCTTTCTGAGCAGCAACTTCCTTGAATTTTTTACGGTGGGCAACAAGCTTTGTTACATCCACTTCATCCATTAATGTAACATGTGGAGCAGTATGTTTGGAATTGACCATCGCTTTCGCAATTGCTTTGCGGATTCCGCTTAACTTCTCGCGGGTTTCCGGATATTGCCCTTGCGGAATTTGTGCAGCAGCTTTAGGTGATTCAACCGTTTCAGCAGTTTCAGCTGCAGGTGCTGCTGCTTGAGGTGCCGCTGCTTGTGCACCACCGTTTAAGAATGCATCAATATTTTCTTTTAGAACCCGGCCATTTTTACCTGTTCCAGCCACTAAACTGATTTCTACACCTTTATCACGTGCATATTTACGAACAGATGGCATAGCAATAATGCGTCTATTAGGATCCACATCAGCCTGCGGTTGTGCGGCTGCAGCTTCTTGAGGCTGTGCAGCAGGCTGAGATGGCGCTTCTGCAGGTTTCGTATCTGTAGAAGGTGCCGGCTGAGGAGCTGCTTGTGCTTCTGGCTGCGGCTGTTCTTCCGCATGGTCTCCCTTAAATTGTAAGTCTTCATATCCCGGTGCATCAAAAGTCACCAGAACTTGTCCTACTGTTGCTACCGTTCCTTCACCAATTAATACTTCAAGTACTGTTCCTTCAACAGGGGAAGGAATTTCTACTACAGCTTTATCGTTTTGAATTTCACAAAGGACATCATCTTCTTTTACCTGATCTCCAGGTTTGATGAACCATTTAACAATTTCCCCTTCGTGAATACCTTCACCGATGTCAGGCATTTTAAATTGAAATGACACTGGTATTCATCCTCCTATTTCGCTTGTGGTTTGCTTTTAGTATCAAGGGCAATAGGGAAACAGTTAAGCCCTATTTCCCTTTTCATTAAAATGTTAATACTTTTTTAGCTGTTTCAATTACGTCTTTATAATTTGGAAGCCATACAGACTCTGCTTGTGAGAAAGGATAAATAGTATCCGGCGCAGCCACGCGCAGAACTGGTGCTTCTAGGCTTAAAATTGCACGGTCATTGATTTCAGCCACTACATTGGCAGCAACACCGGCCATTTTTTGTGCTTCTTGAACGACAATCGCACGGCCCGTTTTTTCAACAGATGCAATAATCGTGTCGATATCAAGCGGGCTGATTGTACGTAAGTCGACTACTTCTACAGAATGTCCTTCCTTCGCTAACTCATCTGCCGCTTTTAAAGATTCGTGCACCATTGCACCATAAGTAATAATAGATAAATCAGTACCTTCACGTTTTACATCAGCTTTACCAAGCGGAATAGTATACTCTTCCTCTGGCACCTCTTGACGGAAAGCACGATAAAGCTTCAAATGCTCAAGGAAAATGACAGGGTCATTATCACGGATTGCTGAAAGCAATAATCCTTTTGCATCATACGGCGTAGATGGGACAACGACTTTTAACCCTGGTGTTTGTGCCATCAAACCTTCTAAGCTATCGGAATGCAGCTCAGGAGTGTGGACACCGCCGCCAAATGGAGAACGAACAGTAATCGGCATATGATAACGACCGCCTGAACGGTAGCGCATACGTGACATTTGCCCTGCAATAGAATCCATTACCTCAAATACGAAGCCAAAGAATTGAATCTCAGGGATTGGGCGGAATCCCGTCATCGCAAGACCAATTGCTAGTCCGCCAATTCCTGATTCGGCAAGAGGAGTGTCAAATACACGATCTTCACTAAATTCTTTTTGAAGGCCTTCTGTCGCTCGGAATACACCGCCGTTTACGCCAACGTCTTCGCCGAATACTAACGTTTTAGGGTCATTTTTCAATTCCGTACGAAGTGCATCAGTAATTGCTTGAATCATTGTCATTTGAGCCATGACTTACTTCGACTCCTTTGCTTGATATATTTCATTTTGTTCTTTTAAATTAACCGGCATTTCCTCAAACATGATGGATATTAAATCGGTAACCTTTTGTTTAGGAGCCGAATCCGCCTTTTTAATTGCCTCTTTAATATCTTCTTTTGCTTGGTCAATTACTTCATTTTCTTTTTCTTCACTCCATAAACCTTTCTTCTCAAGGAATTTACGGAAACGGACAAGCGGGTCTTTCTTTTCCCATTCATTATCAAGGTCAGCAGTACGGTAACGTGTTGGATCGTCACCAGCCATCGTATGTGGTCCATAACGATAGGTTAATGTTTCAATTAAGGTAGGTCCTTCGCCATTGATGGCACGATCACGAGCATCCTTTACGGCAGCATATACTGCAAGAGGGTCCATTCCATCGACTTGGATACCAGGGATTCCAGCAGCCATTGCTTTCTGAGCAATTGTTTTTGCTGCAGATTGCTTTTCAACTGGAGTGGAAATCGCAAATCGGTTGTTTTGAACTATGAAAATAGCTGGCGCCTTGAATGCACCTGCAAAGTTAATTCCTTCATAAAAGTCTCCTTGGGACGCGCCGCCATCACCTGTATAGGTAATCGCAACAGCCTTCGTGCCGCTCTTTTTAAGTCCTAATGCCACACCTGCTGTCTGCACATATTGGGCACCAATAATAATTTGTGGAGATAAAACATTAACTCCCTCAGGAATTTGGTTGCCATGAAAATGTCCACGTGAAAACAAAAATGCTTGGTAAAGCGGCAGTCCGTGCCAAATTAACTGAGGAACATCCCGATACCCAGGTAAAATATAATCTTCTTTTTCCAGAGCAAATTGTGATGCCAACTGGGATGCTTCCTGTCCTGCTGTTGGTGCATAGAAGCCCAAACGGCCCTGACGATTTAGGGAAATGGATCTCTGGTCTAAAATTCTTGTGTACACCATCCGCCGCATAAGTTCCTGCAGCTGCTCGTCTGTTAATGCTGGCATTGCGCCTTCATTAACAACTTCCCCTTCTTCATTTAAGATTTGGAATGTTTTAAACTGTTCTTCTGCTGCTTGGAGTGACTTAACTGCATCCAACGGCATATTTTTGGTTTGAGAAGCCATCGTGGTCACATCTTCCTTTCATTATTTAAATACTTATAATTAAAATAAAATCCACTACGTTAGGTTACCCAAAAAAGCTGGAAAATAGGGTATTCCAAATTTTTTCAAATAAAAATTCTGAACCTAACTGCCAAATATAATCTGTATTAATATCTCCAATAGAAAATATAATACAACATATCATTCCATAACCGAGTTTACACCATCCAATCTGAAGCGTCAAATCCTTTACACCATAATTTTTCAACACATCCATATTATTTATTTTTCACCCATTCTAATAACCTGTATTAACTTGCAATTAACATCTGTTATATAAAAAACAACATTTATCTGGAGTTGTTATAATATAGAAAAAAGCCAGCCTTTTTTTTGGCTGACTTTTTATAATGTCATTTATTAGATGATTTTATTCCTGCCTGTTTATAGAACGAAAGCTTTGTCGCATTGTATTCCTCCGTTAACTTGTTAAAACTTTCGTTTGCGGCAAGAACGTTTTTATACGTCTCATTTACTTTCATAACTTGGGCTTCCAGAGCATCTAGCGGAAGCTCTTTGTTTTTAAACATTTCATACAATTCTTTATCATTTTTTAATGCCTCGGAATAATTACTGTACAAGACATCATGCGCCCTATACCTTTGCATCATAATATCATACAGTTCATTTGCTAATTTCTTTTGTTCCGGGTCCTTTAACTGATCCTTTATTTTTTTCACTTTTTGAAATTCTTTTTCAGACTCTTTTAAGCTGTTTGTTTCTTTTTCCAAAAGCTCTTTTCTTTTATCCGCTGAGTCTAGCGCCTCATCGGATAGCTTTACAATTTGCTCATATTCCTTCATTCCTAGTTTTATGATTTGGTCATAAAGGGCTTTTTCTTTCTTTTCCAGAGAAACGAGTGGTTCCTGTTGTTCTTCAAACCCTTTCTCTTTTGCTACAACCTTTTCTAGGACATCATACATTTCCTTCGTTGGATCTTTTTCACTTGTGCAGCCCGATAATATCAAAATAAGAGCGAAAATAAACAGAGCATACCGTTTTCTTTTCATCTTAAAGCACCTTACTTTCCTTCTTATCACCCTCTACTATATCTTTACTTTGTTTATTTGACAACATACCCTTTTGTCGAGAAGGAAAGAACCATCACCGTTAACAAATCCCAAAATGTTTGATAGACTAATGAGTACATATGATTTTATTCGAACATAGGAGTGAAGGTTTATGTTAACGATGGATGATATCATTCGTGATGGACATCCCACTTTAAGGATGGCAGCAGCAGAGGTTTCCATGCCGCCAAGTGATGAGGATAAACAGATTCTTGCGAGTCTGTTAGAATATGTTATCAACAGCCAGGACCCTGAAATAACGCAAAAATATGGTCTGCGGCCTGGGATAGGACTTGCAGCACCGCAAATAAATGTATCCAAACGGATGATTGCTGTTCACTGCACAGATGACAAGGGACAGCTTATCAGTTATGCTCTATTTAACCCCAAAATCATCAGTCATTCTGTTGAAAAAGCCTATTTACAAACAGGCGAAGGCTGTCTATCGGTTGATGAATCGATTCCGGGCTTTGTGCCGCGGTATGCCCGTGTCACTGTAAAAGGAACAAGTCTAACTGGCGAGGAAATTAAAATCCGCTTAAAAGGTCTGCCTGCTATTTGTTTTCAACATGAAATCGACCATTTAAATGGCATTATGTTTTATGATCATATTGATAAAAAGGACCCTTTAAAGCCAATTGAAGGGGCTAGCGCAATTGAACGATAATGAGGCTGTTTTAAGAACAGCCTTTTTTTTATGTTTGCTTCCCCCTTATTCCATGTTTATCCATGAAAAATTCAGCCATTTAACCATATAATAATAGTAAAAAAAGGCTCTTTCAAAAAATTTCAATTATCTGCCATCACCACCTTTACATTGGACAAGGATTGTTTAAAATAAGAAGTAAGGAGATGATCCACTATGTTAAAGAAGCTTAGGAAGAAGCTTTTAAAACAGTGGAAAGAATTACTCAGAAAAAAATCGATTGCCTAAACTTTTCGAGCCCTTCAAAGTTGCGAAGGGCTCCTTCGTTATTGTAAATTATTAAAACATGCATTTTTACATACATTTCATAATGAAACTAAGTTTTCCACTGAAAATAATGAAAAAGATGAAAATGTTTTATATAATAGAAAAAGTCATGATGAATTAAGGAGCGAGAATAATGTTATTTAAGGTCTATTTTCAAGAAAGCATTAACGAAGTCCCAGTTAGAGAAAATACAAAAACCATTTTCGTTGAAGGTGAATCAAAACGGGATGTTCTTTCTAAAATTGCGGAACGGAAATTTAATGTGGAATATGTTCAAGAGGTACAAGGAGCCTATTTAGAATATGAGCAGCAAAACGAAAACTTTAAAGTATTGGAGATTTGATAATTTATGAAATTTGTAAAAAACGATCAAGCAGCTGTTTTTGCCCTGGGGGGATTGGGTGAAATAGGCAAAAACACGTACGGGGTACAATTCCAAGATGAAATTATCTTAATTGATGCTGGAATTAAATTTCCCGAGGATGAATTATTAGGAATAGATTACGTCATTCCTGATTACAGTTATTTAGTTAAAAATGAAGATAAAATTAAGGGCTTATTCGTCACCCACGGCCATGAAGACCACATAGGTGGCATTCCTTATTTATTGCGCGAAGTCAATATTCCGATTTATGGAGGGAAGCTGGCGCTTGGGTTAATTAAAAATAAGCTGGAAGAGCATGGTCTACTGCGGAATGCTAAATTAATCGAAATTAAAGAAGATGATGTGATTAAGTTCCGGAAAACATCGGTTACCTTTTTCCGGACAACCCATAGTATCCCAGACTCCTATGGCATTGTCGTAAAAACGCCTCCTGGCCAGATCGTCCACACAGGTGATTTTAAATTTGACTTCACACCGGTCGGAGAACCAGCAAATTTAACAAAAATGGCGGAAATCGGCAAAGAAGGCGTGCTTTGTTTATTATCTGATAGTACCAATAGTGAAATTCCTGATTTCACTATGTCGGAACGTCGGGTTGGTGAAAGCATCGATGATATTTTCCGCAAGGTAGACGGACGAATCATTTTTGCTACTTTTGCTTCCAATATTCATAGACTTCAGCAGGTAACAGAAGCAGCCGTTACCTACGGCCGCAAAGTTGCTGTATTTGGACGGAGCATGGAAGCAGCGATTAATATCGGTCTTGATTTAGGCTATATTAGGGCACCGAAAGATACCTTCGTTGATGCTGGTCAGATTAATCGCCTGCCGGCTGATAAAGTAACCATCCTTTGCACAGGAAGCCAAGGGGAGCCAATGGCTGCGTTATCTAGAATCGCTAACGGTACACATAGACAAATTCAAATTATTCCTGGAGATACTGTGGTCTTTTCCTCATCTCCTATTCCTGGAAACACTATTAGTGTCTCAAGAACAATCAATAGTTTGTTTAGAGCGGGTGCCGAGGTAATCCACGGTAAATTAAGTAATATTCACACATCCGGTCATGGCGGACAAGAAGAACAAAAGTTAATGCTCCGATTAATCAAGCCGAAATTCTTTATGCCTATTCATGGCGAATATAGGATGCAAAGAATGCATGCTAAACTTGCCGTCGATTGCGGCGTGCAAGAAGAAAATTGCTTCATTATGGACAATGGCGAAGTCCTTGCATTATCAGAAAATACAGCTCAAGTTGCCGGAAAGATTCCATCAGGAAATGTATATATTGATGGAAGCGGTGTGGGCGATATTGGCAATATCGTTTTAAGAGACAGAAGAATTTTATCTGAAGAGGGCTTAGTAGTTGTTGTTGTCAGCATCAACATGAAGGAATTTAAAATTGCTTCCGGTCCAGATTTAATTTCACGTGGATTTGTTTATATGCGTGAGTCAGGGGACCTAATCAATGATGCACAAAATTTAATTACCAAGCATCTTAACAAGATAATGGAGCGGAAAACAAGCCAATGGTCAGAAATTAAAAACGAAATTACCGATACACTCGCTCCATTCCTATATGAAAAAACAAAGAGAAGACCAATGATTTTACCAATTATTATGGAAGTATAAAAAAAGGAACCGCTAGGCGGTTCCTTTTTTTAGCTAATAAGAAATTAAACTACGTCTCTGTCTTCGTCCTAACGGACTCGCCAATCGACGAGTTTTCATTTATTCCATCACTTTATGTTCAAACCGGTCTATATCATTGTCGGTGCCAATCACGATCAGTACGTCATTGACATTGATCATTTCGCCTGCATGAGGAGAAACAATGATATCCTCCCCTCTTTTGATGGCCACAATATTCAAACCGTATTTTTTCCGGATATCAAGATCCATAATGGTGTGGCCGCCAATTTTACCGTTTGCGACGATTTCAACGATACTATGTTCATCCGATAACTCAAGATAATCAACAACATTACTGGAGGTCATATTATGGGCGATTCTCCGCCCCATATCCCGTTCAGGATGAACAACATGGTCTGCGCCGATTTTTCTTAAAACCTTTTCGTGATAATCATTCTGCGCCTTTGCGGTTACGCGGCTCACTCCTAATTCTTTTAGAATTAGTGTGGTTAAAATACTTGATTGAATATCATCGCCAATGGCGACAATGACATGGTCAAAATTACGAATCCCTAAACTTTTTAAGACTGTTTCATCGGTTGAGTCGCCGACTACCGCATGTGATGCAATCATCGAAAATTCATTGACCCGTTCCTCGTTTACGTCAATTGCCAATACTTCCATTCCCTCATCTGTTAAGGTCCGGCAGATACTGCCGCCAAATCGGCCAAGACCAATGACAGCAAAACTTTTCTTCACAAACAATTCCCCCAGGAAATTCAATTAGATAACTGGTATTATTTTAACATCCATCATAATTTTTATATAGAGCGAAATTTCAGCGATTTAATCACGGTTTCTCTGCTGCTTTCTTTTTTTATAAATAACTATGCCCACTGCTGCTAATATGATAAATAGTATTATTATCGGCATATTGCCAAATATAAAAACGACCAACCCTGAAAAGAAGGATAACAACAAATTGGTACTCTTCATAAACTGTTTTTTTGTTTTTTCCCAAGTATTTAGTTTGTCCTTTTCAATATCAGGAACAACAATTTTATTTTCATAGAGAGTAATATTTACCGTTGAGAAAGATGTTTGATTTTCGAGATATTTCATTTTCCCTTGTATAGTTTCGATTTCCTCTTGAACAGCCGCTAAATCTGCAGAGATTTTTAAAAGGTCTTCTGTCTTAACTGCCCCATTCATAAAGGAAAGAAGACGTTCCTCCACGACCCGTTTGGATTTTAACCTTGACTCAAGGTCGACATATTCCTCGGTTACATCCTGACCGGTAATATTCCGCTGGAGCACTTCAACTGCTTGCCCCTCTGCATCGTGCAAAAAGTCCTGGAAATGTTTTTGCGGGATTCTTATCATCATATGTCCGCTGATTTGTTCTTTTCCGGCTCTTGCGACATTGGACTCAGCGATATAGCCGCCATATTGGGCTGCTTTTTCTTCAAAAGTCCGGACAGTCCGGTCAAATTTCTTTACACGGAGTTCTAAGTCTGCCTGATAGATGACCATTTTACTTTGAACCTCTATGCTTACCGTTTCAGCAGCCTTATTTGCGGTTGATTTGTCACTAGCAGATAAAGAGGGTTTCTCAGCACTGCCCGAACCTGCAGAATCCATTTGTGCTATGTTTTCCACATTCATTTTTCCACTTTCACTTTTGCTATTGTTCGAGCTGCAGCCTGTCAGTATAACCATCAATGTCATAATAAAAATGATGAAAAGTTGTATTACCTTTTTCATATCTTAAGACACCCCTTTTTTTATAAAATTGTCCATTTTATACACTGACGATTTTATAAGGGGATGGTTACATCTTTTCCTTCTGATAAAAAATAAAATACGGTGCGTGATTAAAACAGAGTCACAAGATTTATTCTGTTTTCTCTAATTCACTCAACACCCGGTTAATTCGTTTTTCGAGCATTTTTAGGCCGCTGCCTCCGGCTTGGAAATGGCGGAGCCTGCCTTCTTTGTCAAACACATAGTAGGCAGGAACATATTTATTTTCAAAGGCAGCTGTCAATTTATGTTCGCTGTCGACAAAAGTCGGCTGGGTGATGCCATGTTCAGCCGCAGCCTGTTTGATATCTTTAATATTTAAATCATTCTCTGACCTTGGCATATGAATTGAGACAACATTCAATTTGTCCTTGTATTGGTCGCGAAATTGATTAATCTGCGGCATAGCTTCTTTACAAAGATGACAGCTGATGGACCAAAAATGAAATAAGGTCGGCTTTTCACCAACTAACTCATCCTTGGTTACCTGACCATTTAGCCACTCAGCCGCCCCCTCTAACTCGGGCATTTCCTCCCTTAGCTTCATCTCTTTTCCCTCCTATGAAATAGACCTAACACGAAGGTTAGGTCTAGCTAAAGCATGCTTTATGATTGATTACCTTTTAAGGCAATATATTTTGTGATCACCCTTACCGCAACATCGATTGCCTCTTCACTTGGTGTTAATTTGGCATGATGCAGTCCGTAGGGGGAATCGACACCGAGCCAAAACATAAATCCAGGAATTTCTTTCAGCATGTAGCCAAAATCTTCCCCTGTCATAGCTTCTTTACATTCTACGAATTGAACCGCATCAGCTTCTTTTATAAAATTTATAAATTCCCTGGTCAATTCCTCGCTATTATACACCTGATGGTACATAGATCCGTAGTCAATTACTGCCTCACATTCAAAACCGGCTTCAATTCCTTTTACAATCGCTTCAATCCGATGCTTGACCTTTTTCATCGATTCCGGTGACAATGTTCGGATTGTCCCCTCTAGCCTTGCTTTCTCGGCAATAATGTTTTGAACAGTTCCTCCGGTGATTTTTCCAATCGTGATCACGGCACTATCTAATGGGTTAACATTTCGAGAAACAATGGTTTGCAGCTGATTAACAAGCTGGCAAGCAGCAATGACCATATCATTGGTTTGATGCGGATAGGCGGCATGACCTCCCTTTCCCTTCAAATCAATAAACAGTTCAGATGTATTTGCAAACAATAATCCTTCTTTCACAGCGATGGTTCCGACTGGATACTCGGGTGCAATATGAAGTGCAAGAATCATATCTGGCATCCATTCTCGCATTTCCTCTGTCCTTAACATCGGTTCGGCACCGCCTGGACCTTCCTCAGCAGGCTGAAAAATAAATAATAAATCGTCATCAATTGGGTTTTCTACAAAAAAGGTCAGCACTCCAAGTGCAATGCTCATGTGAAAATCATGCCCACAGGCATGCATTTGCTCGCTGTGCTGTGAAGAAAATGGAAGACCCGTTTCCTCTGTAATGGGAAGACCATCAATGTCGGTCCTATAACCAATTGTTTTTTTCGAGTTCAACCCTGAAACCTTGACAAAGAGGCCAGTTTTCCATTTTTTTATGGCAACCCGCTCTTGGGGTAATGAATGTATGTAAGCTAATAAATAGGCCTGAGTTTTATATTCTTGAAACCCGAGTTCAGGAATTTGATGAAGATCACGGCGGATTTTAACAAACGGATTCATGATTACCACTCCAATCTATGCAGAAAGCGTGGAACAATTCCACGCTTTTTTGTCTTAATTATAATTGACGAAGTGCGTCTAAAATCTCTGTTTTGGATTTTGTTTGCTCGTCAATATCTTTAATTTTTCTTGCCGGAGTTCCTGCAACCACTGTATTTGGAGGAACGTCTTGGGTAACGATTGCTCCGGCAGCGACAACCGAGCCTTTTCCAACTGTTACTCCTTCAAGAACTACGGCGTTAGCGCCAATTAAAACATCATCTTCAATAATAACCGGTTTTGCTGATGGCGGCTCAACCACTCCAGCCAATACCGCACCTGCACCAATATGACACTTCTTACCAACTGTAGCCCTGCCGCCAAGAACTGCGTTCATGTCAATCATCGTTCCTTCACCAATTACAGACCCAATATTGATGACGGCCCCCATCATGATAATCGCATTATCGCCAATCTCTACTTGGTCACGAATAAAAGCACCTGGTTCAATCCGGGCATTAATATGCTTCATATCCAATAAAGGAATGGCTGAATTACGACGGTCGTTTTCAACAACAAAATCTTCAATTTTTGCCTGATTTGCCTCAAGAGCAGCGCTGATTTCAGACCATTCACCGAAGACAACCCCGGTATTACCATTAATGAATGCTTTTACATTTGCACCAAAGTCAATGCCTTCAAGCTCGCCTTTTACATAAACCTTTACTGGTGTTGATTTTTTGCTATTTTGGATAAAGGATATAATTTCATGCGCATCCATCATTTTCATCTTCTAAATCCCCCTATACTTGTACTAAAAAATACTTTAGCAAACAAAAGCGCTGAAAACAAGAAAAACATATGCTTTATTTAAGATTCCGAAACATATTCTTTAATCAACTCTACAAATGCTTGTACTTGTTTTAATTGAAAAGCCGACTCATATCCAAGAAGCCACGTATCACGGCTTAAAGGTTCATTTTTTTCATTCACAAGGGGAATTTTGCAAATATCTTTTTCTGCCTTCGTTAAGGTAATTCCAGGCAGGATCGCATAGCCAATTCCGTTAAATGCCATTTGTTTGCAGGTTTCAATTTGGTCAACGATAACGGTCCTTTTCGGCGTTGTTTTAAAGTTCCGCATCCACCAATCCTGTATCTCTTGGTAATAATTAGAGTCACTCTTAAATTGGATAAACGGGCGGTCTGTATCAAGGACTTGATCTGGATTGGTGATTTCTCTATCCACCAAATACAGCGGATCATGAAACAGGTGTACCTTAACCCCTTTCCAATCAGGTGTACCGCGAATAATGCCAACATGGACCTGATCATCATACAAACAGTTTAAAATCTCACTGCTCCAGCCTGTTACTAGCGAAAGCTTTACTTGGGGATATTTATCGATAAATTTCTTAAGAACTTGTGGCAGCCAGTTTTGTCCGACAATGGAGGCTACAGCAATTTTTAAAGTACCCGATACGCCCTCTTGCAGGGAGTAAATTGTTTCCCGCACCTTTTCCTCTTTTTTCAGGACCTCGTTTACAAAGGCTATCACATGTTCACCGGCAGGGGTCAGCGCTAATCCTTTTTGTGAGCGGATAAAAAGCTTAGTCCCCCAATCCTTCTCGATGGTTTGCAGACGCTGTGAGAGGGCCGGCTGGGAAACAAACAGCCGTTCCGAGGCTTTGCGCATATTCATTTCCTGTGCCAAGACAGACAGTAGTTGGAATTCCGACAATGATGACACTGTTTTCTCCCCTCCTTTTTCCTTTTTCACCTGCAAAAAATAGCCCCCAAAAAAGGGGGCCCTGCTTTTCGTAAGTTATCTATTACCGCGCTTAATAAACAAATTTAATTGATTTAATACCGTACTTCTTGGCAAAATCCCCTCAAAAAAACCATCTTCCGTTTCAACACAAAGAAATGGTTGGGTAACGAGCAAATCTAAACATTTGTTAAATGGGGTGGATATTGTGACTCTAGGCATAGACTTTTTCATTACTTCTTCTACCCGTCTTTGTTCAAGCTTTTCAAATTCAATTCTTTCAAGACCTAAAATGGAATCCATTATAATGGGTGTACTGATTAAACCATGAAGCTTGTAGGATGGGTCCAAAACAGGAATAGCCGTGTAACCGCTTTTCGTTAACACCAATAAGGCATGTTCCACACTATTTCCGATTTGTACATGTGCGACCCGCTCAGACGGGATAATCAAGTCTTTTATCATTAATTCTAGAAATTCCCCGCTGGGAAGATTAATCATCACCGAAAACTCCTCATGTTTGTTTTTCTACAGACCTATTCTATCATAGTTTTCGGACCTCATGCCAAAAATTGCGATTGCCTTGATAAAAAAAAGGAACCATACAGGCTCCTATTGAATCAAGTCAAAAATTTCGATTGTAATCATATCAATATTATCGAATTGATATCGTTTTGGTTTTTCCTTCTCAAAATAAACCTCTAACTCAAATGTTTCTGTTTTTGGATGGAAAGTGACTTGACATTTCCTCTCCCCATTAACCTCAAAATAACGCTGCGCCGGCTCTCCGCTAGCGGATTGTTCCTGAAGGTTTTTTAATCTTGTTAATATACCTTGAAGCTGTGACATGTGCTTATCTCCTTTCAAACACAAACAAGAATTCTATAAATTAGGTTTTGCATTTGACATGTTTCTATCCTAATGAATTATTTTCATCAATAAAAAAATCATCTTTTAAACATGCCAATATTAAAAGAATAAAATAACGTCCTCTATTTGTCCAAATAAAAATGAAAAAATTGGCTAAAAAATTTTCAAAACGCAAAAAGAAGGCCCTCATTGACTGAGACCTTCTCAAAAAAATCTGATGGCGATAAAAAGTATAATAAATAAAGTCAATGCAAAGAAGATGCCGTAGGATAAAAAAATAGGGTTTTTGACATATACATTTTTTTGAATTCCTTTGTCTAACTGGGTATCAAATTCACCCTCCAAAGCTTTTTGCTGCCTGCCAAGGGCAAGTGTATAAATGAGGGAGACAGCCAAAATACCAACAATAAGAATGGCAACCGTCATTTCAAAAAGAGTCATTGAGCATTTCTCCTTTAAAGATAAACTATATCTTTAAATTGCCACTCCGTGACACATTCTATTCTTACAGCAATTGATCGTGTTCAAACAAATATTGGTATGAAATATCGATAAATAAATATTCACTGCCAGTGATTGGAAACGAAAAGGTTCGAATCGGCTCGCCGGTTTCAATATCACTATATAGGTCAGACAATATGCCTTTTCTTTCATTCCGCATTTTGATGATGTTCTCTAGAAAATACGGTCTCCAGCTCCAGTTTTTATTGATATATTCAGTCTGGATGCTCCAGCCTCCGTCTTTCTTAAAAAGATTGGCCGACTTTTGAAAGCCGTCTTCATCACAAATATATAACCGAAAGACGATATGATCCATTTCTTTTCCCAGGACATGCAGGAGCTCTTCAAAACCGGACTTCCGGTTTTTCGTTACAATTTCCTGAACCTTTGCTTGAAAATATTCAGCAGTTGTATAAACAGCTTCCAATTTTCTTTTTTCATATACAATAAAGTCATGGAATTTTTCCTTTAATCGGGGTTTTAAGAAATCTCGGCTGATAAATTCCGCGGCTGGAGGGTGCAAATAAAAACCCTGATAATAACGGCCGCCATTTTTCCAAGCAAACTGCAGCTGGTAGCTCATCTCAATATTTTCAAACAAGAGCGTTGCTCCAATTTTTCTAGCAAGGACCGATACGGAAAATAAAACATCATTGAAATTGGTACCAGTTGAGGTTGATTTTAAAGCTTCTAAATTAATTTTTAAAATGTCCGGTTCAAGCTCCCCGATTCGTTCGAAAAAACGGTTTTCACTGCCAAGATTTGCAATGGCAATTTTAATTCCATAGGTCCGATAATATTGTAAAAGGTTATCAAATTGGTCTAAATCTCCTGAGTATTTGTGATCAGAAATTTCAAGAACAATTCGACTTAACCTAAAACCCTTGCTTTCGAATTCTAAAAGCTCCTGAAGAAATGGTTCTCCATGTCCATACATAAGCAGCTCAGCATTCCGGTTCAGGAATATGCTGACATCTTCATCCAGCTCCTCTGCCTTTTCCAGCGCTTTTCGAACTAAAAGCAAATCAACTTCGAATTTATATTCTTCAGGAATTTGTTCATCACAAAAAAACGGACCTAAGCTTATAACATTTTCTGCTGATTTATATCTTCCTAATACTTCATAGGCGATTACACGCTGTTCATCGGCACTAAAAATCGGCTGGAAATAAGGAAAAACATCATTTAGATTTGAGAGTATTTCCAGTGCATCCATCCAAAGTACCTCCAAAAAATTGTTAATTTCATTATACCATACGCACAGGTATTACCGTCTGTTCTTTGCCAAAAGGATACCATTATAACTCTAAAGAAACAATCAAACAATATTCTTAGCTCTTCAAAAGAGGAGGTAAGGATGTGAAAAAGCTAAGTCTGTTCGCTTTAATCCTTCCATTGCTTGGATGCAGCCATGTTGATGAAAATTACGAAGTGAGTTCTAAGCAAAACAATATTAAGCAAGAGCCTCCGATCATTGAGGATGAAAAACCCAAGAACGTTGCTTCTACAAAAGAGGATAATCGCTCCTATAATTTAAATGACTTAAACAGTCAGATCATAAATATAAGCCAAGAAAAGGAAACAGCAAAGCCATTTGTAAAGAAGGACTCCACTTTATTGGACGTTATCATAATCAGGCAAACCCCTGAGCTTAGAAACGGATGTGAAGTGACCAGCCTTGCAATGATGCTAAACTACGCCGGGATTCAAACAAACAAAATGGAGTTGTACCGGCTGATAAAAAAAGACCCCGATCCGCTCATCAAATCACCAAAAGGTGATTTCTTGCATTGGGGGAATCCCGATCACGGATTTGTTGGTGATATGACCGGCAAACAACCGGGGTATGCTGCTTTTGAGCAGCCAATGATTGATTTAATAAATCAAAAGCTGCCGGGGAGAGCCGTTAATTTGACCAAGCAGCCATTTGAAAAAATATTGGAACATGTTTCAAGTGGGTTTCCTGTCGTGATCTGGACAACAGGTGATTACCGGCTCCCAGATCGGTGGGAAGCATGGAATCATGGAAAAGAATCTATAAAAACACCGCTTGATTTACACGTCGTCTTGCTCGTCGGCTATGACGAGGGTCATGTATATCTGAATGATCCACTTTCAGGAAAAAAACAAGTCAAAGTAAACAAAGATCAATTTATCGCTTCATGGAATGCCCTAGAAAATCGTGCCGTCAGCTACAAATAAACGACAAAAAGCAGCCACCCCGGCTGCTCAGGCTATCGAAAAACTTTCGATAGCCTTTTATTTTTGCTCTTTTTTTAGTGATACACCGCTTTTTACAATATTATTAATCTTTAGGCTTTTCAACAAGTCTGTTGAATGGCACTCCAGGCACTTCGCTTTCCGCGGGCGTGCCGGCGAGCCTCCTCGTCGCTTCGCTCCTGCGGGGTCTCCCCTGCCCCGTACTCCCGCAGGAGTCTTCGTGCCTTCCGCGCCATTCAACAGGTGTTTTACAATTAAGACCTTCAACTACAATAAAAATAAATATAAAATAAGTGGTGAATTCAATGTTTTAGCCAAAAGTAAATAGCCAAAGTGATGTGAATTTGTTTCAATTGATGAATTATTTCCTCACGAATTCTTACTGCAGCCTGCCAAAATATGAAAAAGATTGTAACACCCTAGCAGGGCTGGAAAATGTGTGTTGCTATACAGGTGAATTGTCTCCCTGTTGATTGGAGCGGAGGGCACTCGACTCCTGCGGGATATAGAGGTCACTGGAGACCCCGCAGGCGCTTTTAGCGCCGAGGAGGCTCCAGGACCTCCCCGCGGAAAGCGAGTGCCCGGAGTGGAAATCAGCAGGCCTAGTTGCAGAGACAATCATATAGATTTACACAAAACAAAATGCGTCGTCCAGGCTGCTTTTTATTGGTATCTTTTATGATTTTTCAGAATAAACACTAACATGAGCCTTTATTCTTGCAATAAGCTTTATTTTTCCTGAAAATACATAAGGGACTCTAATAAAAAAATAGGCTGGTAATAAAAATGTTTCAAAATTTAACTCGGAGGACGTTTATTAAAAGAACATTTGGTTCCCTGCTAACAGTCCTCGGAATGGGGGCTGGGGGATATTATTATGCAAATCGAATTGAACCATCTCTTCTTGAAATTAAACAATTGGAAATCATCCATGAACGAATTCCCAGCAGCTTTAATGGAAAAAAAATAGTCCAATTCAGCGACACCCATCTTGGTTTTCAATATACCTTGGATAAGTTTACAGGTTTAGTTGATACTATCAACGACCTCCAGCCGGACATTATTGTTTTTACGGGCGATTTAATGGACGAGCCAAATAAATATTTGAAAACGAATCAGCTCGCGCCAATTCTAAAAAAATTGCATGCGCCATTAGGAAAGTATTGTATATATGGGAACCATGATCATGGCGGTTATGGCTCAGAAATATATCGGGAAATTATGAACACAGCGGGTTTTACTATCCTGTTAAATTCAGCGGTTTCAGTTACCTTAGAGGATAACAGTTTTATCAGCCTGCTTGGGATTGATGACCGCATGTTGGGCAGACCTGATATAACGACAGCGATAAAAAATGTGCCAAATAATTGTTTTAAAATATTATTATCACACGCGCCAGATATGGCCGATACGGCAAGTTCATACCCCATCGACTGGCAGCTGAGCGGACACAGTCACGGCGGTCAGGTTAAACTTCCGTTTATCGGCGCTCTTGTTATACCGCCTTTTGCGAAGATTTATCAGGAAGGTCATTACATTGTCTGCGGCGGCCATGAGCTAAATCTTTATGTAAATAGGGGAATCGGAACGACACGCCTGCCTTTCCGATTTATGGCCAAGCCAGAGCTTACAGTGTTTACTTTAAAAAGTTAAAAAACGATCTTCCAGCAAGGCTGGCGGGATAGGCTCTGAATAATAAAAGCCTTGAATTTTGTGGCAGCCTGCCTGAATCAAAAATTCAGCCTGTTCTTTCCTCTCAACGCCCTCGGCAATCACTTCAAGGCCAAGGCTTCTGCCAAGGTGGATAATGGTCGATGTGATTGCCGCATCCTTATCGTCGTCTAATATCTCCTTGATGAACGATTGGTCGATTTTCAGACAATCAAGCGGGAACCTTTTCAAATAGTTTAACGATGAATACTCTGTTCCAAAATCATCAACTGAAATTAAAAGCCCCAAGTCTTTTAGCTTTCTTAGCAGGGGGATTGTTTCCTTCATGTCCCGCATAATGCCTTCAGTAATTTCAATTTCTAATGACGTAGGCTGAATTGAATATTTATTAATCATCGATTGAATAAAAGAAACCAAATTAGGCTGTTGAAATTGTTTCGGTGAAATATTTATGGCAATCCGTATACCCATGATCCCTTTATCATTCCAGCTTTTAATCTGTTTACAGGCATTTTCTATTACCCAATTCCCTATGGAAACAATAAGGCCTGTATCTTCAGCGATTGGAATAAAAACCCCTGGGGAAATCCAGCCGAATTCTGTATTCTTCCAGCGCAGAAGCGCCTCAAAAGATGCAGCTTTCCCGGTCCGGACATCTATTTGGGGCTGATAATACAATGTAAGCTCGCCCCTGTCTATCGCTCTTCTTAGATGAGTTTCCAGAGTTACAATATTGGTAAATAACGAATTCATATCTGATCGATAAAATTGGTAATGGGCCCGGCCTCTCTCCTTAACGCGAAAAAGCGCCTCATCTGCATTCTTAATTAACATTTCTGCATCCTTCCCATCATTCGGGTACATGCTGATTCCAATGCTTGGAGAGATAAAATACTCATGGGAATTAAAATAAAAGGATTGAGAAAAGGAAGTAAGCAGCTTACCTACAAAAAAATTAGCCCCGGAGCGATTTGTGTTTAGCAATAGAATAGTAAACTCATCCCCGCCAACCCGGTAAATAAAACAGCATTCATTCTGGAATTGTAATAACCGGTTGGAAACCTGCTTTAAAATTTCATCACCAGCCAAATGTCCAAGCGTATCGTTCAAATATTTAAATCTGTCCAAGTCAATTGTGATTAAGGCGAACTCTTCTGCCGGATGATGGTCAGCCGGGATACGTTCATTTAAATGTTCTAGCAGGGCCCGGCGGTTATATAATCCTGTCAATTGATCATGAAATGCCATGAATTTTATCATTTCCATGTTTTTTGCCTGCTCTGACAAATCCCTTAAAATTATGTAGACGCCGTTTATTTCCCCGTATACGACAATTGGTACTGTTTTTATATGCACAATGAGCCGTTTCCCTTTATTGTTCAAAATTTTACAATCCAGTGACTCAAGAGAAAAACCGGAACACGTCTCTTCGATAAGACCTTTAAACTTTTCCAAATCATGGTCATCAATTAAATCATAAATCGACCGATTTGACAGATGCCTTTCCAATGACCCCGTCAAAACAGCAGCAGCCGGGTTTGCTTCGATTATTTTTCCTTCCGGGCTAATGATAATAATTGCATCCAAGTTATGGTCAACTATAGACCGATAACGCTGCTCACTTTCGGCGATTCTTTTTCTCTCAAGGGACCATTCGGTAATATCCCTTGTAACTGCAACAATATAACGGATGGCGTTATCCTCATCATAGATTGGAGTTAAGATGGATTCCCCGTAAACCTCTTTCCCGTTATCTCCATAAAACACATCGTCAAAAGTAATGATTTCCCTTTTTTTTAATAGTTTCTCATACATTCGCTGAAGCGATTTGGCAGAAGCCTCTGGCAGAACATCCTGAAAAGACCTCCCTATCGCTTCCACATTTAAGTTTGCCTTTCTCATTCCCGCCTCATTGATAAACAGGTATCGAAAGCTTGGGCCTTCTTCCACTTTGACGACAAATACCATATCCTGTATATATTGAAAAATAATATCGAAGATGATTTCCTGTATTTTAGGCCCGGCTTTCCCGGATTCAATTTCACTTATAAAAAACTGATTGAATTGGGTCATTTCATCATCCTCACGAACAAAATAAAATTTTTTCCTTATCCTATACCATATTTCTAAATTTATTTTACAACGAAATAATTTGATTGGAAGTAATTTATAGAAAATAATGACTATTCTACGAAAGTTTTTCCTCTTTTACTTATTGTATTTCTATTTTCCTAATAAAAACGGTATAATATAATTGTCTAAAAAAGAAAGGAGATATGATTTTGAATCCCGACCAGAAATCCCCCCATAAAAAAGTAAACCTAACCATCGAAAACCTCTCACAAGCTGTCTTTATCGTGAACCGGCATGCAAAGACAGCGCCAAATCCCAAGTTTTTGTATAAACTAAAACAAGAATCATTAAAGAAATTGATTGAAGAAGGAAAAGCAAAAAAAGTCGGTCTTCACTTTTCCGAACATCCCAGAAATAGTCAGCAGCAATCCGATGTTTTAGTAGAATGCGGAAATTACCTATTTCACATTCCGCCTACTAAGAGTGACTTTATGGATCTTCCTCATTTAGGAAAATTGGACGGACATATCCGAAATCCAAAGGCAGTACTATCCCTTAATGCAGCAAAAGCCCTGTTGCAGGCCTATACAGGCATAACCGAGTTAGATCCTCCGCCAGGCAGCCCGAAAAAAAGGCCTCGGACCTATCAAAAACCGATCTTTAAAAAGTTGGGTGAAAGATATTCATAGTGGTTTAAAAGCCGGACTTTTCCGGCCTTTTTCATTTGTTCTAAATAGTAGAAACATCTTTTGTAAATATTCTATAATTAAGCAAAATAACTTTTATTAATTTTATCTCGGGAAGGACGGACAATTTTGGAGCATTTACTTAATGAACGTGTAAAAAATATTGAAATTTCAGGGATTCGAAGGTTTTCCAATATGGTTTCCCATGTTGAGGACGTGATTTCCTTAACAATCGGGCAGCCTGATTTTCCTACACCGGAGCATGTAAAAAATGCGGGTATCGAAGCAATTACTGATAATTTTACCTCTTATACACATAACGCCGGCACAATAGAATTAAGAAAGGCTGCTTGTGAATTTGTAAAGAAGAAGTATCATTTGGACTATCAGCCGGAATCGGAAGTAATCGTCACAATGGGAGCTAGTGAAGCAATTGACATTGCTTTAAGGACCATCTTAACGGAAGGCACCGAGGTTATTTTACCCGGACCGATTTACCCGGGTTACGAACCAGTGATTCGAATGATGGGGGCACAGCCGGTCTATAGCGATATTCGCGAAAATCAGTTTCGCTTCACGCTGGATATGATAAAACCATACATAACAGAAAAGACTCGCTGCATCGTCCTCCCTTATCCATCAAATCCTACCGGAGTTAGTCTAAACGAAGGAGAGCTACGGGAAATAGCGGATTATTTAAGGGATAAAGATATTTTCGTTCTTGCCGACGAAATATACAGCGAGCTTTCCTATAACCAGACGCACTATTCGATCGCAAGCTTTCTTAAAGAACAAACAATCGTCATTAACGGATTATCCAAGTCCCATTCAATGACGGGCTGGCGAATCGGCTTTTTGTTTGCTCCCGAGAGTATTGCCAAGCATATCTTAAAGGTTCATCAATATAATGTTTCCTGTGCAAATTCCATTGCTCAAAAAGCAGCATATGAGGCGCTTACAGCAGGGATTGATGATGCCCTTTCCATGAAAAAGGAATATGAAAAGCGTCGTGATTATGTCTATCAGCGCCTTGAGACAATGGGTTTTGAAGTGGTCAAGCCAGACGGGGCCTTTTACTTCTTTATAAAAATTCCAAGCACGATTGCTTTGAATAGCTTTGATTTTGCGGTTAAACTCGTGAATGACGCAAAGGTAGCAGTAGTACCCGGCAGTGCTTTTTCTGAATACGGAGAAGGATATTTTCGTTTATCCTTTGCCTGCTCAATGGGCACGCTTGAAGAAGGACTAAATCGAATCGAACAGTTCTTAAAAAAGTAAAAGAGGCCAATCAGCCTCTTTTACTTTTTTAGGGATTCATCCCTTATATTTTCCGTTATTTTTCGCAGCTTTTACCTTTTTTGCCTTATCATGATGAATTTTATTCGTATCGGCAGAGCCCATTTCGTGGGCAAATTCTTCATTTAATACTGCAGAATCAAAACCTTTTTTGTTTTTTTGCTGCGGGTCGTTTTTCTTTGTTCGCTTTGCCATAAACATTCCTCCTATTTAGGTTTCTCGAATAGTTTCATGAAGACAGGAGGAATTTATGCCTGGCAGTTTGTGGCCGGTCCGCTACTTTTTCCAGTACTTATATAAAGCTTGAGTACCGCTGTTTTCTTCACCCAGCGAAGCCAGTTTATCATACATGGATTTTGCCAAAGCCAATCCTGGCACTTCCATATCCATACGTTCAGCCTCATCCAAGGCTATTTTCATATCCTTAATAAAATGCTTTATGTAAAATCCAGGCTCAAAGTCCCCTTTTAACATTCTCGGCGCCAGATTGCTCAATGACCAGCTTCCAGCAGCACCTGCTGTGATACTTTTTAAAACAGTTTCAGGATCAAGTCCTGCCTTTTCTGCATAAATAATGGCTTCACAGACACCTATCATATTAGAAGCAATCGCAATTTGGTTGCACATCTTGGTATGCTGTCCTGCTCCTGCCTGTCCTTGGTAAACAATATTGGTTCCCAACAATTTTAATAGCGGGTGAACGGCTTCAAAGGCATCGTAGTCTCCGCCAATCATAATGGAGAGCTTTGCATCCCTAGCACCGATATCACCGCCGGAAACAGGAGCATCAATCGCATGGATGTCTCTTTTTTTAGCCTCATTGTATATTTTTTCAGCCAGAGAAGGTGAAGAAGTCGTCATATCAATATAATAGCTGCCCGGAATTCCATTTGGAATTAATCCGTTTTCACCCAAATAGACCTCCTCAACATCGTTTGGGTACCCTACCATCGTAATGACCACGTTTGCCTTTTCAGCAACGGCCCTCGGGGTTTCCGCCCATAAAGCTCCTTTTTCAATTAATCCTGCAGCTTTGTCTTTTGTTCTTGAATAAACCATTACAGGGAATCCGGCAGCGAGCAGATGACCTGCCATACTTTTACCCATCACACCGATTCCAATAAAACCGATTACTGTATTATCTGGTGTTAACAAAAAAATCTCTCCTCTCGTCTATTGCTTTTATTTTAGCATTTTCCGCCAATATTATCGTAATAAAAAAGACCGAAACTTTTTATTTCGGTCTTAAAGTTCAGACGAAAAATTTGTTAAAAAGGCTCTGCCAAAGACCTTTTTGTTATTGAACACTTCGATAGAGACAGCGTTATTCTGTTCAATCATATTTTGAAGCTCTTGGATATGCAAATCCTTTTGCAGCGGAATCGGGTCCATAAAAATATATTTCTCCTTTTTCCCCTTAACGTCTATATATTCTCCGTTAAGAACCTGCTCCTCACCATAGACAATTTCCCGCCTGCCGATGGCAGCTGCCAAGCGGTCATCGTGGATGGTTACTTTTACCTTATATAATTGGTGTCCCTCCAAAATTTCATTGTTTATTCGAAAGCGAAATTGGATTTCGTTATTTTTTGTTAACAGAGCATCCGCATAACGGTTTGCAATTAATTCATTAGAAGTCAGTATTCCACATCCGCTTAATAAAACAGACCCGAAAATGATATAGAGGCTTAACATAATCTTAATGTTTTTATTCATTTTGACCACTCCTTTATACCTTCCACCATCGCCAAAATTTTTTGGTGTTAAACATAAAGGATAGAAATAAAAATAGAGGCAGAAAACTGCCCCTACCACACTTAGGTATTAGAATGTATGAGCTAAATCCTGTGCGCGCGCAATAGCTTTTTCTTTGATTTCCTGAGCCTTGTCAGGCATGGCATTATGGCCTTCCACAAACAGACCTTCGAACGATGGTACACCGAAGAAACTCATCAGGACGCTAATATAACGGTGCCCCATTTCCATTTCTGCAGCAGGACCTGAGGAATAAAAACCGCCTCTAGCTTGGATATGCAAAGCTTTTTTATCAGTTAACAGACCAATTGGACCTTGCTCTGTATATTTAAATGTTTTTCCTGCAACCGCAACCGAATCAAGATATGCTTTCATTACTGGAGGAAATGAGAAATTCCATAAAGGGGTAACAAAAACATATTTATCCGCAGCAATAAATTGTTCGCTTAACTCATTCAAGCGGCTAACCTTTGCTTTTTCGTCTGCTGATAACTCATCAAAGGATTGCCCGGAACGAAGCTTTCCCCATCCACTGAACACATCCACATCAATTTGCGGGATATGCTCAGTATACAAATCCAGATGAATTACTTCATCATTAGGATTAACCTGTTTGTACGTATCGATAAATTCTTTTCCTACTGCCATACTGTATGATTGTGTCTCATCATGAGGGTGTGCTGTAATGTATAAAACCTGTGCCATGTTATTCACCTTTCTTGTTGATTTGATATCTTTAGTGTGAATCAATATCATCTGATTTAACCAAAAAATATATCTCGGATTAGAATGATTTTAATTCAAGAAAACTTTAAAATAAAAACCCTGTATGTATCAAATATTCTGCTTTGGATAAAAAAATGGATTTGCCGTATTTGACAAATCCACTAGTAACTTTTATTCATTAACTTCCATCGAATAAGGATTTTTACCTATATTCTTTCTCATTTCATCGGTCATTAAAAAAGGTTCCTTCACAACAGCTTCATTTTCAGCTTGATCAAGATGAAAACTGCCATCATAATGTACTGGTTTTTGCTCCATAATTAATCCACCCCTACAATGATTTACATTTAAGATGCCCAATTTTAGTTCTTATTACTTAGTAGACCTGCCGGAATTTCATCTTACTATAGTCATGTAATTCAGGTCTTTATGACTATTATTATAACTGAAAATAATTTGAAAGAACATAATAAATTGAAAATAAAAACAGTAAAAAAAGACTAGCTGATTTTCCAGCTAGTCCTTTTAAAAATATACATGTTTTATTATTTTATAGCAGCGTTTACTGCTTCTATTACTTGATCTGTTGTTTGCATGTTTAAGACTTGCTGGGCAAGTCCTTCCATGTCAGACTTCTTAAGATTTTTTATTAATGAGCGTGCCTTAAGAATTGACGTAGCACTCATCGAGAATTCATCTAGTCCAAGACCGAGCAGAATTGGAATTGCTGTTTCGTCGCCAGCCATTTCTCCGCACATACCTGCCCATTTACCTTCTGCGTGAGCAGCATCGATGACCATTTTTACTAATCGTAAAATTGATGGGCTATATGGCTGGTATAGATAGGAGACACGCTGATTCATGCGGTCGGCTGCCATTGTATATTGAATCAAATCATTAGTACCAATACTGAAGAAATCTACTTCTTTGGCGAATTGATCAGCTAGAACCGCAGTCGATGGAATTTCAACCATGATACCAAGTTCAATTTTTTCAGCAACTTTTTGCCCGCCTGAGATTAATTTTTGCTTTTCCTCTTCAAGAATGGCTTTTGCTGCCCTGAATTCATCTAGAGTGGCAATCATCGGAAACATAATTTTCAAGTTTCCGTATACACTTGCGCGTAATAATGCCTTAAGCTGTGTCCGAAAAATCCCTTGCTCTTCCAGACATAAACGAATCGCTCGGAAGCCTAAGAATGGATTCATCTCTTTAGGTAATTCCAAGTATGGAAGTTCTTTGTCGCCGCCTATGTCCAATGTCCGAACTACAACTGGCTTTCCTTCCATGCCTTCTAGGACTGCCTTATATGCCTCGAACTGTTCTTCTTCTGTTGGCAGCTGATCTCGGCCCATATAAAGGAATTCAGTCCGATAGAGGCCAACTCCCTCGCCGCCATTTTCTTTGACTCCTTTTAAATCTTTTGGAGTACCGATGTTCGCAGCCAGTTCAACGTGATGCCCATCAGCGGAAACAGTAGGCTCGTTGACAAGCTTGGCCCATTCAGCTTTTTGCGTTTCGAAGTCTTCATGAACTTTCTTGTACTGCTCTACGAGTTCAGGGGTTGGGTTAATATGTACTTCACCCTTTAGCCCATCGACAATGACCAAATCGCCATTTTGAATTTCTTCGGTAGCTGTCTTAGTTCCAACCACAGCTGGAATTTCCAGTGAGCGCGCCATAATAGCTGAGTGGGATGTCCGTCCGCCAATATTTGTTGTAAACCCTTTTACAAATTGTCGGTTTAATTGTGCTGTGTCCGAAGGGGTCAGATCTTCTGAAACAATAATGACTTCTTCCGCAATCATGCTTGGATTTGGCAGCTGCACGCCTAACAAATGAGCTAATACACGCTTAGTCACGTCGCGGATATCCGCAGCACGCTCCTTCATGTATTCATTATCCATTTGTTCGAACATCATTACAAACATATCCGCAGTTTCTTTAAGGGCTGCTTCTGCATTTACGTTCTCGGACCCGATCTTATCTTCAATCGGATTATTTAATTCTGGATCACTTAAAACAAGGAGATGCGCTTCAAAAATGGCTGCCTTATCAGGGCCAAGGTCAACCTTTGCTCGGTCGCGAATGATTTCAAGTTCAGACTTCGCTTTTGCCATGGCATCACGAAAACGTGCTACTTCAGATGAAGCATCTTCAATTTTTTTCTGTTCAAAAGATAAATCTGGTTCAACCAGGCGGTATGCTTTAGCAATGGCGATACCATTTGATGCAGCAATCCCATTTAAAAAAGTCATTATTCAGCCAATCCTTCTTTTCTCAATGTTTCTTCTAGGCTGTTTAATGCGTCGTTTGCATCGCTGCCTTCTGCTGTAATTTTGATTTCGGCTCCCTTGCCAATGCCGAGGGACATAACGCCCATAATCGACTTTAAGTTAACTGTTTTGCCTTTATGTTCAAGATTGATTTCTGAATCAAATCTGCTAGCTGTTTGGACTAAAAGTGTTGCTGGTCTAGCATGAATTCCTGTATCTGCTGTTACTGTAAATTGTTTTTCTGCCATCTTCAATCAAACTCCTTTTTTTATGTAGATAATAAAAATTAATGCTCACTTTCATAAAATAGCCAAAATACCTTCTTTAGTCAAATAAGACATTAAAGAAATAAAGTAAAGAATTTAAATTTATTTTCCCCTGAAAGTTATCCAAACATGTAATGATTATTTATCTATCAAGGTTATATAATAATGGTACAAATGGTAGAATAGCATTTTCTTTAAATTCATTCAAATATTTTGTGTCTACGTTCACAAAAACGTCAAAAACATTAAAAACCGTCCAAACGGACGGCTTTTTTTTAAAATTATTTAATTCTCGCTCACTGCTTGGGGAAAATCGCTCGGTTCATCGACCGGTATGACCGCAGACACTAAAGCCTCTTCAACCGCTAAAGAGTATTTTGCCTTATCCTTGTCACTCCAGCCAAATTTGTCAGACAAATAATTTATTACTTGTTTTTTATATTTCCGAACTGTTTGTATATCAAATAATATTGCACCAGTACGGCGATTTAAGAAGTCGATTGGCGTAGCAATCATTTCATGCTCAATTGCATAAATCAGTTTTGCAAATAAATCCAAAGGCAGTTTGTATTTTACTGCGTCATCTTTATTCTTTCTTAATAGGTTAAAGACTATGTCAATATTTGAACCGTACATTCTCGCTAATTTTTCAGCTTCTTTGCTGGACAGCCCTAGCTCTGTCCCGTTCTGAATTTGTTTTGAAACATAGGAATTAAAATTGGCGGAACCTCCTACATTCCCTCCTGATATCGGCATGTTTCTTGTTTGGCATGAAGGAAGAGTTCTCCCTTCTTCTAATTGAAATTTATCAACTAGCAAATCAACAACTGTATCCGCCATTTTCCGATACCCCGTTAATTTGCCGCCGGCAATCGTAATCAAACCAGACTTAGACTCCCAGATTTCATCCTTTCGGGAAATTTCAGAAGGATCCTTTCCTTCCTCATAGATTAGCGGCCGTACACCAGCCCAGCTGGATTCAATATCCTGTTCCGTAATCTTTACGTTCGGAAACATATAATTAATTGCATTAATGATATAGGCCCGGTCTGATTTTGTCATTTGTGGATGTACTGCATCTTCCTTATAAAAAGTATCGGTCGTACCAACATAAGCCTTCCCATCTCTCGGAATTGCGAAAACCATTCGGCCGTCTGGTGTATCAAAATATATTGCTTGCTGTAATGGGAACCTGGATTGGTCGATAACTACATGAACCCCTTTTGAAAGCTGAAGTGTTTTTCCTTTTTTAGATTTGTCCATTTCACGGATATGATCAACCCAGGGACCGGCAGCATTTACAATTTTTTTAGCCCTGATTTCGTATTTGTCACCAGTTATCTGATCCTCAACAATTACTCCGACAACCTTTCCATTTTCATAAATAAGCTTGGTTACCTTTGTATAGTTGCAGGCAATTGCTCCATTTTCAACTGCGGCCTTCATTACTTCAATCGTCAGTCTAGCATCATCAGTACGATATTCAACATAATAGCCCCCGCCTTTTAAACCATCCTTTTTCACCAGCGGCTCCTTAGCAAGCGTTTGTTCAGCTGATAACATGCTGCGGCGTTCAGATTTTTTCACCCCTGCCAAAAAATCATATACCCGAAGTCCAATCGAAGTGCTGAACGGGCCGAAGGTACCGCCTGTATGCATGGGCAAGAGCATCCATTCAGGCGTCGTAACATGAGGTCCATTTTCATACACAATGGCCCTTTCCTTTCCAACTTCAGCCACCATCTTCACTTCAAATTGTTTTAAATAACGCAGCCCGCCATGGACTAGCTTCGTTGATCTGCTGGAGGTTCCTGCCGCAAAATCCTGCATTTCAACCAAGGCGGTACTCATCCCTCTAGTTGCCGCGTCTAGTGCGATTCCGGCACCTGTAATGCCTCCGCCAATTACTAAAATGTCAAATCGTTCACTTTTTAGTTTAGTTGCAATTTCAATACGATTTAAATTTGAAAATTTCATCGTCATTTCCTCCAATGTAATTGCTATATTATATGCAAACTTTTTAAAGGGGAAATAAAAAGAGACCACAAAAGCTATTATCTATTTTTAGATAATGTTTTGTGGTCTCTCCAATTTCTCCAGACAATTTATTAACTTGATCATATCATACCATAATTTTCTTTAAATGGTTAATAATTATTTAAAAACCATCGCTGCTTTTACTGCCTTTTTCCAGCCGGCATATAATCCAGTCCGGATTTCTTCTGACATGGTTGGATTGAATTGATGATCAATAGCCCATTGTTTTGAAATTTCCTCTTGGCTTTTCCAGAAACCAACCGCAAGACCTGCTAAATAGGCCGCTCCAAGTGCGGTCGTTTCATTAATGACTGGTCTTTCAACCGGCACATTGAGGATATCGCTTTGGAAATTCATTAAGAGGTTATTCTTTACAGCACCGCCGTCAACGCGCAAGGTTTTCAGTTCAATACCTGAATCGGCTTCCATCGCAGATAACACATCTTTAGTTTGGTAAGCCAGTGATTCAAGTGTCGCCCTAATAAAATGTTCCTTTGTTGTACCGCGTGTCAAGCCAAATACAGCCCCACGCACTTCACTATCCCAGTATGGTGTTCCTAATCCAACAAACGCCGGTACAATATATACACCTTCAGTCGATTCCACCTTTTCGGCATAAACCTCGCTATCCTTTGCATCCTTGAACATCCTTAACCCATCGCGCAGCCATTGAATCGCCGACCCAGCAACAAAGATACTGCCTTCGAGCGCATATTCAACCTTGCCATTCAATCCCCAAGCGATCGTTGTCAGCAGACCATGGTCTGAACGGACAGCCTTTTCCCCAGTATTCATTAACATAAAACAGCCTGTGCCATACGTATTTTTGGCCATCCCTTTTTCAAAGCATGCCTGGCCAAACAAGGCTGCCTGCTGATCGCCTGCGACACCGGCAATCGGTATTTCCTTGCCAAAAAAGTGATAATCAATTGTGTTGGCATAAACCTCAGATGATGGGCGAACCTCGGGCAACATGGACTTTGGAACACTTAAAATTTCCAATAGTTCATCATCCCATTTTAGCTCATAGATGTTAAACAGCAGCGTACGCGAAGCATTGGAATAATCCGTCACATGGGCCCGCCTGCCGGACAATTTCCAAATCAGCCAAGTGTCAATTGTCCCGAATAGCAATTTCCCTTCTGCCGCTTTTTCCCGTGCTCCTTCAACATTGTCTAAAATCCATTTTACTTTCGTTCCTGAAAAATAGGCATCAATTAGCAAACCTGTTTTATTACGGAAGGTTTCCTGATACCCTTTTTCTTTTAACTCTTCACAAATTTCGCTCGTTTGTCTTGACTGCCAGACGATAGCATTATAAACAGGAACTCCTGTCTCTATATCCCAGACAACAGTTGTTTCCCGCTGATTGGTAATACCGATTCCGGCAACCTGTTCGGGTTTAACTCCTGATTCCGAGAGGACAGCAGCTATAACAGCAAGAATAGAACCCCATATTTCATTGGGATTATGCTCTACCCAACCTGGCTTTGGAAAATGCTGAGAAAACTCCTTCTGGGCGGAATAGACTATTTCGCCACTTTGATTAAAAAGAATTGCACGGGAACTTGTAGTTCCTTGATCTAGCGATAAAATATAGTTTTCCATACTTACACCTCACATTCAAAAAAGGAGAACCACAAACTAGCCGCATAAAACGACCAACTGTGTTTCTCCTTATCTCCGTCACAAAATATTAACTTGTTAAATTGAGTATATAAAGTTAGGAAAACGGTGTCAACCTATTTTTTCAAATAGGTTCCAGAGTTCTATTTTTGAGGTTGTTATTGCAGTGGCGCCTGCATTTAGGGCATTTTCGATCTCATCTGCTGTTCGAATTAGTCCGCCTGCAAAAATCGGGATATTAACGCGTTCTTTCACTTCTTTAATCATCCACGGCATTGCCCCTGGAAGTACTTCAATATAATTCGGCTGGGTTTTTTCGATTAGCTTATAGCTTTTTTCAAGGGCGTGGCTGTCAATTAAAAAAATTCTCTGCACCGCGATGACTCCCTTTTGCTTGGCTTTCTGGATCACACCAGCCTTTGTAGAAATAAGTCCGTACGGCTTGAACTCCTGGCAAATATATTCCGTTGCATATTCATCATTTTTAATGCCATGAATTAAGTCAACATGGTAGATCATTTTTTTCCCAGATTGCTTGGCCATTTGATTAATATTTTTAAGCTGGGCAATATGCATATCTAAAAAAACCCCAATTTCGTAGGGACTTTGTAAAAACCGCTCAAATTCCTTCATGTTTCCAGAAGCCGGCAAGATTTTTTGTTTCATCGTATTTAAGTTCACCTACTAGTTTTAAATGTCTACTTTTTTTGTTCTTTTCGTATTTCCTTCAGTTGTAATTTTAATGCTTGTGCTTCCTGTTGAACATAGTTCTTATCCTCAATAGAAGCTTCATCTCCGCCATAGCGTACCCTTTCATAAACTTGAATGGTTTCATTTGACAAATGAAGTCCAGTCCTCTGCCGCCACTCTTTAAGCGTCTCGTTTGCCGCTCGTCCTAAACGCAGACGCTTCGCAAATTTTTCCAGCCGAAAAATTTCCTTTCGAATAAAATCATCCGGCGGCACTCCCTTTCTTTTAAAAATGGAGGTGAATACTCCGCCAGGCTCTCCTTCCGAAATAATCACGGAATGATGAAAATGACTGCCTGATTCCTTCAGTCTTGATTTCTTTCGAAGCAAATATATGACAAACCCAACTACAGTGCAGAGAGCAAGAAAATACAAAACATTTTCCGTTACTTCGAAGGATCTTGGCTGATAGTCAAATCCCTCGTTTGTACCTTCCCCAACCTTTGTGGTAGGTTTATAGTCGCTGCTGCCAAATAAGGATAGCGCAAATTCGATAAAGCGTATCACAGGGACTGCAAGGCCTGAAAATAGAAAAACAATACCTTGCAAAATACTCGAGAAAATCAGCTGAATATATTTTAATAAGAACATAAAGGCAATTCCAATCACTGTCACACTCGCCATTATTCTAAAAAAATAAAAGGCAAATTTCGCTTTGTCATTGGTAACTGCAGACCACTTCCTACAGAAACCGTCCGTTATAATAACGACAATAAAAAGGATAATTTGAAAAATAATCGCATTTTGATATGGATAGGAAATCATTGCGGAATACACAAGGGCGATAATCCCAAGAGTAAATGAAAAAAATAACAATATGGTTTTTGAAAGCCCTGAACTTTCATCATAAATGGAAATTCCTCGCCAAAAAACAAACAAACCTATTACCGATGCGAAAAAAAGAGACAGCCCCCCTAGATGACCGATGATGACGATGGCAGGCAAGATAATGACTAAAAAAAGCCATTTCCCCTTACTTGCAAACCTTTCTAGCAATATGAAAAATAAAATAATGCTGATAAAGCCTAAAGAAGAAAACAGCAAAATAGGTGGAAACCTTTTTTGACCGATAAAAAATAAAAACAGAAATAAATTAGCAATGACTATTTCTAATATAAAATGTGAGGATGCGGCTGCAATTCGATACATCATAGCTGCAGCCTTCTTTCTTTTTGAATTTCCAACTCACCAAAAAGACAATCTTCGCCTGCTAACGTCAATTCCATTAATCTCACACCTTTTTGCGCTTCATTTAATAGCAGCTTATTTGTTTCCTCAGTCCTGACTCCGAGATGAATAAAAAAGGGCTGTCTTGCGAAATGGCGCTGATAGAATGAAACAAGCTGATGATAGGGCAAAGTTGTATTAAGTGAACTGACGGAGGAAAGGGTTTCCAGAACCTTTTGTAAATGTTCTTTTCCCTCCCCTTTGGGCAAATAAAGAAAAGGCGTGCTCCCTGCTGTTCGAACGTTGATACATAAAGAAAAGGGGAGTTGCTGTTGATAGGATAATCTCCTGCTTTAATGATTGGATATTTTCTATTAAGGCCATTCCCTCAGCTCCCTGGAAGTTTCTTCTATATATGTAGTCCTTTTATTTTATCAAATTTTTCCACTTTTCCAAACATACTGGTAAAAAAAGAACCCTATTATAAATGGGTTCGTTCCTTTAACTTCTCGGCTCTTTTAAATATTGGTAGAGAACATCTCCATTCCGCTGAGCAATGCCGCGGAAGTGTTTAAAATCTTTTCTTTTTACCAGCACCTGACGGAAATCCATAAATTCCCCAACGTTAACGTAATATTCGGAAAGCTCTCCGTTCATAAGACGATTTAAGATATCGTTAACTGTTTCTTCCCTCATTTTTAAGCACCTCTTTCCACTTCCTTATTTTAACGTAAAAACCTAATTTAAAGCTAATTTCATCCCTAAATATGAAAACGTTACCATTATCTAATTATATTTCCAGAATTTTTTTACAAAAACATATAAGAAATTAACTAAATTGTAACATTAACACCTTTACGAATTTGGAAAAATAGTGCAAACTGTTATTTAAATAGTTTTTTAAGTTTGCTAGATAAAGGAGAGAGGAAATTTGAAAAAAGCAGAGGTAGGAAATATCATCGAATTTCGCGGCGGACTGCAAGGGATTGTTGAAAAGGTGAATGAAAATTCTGTAATAGTTGACTTAACATATATGGATAATTATCGTGATTTAGAATTAGATCAGCGTACAGTTGTTAATCATAAAAATTATAAGGTTATTAAAGAAACCGCTTACTAATTATTTGAAAAGGCAGAATGCACACTGCCTTTTCTTCTTTTTTATACCGGAAAACCGTTTATTTTCCTTGGTCCGTTTCCTTTGAAAGCTCTTTAAACGATTTAACTTTGCCATGAGGATTTTGATCCTGCTTTCTGACCGTCCATTCACGTTCCTTTTGACTTTGTGATTTACTCATTCTCTTCACTCCTTTCTCGATTATATTTTTTTCATTTAAAGATATTCTTATCAACGTAATTGGATAAAATGTATATTGAAATCTTTTCCTTTACATATGAGTTATGATCTTCGAAGGAGCTTATTATGGAATTAAAACGAACCCTGGATTTACGTCTAATTACCGGATTGATTATCGCCCATGCCCTACTCTATTTTTCTTTTCATGATAAGGCGATATTTTGGTACATTTTTTCCGGTTCCATCCTAATACTAATCGCCTTTTCCACGTTTCAGGGAGACGTGGAAGATGAGACCTCTTTTATCAAGTATTTATTTTTAGGCGTCATTTCCGGTTTGCTATTATATTTGCTGTTTTGGATTGGCTATCAGCTGTTCGAGATGGCCATTTCAGGCTTTAAAAAAGATGTAAGACGTTTGTACCGATGGTTTGCACCTTCGTTATTCTGGCACTATTTAGCCTTAATTTTAGTGGCAGCACCTGGCGAAGAAATGTTCTGGAGAGGGTTTGTCCAAAAAAGACTGTTAAAATACCTCAAACCGTACGTCGCCATTATTGCTAGCTCTATATTATATGGGTCAGTCCATATTTATTCGGGGTCCTTTTTACTAATGTTCGCTGCCTTCGTCTCCGGTCTTGTCTGGGGGTTTTTATACTTTTGGAAAAAAAGCATGCCCCTCGTTATTGTTTCTCATATCATTTTTGACATGATGATGTTCATTTTTCTGCCACTAACATAAAAGCAGCTGACCTGAGCAGCTGCTTTTCAATTTCTTTCTGGGGGTGTAAATGGCTTCATCCACAGGAGAATAAAAAAACTCATGCAAATATAGCCGAACAACGGATATAGGTAGGACAAAAGTGTTCCATAATTCACCAAGCTAATTAAGTAAGACACTGTAAAAATAGCCGTTACAGAAACCAGCGTCGGTACAGGCATATATTGCTTTAACTGCCGGTCGAGACCAAAAACATTCCCAATAACTGAAGTAAAAATTTCTCCATAAATGATAAGAACAAAAATCCAATAGAAAAACGGGGCTAAATTTCTCATAATAACGGCCATCGGAATTTCATATAATTCCAGGTTTGGGAGCATGATTAATGTAAAGTGGCTGGCAATTAATATTACCGTCAAAGCCACACCACCAAGAATTCCCCCCCATTTGATCGTCCAATCGTCCTTCACTTCTGATGCAATCGGCACTAGTACCGCTTGAGCAAGTCCAAGATTCAAGGCAGCATACGAAAATGGTGCAATAACGCTTTTCCACCCATCAGAAGCATGAGGAATATACAAAAACTGCTCTAAAAAGTTTGGCATTTGCAAAGACAATAGCATTAAAATCAGACTAAACCCAATCATTAAGGGAACTACAAAGGTATTGACAGCAAAAAGCCCCTTAGTACCTATAAGCATCACCAAATAGGATAAAAAAATGGTGATAAACACCCCCGCATTTTTTGGCAATCCAAGCTGTTCTTCAAAAACAGCTCCTGCTCCTGCCAGCATAACGGCACTTACCCCAAGCAGCATAAATAGCATAAAAAAATTGATGATGCCTCCAGCCCATTTTCCAAATAAATAATCATTAAATTCCTGGTATGATTTTGCATTAATTTGCGCAGCGATCCGCATCAGTTTTGAACCAATCACAATGAAAAGATAGCCGCTCATTAATATACTTATAAAGCCAAAGAAACCAAACCGTGAGAAAAATTCCACGATTTCTTTTCCTGTAGCGAATCCTGCTCCAACAACAGTCCCCACATAGACTGCCGCTATTTGAAAAGCTTGATTCCAGCTTTTTTTCACATCATCTCCCCCTTATCACAAATATATGACCAAAGGGACAAACAATGACGAGCTTTTTCTCGTAAGCTTATTTTCCTATCATGGAAAAAATTTCACCAAGCGAAAGACTTGAAAGTCAAAAAAGGTCAGAGTATACTATGGTCATAAGGTCAAATATAGTCAAAGTCAAATTGATAAAAGCTAATAACAAGGAGGTTGTTTACATGCTTTGTCAAAAATGTAATCAAAATCAAGCAAATGTACAATTAAACATGAATGTTAATGGGCAGCGTCATGATTTGAAACTTTGCCATGAATGTTATACAAAGGAGAAAAATGCATTAGGTGCAGGCTTTGGAATGAATACGAACCCATTCAACGGTTTTCCATTTGAAGAGCTTTTTGCTAGCAAAAACTTTTCCCAAGGCCACATTCCAAATGGTCAATTTAGTCCGGCAGTTGAGAATAAAAACGGCCGCGGCGGCTTTATCGATCAATTTGGCCGTAACCTCACACAAATGGCTAAAGCCGGCTTGATTGACCCGGTTATAGGCCGTGATCACGAGATTAAACGAGTCATTGAGGTATTAAACAGAAGAAATAAAAACAATCCTGTTTTAATTGGTGAACCTGGTGTTGGTAAAACGGCAATAGCGGAAGGTCTTGCCTTAAAGATTGCCGATGGCGATGTACCAGGCAAACTGCAAAATAAAGAAGTTTATTTATTGGATGTAGCTTCTTTAGTTGCCAATACCGGAATCCGCGGTCAATTTGAAGAGCGGATGAAGCAATTAATCGCTGAATTGCAGGAGCGGAAAAACATCATTTTATTCATTGATGAAATCCATCTGCTTGTTGGTGCAGGCTCTGCTGAAGGCTCTATGGATGCCGGCAATATTTTAAAGCCGGCCCTTGCCCGCGGTGAACTTCAGGTTATTGGTGCTACGACATTAAAAGAATACCGCCAAATTGAAAAGGATTCAGCCTTAGAACGCCGCTTCCAGCCTATTCAGGTTCAAGAGCCTGATACAGATGCAGCCATTGCCATCCTTAAAGGAATTCAGAAAAAATATGAGGACTTTCATGAGGTCAATTATTCAGACGAAGCCGTCCACGCTTGTGTGACCTTATCGCAGCGCTATATTCAAGACCGCTTCCTGCCTGATAAGGCGATAGATTTATTAGATGAATCAGGTTCAAAACTAAATCTAACTACAGATTATCGGAATAATGAACAAATCGAGGCCCGTCTTAAGGAAATTGCCGCTAAAAAGGAAACAGCATTAAAAAAAGAAAACTATGAACTGGCAGCAAAGCTTCGTGATGAAGAAACACAACTTGAAAAGGCATTAAATAGTGCCTCAAAAACGGAGCGACCAGTTGTTACAGTTTCTGATATCCAAAAAATTATTGAAGAAAAAACTGGGATTCCGGTCGGTAAACTTCAAGAAGACGAGCAGCTTAAAATGAAATCACTGGAAGAAAATTTGAATAAAAAGGTTATTGGCCAGGAACAAGCCGTTCAGAAGGTCGCAAAAGCTGTTCGCCGCAGCCGTGCCGGTTTAAAAGCAAAAAATCGTCCGATCGGGTCCTTCTTATTTGTCGGTCCAACAGGTGTTGGTAAAACAGAATTATCTAAGACTCTTGCAGAAGAATTATTTGGCACAAAGGATTCGATGATTCGACTTGATATGAGCGAATACATGGAAAAACACAGCGTATCAAAATTAATTGGTTCTCCTCCAGGTTATGTCGGCCATGAGGAGGCTGGTCAATTAACCGAAAAAGTCCGCCGTAATCCATATAGCATTATTCTCTTGGATGAGATAGAAAAGGCCCATCCTGACGTCATGCATATGTTCCTGCAAATACTTGAGGACGGACGTCTTACTGACAGCCAAGGAAGAGTGGTAAGCTTTAAGGACACCGTCATTATCATGACAAGTAATGCCGGCGTTGGGCACAAAAACATTCACGTTGGCTTTGGAACATCCAATGCTGTGGAAGAAGCTAGCATCCTTGACTCTCTTGGCAGCTTCTTCAAGCCGGAATTTTTAAACCGCTTTGACAGCATCATTGAATTTAAACCACTGGATAAAGAGCATATCTTATCTATTGTCGACCTAATGGCTTCTGAGTTGCAAGAAACATTAAAAGAACAAAACATTGAACTAACCATTTCAGTAGAAGCGAAAGGAAAATTAGCAGAACTTGGCTACCATCCTGCATTTGGCGCTCGTCCATTAAGACGCGCCATTCAGGAACAGCTCGAAGATAAAATTACTGATTTTATTTTAGACCAGCCAGATGCTAGACAACTTGCTGCTATTTTAGAAGATGGCCAAATCAAAGTTGTCACTGAAATGGTGACAGTTCAAAAATAAAAAGCGAAGCCCTCCGGCTTCGCTTTTTTTATAGCTTTTTATCATCAACCGAATTCAGCCAATTCTCAATTTCACCAACAACAGATTCTACACAGCCGGTTTTAAATGGTGATATTAAATTGGCTGCTTCCACTAGTTTAGTAAATGACATAGAACCGCCAAGCTTACAAAGCTTGACATAGTCTGCCCATGCCTCTTGATGATTCTCCCTTGACCGCTTCCAGAATTGGAAGGCGCAAATTTGCGCAAGCGTATAGTCAATATAATAGAACGGTGAATTATAAATATGTCCCTGACGCTGCCAGAAACCGCCGTTCTCCAGATACTCATTGCCGTCATAATTCTTATGCGGCAAATACTTCTTCTCAATTTCCCGCCATTTTTGCTTGCGCTCTGTTGGTGTGGCTTCTGGGGTGTCATAAACCCAGTGCTGGAATTCATCAACGGAAACTCCGTATGGAAGGAATAAGAGCGCATCACTAAGATGAGAAAACTTATATTTATCGGTGTCTTCTTTAAAGAATAGGTCCATCCATGGCCATGTGAAAAATTCCATACTCATCGAATGAATTTCACATGCCTCATAGGTTGGCCAGTTATATTCAGGTATTTCAAACTGACGGCTCGAATAAACCTGGAAGGCATGGCCTGCCTCATGGGTCAGGACATCAATATCACCAGAGGTACCATTGAAATTTGAGAAAATGAATGGCGCTTTATGATTTTCAATGTATGTGCAGTAGCCCCCGCTTGCCTTCCCCTTCTTGGCAACAAGGTCCATCAGATTATTTTCCATCATAAAGGTAAAAAATTCTCCGGTTTCCTTTGAAAGATCCTGATACATTCTTTGCCCGTTCTCAATGATCCATTCAGGACTACCCTTCGGTACAGCGTTTCCGGTCTCGAACACAAAGCCTTCATCATAGAATTTTAATTTATCGAGGCCAAGCCGTTCCCGCTGCCGCTCTTTTAGCTTAGAGGCAATTGGAACAATAAAGTCCTTTACCTGCTGACGGAAATTAGCCACCATCTCGGCGTTGTAATCGGTTCTCATCATGCGGTTATAACCAAGCTCGACAAAGTTTTTATAACCCAAGGCGTGAGCAATCTCGGTCCGCACCTTTACCAATTCATCATAAATCCGGTCAAACTCCGCTTCATGCTCTGCAAAGAAGCCAAATTTCGCCGTGCTGGCGCGTTTGCGCATCTCCCGGTCTGTCGATTCAATAAACGGGTCGATTTGCGCAAGTGTACGCTCTTCCCCTTCAAATTCGATTTTCGCCGATGCAACAAGCTTGGTGTATTCTGACGATAATCGGTTTTCCCTTTGCAGCAAAGGAACAATTTCCGGTTTAAACGTCTTTAGCTGACTTTCAGCAAGGGCGAAAAGCTGAGTGCCCCATTTATTTTCCAATTGCGGGCGGAATTTGGAATCAACCAAAGCATGATAATATCCTGTGATTAACCCTTCCACCTCAGGCTGGATTTCATCCATGTAATCCTGCTCATTTTTATAAAATTCATCATTCGTATCAATGGTATGTCGAATATTACAAAGATTGAACATCGTCCCCAAGTCATTTCTCAGTTGATTGATTTCATTCATGGCCCCGCTCTGCTTTTCCACTGATTCAGCGTTTTTGAAACGCTCTAATGCTTCATTAAATTTTGCCCGAACCTCGTCTAAGTTAGGTCGTATGTATGTATACTGTTCAAAGCCCATGAAAAAACCCCCTTTTTCATTTTTTTCGGCTATATTCATTTCGACACTATTGATTAATATTCCTTTTTGCCAAAAAAAATACGACTAAAAGCCGTATTAAAATTTTCCTGCAGGCAGACCTAATTTTTTTAACAAGTCAATTGCCTCCAGCTTTTCGGAATCAGATAAACTTGACATAAGCTTATCAATTTGTTGGGCATGTTCAGGAAAAATATCCTGAATCAATTTTTTCCCCTCATCTGTTATTTGCGCAAAAATCACACGTCTATCTGTCGGGCAGGCGCTCCTTCTCAATAATCCCTTTTGTTCCAGCTTATCGACAACATATGTAATGCTTCCGCTCGCAAGCAGGATTTTTGCACCAATTTGTTGCAGCGGCTGGTCGCCTTTGTGGTAAAGAAGCTCTAATACGGCAAACTCAGTTGGGTTTAAACCGCTTGCTTGGATCACTTTATTGACGTGTTCATTAATGGCTTTATAGGCTCTTGAGAGAACAATGAATAGCTTTAACGAAACAGCTGTTGAATCTTTTTCCATAACAACTCATCCTTTATCTTTTTGGGAAATTGCCCTCAAAAGCAAAATACCCATAATATCTCGATTTCAAAATTATTATAAAAAAATTTCGAACCTCTGTCAATTAACGGCAAAGTCACACTTCTTATCCTAAATGTTTATATTGCGAAAAAAGTAAAAAGGATGGAATCTCTGCCCATCCTTTTTACTTAATTTTTTGAATCCCTTGATATAACTCTTCTTTTTCTTCATTAGATAGCATTCGCTCGGCCATTGGAAAAAGGACGTTTTCTTTCTTGTTAAAATGCTCCGTTAAAATAAAGTAAGCATTTTGGATGTATCCAGCTAATTTTTTTAATTCATCAGGTGAAGCAGAGCTGCCGGCTGCCTGCTCAAGAAAGGATTTAATATGCGCTTTTGCTTGGTCATGCTCATACTCCATTACCGCTATTGGTCCAGAAGTTGTCCCAATATAAGTCCCCATCATTGGGAACAGCACACCTTCTTCTCTTTCCGAATGCGGGTCAAGCGCTGCCTGAAATTCTTTTACCTTCGTAATTAACTCTTGGAAATTAACTTCTATTTCAATATCTTTATCAATTTTTTGGGTTAGGCTGAACAATCCTTCCATTTGGCTTCTTAATGGGGGATGTTCTTCTTTCAATTGCCTTAATCCCTTACTTTTTAGCTCAGCACTCGGCATCCCGCCGAAACCGCTCATACAACTGCTCATTACATTCACCTCTTTCAATCTTCTGCTTTCAGTATAAAAGCGCCACTACAATTATGTAGTGACAATCGTCACATCTATACCCAAATTACAACTTCCTCATAATATTATTGACAACTTTTTGAAAACGTTTTATTTTTTTGAAAAATTATAACATTTATCACTCAAAAAAATCTTTATAGTTTCATATAATAAAGTTAGATATTATGAAAGGGAGGTAAATATATTGAAAACCCCAAATTATCATGACTTTTATCAAACGGCATTTTTACCAATTGGTGCAAATGATCTTGTTTCGCTTAAGGATACAGATGCCTATATTCCAGAATCCAATTCTACACATTGGCTAATAGCCGTAGAAGGGGTTCAGCTCCCTCAGCCACGGATTTATTATCATTGGAAAGTCAGTATATATCCAGCCGCAAATGACGGCGACTTCAATTGGAAAAAGCCATATTATTGCTCAGAAAATATGGAACAAATGGATCATGCCATAACCCTTGCTTCCTCGCTTGCAGCCTCCTGCAAAAAAGATGAACTTTCCTCGGCAGCCCTTTTAGAGAAAATAAGCTGACCCTGTAAATACTTACCTTCTAGCTTCACCTTCTTTTTATAATCCTTTGTGAAAAAATATACATATAGTGTAAATTGCAATTAGCTAAAAAAGGTGCTGCCTGCAATAGCAAACAGCACCTTTTTTTATGCTAACCTGAAGACAATCCCGTGTCCGCCTTTTGGATATTCCCATTTAATATTTTGGTAAGGGCAGCCAATCCGGCAGCTTCCGCATTCGTGACAGCCTTCATAACCTACCTGCATCCGCGTTCCTTCCCACTTATATACCTCGGCTGGGCAAAATACTGTACAAATTTTATCAGGACATTGGGTCATGCAAACGTCATGATCAAGAACGGTAAGATGGGACTTTGTGTCACACTTAAACCTGAGAAGATACTGTTTTTCCTCAATATTCTTCGTTGACATTATTTCACCGCCTTCCAAGCACGATAGAGATCTTGCAATACGCGAAGCGTTCCTCTTTGTGAGGTCATATTCTTAATAATTTGCTTTTGTTTATCACGTTTTGGCGTGCCATCAACCGTAAAGAATTTGCTAGCTGCCTGATTCATCATCGGAACATACTCTTTAAAATATTGCGGGTATTTTTCGAATGTATGGGCCGCATCTTTGTACTTCTCTAAATCTTTGATGATAAAGCTATTATAAAGGGCCTCGCGGTAGTTATTTAACATTGATTCGCTGAAATTGCCGTGGCGGTGCGCCTCAATGACAGTCTCAGCAGCCAATAAGCCAGAATGCATCGCCATGTTCGAACCTTCACGATGAATAGCGTTAACAAGCTGGGCAGCGTCCCCAACAACAATAACTCCGTTACCTGCCACTTTAGGAACTGAGCGGTAGCCGCCTTCCGGAATGAGGTGGGCAAGATATTCAGCAGACTCGCCGCCGGCAATGAACGGCTTGACCATCGGATGATTCTTTAAGTAATCCAGCAGTTCATAGGGCTTCATTTTTGCTTTTATCATACTCGATAGTGTTGTCCCCACACCGATATTCAAACTCTCTTTGTTGGTATATAGGAAAGCCGTACCCAGATTTCCTTTTGTGGAATCTCCAAAGATCTCAATTGTGCAGCCTTGGTTGTCCTCCAAATTGAAGCGGTCATTTATTTTTTCTTTTGGAAGATTAACAACTTCCATAACTGTCAGCGCCACTTCGTCCGGGCGGAACTCCTTATGAAACCCAAGCTGTTTGGATAACAGCGAGTTAACTCCGTCAGCAAGGACGACTACATCTGCAAAAACCTCACCATCCGGCCGGTCGGTGCGGACTCCAACTACCTTGCCGTTTTCTACAATACATTCCGTGACAACTGTTTCGGTAATTAGAAGCGCTCCTGCATCCACAGCTTTCTTTGCGAACCATTGGTCAAACTGGGCCCTTAGAACTGTAAAGTTATTATATGGCTCGACACCCCATTCAAGGCCCTTATATCCGAACGAAAGAACTGATTCTTTGTCCATCATCCAGAACCGCTGTTCAATGACTGGTCTTTCAAGCGGCGCTTCTTTCCAAAATTCAGGAATCAATTCTTCCATTTGCTGGCGGTACAATACTCCACCCATAACGTTTTTTGCCCCTGGGTACTCTCCACGTTCAATCAGCAGCACATTCAGACCGTTTTTAGCACAAGTGTAAGTACAAGAGGTTCCTGCAGGGCCAGCCCCTACCACAATCACGTCAAACTTCTCAGGCATAGCTCAGTTCACCGCCCTTTTCAGCTTTAAGCTTTTTAAATTGCTCGATTAGTTTAGGGATAATTTCCATTGCGTCTCCTACAATGCCGTACGTTGCCACGTCAAAAATCGGGGCGTTCGGGTCTTTGTTGATGGCAATTATAAACTCGGAATTCTTCATACCTACCACATGCTGAATCGCTCCGGATACTCCAATGGCAAAATAAATTTTCGGTGTGACCGTTTCTCCTGTCTGTCCAACCTGCTGCTCATGAGGCAGCCATCCTGCTTCAACCACATCGCGGGTTCCGCCTACGCTTGCGCCGATTGTTTCCGCCAATTCATGGATTAGCTGGAAATTTTGCAGGTCGCCCAATCCTTTGCCACCGCATACGATGACATGGGCATCGGCTAATTTAGCTTTTTTTGTTACGTCATTCACAATTTGTAGTACTTTTGTACGCATTTCCGCTTCGTTCAGAGCTATTTTCTCTTCAATGATCTTTCCTTGTCTTCCTGCATCCGGCTCAAGTGCCTTCATTACTTTAGGTCTTACTGTTGCCATTTGCGGGCGATGCTTCTTACAGAGAATCGTTGCCATAATATTACCGCCGAATGCCGGCCGGCTTGCTTCTAGCAATCTATTATCTACGTCCACATCCAGCATCGTCGTATCTGCTGTTAATCCTGTAACTAAATCAGTTGCAACAGCACTTGCCAAGTCCTTTCCGTTGGGTGTTGCACCGTAAAGAATAATTTCCGGCATATATTTTTGCGCTAGCAGCATAACACCGCTCATATAGGATTCTGTACGATAATCCTTCAAAACTGGATGGTCAATTACGTAGACCTCGTCAGCCCCATAAGAAATAACCTGATTAGCTAATGGCCTTATTTGATTGCCCAGCAAGAATCCCCCTAATGGGACCTCAAGCTTATCTGCCAGCTTCCTGCCGGCACCCAGCAATTCTAGTGAAACATCTTCAATTTTGCCGTCATTTTGTTCAATGAATACCCAGACTCCACGGTAATCGTCAAGATTCATTTAAGACCCCTCCCTGCTCTATACCCTAAAATTTATTAACATTATTTAGTTGACTGTAATGTAAACAGGTCTTTTTTCTCCATCAGAATATCCATTAGCTGACCTACCTGCTCATCGGCGGAACCATCTAGCTTTTTCCCGCCTTCAGGCCGTGGAGGTGTGAACATTTTGCCGACAACCGTAGGTGACCCTTTTAGTCCAAGCTGTGAGCGGTCAACATTTTCAAGATCATCCACTGCCCAAATAATAGGTTCATATCTTGCAGCACTAATCATGTTCGGCATTGGTGAATACTTGATATCATTGATTTCTTTTTCAACTGTTAATAGACAAGGCATTTCCGACTGGACCAGTTCGTATCCGTTGGTTAATTTCCGTTGAATTAAGACCGTTTTCTCACGCTCATTCACTTCTGTTACCTCAATCACATTTGTAACAGGAGGAATATCCAATCTCCGGGCGATACCAGGGCCAACCTGACCGGTATCTCCATCAATGGCATGCTTTCCACAAATAATCATGTCAATTGGGAGTTCTTTGGAAATTCTCTCCAACGCCTTTGATAAGGCGTAACTGGTTGCAAGTGTATCGGCACCGGCAAAAGCACGATCCGATATTAAATACCCTTGGTCTGCGCCAATTTCAACGCTTTTCTTAATGACAGCAGTTGCCTGCGGAGGTCCCATTGATAAAACCGAGATGGTCCCGCCAGTTTTTTCTTTGATTTTAACAGCTTCTTGAACCGCATGGGCATCATATGGGTTCAAAATAGCCGGGGCACTCCTGCGGTCGAGTGTATTTGTTTTCGGATTGATTTTGATGATTTTTGTATCGGGTACTTGTTTGACACATACGACAATGTGCATGTAGGACTTCCCTCCTCCAAATAAGCTAAAAATGATGAAAGCGTTTGACTTACTGGTTGGTTATTAAAAATGCTTTTATTAACGATATATGAATCGCAATTTAAGCATATTACCCAAAATTAATAGATTTCTTTAATTGAATGAAAAAAGCTGGAAAATTCATATAAGAAAAAATTTGCTGCATGTGCAGCAAGCACGGGTGAAGTTCATCATGGTGTGGGTATTTTAGATAGAAAATAGTACTAATTTAACTATATGAAATATTGAGATATAGACAATGATAAAAATCACAGCACTGTCTATACATGTAGAAAATATTTTTCTCTCTGAAAAATATTTTTTTAAAGGAGGCACTAAAAAGAATAGGCCTTCTGCTACAATGATTAAATGTAACGGAAGGCCTTTATTTTGAGGTTTCTGGGCATTTTACAGTTAGATAATTAGTAATTAGTTAGACTAATACTTTGGGCCAAATCATGATCATTTGCTTTAAGGCGAATTTGATTTCTTCGGGTGGTTTGGAGGCTTGTCCCATCATTCGGTGATACTCATTGATTAACTCATCCAGTTCTTGACTGTATTTAATGGTTTGTTCACTTGTAAATCCCAATGTATTTGCACTTTTTATCATAAGTTCTCGTTTTGCTTTTATCTCTTCAATCATTTGACTATGGCTCGGACTGTGACTAGTGGTATTACTATACTCGTACAATGTTATCCTCCTACCTCTTACACACTTACTTTAATTCGCTAAAAAATTAGACTACTTGATGAATTATGACAAGAATTTCTTCAAATGTAAATACATTCGCAAAAGTAGACAAAACATTCTAAAACTTTCTATTTTCGACAGTTTATTTGCTTGTTTTCTTGAAATTTCGACATAAATTCCCAAGTAGTTAGTTGTGGATTGGGATTATTGATAAAAACCGCTTTGCGTCAATAATGAAAGCGCATTCATTATTGTGGGAGGATTGTACATTTTTTTAAAATATTTTTTTAGTACAAAAGTCCCTGAATCTAATATAAAAAAGCTGGCTCTAAAAAAATCTTAGCCAGCTTTGTAACTTTATATTTTTAGCTTTTTTTAAATATCTCTAACTCACTGATCCGTTTGACTGCTTCTGCAAGGCGCTCTTCTGAGGTCAGCAGGCCGATTCGGACATATCCTTCACCATACGAACCAAAACCAACTCCCGGCGCTGCTACTACTTGAGCCTTTTCCAACAAAATGTTGGAAAATTCCTCGGAAGAAAAACCATTCGGCACTTTTAGCCAGGCAAAGAAAGATCCCTTTGGAGCAGACACGTCCCAGCCTATCGAACAGAGGCCGTCAATGAGGCAATTTCGTCTTTGCTCATACATCTCATTTAATTCCTTCACGCAGTCCTGAGGGCCTGTCAGCGCTTCAGCCGCTGCCTCCTGGACGGCACCAAACAAACTGACATATAAGTGATCCTGAATGAGCTCTAGTGCAGAAATCACACTTTCATTTCCTACTGCAAAAGCAACGCGCCAGCCTGCCATATTATAAGTTTTAGAGAGTGTGTATATTTCAATGCCGACATCTTTGGCACCCTGTGCCTGCAGGAAGCTTGGTGGTTTTACACCATCGAAACCGATGCCTCCATAGGCGAAGTCGTGTACAATACAAATATCATGGTCATTTGCAAGACTTACAGTCTCTTCGAAAAATTCTAGGTCAGCAACAGCACCGGTCGGATTATTAGGATAGTTGAGGAACATTAATTTTGCCTTCTCAAGATCCTCTGTCCCTAGCTCGCTATAGTCAGGAAGGAAACGATTTTCTTCTTTCAAAGGCATGGTGACCATTTCGGCTTTAGCCAGTGCGACCCCGGACCAATAGTCAGGATATCCTGGATCAGGAACCAAAACCGTATCCCCAGGGTTTAACAAACATTGTGGAATCTCCACCAAACCTGCTTTGCCTCCAAAAAGGATTGCGACTTCCTTTTCGGGGTTGAGTTCTACACCATATTCCCGAAAATAAAAATCAGAAACGGCTTTTTTTAAATAAGGAAATCCTTGAAATGGAGAATATTTATGATTTATAGGGTTTGCCGCTGCCTCCTGAAGCTTAGCAACGATATGCCCTGGTGTCGGTTGGTCAGGATTCCCCTGGCCTAAATTGATCACATCAAATCCCCGTTCTATGTACTCTCCAGCTTTTTTGACGAGTGATGCAAAAAATTGCTTTGGAAGACTATTCAATATTTCCGATTGAGGAAAATGCTTCATGTTCTCACCTGCTATTTTCTAAATTTTAAGGTTGAAATTCTAGTCACAAATGATATAACTTTTATAACGGCTTGTAAAGGAAAAATTCCGAAATTTCATAAGGGAGAGATAATAATGAAATTAAAGATTGCTTGTTTGCAGATGGATATTGCCTTTGGCAATCCCGAGAAAAACTATCAGAATGCAGAAAAACTAATCGAAGCAGCTGCTAGCGATCAGCCTGATATCATTGTCTTGCCCGAGCTGTGGACAACAGGCTATGATTTGACCCGCCTTGATACAATCGCTGATAAAGGAGCGCTTCAAACAATAGAATTTTTAAAAAATGCCGCCAAAAAGTACAATGTTAACTTTGTCGGCGGTTCTGTCGCCAATCGGGATGACAAGGGAGTGAAAAATACCCTTCTTATCATAAACCGTGAGGGGGAACTTAGTTCCGAATATAGTAAACTGCATTTATTCAAGCTGATGGATGAGCACCTTTATTTGGAAGCGGGTTGTGAAAAAGGACTGTTTAAGCTTGATAATCATGCATTTGCCGGGGTCATTTGCTATGATATCCGCTTCCCGGAATGGATTCGTGCCCATACAACTGAAGGGGCGGAAGCGCTGTTTGTAGTGGCGGAATGGCCTGCACCAAGATTATCGCATTGGAGAAATCTATTAATTGCCAGAGCAATCGAAAACCAATGCTTTGTGATTGCCTGTAACCGTTCCGGAAGCGATCCGAATAATCAATTTGCCGGACATTCACTCGTCATTGATCCATGGGGTGAGATTATCGCCGAAGCGGGCGCAGATGAGGAGATTTTAACTGCAGAGATTGATTTAAAGCTTGTCGGAGAAATCCGTAAGCAGATTCCAATTTTCGAAGACCGCAGACCGGATTATTATAAATAATTCTTTACAGCAAATAAGAGGCTGCAAGTCAGCCTCTTTATCATACTTTTTAAGTTTTAATGCAGCGGCAGGGTAATAAAGAATGTAGTCCCTTTTCCTACTTCGCTTTCAATCCGTATTGAGCCTTTATGTTCCTCAATAATTTTATAACTGACCATTAATCCAAGTCCTGTGCCTCTTTCTTTGGTTGTGAAAAAGGCTTCCCCCAGCCTTTGTAATTTCTCTTTGGATATTCCTATCCCTTCATCCTGGATTGAAATAAGAGCCTGCTTATTCTCAAAGGCCTCTATCGTAACCGTAATTTTTCCGCCGTCTGGCATGACTTCGATCGCATTTTTGATTAAATTAATAAAAACCTTTTTCAACTGATTGGGTTCACAAAAAATCGGAGAAAGCTTTTCATCAAACCCTGTTGAGAATTGAACATTATGTAATACAGCCTGGGCATGTAAAATGTCTAAGGTTTCCCTCATTATTTGATTCAGATTCTTCTCCTGAAAACGGATTTCCTGGGGTTTAGCCAATAGTAAAAATTCGTTAATGATGGTATCAATCCGCTCTAGCTCACTAGTAATCACTTCATAGTACATGGAATGTTCTTGTTTGATGCTACCTTCAAGCAGCTGGATAAAACCTTTTAAAGCGGTCATCGGATTTCTGATTTCGTGGGCAATTCCGGCCGCAAGCTCGCCTATAACCTTTAACGTTTCTGATTTCCTAAGCTGTTCCTGCATATCCATCTTTTCAGTAATATCCTTTAAGGCGGTAAAATTCAAGTCCGCCATAATGTCTAATTTTGAACTGATTTCGATATGCCTATTTTTGCCGGAAATCATCTCAAAAATAATAATGGATGTATAATAACCCTTTTCAATTACCTGCTTTAAATGTTTCTTTATTTCTAGTGTTTGTTTTTCAAGCTTGCTAAATGGCTCATAAAACAATCTACCTATTAATTTTTCCTTTGGAAGACCAAATAGCTTTTCTGCTGTAAAATTTACATCTACTATGCGATATTGGTAATCCCAAAGGATGAGTCCATCAATGGAATCTTCAAAAATGCGTTTATATCTTTGTTCGTACTCTTGCAATTTTGCATTTTTTGAAAACACTACATCAGGCTTGCTCGGTAAAGTACCATCCTGTTCCAATTTGATTTCCACTAAACGGCCACCCCGCTATCAACCAAAGTTCAGCGTTAATTTAAAAAGATATATTCTATACAAAACTTGGAAATCCCTTTTTTCTGCCAATAATTTTTATTAGCTTAAAACAAAAACGCAAAGCTAATTTGCTTTGCGTTTTTCTTTTTTATAGCCATGGATTTTCATGCTTTGCTTTAAGGCGCTGCCACCTTTTTTCTACTTCTCTTTCGAATTCGTCTACTAGATGTTTGTTTTCCTCTTTGAGGAGATGTTTCGTTTTCCCCATATATTTAAACCATTCTGTTACCGAAACGCGCTTTTTCTTTTCTTCAGGGTTATAGGTAATAGCGGTAACACCCTGTTCTACTTCATACAGTGGGAAGAAGCAGGAATTGACGGCCTCTTCAAGAATTTTTGTTCCATAACGGTCCTCAGATTTCCAGTTTAATGGACAGGTAATTAAAAGTTTTCCATACACTGGTCCGACATTTTGTGCGTACCACTGGGCTTTCGCACCTTTTTTAACCAAATCCTGCGGGAATGCTTCTGAACCAGTAAATACATAAGGGATATTTGTCGCAGCCATAATTTGTACTGTATCTTTGTGGTGGAAACTTTTCCCTTGCTGTGTTTTTCCAACACCAGAAGTACTTGTCATATGGCCAAGCGGTGTTGAATAAGACATTTGCGACCCGGTATTCATGTAGCCTTCATTATCGTATTCGAGCATAATCAGCTTATGGCCGCGAAGTGCCGTCCCAATTGCCGATCCCATACCGATATCCATTCCGCCGTCACCGGTAATCATCACGAATGTCGCATCATCGGACACTTGAATTTCCCCGCGCCGCTTTAATTCCATGAAGGCCTCAACAGTACCTGAGAGGGTTGCTGCACCATTCTGGAACAGGTTATGCATCATCGTCTGCTTATGCGAGCTATATGGATAGGCAGTTGTTGTAACGTAGGCACAGCCAGTTTGGAATAGAGTGACAATATCCCCTTCAATCCCTTTAAAGAACAACTCCAGCCCGCCAAATATGCCGCAGCCCGGGCAGGCGCCATGACCGGAAGCAATTCTTTTCGGCTTATTTGTCAGCATCCGCAGTGGCGGGATTTTCACTTTTAATTTATTTGTTTCTTCATCCATTTTCACTTCAATTAAGCCTGATTTATAAGCATCACCCTGCTGCGGAGTAATGACAGGCTTCAGGATTTTTTCCGGATTTCCCGGTACATGCCCGAAATAATCAAATGGTTTTTCAGCATAGCCTTTCTCCATCGCATCAATCGCCATATTAAAGAATTCATGGGCATCACTTGCATAGAAATCCTTACCGCCCATTCCGAATACACGGCTTAATACGATGGTTTGATTATTCTTGTCATCCTGCAGGGCAGACTTGATCTCATGCGTTAGGTTTGGACCATGTGCACCATAGGAATCGGCACGCTCACCGACTAATAATGCTTTCACATTTTTAAGAGCTTCACGGATTTCTTTAGCCGGGAATGGACGAATAATATTTGGACTGATTACCCCTGCTTTAATTCCTTGGTCGCGCAGCTGGTCGACAACATCCTTTGCCGATTCGGCTGCAGAGTTTAATAGGAATAACGCAACTTCAGCGTCCTCCATTTTGTATAAGTCCAAAACAGAATATTCTCTTCCTGAAAGTTTTGCATATTCGGCAGAAACTTCCCTGAATACCTCTCCGGCATTGTACATAGCTTCGGATTGCTGGAAGTGATTGTTCATCAAATCTTCGCCGTTCATGTGGGCACCGATTGTTACCGGTTTTTGCGGATCTCTAATAAAATTGTAATCAGTCGGGCATTCGCCGACAAATTGCTGCACTACCCGACGGTCCTTGAAGTATTGAACTCTCCGTTTTTGGTGGGACGTCCAGAATCCATCATAGGCTACAATGACAGGGAGCCGGACTTTGGAGTGTTCGGCAATTTTCAATGCCATAATATTCATGTCATAGACCGCTTGCGGGGTTCTTGCCGTTAAAATAACCCAACCCGTATTTAGACCAAAGTAAAGATCTGAGTGGTCTCCGCGGATATCAAGCGGACCACTGACAGCCCGAGTGACCAGATTCATGACCATCGGGAATCGTGTGCCCGCCTGAACCGGAAGCTGTTCAATCATATATAAAAAGCCATTCGCACTTGTTGCATTGAAGACGCGCGCCCCAGTGGCGGCAGCACCATAGCAAATACCGGCCGAGCCATGCTCGCCATCTGCCGGAATCAGCTTAATATCATGCTCGCCCCGGGCTTTCATTTGGTCTAAGAATTGTGCCACCTCTGTAGATGGAGTAATCGGGAAATAACCCATGATATGATAGTTGATTTGCGCTGCCGCCATCGCAGCCATTTCATTGCCGGATTCAAAGGTTGAAATCTGCTCGGCTCCAACCTGCGCTGTTAATTTTTCCTCTAAAATACCCATTATAAATTCCCTCCTACTGCATAAGGAAAGTTTTGCTTCACACGATTTGCATCTGCGTATCCAATCATTTCGCGAAGATCCGTTAAAGCACTTGTCGGACATGCTTCCACACATTTTAAACAGCCCTTGCAATATTGATAGTCAATTCCCTTTAGAAACATTTGCTTTCTGCCGCGCTTGTCCTCTCCCTCTTCCCAGACGAAACAGAAATCTGGACAAACGTTATCGCAGGCCGCACAGTCTATACACTTATCGCGTTCAAACTGTGGCAGGAAGCCCTGTCTTGAGCCGCTCAAATCTTTTAATATACTATTTGCCTGAGTGGTGATTACACCACCAAGCTCTTGGGTCATATAGCCTAGCTGCGGAAGCGGGCGGGCAAAGGCTTTACCTTGGGCATCCTCCGGAACATGGTATGTTTTAAATTCAACTTCATTATAGCCGCGGTCAAACGTCCGTAGGTTCGGTTCAACAAAGTGCGGGTATTTTTTCTCGAATGTCTTCCGGATAACTTTTCTCATGGCGTCCGGATCCAAAAAATCACATATGCGGAATAACGCCCCGAGCATCGCTGTATTTACTTTTGTTTTTTCCTCGACAGCAATGGTTAACGCATCTACAATCGCTAATGTTCCATATTCTAGTTTTAAGTCCTTTTTCACATCATCGAAATCCCTTGATGAGTTGACTAAGACGATGCCGTCAGCATTTAAACCGCTGACCACATTAATCGTTTTATACAATGCTTCGTGGAAAACGCCCACAATATGAGGCTGCTCAATTGGACTGTGATCACGAATTTCAACCCCAGGTTCACAAAAGCGGATAAAGCTTTTAACCGGAGTTCCTTTTTTCTCCGAGCCATAGGACGAAAAGTTGGAACCATTTAACCCAAGCCCTAATACCCCTGCTTCCGCCAGCATTTTTCCGGCAAGATTTGCTCCAAGACCACCGATTGATTCGAGACGGATTTCGAAAAAACCCAGCTCATTTTTTTGCGGTAAAATAGACATAATGTCCCTCTCCTTCTTTGTTCAATAAAACTACCCGAAAAAGACATAAATAATTAACTTATCTCACCGCTATTGTAGGCCATATTATTTTTTAAATCTGTGACAAAAATCAAACATCCAAACATTTTTTTTAAAACACATTTTAATCCATCGAAAAAATTCTTTATTTACAAAGCATCTTCATTGTTTTTTAATTATACAACAGGTCACTCATTGTATTATAACAGAACGATTGCGATTGAAAATCATCTTAGCATAAGCTAAAGTGGCACCGGTTTGTCCCCTGTCCTTTTCGGCTAAAATAAGCTATAATATTATTTTGTTTTATTATAAAGAAAACTCGCCGATTGGCGAGCCCCTAAGGGCGAAGACAGAGGCGTAGTTGCACTTATGCGTTGAGAAAGTATAAAGCTTTCGACAGAAAGTTTATACTTTCTTATTAGCTGAAAAAGGAGCTTTATTATGAAAGTCATTTGTTCCACCCTTAACGCAAAATACATTCATACCAATCTGGCCATCAGGTGCTTAAAGGCATATGCAGCACCTGAATTTGATATCATTTTAAAGGAATACACCATCAAAGATCCGGTGATGAACATTGTCTCCGATCTCCACCAGCAAAAGCCGGATGTTATCGGTTTTAGCTGTTATATTTGGAATATCGAAGAGACCCTTAAGGTCATCAATATGCTAAAGAAAATTGAGCCTTCCCTCATTATTGTATTAGGAGGCCCTGAGGTTTCCTACGACACACGCGAATGGATGGAAAAACATCCGGAAATCGACTTTATCGTAATGGGCGAAGGGGAACAAACCTTTAAACAATTGCTGACGGAGCTTGATACAAACAAAAATATCGAGAATGTCAATGGAGTTGCATATCGTGACAATGGAACCTTAGCCAGCACACCACAGAGAAATAAGCTTGATTTAAAAGAATTACCTTCCCCCTTCCGCTTTCCTGAGGATATTCCCCAGTTGGGGAAACGGGTTACTTATATCGAAACAAGCCGAGGCTGTCCGTTCAGCTGTCAATTTTGCCTATCTTCCATCGAAGTCGGTGTCCGCTATTTTGACCGGGAACGAATTAAAGAGGATATTCGCTATTTAATGGCAAACGGTGCAAAAACAATTAAATTTGTTGACCGGACCTTTAATATTAGCAGAAGCTATGCAATGGAAATGTTCCGCTTCCTTATTGATGAACATCTTCCAGGAACTGTGTTTCAATTTGAAATTACTGCGGATATTATGCGGCCGGAAGTGATTGAATTTCTTAACCAAGAGGCACCAAAAGGGCTTTTCCGTTTCGAAATTGGTGTACAGTCAACGAATGACTATACAAATGAGCTTGTGAGAAGAAAACAAAATTTTGAAAAACTGAAAAGAACAGTGACAATGGTGAAAGATGGGGGGAAAATCGATCAGCATCTTGATCTTATCGCGGGACTGCCTGAAGAAGATTACGCCTCCTTCCGGAAGACCTTCAACGATGTGTTTGAAATGAGGCCGGAAGAACTGCAGTTAGGGTTTTTAAAAATGCTGCGCGGAACAGGGGTACGTATACGTGCTTCAGAACATGATTATGTATATATGGATCATTCCCCATATGAGATTTTAAGCAACAATGTTCTATCGTTTGACGATATTGTTAAAATAAAGCAAGTGGAAGATGTGTTAGAAAAATATTGGAATGACCACCGTATGGATCACACAGTTGAATACCTGGTGACACATGTTTTCCCTTCACCGTTCGATTTCTTTCAGGATTTTGGTTCCTACTGGGACGAACAGGGCTGGTCAAGAATCGGCCATCAGTTGGAGGATCTATTTCGGCGATTACATTCATTTTTAGTCAAGAAGGAGGTTCCGAACCTTGATGTCATTTCCGGTTTAATGAAATATGATTATTTAAAACATCATAAATACAAACCGAGAAAACCTTGGTGGGAAGCAGGGCTGGAGAAAAGCGAACGTTCGAAAATCTACAAACGTATTTCCGAGACTCCGCAGCTTATAGGACCGGAATTTCTTAAACTTGAGCTGGATGAAAAAGAACTCTATAAGCATACCATGCTAGAGCTTTTGTCTTTTGACCTGACAAAGTATTTCCTAAACGGTGAAATAGACCACCAGGCTTCCGGTTTACTGGCGTATTTTGACGCTACCAACCTAGAGACACTTTTATTTCCTTTTAAAATCTAAAAATAAGCCGGTGCTCCCGGCTTATTTTTCTTTTTTAGGTGCGTTTTTTCTTAAATTTGTTTTTTATTTTTTCAACCAATGGAATACCGTTTACATCACCAAATTCTACACTAAATTCCTCTGTAGGTATTCTTGGCGGGGTCTTGCGGCGGCCTTTCATTTTAACTTCTTCCCTTTTTTCCTAGCTTTGAATTGCGGTTTTGAAATCTGATTGCATTATTGTTATCGGTAAATTCAGCGGAAAATTCACTTTCCTGGATATTCTTCTTTGGGGTTTTGGTGTACTTTTCCACTGCATCAAATTCAGCCTTCCGCTTAGCCATCTTGGAAAACCTCCTTAAAATTCATGTTACATAGATAGTTTTAAGCAATTTTTGTTGAATCATTCGTTTCCTTATTTTTCATAAATAAAAAAAAGGTTTACGCAAAAAATATAAAAAACAGGGGGAATGCTGGATGAAAAAAGATAATATGAAGAAAATTGGACAGAAAGTAAGTATCGATGAAACTTTGCCGCATCAAATAAATGCACCAAGCTTTGAAGGAACAGGAATAAAAATGGAAGCGCCATTTGTTAATGAGCACGGTGTAGTCATTGGGGATAGCTTATATGCTTCAGAAAATTCTCCACTGGAAAACTGGTCAGAGGATACGGACCCAGCCATAATGTCGGGGGATGAGTGGGTGCACCCGACGAACGATATCGGCTGGAACACGACAGAAAATCGGGAACTGCTAGAAAGCAAAAGAAAGCCGCAAGCTTATCCGTTTATGCATCCCACCAAGGATGTAAGCAAAGGGACAGATTGAAAAGCTAACCAGATTCGATAAACATTTCCACTTATGAATAAAGTCAAAGCAATCAATACTACCCTTACAGAGAAAAAAATCTCTGGATAGAATAAGGAGTGAAAAATATGGCTAACAGCAGAAATAAATTATTAGTGCCTGGGATTGAACAATACCTTGATCAAGTTAAATATGAAATAGCCCAAGAATTCGGAGTACATTTGGGGTCCGATACCGTTTCTAGAGCCAATGGTTCGGTCGGCGGGGAAATAACTAAAAGACTTGTCCAGCAGGCACAGGCACAATTATCAGGACGTGAATAATTTCATAAAAATGGCAAAGAGGCAGCTCTTATGGAGCGCCTCTTTTTATTTGTTTCTTTGTTTAATTTGGTTGTCAGAATAATGGTATTTGCCTTTTGGATTGGGATTCCCCTGTGAATTTCCCTGTGAATTTCCCTGTGATTCCTGTTGAATGGCTTGCTTTTTAGCCTGCCCAGGATTTTGCTTTTGTTGGTTATCATCCATCTTTTTTGCCTGTCCAGGTGGGATATTATCTTCGACTGGAGATTGGTCTACGGCTGCCTGCGGTGTATTATCAACGGCAGGAGGTTCCTGAGTAACATTTTCCTCCATTTGTTTCTTTAATTGCCCTGGCGGTGCCTTTGCTTCCGGCTCAGTAGGATTACTATGATTTTTATACTTTTTCCAATTATTCTCCACTTTCTCTTTTGCCACTGGATTATTTACTGCCTTGTATTTACCAGCAGTGACACCTTTTTCGTGAGCAGTTTCAAGATCCTTTTCAGTGCCTGATAAAACAGTATATGCTAGCTGCTGCTCGGAAACAGCTTTGGTAATCTCTTTAATATCAGTTTCAAGCTTTTGCTCTTCCTTCTTTTCCATTTGACTGGTCGGAACGGTTGAAATAATGACATGCTTGTTCGTTTTGAAATACCCTTCTTTACCTATTTCCGATAAAATTTCTTCCGTCACCTTCGTAACATCTTGTTTCTCCCAATCATCCAAATGGGATATAATCTTTTTACCTTCAGGATTATAGCCTGTCAATTCCACAACCTGCATCTTTTTATTTATTCCTAGTTCAATACTCGGATTTACATCAATTGACATATAGGCATAAGCTTTATTATTTTGATACATTGGAATAAATGAACCGGAAAAAAGTAAAACTGCAGCCGCTGCAGCCCAAACGGTTTTCATTTTGGCAACTTTCTTTATGGACGATAGATATCTTAACTGATTCTTGCCTTCAACGGGATAAAAAGTTATTTCCTCTCCAATTGAATAGGATTGCTTAAGTCTCTTAGCCCGTAAGAACTCACCTTCAGGGGTTAAAAGCGTGAGAAAAAAATCATCCATTTCCATTATTATTCCCTTTTTCATGTATCAAGCACCCCCTTTATATAATCCTTCATATACACATAATCACTTGATAAAATTAAAGCAATGGCAATAATATATTTGCGATTTCTTTCTAAGGTTTTTCTAGAGACATTTACCATTTTTTCAAGCTGATTAATAGGCAGCCGCTTTTTTTCGCGTAATGATTTAAATAATTCTTCATTGTCAACCAGTGTTTTTGCTGCGATGATGGCATTTTTCCTAGCATCCGCATGCTTCGGGGAATTCTCCACCAAATCGCTAAAGGTTAAATCAAAAGAAGCTAATAATGATTGAAAATGAATAATTTCATCTTTTCTTAGCTGTTCGTCAGTCTTTTTCTGATATTCATCAAGGGAAAGCTCATTGACTATTGCCGTTCCAGGTAATTCCTCATCTTGGAGGGCATTCGTTATATCAATACTGATGTGCTGATTTTTTGTTTGCTTTCGAATGTAGTCAATAACTCGTCTTTTAATAATCACTTCTGAAAAGCTTAATAAAGAGCTGCCGCGGTCTTTTGAATATTTTTCAATCGCCTCGTTAAAAGCAATAAGGCCAATGCTAAATTCATCATCGGATTCATAGATATACCGGCGGCATACTGAAGAAACAGTTTTAGCGATAAATGGTTTATAGGCCTGGATGAGTTCATTCAGCAATGACTTATCACCTTGCTGAATCAAGGCAACTGTATCTTCTAATGTTCTTTTATTCTTTTTAGCCATAAACAATAAACCTAGCATTTGCTCACCTCTTATTCGACCAATTATAACATACGAAACAAGCTTTGGTCTTTATGGGGATAAGCATATGAAAAGACTGTATTTAACCCACGAGCCTTCGTTTATTTGTTATTGTTCATGTCTTATTTTAATAAATGTTACGTATATGGAAATACTCTTTATGGGGGTTTTTTTAAAAATTTCCCAATAAAAAAAATTAAGGCTGCCTCGTACGAGACAGCCTTAATTTTTTGGAGTTTAGTCATGCTGGTCCATTGGATTATAAAGCTTTACATTCGGATTTTTCTCCTGGAACCACCGTAATGCAAAATCGTTCTCAAATAAAAATACATAATGCTCATAACGATCCTTCACAAGAAGACTTCTTGAGCTTGACAGGTTTTCATCGACTTCATCTTTTTCAATCCAGCGGGCAATTTTCGATCCCAGCCGTTCCATAATGACCTCTGCATTATATTCATTTCTCATTCTGTGCTCGAATACTTCAAACTGCAGCTGGCCTACAGCCCCTAATAAATACTCGTCTGTTTTGACCGTTTTAAAGAGCTGGATAGCCCCTTCCTGAACAAGCTGATGCAGCCCCTTATAAAATGATTTCTGCTTCATTACGTTCTTCGCAGATACCCTTACGTAAAGCTCAGGTGTAAACTGCGGCAGCCTCTCATATTGGAAATTATTCTTACCCGTCGTAATGGTATCGCCGATTTGGTAGGTTCCCGTATCGTATAAACCGATGATATCTCCACTGACGGCTTCTTCCACAGTATTTCGTTCTTCAGCCATAAAGGAAGTGGATTGAGAAAGCTTTAATTGCTTTTCAAGCCGGGGAACGTTTACGGTCATTCCTCTTTCAAATTTTCCAGAACAAATTCGTACGAAAGCAATCCGGTCCCGGTGGGCGGGATTCATATTCGCTTGAATTTTAAAAATAAAACCGGAAAATTGGTCGGAAAGCGGATCAATTTCCCCAATCGATGAATTTCTCGCTTTAGGAGGCGGCGCGAATTGCAGGTAGGTCTCTAAAAATGTCTGAACCCCGAAATTCGTCAACGCACTTCCGAAAAACACAGGTGTCAGGCTTCCTGCTTGCACTTTTTCAGCAGAAAAATCATTTCCCGCTTCATTTAACAGCATGATTTCCTCTAATGTCTGCTCATAAAGTCCTGAAGATTTCAGCTTGTGATCACCATCAATTTCCCCATCATCATTTAAGGGAATATAGCGTGCAGCTTCATCAACCCGGAATTGTTCAACACGATTATAATATCTGTCGTAAATTCCTAAGAACTCTTTTCCCATTCCAATTGGCCAATTCATAGGGTAGGATTCAATTCCCAGAACTTCTTCCAGTTCTGCCAGAAGTTCTAGCGGTGGTTTTCCTTGGCGGTCAAGCTTATTAATAAACGTAAAAATAGGAATTCCCCGCATCCGGCAAACCTTGAAAAGCTTAATGGTCTGATCTTCGATTCCTTTCGCCGAATCGACAATCATCACGGCACTGTCAACTGCCATTAAGGTCCTGTACGTATCTTCACTAAAATCCTGGTGTCCAGGAGTATCTAAAATATTGACGCGAAAACCGCTATAATCAAATTGCATGACACTGGAGGTAACAGAAATTCCCCGCTGCTTTTCAATTTCCATCCAGTCACTAGTGGCAAATTTCCCTGTCTTCTTTGCCTTTACTGTTCCGGCATCGCGGATTGCGCCGCCAAACAATAGCAATTTTTCCGTTAAGGTTGTTTTACCCGCATCCGGGTGCGAGATAATCGCAAATGTACGGCGCGATAATACTTCTTTTTTTAAATCGTTTCCCATTATGTCTTCCTCTCTTTTAACAGCCTAAAATTTTTCCATAACTTCAATCTTATCGCTCAAACGGTTACTTTGCAATATTTCAATAAAATACAATTGAGATTTTCTTTAATCGGGTTGAAATAATGACTATAATAAAATTATACATAATTGATGCTTTTGGGAGGATTTATGGAAATTACAAAATTTGATCGGCAAACATTAAATTTATTGCAAAAGGCATTTGAAATCGTGCTTGAACAAAACAAAATTCCCTATAAAAAAATCGGGATTGCCGAAGAAGCTGAGCAGCTTGTATTTTTATATGAAGGTAAAGATGAAAAGGTTCATGTATTTAAATGGAAAAAGGCATCGAGTATTGGCGTCAGCATCGGTGTTCTGGCGCAAAGCGTTCTCACGCCCATTATTCCCCATCTTCGGCTATTATCATAATTTTGAGCTGCACTTCCTGTTTTTTGTGGGAAGTGTTTTTTCTTCGATCAGCTTCCATCGATTCCCACATCCATTTTATTGGAAATCCCCTTATAATAGAGGTTGTACTTCTGTTAAAGGAGGAATAGCCCATGAATCAAAGCAAAAAAACAGTTTCAAAAAAATTCTTTCCGCTGTTCGCAGCATTTATTATAGTTATTGCCGGAATTATTTGGTTCGTTCAATCAACAACTAACCAAGTATCTATACCGTTTTCGTCTGTAGAAAAAATTATTCAAGAGCAAAACGGTAAAACAGTCACCATAACAGAACAATCCGATGGAAGTCTCTTTATAAAAGCAGGCAAATCCGAATATGTTTCCCAAGTTCCCCCTAATAGCCAAATGGTGGATAAACTGGTTGAGAAATATAATATCAAATATTCCTTTTCTTCTAGCAGCCGCTATGGTAAATGGATCATGGCTGGAGTCCTTCTTTTATTAGGAGGTGCTGTCTACGCTGTCCAAAAATCAAAGGGCGGCATCGGCTTAGGAAATTCCATGAAAAACAGCGTCGCAAAAGCCCAGCCTCTGCCAAACATCAGTTTAAAGGATGTAGGCGGTCTAGGCGATGAAATGAAAGAAGAGATATTGCAAACTTTGACAACATTAAAGGATAAGGAAAGAGCGTTAAAGCTTGGGATTAAACCGCCGAAAGGAATCCTGTTATACGGACCCCCTGGAACCGGAAAAACCTTGCTTGCGCAAGCAATTGCCCATGAGCTGAATGCTTCGTTTTTCTCTGCCAGCGGGTCAGCGTTTAATGAATTATTTGTCGGCGTCGGTGCAAGCCGTGTCCGCTCCTTGTTTCAGGCGGCCAGAAAACAGCGTCCTGCTGTCATTTTTATCGATGAAGTAGATGCCCTTGCCGGCAGACGTAAAGCCCATGGGGGCGAAGAAGGAGAAAAAACATTAACTGAACTTCTTGTCCAGCTTGACGGCGGCCATTCCAATGACGGCATTTTATTTATTGCCGCTACAAACAGAAAAGATATGCTTGATGAAGCATTCTTGCGTCCAGGGAGAATAGATTTCTCATTCCATGTTCCGCTGCCTGATACAAAAGGACGCAGGGAAATCATTGACATTCATTCAAAAGGAAAAGCGATTGCCAAAGATGTCCTTACGTCATTAGATGGTTTAGCGGAAAGTACTTCCGGGTTTTCCGGAGCAGAGCTGTTTTCTTTATTTGAATCAGCAAGCCGTCATGCAGTTCGTAATGGGCGTGATATGATTCAAAAACAGGACCTAGATTATGCTCTTGACCGAACCATTTTAGGAAGTACTTCACGGCCGTTGCAGGATCATGAGACAAAGCGGCGGGTAGCCATCCACGAAGCCGGGCATGCCCTTGTTGCTTCTGTAACAAAACCGGGTTCAGTCAGAAAAGCGACGATTATTCCACGGGGTGAAGCCTTGGGGTATGTAGCACCGATTCCGAAAGAATTGAATTTATCTACAACAAGCGACCTGCTTGACCGAGTTGCCATGATATTAGCCGGCGGTACCGCCGAAAGGATGTTTCTTGGTGAACACAGTATCGGTGTATCCGGTGATGTGCAACAGGCTAAACATATTATTGAACAAATGGTTGAAACCGGAATGCTTCAGGACGGCTTTACGTTAACCTTTAGTAAACCGGATAAAGAAATCAAAATGCAAGAACTGTTTGCAAAGGGTATAGAGAAAGCAGAAAAATTAATCGAAAGCCATCAAGAGCAGTATCTGCAATTGGTGGATGCCTTATTAAAAAAAGAAACTTTGGAAGGTCATGAAGTCGAAGAAATTATTTGTGCGAATATGAATGTAGCCGGCTAACATACAAAACCCGCTTGGGAAACCAAGCGGGTTTTTTGGGCTTATTACCCATTCATTTTCTTAATAGTAGCAAGCTGCTCCTACAATAATCAAGAGGATAAATAACACCACGATTAAAGTGAAGCCACCATAGCCATAGCCAAAGCCGCCGTATCCACAGCCGCCATAGCCAAAACCGCCATATCCAAACATACTTTTTACCTCCTTATTTTTTTTATATAACCCAAGAAGCCCCTACAATGATTAACAAAATGAACAGAACCACGATTAGGGCAAATCCTGCTCCGTAGCCACCTGCTACACCAGACATTTAACATTACCTCCTTTTTTGAATTCCATATATCCTATTCACCTAGATAAAAATGTGCAATAGACACTTATCCCTATTACCCAGATTTGTAAAAAAGGAAAAGCCCATTCTTAGAAAGAAAATGGGCTTAAAGTAAAAAGCCACAACTCCCTGTAAATAGAGAGTGCGGCTTTAATTCAGGTAAATACACATTCTGTAATAATCCTTTGCTGCAGATATGCTAGAAGTTAATTCGTTTTAACAAGCTCTTTCAAACTATTCTTCCCGCGTTCAACTAAATCAAGATGGGTATTACGTGCCAATTTAACGTATTCCTTTCTAACTTGCAGCCACGCATTTCTGCGGTCGCGAGCATAGCCAATTCCTGCTTCAGTATTTTTCACAAAATTGTCTTCCATTTGTTCGACAAATTGGAAAAAGGTTTTAACTGGAGTCAAAGCCAATATCTCCAATTGGCTGGAAACCTCGCTAAGCTGCTTTTTAAGCTCTTCCCGATCGTTATTTGGCACTGCCTCAGCCTTTGCATCCTCTTTGCGTAAATTAACTTGCTGGGCAACTTCAGATACCATTTCTTTGTTTGTTTTTCTTGCCTGGTCATATAATTTCGCGACGGATTTTCTATATTGCTTATTGAACTTGATGACTTCCTTTACAGAATTAAGGTAGGCATCCTCCCGGCTCTCCCTTAGCTTCCGTGCCCGTTCCTGGGAAAGCTCATATTGTTCCCAAAAAGTGTTAACAAACGAAACTTCAGCAATAGATTCCTCCGCAGCTTGTGGAACTGTTTTTACATCGACTTCAGGAATCGCTTCAATCTTCTTCTGCGCCATCGTCCTTCCTCCTCTTACGATTATTTACTTTCTCTATTGCATCCTTCTTTTGGAAAGAAGGAATATAGAGCTCAAGGACACTGGTATACATTTTGAAAAATTGATCGAGGAGTGATTGATACGTTTCTAGTTGATTGGCATATCCTTTTAAGTATGTAATACCAGCTTTTGTAATGGAATACCTTCTTTTGGCAGGCCCTGCACCAGTTGTATCCCATTCAGATGAAACCAAATCTTCTTTTTCTAATTGTCTTAACATTCTGTACAGGTTTCCTTGATCCAAAGTTTTAAAGCCAAATGACTCCAGCTTTTGACTCAATTCATACCCATGCAGAGAAACCCTGCTAAGAAGCAATAAAATAAATGGCAGCACAAAATTTTTTGATGGATTGACTGATTGATTATCTTGGTTTACCATGTCTTTATCACCTCACCTATATGTATTTTACACCTATCAGTAATATTTTGTCAATCTTGTCAATAAATATTACTAAAAGCTGAATAAACCTGTTTACAATTTTACCAACTTGGATATAAACTATTAAAAATGAAAGGTGGTGTAAAATGGAAAAAGCAAAGGTTAGCAAATTGGGTGTTCCTTATTTACATTTAGGTAAAGGCGAGCCGTTAGTGTTTATTCATGGTCTAGGTGAGATAAAGGAGGGGTGGCATCACCAATTTGAATTTGCCGATGAATATGAATTAATTATTCCAGACCTGAGAGGCCACGGGGAATGCACCAAGACCGATGGAATCACGATCCAGAATTTTGCTGCAGACATTATCAGCCTATTGAAGGAGTTAAAAATTGAAAACGCTCACATTGTTGGATTATCAATGGGTGGAGCCGTTGCACAGGAAATCTACCGCCAGTCGCCCTCTATCTGCCGTTCTCTCATGCTAGTAAGTACATTCCACTACTTTCCAAATAAACTCAAACGCCTACTATTCGAAAATCGAAAAGCAAAGTTTCAAAAAGTCGCTTCTGCCGGGAAAGAATCAGAATATTTAGCCCGAATGGCCTTGTATTCCTGGGATAAGGAAACTGTTAAACAATTCAACCAACTTTTTCGACCTAAACATGAGATTTTTATTGAATCATTGAAAGCTTGCCTGGAAGTGAATAATTTATCATTACTGCCAACAATTGAAGTGCCAACACTTATAATTGGCGGACAGTATGATTCTGTATTGCCGGTTTGGATACAGGCATGGATGCATAAGTTAATACCAAACTCAAAATTCATTATTATGAGGAATACCGGCCATCTTGCCAAACTGGAAGCAAAAGACCGGTTTAACCTTCTCTTACGTGAATTCCTCAACCAGCATCGTAATGCAGGATAAATTTATATTAGCGGGAAGGATGGGACCCCCACCCCGTTTCCTCCCGTTAATAAATTTATTCCCGTCCTTGGAAATTATGAGCGGACTTCTTGTAAATCATGTGAACGAGTGGATAACCATGGGTCCATTATTTCTGCGAAAACTCCTGTGAGCACAAGAGAAACATGGCCGCCTTCATATACTTCATATGTCTTATCCTCACTTGAAACAAGGTCCATAATCGGCAGACTTTGCTTTTCAGCAATTAAAGTATCGCGGGAACAAGAGAACACAAACAACGGGCATTTAATATTCTTTAAATCTACTTTCCTGCCATCCATCACTAATTCACCTTGTAACAATTTGTTTTCTTTATAAAAATCATTAAAAAATTGCTTAAAGGCGGCACCCGCAAATGCCTGAGCATCCTTCGTCCATTTATCCATCCGGCGCCATTTTTCAACATATTTCTCATCATGGGCGCGGGTATATAGGTTGGCCATTGTGGCCGCGTTTAACGGTGTGATCAGCTTAAACATCAAGTAAAGGAACTCGGATGGGAGGGTTCGATAAGCATTGGCAAAGCGGTCAAAGCTTAGTTCACCATTTTGAATTCCATCCAGCCATTTTTGCGGTACAGTCCCTATGCTAAAATCAATTGGGACTGCGGCTAATACTAAATTCTTAATTGGCAGGCTTGTAATAGAGGCAAGAATAGCGGCCATTGTCCCGCCTAAACAATATCCCATTAAGGATATTTCTTTTGCACCAGAATGCCTTATTGCCCGTTTAAGTGCGTTTTCCAAATAATCGATAATATAGTTTTCTAAAGTAAGATCAGCATCTTCCAGGCCCGGAGTACCCCAATCCAGAAGGTAAACATCGTATCCTCTTTCCGTTAATCCGCCAACCACGCTGCTGCCTTCTCCTACATCCAAAATGTACACTTTGTTCAAAAGTGAATATACAAGAAATACAGGTACGGCATGCTTCTTTTCCTTTGCAGGATGATACCATAAAGTCGTTTTATTTTTTTTCCATACACATTTTCTCGGTGTAGGGATGATATCCGGCTTAGGCTCAGTCATAACTTTATAAAGCTGATTCCATCGTTTCGTTTCCTTCTCGATATTTAAAAGCGGTAAAAAACTTTTTGTTGAAACTCTAGTACTCATTTACCAATACCCCCTTTACGTTATTTGGTGGTACTGGCCCCTGGCAGGACCAGCTCTTTTTCCGGTTCCTTTTTTTGTTTTCTTTCTTTCTCTTTTCCCATTAATTCCTTTAATGAGGCAATTTCACTTTTTAGTTCAGCCAATTGGGCAATCTCCTGCCTTAGTTCCTCCAAACCGCTATCTATTTTTGGCGGTTCTTGATGGGTGAGAGAATCTTTAAGCTCTGCTTGAATTGCCTTTAGTCCCTCAAGCTCCTTGCGCATTTCCTGGAGGTTCACCTGGAGGATTTTGATATCAACAAAACCCTGCCGTAAATCTTGAAGATCTGTCTTAATCTTTTTGGTTTCTGCCAGCTCTTCTTTTGTTTTCAGTGATTCAGCTTTCATTTGATTGATAGTGTTGATTATCTCTTGAAGGAAAGTCAAATTTTCTTTACTAAAGCTTGCCAAACTGTCTTGCAAATTCCATACCTGTTCTTCTAAACTATCAAATTTTTCTTCAGCCTGAATCGACATTTTTGCCGCGTTTGCGACATCCTTCTTGGTTGGGATATTCATTAATGCAGCAATAAACTCCTGATTTTTTCGCAGCCTTTCCATATATCGCGAATGCAGGTCAAGTCCTATATTTGCCGTGCGGACAAATTCTTTGTTGTCAGTCGCCTTAAATAAAACATCCATTAATTGTTTTTCCCACATTTCACTTAACAGTTTATAACCTGCAAATAGATCATAGGTTTTTTCTTTAGACATGCCGCCTCACTCCTTGTATTAAAATTTTCTAATCGTACTTCTCTCCAGATATTTGTTAAGCGGAAAAACGAACGTACTGATTTGTTTGGAAAATAAGTTTACAAACACTTTTTGGTTTTCATAGACTAGATTTCCAGCCTGTTTTAAAGTTGTAAGATATCGGCTTCTTGCCTTTTTTCTTAGCGAAATATACTGTTCTATCATTGCAAAATATTTATCTGGTGCCTCCGTATTAGTTATAAACTGGCATGGCCTGTTAAGAAGTGACAGTGTTTTTTGATGAATGCGCTCGAGTTGCTCATTTATTTCTTTAAAGGACTTAACCGGGAAAAAGTGTGCTAGACTGGTTGTTGACATAAAAAATTCATCGCGTGCTGTTTTTTCCCATTGAGCAAATTCCTTTGTAAATTTATCAGTGATTTCTTTCACATCTGCTTGGCTTCGTCCTACACTATCTGCAAATAGCTTAGCCCTCTTCAAAAATACCTCGTCTTCGAATTCAGCACGTTTTGCCCATTCATCCATTTTCCTAAAAGCTGCACGCCAGAGCAGATCTAAACCGCTGACCCCGAGCTGAATATGTTCTTCGCCTACTGTTTGGGTTTCCTGTTTTTGCTCCATTTCCTCCGACAATTTTTTCTCCCTCCATAGACTGACTTTATTTAGACACCTTTGTATGCTTGAAGATAGATTTCTGCTAATTCAGTTACTAGAGGCATTTTGGGATTGGCAATTGTATCCTGATCGTCAAATGCCCGTTCAGCAAGTTCTGATAATTTGCTTTCAAATTCATCTTTCCTAACACCAGACGCTTCGATGCTCATTGGTATATCCAATTCCTCAGCAAGTTCAACGATTGCTGCGATTAAGCTTTTCACTCCCTCTTCGGTCGTGCTTGCAGGCAGGCCAAGCATTTTGGCAATTTCCGCATAACGTACATCCGCAATAAAGTGTTCATATTTAGGGAAAGTCATTAATTTATTGGGCTTCATCGCGTTAAAGCGGATGACATGCGGCAGCATGATGGCATTGGCCCGTCCATGAGGAATATTAAATTCCGCACCAATGACATGAGCAAGACTGTGATTAATACCTAAGAAAGCATTGCCAAATGCCATACCGGCAATCGTAGCCGCATTATGCATTTTTTCACGGGCAAGTTCATCGCTTCCATCCCTGTATGCCTTAGGCAGATATTCAAAGACCAACTGAATAGCCTTCATTGCAAGTCCATCCGTATAATCATTGGCTAGAACCGATACATAGGCTTCAATCGCGTGTGTTAATACATCCATGCCCGTATCCGCTGTTACATGTTTAGGAACAGTCATGACAAACTGTGGATCGACAATGGCAACATCTGGTGTCAGCTGCGCATCAACCATTGGATATTTGATATTTGCCTTTTTATCTGAAATAACGGAGGCGGATGTTACCTCGGATCCTGTACCGGATGTGGTTGGGATCGCAATAAAATTCGCCTTAGTTCGAAGAGCCGGGAATTTAACCACTCGCTTGCTTGGATCAAAGAATTTATGCGTCAGGCTCTTGAAATCTGCGTCTGGGTGTTCATAAAACAGCCACATGGCTTTGGCAGCATCCATGACCGAACCTCCGCCAAGGGCGATAATACAATCAGGCTGGAACTTTTTCATCCGTTCTGCACCGGCCATCACTGTTTCAATGCTTGGGTCCTGTTTAATCTCCCAGAAAATATCACAAAGAACATTGTTAGGATTCTTTTTTAAATAATACTGCACCTTTTCGACATAGCCATTCTTTAGCGGGCTTTCGCTGGTCACAATAAATGCTTTTGAAATACCGGGAACGGCCGCAAGTGTTTGAACCGAATTCTTCTCAAAGAAAATCTGTGATGGAACTTTAAACCACTGTGTCATAGTTCTTCTTTTGGCTACTTTTTTGATATTGAGTAAATTTGCTGCTCCCACATTCTGTGACACAGAATTCCCTCCATATGTTCCGCATCCGATGGTTAAGGACGGTAATGATGTATTATAGATGTCGCCGATTGCCCCGTGTGTGGATGGTGTATTGACAATAATCCTGCCAGCTTTCATTCTTTGCGAAAATGTATCAATCACATCCTGGTTGGTAGTGTGAATCGCTGCCGAATGCCCAAGACCGCCATATTCAAGTGTCTCTTCAGCAACAAGAAGTCCTTCTGCAAAACTATTGACCTTGTAGCACGCTAATATCGGGCTTAATTTTTCACAGGATAGTGGATACTGCTGCCCCACACCATCCAACTCGGCAAGTAGAATCTTTGTATTGAGCGGCACATTGATTCCAGCCATTTTTGCAATCATATAAGCAGGAAGACCGACAATCATTGGGTTAAGCTCTTTTGTTTTTGGTTCAATTGCGGCGCGTTCGAGCAATTGCTTTTCTTCCCTATTGAGAAAATAGCAGTGATTGGCGATCAACTCCTGTCTTACTACATCATAAATTTCTTGATCAATGATAAGAGCTTGTTCGGAAGCACAAATCATACCGTTGTCAAAGGTCTTTGACAAAATTAAGTCATTGACTGCACGTTTAATGTTGGCCGATTTTTCAATATAACAAGGTACATTTCCGGCACCAACACCTAGTGCAGGCTTTCCAGAGCTGTACGCTGCCTTCACTAGATTCGGGCCCCCGGTTGCAAGGATGAGCGATATCTGCGGATGTTTCATCAGGGCCTGAAAGGCTTCATGAGAAGGTACCTCTATCCACTGGATGCAATTCTTTGGAGCGCCAGCCTTTTCAGCCGCTTCGCTAAGCAGCTGGGCTGTTATTGTACAGCATTTTTGAGCATATCGTGGAAATGCAAAGATGATTGGATTCCTTGTTTTAAGTGAAATCAACGATTTAAAAATGACTGTTGATGTCGGATTGGTGATGGGGATAACACCGGCAATGACTCCAACCGGCTCGGCCATTTCGACCATCCCATCATTATCATTTTCGGCAATGACACCCACCGTTTTCATATCCCTGATGTTGTTGTAAATCATTTCAGTGGCAAACATGTTTTTAAAAACTTTGTCTTCGTAAACCCCTCTTTGTGTTTCTTTTACTGCAAGCTTGGCCAAATACTTGTGGTTTTCAAGTGCAGCAAGAGCCATCTGTTTAACAATTTCGTCCACGATTTCCTGATTATAACAGCGGAATTCATTCAGTGCTTTCGCTCCGTTATTGGCTAATTCATCAATCATTGCATAAACCTGATGTTTCTCCTGGACAACTTTTTCTTTTACAGCCATGTAGACATCCCTCCGGTAATATGAATTATCTAATCACTCCTTTTCCCCTCTGCATAAATATAGCACGTGACTTTTTTCGATTTTGTCGAATTTTGCGACAAAATGAATGAACAGCCATTCATTTTACAAAAGTTCACAAAAAATTCAAAAAGCCACAAACCCTAAAATAGGTTTGTGGCTAAAAATCAACCTGTATTACGCAAACCGGCGGAGATACCGCTAATGGTCAAGAGAACTTCCGTCAAAACAGCAGCGTCAGGCTCGTCCTGTTTTCTAAGTTCTTTTATTAATTCGACCTGAAGGAAATTAAGCGGGTCGACATACGGATTGCGGCGGAACACAGATTCTTTTATGTTTGGAGTATGGTCAAGTAATTCTTGGTCCCCCGTAATTTTCAAAAGAATCGCTTTTGTTTTCTCATATTCCTCGAATATATTCGTAAAAATTCTTTCAGCAATCGTTTTATCTTCAACAAGTGTTAAATATTCTTTGGCAGTTGTAATATCAGCCTTCATGAGAGCCATTTGCAGGTTATCAATCGTTGATTGGAAGAAAGGCCACTTCAGATACATTTCCTTTAGCAGCTTTAAGTTTTGCTCACTGCCTGATGCAAAAGCTTCCAGGCCTGTTCCTGCCGCATACCACCCCGGCAGGAGTTGTCTGCTTTGGGTCCAAGCAAAAACCCATGGAATAGCTCGCAGGTCTTCAAAGCGTCCTTGGTTTTTGCGGCTCATTGGTCTTGAGCCGATGTTTAATGCACCCACTTCCCTTAGTGGTGTTGCAGATTGAAAATAGGTTAGGAAATCGGGATCTTCAAAGACAAGAGATTGATATTTAGCAAGAGCAGCATTTGATATTTCTTCAATTGCTTTTTCCCATGACGCCTCCCGCATTTCTCCTTCTTCCGTAACATGCGCTGCAGCAAGAATCAGGGTCGATACAGCTTGCTCCAAGCTTCTATAGGCAATATCCTCAAGCAGGTATCGAGAAGATAAAACCTCACCCTGCTCGGTAATTTTCACTCCGTCACCAATTGTTTCAGCCGGTTGTGATAAAAGGCTTTTGTTTAAAGGACCGCCGCCGCGGCCTAATGAACCGCCGCGCCCATGGAAGAATTTCAGGCTGATTTGATATTTTTTCGCCATTTCATGAATTTCTACCTGTGCCTTATAAAGCTTCCAGTTCGCCGTCAGCGTGCCGCCGTCTTTGCTGCCGTCAGAATAGCCGAGCATAATTTCCTGCTGATTCCGCAAGCACTGCAAATGATTGCGGTAAACTGGCATATTGAAAAGTTCTTCCATAATAAGTGAACCGGCTGTTAGATCATCAATGGTCTCCAATAGCGGAGCAACATTTAAATGGCTTGTCAACGTCCCATCCGCATGAAGACGATAGAGTCCAGCTTCTTTGGCTAAAACTAAAACCTCCAATAAATCACTCGGTGATTTAGTCATGCTTACCAGATAAACTGTAATTGCTCTTTGTCCAAATTCTTCATGAGCGTTTTTAATCATCTGAAATACTTTAATCATTTCCTGGGTTTCCGTGGAGTAATCCTCATGTAATAAAAGGAGCGGCCGGGGATCAAGGAGAATCCTCTGCAATATTTCTAATTTTTCTGTTTCGCTTAGTCCTGCATAGTTTTCAGTGATGCCTACTTTTCCAAGTATCTCAGTAATAGCGGCCTCATGCTCTCCGCTATGATTTCTAATATCAAGTGTGGCTAAATGGAAACCAAACAGTTGGACCTGACGAATCAGTTTTTCAATGTTCCCGAGTTCGTGGCGGGCAGGATGATGCTGCTTTAAGCTTCTATTAATTAAAAACAGATCTTCCAGCAATTCTTCCGCACTGCTGTAGCCTAGTTCAGATTTTCCAGTCTGCTTCACCCGCTCAATTATAATAGCGAAAGCGCGACGGTATACCTCCGCTTGGACCGGCCATTTTTTATCTTCTGTCAAATAGAGATCTTCTTTTTCATCAATATATTTCAGCAGATCTTCGCTGACTTTTACCCTTGAGGTGGAATGGCTGTAGCGTTTCATTAAATCTACTAAAACATTTTTATATTTTTTCAAGACAAGGCGCCTTTGCCGGCCCAATGTTTCCCAGGTCACATCATGGGTCACGTTCGGGTTACCATCCCGATCCCCGCCAATCCATGACCCGAACCTCAAGAAATTTGGAACATCCCAGGAGGTTTCAGGATAATATTTCTCGAGACTATCTGAAACCTCTTGATGGATATCAGGGAGGACTTCAAATAATGTTTGATCAAAATAATACAGCCCATTTCTAACCTCATCCATTACGGTTGGTTTATTTTCCCGCAATTCATCGGTCTGCCAAAGGATAGCGACTTCATTAAACAAACTTTCTTCGAGCTTTTTTTGTTCCCTGCCTGAAAGAAGCGGATGATCAAGATTTTTTAGAATTTCGGCAATCCGCTGTTGTACTTCAAGAATGGAACGCTTTGTTGCCTCTGTTGGATGTGCCGTAATAACAAGCTCAAGTGATATGCTTTGCAGCACATTTTGAATAGTTTGCAAGTTAATGTTATTTTCTTTCAGTGAAAGGATTGCACTTTCAATTGAAGCAGGCTGAACGATGTTGTCACTTTGAAGCTGATATTGCCTGCGCCTGCGGATTCGATGGTTTTGCTCAGCAACATTTATCAAATGGAAATACATAGAAAATGCCCGGATTACCTGCTTGCGCATTGGCGGGGTCAAGGTAACGATTTCCTGTTTTAATGCAGAATAAATTTCTTCGTCAAAGTGAATCCTAAGTGATTTGGCCATAAGTCTTATTTTTTCGACTTTCTCATATAGCTCCTGGCCACCGTGGTTCACCAGAATCTCACCTAGCATTTTACCAAGTAGTTTAACATCGCGACGCAACGGAAGACTGCTGTCTTTTTTCATCAAATCTGCTGCCATTCTCTCACCTTCCCTTTAATCATGTGATGTACTAAAATTTTTATTTATAAATATATCATATCTTCAGAAATTTGTTAAAAGATAAATTTCTTTTTTATAATTTGCGTTAATGTATGAATAATATTTAGGCTCTGCAACAGGCCCGGTTAGCAGGGGCATTCAATAAATATCGGGGTTTAGATTCTGATAAAGAAAAAAACCTGCGATAGCAGGCTCAGACTGTCGACAAATTCGAAAAAATTCGGGTTTGCTGGCAGTCTTTTTTGTATAATTAAGGTATAGAGATTTTTA
>NZ_JAGYPE020000119.1 GCF_018343545.2 Neobacillus citreus | reverse complement strand
CCCTCCATTCAGGGAGTTATAAAAGGTTCATAACTCCCGAACGGGTATGTGGCCTTCATTCAGGGAGTTATAAAAGGTTCATAACTCTATAAGTAACTAAACTCCCTCAAACACTCCCCCTATCACCTCAATCGCTTTTTCCAGCCGTTCCTGATAAGTCCCGCTGATACGTACGAACTCGATTCCGTTTTCCTTCAATAATTCCTTCAAACGCTGATTATTTTCTTCACGGACCAGTTGTTCACCATGCACCCTTAATCCGTCATCCACCCATTTGACGTCAGGCTCTAAAAATAAGCATAGATGATACTGTTGAATCCGGGCGATCTCATTCAAGACCTGCTGGTGTTTCTGGTTATAAAGTTCTGAGTAAAATTGAGTGACCACTGCTTCAGTGTCAATAAAAACGATTTTATTCGCCTGTTTAATAGCTTCATATTCTTTCAGTTTATGGCCATAGGCAATGATTGGATAATCCTGCTCTAAAATAATACCATCACAGCCACCTAAATCTTCGCAGTACTCTCTGCCGTATTCTCTTACATAATTCGTGTTATAAATGAGTGCCAGATTCCTTGTAAGCGTCGATTTTCCGCAGCTCTCCGTCCCTAAAATGACGACCTTTTTAATAAAATAAGGTTTTGCTACATCGGGAATGTAATCCCAATAGTGAAAAACTCCTTTATTCCTAATCTCCGTCGCTGAAATGGGATACTGCTCCCTCTTTTCATCAATCAACATGTGTTTGGCCTCAGGATAAAGCTCTTTAAATATCGGGTCGTAGTCTATCTCAGAGCTAAACACCACATCAATTCCCTGCCCGATTACCTCTCTTATTTTCAAGGCCCCTTCATTCCAATTGTAATCTTCATCACCGTCATGATCCTCTACTTCCACGACCTTGACGTGTGGCATCTCCTTCGTCAGTTGAGAAAGCCAACGCAGCCGGATCCGACTTGGAATATAGGGAAGCTTACTCCCCTTACACAATGCCTGATCCCTTTTTTCACTCTGGGACAAGACCACATACAATTCATCGACCATCGTGGATGCTTTGATGATGGCGTACACATGACCTTGATGTAAAGGTAAAAACTTTCCACCGTAAAATCCAATCTTCCTCATTAGATCTCTTCTCCCTTCTGCTGTTTATAAACTTTAGACCAGTTGTAATAGCCGTATATACTGTTAATCAGAAAAGCCGACCACATCACAAGCATGGAGACGTCGTTACCATCCTGTAAAATTAAAGCCTTCACCCAAAGGGCAATCGAAAGCACGTTGACCGCAATCCAAAATAACCACTGTTCTGTTAATCTTTTTAGCATGAGTAGTTGGGCAATCACCGATAGTGTCGTAGAAGCGGAATCGATCCAGACGACATTGCCTCCTAATTTTTCAAGCAGGTAAGCGTATAGAACAAAGATGACCACAAATATCGAAAGCGTAATGCCCCACCCTTTTTTCGTCAGAGAACTGATTTGAATTTCTTCCCCTTTTACGGTGTGTTCCGTTTTATGGTTCTTCCATAAATAGATGCCAACGAACTGAAGTGGAAAATAAAACAAGGCATTCAGCATGACCTCACCGTATAGGCCATAACCGTATGAGATGTAGGCATAGGTTCCGGTTTGGATAATGCCGAAATAGTAATTACTCACCTTCCCTTTGGCGACAAGCACGACACAAAGCATTCCTGAAATCGAGGTGATTAACCCCAGAATCGTATCGTCCCAAGCAAAAAACAAATACACATTCACAAGCGTAAACGTAACAAGCCATAGCTTTTCAAATAAGGTCCAGTCTTTAAGGATCTTCATTTTCAATCGCTCCCTTATAATTATCAATTAACAAATTGTTAATTGTAATGATGAAAAAAAATTAGTATTTGGCATTATAAATGGATACATAAGGATCAAAATCATTGAATCGATACAGCTGTGCTTTATTCTTTGACCAACGATTGGTTTTTTGCGGCTCTCCATCCTTCTCTACTTTTTCAATAAAAGGGAGCGTTGGAGCTTTTCTAAAAAATTGAGAATCAAGCTTTAGCCAAGGCTCATCCATGACGGTCAGCAACACACCCTGCAACTCGGAAAGAACAAATTCCTTTGGCAAAAAGTTTTTGGCAAGCGTTGTTAATGACATATCCTTTTTGATAAACCACAAAGCGTCATCAATAATTTGCTTGTGATCGAAAGCGAGGTCCAGCTGAAACACTTCATCCATCGAGAATAGCTCTACCTCCGCCGCATCGTCTGCTGCCTTCCTTTTAACCAGCTTATTTTCTGGTACAATCGCATAATGGGCGTTCGAAATAATCCAGCCCCGCTTGTCACGGCCAAATTTGTCATACACTTCATAGTGCTTGATTTTTAGCCCTTCTACACCCGTTTCTTCTCTTAGCTCGCGAACGGCTGCATCATAGGCCGTTTCCGTTAGCTTAATAAAGCCGCCAGGCAAAGCCCACTTCCCCCCTTCAATATTGGGGTCACCTTCTTTTGTCCGCTCCGCTCGTTTAATCAGCATGATCTTTAATGTTTTTTGGGGCGGCTTATAAGGACCCACTTCCGTTGAAATAATCGTAAAAACGGCAATATCACTCGTATATCCATCAGGAGTCCGATATTTACTGACATCATAATTTAACAAAGCCTTGCTCACCTGTTTCTGTTGTTTTATTAATTAACATTTTGTTAATTGTTATTTGTATTATATCATTTGTTTAAATTTGGTGTTACATTAGTTTATCGACAAAATACGATACTGTTAGGATTCGCAAATAAAACTATTAAAATCGCAAATAAAAGTGCTGGATTCACAATTCAGGCGGTCACTAGCCCAGTACATTTTATATTTATTTTTGAAGATAATACTATTGTTGTTCATAAAATTTGCCTTATTGGAGGAAGAAGAATGAAATGTAGAGCCAAAGTTAATCTTTCCATCATCATGTTGCTTGCATTTTTATTAATCAGTACCTTTGGAACAGGTGACTTCGTAACTCGTGTAGATGCAGCAAGAGCCAACGAAAAAGCAGATATTATTATTAAAAATGGCTACATACTTACAATGAATGGATCAAAGGAAGTTTTTCCAAAAGGAACAGTGGTTATAAAGGACAAAAAAATTATCGCCGTTGGTGACGAAAAACTTGGTAATCAATATAAGGCACCGAAAATCATCAATGCCAACGGCAATATTGTGATGCCGGGAATGATTAATACACACAATCATGTTCCGATGGTTGCGTTTAGAAGCATTGGTGAAGAGGGCGTTGGCAACCGCTTATTTGATGTGTTTTTTCCGCTTGAAGGAAAGCTTCTTTCTAGGGATCTCATTTATAAAGCATCTATCCATGGTGCCATTGAAATGGCCATGGGGGGAGTGACCACCTATGCCGATATGTACTACCACGAGGATGAGGTCGCAAAAGCAACCGAAAAGATTGGCATTAGAGGTGTGCTTGGAGAAACCGTCATTAGCTTCCCAGTTGTCGATGCTCCCGAACCATACGGCGGACTTAAATATGCTGAAAATTTTATTAAACAATATCAAAACAATGAATTAATCACGCCATCGGTCGTCGCACACGCGCCCTATACGGTTAGTCCTGAAATGTTAAAGGCATCAAAAGCCTTAGCGGATAAATACAAAGTCCCCTTCGCTCTTCATGCTGCCGAGTTCCCCGATGAAGCGCAAAGAGTGGAAAGTAAGTTTGGCCAGAAGTACGAGTCCGTCATTAAATACTTAGATTCATTAGGGATACTAGATGAAAATACCATGCTTGCCCATGCAATCCATATCGATGATGAAGACATTGCCATTATAAAAGAAAGAGGAGCAACGATCGCTCATAATCCGATTGCGAATACAAAAGGAGCCACCGGTGTCGCACCAGCGATTAAGATTGACAAGGCAGGAATTAGGATGGGATTAGGAACGGATGGGCCAATGAGTTCCAACACAATGGATGTCTTTGGGACAATGGGCTATGCCGCTCGGATTCATAAGCTTGTTAACAAAGACCAAAGTTTGATGCCTCCAAGTAAAGTAGTTGAGCTTGCAACCATTGGCGGTGCGAAAGCCCTTGGATTAGATAAAAAAGTCGGCTCTCTTGAGGTTGGCAAATACGCTGATATCATTATTGTCGATGTATATGCACCAAATACGTTCCCTACTTATGATCCATACGCAACTTTAGCATACGCAGCAGGACCGCAAAATGTAAAAGATGTAATCGTAAATGGCAAAATGATTGTCGAAAACAAAAAGCTTAAAACGTATGACTATAATAAAAATCTTAGAGATATGAAGGAAATCTATAAAAAAGTGGCAGAAGTAGAAAAAACACTACCCTATCATAAGAAACCATAATCAAAAAGGTCCGACGAGCGGATAAGAGCTCGTTGGACCTTTTTCGCTGCTCAGTAATTTTCGGCAAAATCCAAGGCGTAGCAGGTGCGATTCTTCATTGGCTAGTGTTGTTAAAGACATATCCTTTTAAAGCACTTTTATTAGACATTTCAAACGCAAGTCCATAATGAAATGTCTTTTAAACCGTTTTATTAGACATGTCCACTTCCTACCAAGGTTTTTTTGTCTTTAAAATTCTGGTTTAACAACATCCCAACTTCGACTAGCTACTATTTTACTGGGACTTATAAAATAATACTTACAATCGTCCCCGAAAGGATGCTGACAAGTGTGGCGCCGTATAGCAGTTTCAAGCCGAAGCGGGCAACCACATTCCCCTGCTTTTCATTCAAGCTCTTGACAGCCCCGGTAATAATGCCGATCGATGAGAAGTTGGCGAAGGAAACAAGGAATACGGACAGAATCCCAAGTGTACGGTCACTGAAGTGATGGGTGCCTTTGGACAAATCCAACATCGCGACAAATTCATTAGTCACCAGCTTCGTTGCCATAATCCCCCCTGCATTAACTGCCTCAGATAATGGAATCCCCATCATAAAGGCGATCGGGGCAAAGAGATACCCTAATAACTGCTGAAAAGAAATGCTGAACAATAACTCGAATACATGATTGATGGCCGCCATTAGAGCAATAAATCCAATCAGCATCGCACCGACGATCACGGCAACCTTAAAACCATCCAGGATGTACTCACCCAGCATCTCAAAAAAAGATTGTTTTTCCGCATTTTGAATTTCCAAAATATCTTCGCTTGGCTTCACCTCGTACGGGTTAATAATCGAAGCAATGATAAAACCGCCAAATAAATTAAGAACTAATGCTGTGACGACATATTTGGGATCCAGCATTGTCATATAGGCGCCTACAATCGACATCGAAACTGTCGACATTGCCGAGGCACAGAGCGTATACAGACGCTTTTTCGAAAGCATGCCCAGTTGTTTTTTTACCGTAATGAAAACCTCCGATTGCCCGACCATTAACGACGCAACCGCATTATAGGATTCCAGCTTTCCCATGCCATTCACTTTACTTAACAACCATCCGATTCCTCTCATAAGGAGCGGGAGAATTTTCAAATATTGCAGGATTCCTATTAATACAGAAATGAAGACAATTGGCAGCAGCACAGTTAAGAAAAATGGTGCCTCTCCCTTATTCGCCAATCCGCCAAACACAAAGGTAACACCTTCATTTGCATAATCGAGCAATTTGCTGAATACCTTTGAAATCCCTTGGATAATGATAAGGCCAAACTCTGTATTTAACAGCAATATGGATAAGGTTATTTGAATAGCAATCATCACAATAATGGGTATAAATTTTACCTCTTTTCGATTAGAGCTTGCCACCCAAGCGGCAAACACGACAATTAGAATACCTAAGATTGAAATAACATAGTGCATTTTTTACCTCCTGATGCGTTAAAACATTATGTACGGTTTCCCTTCCCGATTGTTTATAGTGTAGTAAGCTAGTATGTCCGCAGAAAGCATTGGTATATTTTGTCCATATTTTATTTAAAAAATTAATAGAACGATTTGAATAGAATTGATATTAGCTTTAATAAAGAGGAGTGATTTTCTGGTTAATCGAGTGAAAGAAAAGAGCTTTTTCAAGCGAAGAGGTTCATAGAAAGGTTTTATGTGACCGGTCCGATGTTTTTTTCAAGAGTTGCGACGCATAGAAGAGCCATATGCGACCGAACCGCTCATTTTTTCATTAGTTGGGGCGCATAGAAAGGCTATATG
>NZ_JAGYPE020000118.1 GCF_018343545.2 Neobacillus citreus | reverse complement strand
ATGAAAGACTTTCGTTTCGTCTCATCGCCCCAGGCAGCAGGCCAGCTTCTAAGAGTATTTGAAAACCATTGCATACTCCCATTACCGGCTTTCCAGCCTCGGCAGCCTTGATGACTTCCTTCATGACCTTGCTGAAGCGGGCAATCGCACCCGTGCGAAGGTAATCCCCATAAGAGAAACCGCCTGGCAGAAGAATGCCGTCAAATTCGTCTAAGTTGTCTGTATCATGCCAAACGTATTCGACTTCCTCACCGAGTTCGTCTTTTACGGCATGGTACATATCGATATCACAGTTGGATCCCGGAAAAACGATGACCGCAAATTTCACTGTGCGACACACTCCTCTACTTCATATCGGTAGTCTTCGATAACCGGATTGGCGAGCAGCTTGCTGCAAATTTCGTTGATGACTTCATCGATATCGCGTTCTGATTTTTCAAGAGTCAATTCCATGTATTTGCCGATGCGGACATCCGCAACTTCCGGGTAACTTAAAGAGTGAAGGGAATGGGTAACTGCCTTTCCCTGCGGGTCCAATACGCTCTCTCTTAATGTGACGAATACCTTAACTTTATACATGCTGATGTCCTCCAAGTCTTTTAAGAATAGTTTCATAGGCTTCGGTTAAGCTTCCTAAATCGCGGCGGAATACGTCTTTATCAAGCTTTTCGTTTGTCTTCTGATCCCACAGGCGGCAGGTGTCAGGGGAAATTTCGTCGGCTAATAAAATTTGTCCATCTTGGTCTTTGCCAAATTCAAGCTTAAAGTCAATAAGATTAACGCCAAGATTATCGAAAAAGTTTATTAACACTTCATTGATTTGCAGTGCTTTATCTCGTAAAATACTGATTTCTTCAGTTGTTGCGGCTTTCAGTTCGAGGATGTGGCTTTTTGTGACGAGCGGGTCACCCAAGTCATCGTTTTTTAAATAAAATTCCACGATTGGCCCTGATAGCGGGCGGCCTTCTTCGACTCCCAAACGTTTTGAGAAGGATCCTGCAGCTATATTGCGGACGACGACCTCAAGCGGGATAATGGAGACTTTTTTAACCAATTGCTCGGTTTCGGATACGCGTTTGATGAAATGCGAGTCTATTCCTTGTTCTTTAAGCTTTAAAAATAGCGAACTAGTAATCTCGTTATTCAAACGGCCTTTACCGGTGATGTCAGCCTTCTTTTGTCCATTAAAAGCGGTGGCAGAGTCTTTATACTCGATTAAAACAATTTGCGGGTCTTCAGTTGAATAGATACGCTTCGCTTTTCCTTCATATAGCATTTCTTTCATCTTGGGTCGCTCCTTATTTTTCAAAATTGGGAATCTTCAGTATAGGTAAAGGGGCATAACCATGTCAGTGATGCCCCTGTTTAATTTTTTTCGTGTTATCTTGCTTCCTTAAGCATTTAATCCTAATCGATCAAAAATGGTATCCACATGCTGAAGGTGGTAGCTGTAATCAAAGCAATCGGCAATTTCCTCAGCAGACAGCTTTGAAGTAATTTTTTCTTCCGCTTCGACTAAGCTGCGGAATGGAACCTGCTTTTCCCATGCTTCCATTGCCTTTGGCTGGACAGTGTCGTAAGCCGCTTCGCGGGATAAGCCTTTATCAATCAGTGCTAGCAGCACGCGCTGAGAGTAAATCAAGCCAAGCGTACGATCCATATTGCGCTTCATGTTTTCCGGATAAACCGTTAAATTCTTAATGATATTTCCAAAACGGTTCAACATATAATTCAACGCAATTGTGGCATCCGGCAGGATAATCCGCTCAGCGGAAGAATGGGAGATATCGCGCTCATGCCATAATGGAACATTCTCATAAGCCGTCATCATGTAGCCGCGAATAACGCGGGCCATCCCTGTCATATTCTCGGAACCAATCGGGTTACGCTTATGCGGCATCGCCGATGACCCTTTTTGTCCTTTTGCGAAAAACTCTTCTACCTCACGCGTTTCACTTTTTTGCAGTCCGCGGACTTCTACGGCAAATTTTTCAATCGAAGTGGCAATTAACGCCAGTGTCGACATGTAATGAGCATGACGGTCACGCTGCAAGGTCTGTGTAGAAATCGGTGCCCGTTGAATACCTAATTTTTCACAAACGTACTGTTCGACAAACGGATCGATGTTGGCATACGTTCCAACTGCACCGGAGATTTTCCCAAACTCCACACCTTGGGAAGCCTGCTTAAAACGCTCCAGGTTCCGCTTCATTTCTTCATACCAAAGGGCAAGCTTTAAGCCAAACGTTGTTGGCTCCGCATGTACGCCGTGTGTCCGGCCCATCATAACCGTATATTTATGTTCAATCGCCTTATTTCGCAAAATCTCAATAAAGTTTTCGATGTCCTTAAATAAAATCGCATTGGCTTGCTTTAAAACATAGGAAAGGGCTGTATCAACCACATCCGTAGAAGTTAAGCCGTAATGCACCCATTTACGCTCTTCACCTAGTGTTTCAGATACGGCACGGGTAAAGGCAACAACATCATGTCTTGTTTCTTCTTCAATTTCCTTAATCCGGTCAATATTAAAGGAAGCATTTTCACGCAGCTTTTGAACATCCTCTTTCGGAATCTCACCTAACTCGGCCCACGCTTCACATGCGAGAATTTCCACCTCAAGCCAAGCCTTGAAGCGGTTCTCCTCCGTCCAAATGGCTCCCATTTCTGGTCTCGTATAACGATCAATCATCTTTTATCCTCCGATCTTCACTGTGGCAGCCGCCCAAATGCTGCTCTTTTGGATTTCAACAAGGGCATCTTCTACATTATCACGCAAGATAGTAACATGGCCCATTTTTCGCTTCACCTTTGGTTCTTTTTTTCCGTACAAGTGAACCTTCCAATCGTTCATGGCCGGAATTTCTTGATATAAGCTTTCAAGATGCTCCCCTAATAGGTTGACCATAACAACTGGTTTTAATAGCTCAGTGCTTCCTAATGGCCAGCTGCAAATAGCGCGGATATGCTGCTCAAATTGCGATGTTTCGCAGGCCTCAATGGAGTAGTGCCCGGAATTGTGCGGCCGCGGTGCTAATTCGTTAATGTAAATTTCACCATCAGCAGTCACAAACATCTCCACCGCAAGCGTTCCTACTAATCCGAGGTAGTCGGCAATCTGTTTCGCCTTTTGAATCGCCAGGGCTTTTGTTACCTCCGAAATCCGTGCCGGAACAATCGTCTGATGCAATATATTGTCTACGTGAATGTTCTCCGCTACTGGTAAAATCGCTGTTTCCCCATCCAGTCTGCGCGTCACAATCACGGAAATTTCTTTTTCAAATGGGACCCATTGCTCTAGCACACATTCGCCATGATTAATAAGGGCTTCCCCTTTTTCTAAATCACTATGTTCCTTTATGACCAGCTGGCCTTTTCCGTCATAGCCGCCTCTTGCCGTTTTTAATACAGCAGGATAGCCCACGGCTTCAATTTTTAAAAATAAATCTTCCACACTATAAATCTCTTCGTATGGAGCCACTTCAGCCCCTGCGTTCCGAATCGCCGCCTTCTCTGTGATTCGGTTCTGGGTAATGGTCAATAGCTTTGGTCCCTGCGGAACATAGGCTTGTTCGCAAAGCCAGCTTAATGTATCTGCATCAATATTTTCAAATTCATACGTGATCACGTCACTTACCGCAGCTAACCGGCCGATTGCCTCGCGGTCATCATAAGCGCCGATGACTTCCTCATCTGCCACTTGCCCGCAAGGAGAGTCCGCAGTCGGCTCTAAAACGGCAATCCGAAAGCCTTGAGCTTTAGCCGCCAACGCCATCATTCTGCCAAGCTGGCCGCCGCCAATAATACCGATTGTCGCCCCTGGTAATATAACTTTATTATTCAAGTTCATCACTGCTTTCTAACACTGCGTTTTTTGTCGCTTCCCGCCTTGCTTCCAATCTGCCCGCTAACTCCACGTCAGTGGCAGCGAGAATTTGTGCCGCCAAAAGCCCGGCATTCATTGCGCCAGCCTTGCCAATTGCAACCGTCGCAACCGGTACACCGCCTGGCATTTGCACGATCGACAGCAAAGAGTCGAGTCCATTTAAAGCCTTCGTCTGGACAGGAACACCGATGACAGGAAGAGTTGTTTTCGCAGCCACCATACCCGGCAAATGCGCTGCCCCGCCTGCTCCAGCGATAATTACCTTTAAGCCTTTTTGTCTGGCATCTTCTGCGTATGAAAACATCAAATCTGGTGTCCGATGTGCAGAAACGACTTTCTTTTCATATGGGATTTCAAGCTCTTCCAAAATATCGCATGCATGCTTCATAGTTTCCCAGTCCGACTTGCTTCCCATAATTACGCCGACCAAGTTCTTCATTCCGCTGGTCCCCCTATAAAACTTTTTTAGAAAAATAAAATACCCGGACAAATGGTATCTCTAAAAGAGAAAGCCATTTGTCCGGGCATGGAAAATCAAGAACACAAATCTAAGGGGGATGCCCCTTATGTGCCGAACATATTGACTTTCCCTCATAGTCCAATAATTTACGGTTATTGGGTAGAGACTTATGGGCCATATTCCCATTGATATATGAGGGTAAGAATAATTTCGTAATTTCTAAACTTATCTTACCAAGCATTTTAGTAGGCTGTCAACCAATAATCGAACATTATTTTTAAATATTACTGTAATGTTCGTGTTTTACTCGATAATTCTTGCCTCAAAGATAATTTTTCTTCCGGCTGGCTCGTAATCGGTTTCATTGCCTTTCTTGACCTCTTGAAAAATAGGTTTCTCTATTCGGCTAACAGGCGTATACCCCTGCTCCTTTATCCGATTTAAACATTCCTCAATACTCTCATTATCCTGTACCTCAAATTGCATCTTCTTTTTGCTCATTTAAATAATTTACCTCGTTTCACGGATTTGACCCAGAAACCGCCATGAATGGTTTTTGGCTCATAGGCAATGATGAAGGCTTTTGGATCAATATTTTTAATCGTATCATATAATTTTAACTCAAATTTTCTTGGCGTGAGAATCTGCAGTGCCATCCGGTTGCCTTCCAGCCCATGCGCCTCCCAGTCAGTCACGCCATAGCCATTTTCCCTTAACAGCTTCGGCAAATTTTTATCATACTCTGCTGTAATGACATTAACGGTAATATAACCGAGCGCCAGCTTCTCTTCAATTTTCATACCGACTATAACGCCAATCCCATAACCGACTGCATAGGCAATCAGGTTCTGAATCTCATTTAGATTGTTTAAAACCAGACCCAGACCCATCACATAAATGACTACCTCAATCATGCTAAGGAACGCGGCCAAATACCTCTGCCCTTTTAAAGTTAGAATCATCCTAATAGTAAAAAATGACACATATACAATATTAATAATAAGGATAATTGCAACCATAACATAACTATTCTCCAACATTGAATGCCCTCCTAAACCGTACTTCCCCTACTTTAACATATTCATCTATCAAGGTCAGTCAGAAGGGACGTTCGCTTTTTCCCCAGCAATCCGGTTCGCTGCCTGTTTAATGAACAGCGTATCCTCCGCAAGCATGATGTCGTGGTCAAAAAGTGTTTGGGCAATAATCCTTCTCGCCTTAATGCCGGCTTCCCAATAAAAAGCGTCATCGACCAGTCCGGTGATGGTATACTCAATCCCATGATAGTTAGCGTTGATCGCTGTAATGCCAAAAACACTAAAGGGCTCTACAATACAATTTTCTCCGTCCATCTTTAAACAGTCTTGATTAACTTCATTTATTTTTTCACAGGCCAGCTCCAGGACCGATAAAACCTCTTCGGGATTCTCCCGATAGCTGATCACCACGTTTTCAATCACGCGCATTTGTTCAATATTATAATTATGAATTTGTTTGATTTCCCCATTGCTGATCGTTAACAGCTTCCCACTCCACTCACGGATTTTAATAAACCTAAGACCAATTTCCTCAACCGTTCCACTGAAAGTGTTATTGATCGTAATAAAATCTCCTTTATGGAGCTGTTTTTCATAAATTAAAAAAGTGCCCGAGAGAAGGTCCCTAATCAGGCTTTGCGCACCAATACCAACAATGACCCCGACTACCCCCGCGCCGGCGAGAAATCTTCCAAAATTATCGACATATTGAGAGAGCGCGTAAAAAATAACCCCAATCGTCGCCAAATACCTAGTAAAGGAGCGGACCATACTCGCAATCGTCTCCTCTTTCCGCTCCTCAATAAAATGCGTCCGCTGAAAAAACTTATGAATAACCCGATTAATCACAAACACACCCAACCAAGCAATCACAGCCGCAAAACAAATACTTGTCAATCTATACTCATGAAGCCAATCAAACCATGCCATCATTCCACCTCCAGTGAAGCATGGGGACGGTTCTTGTGCATCACTTCATCCCGCCTATCCTTATTCTTTACAAAGAATCGCGGGATTTACTATTTTTAGGGGAAAATATTGAAACAAGGGGAAACATGGGTGAAGCATGGGGACGGTTCTTCTTACGATTAGTCAAGGGTTTTTGTGAAGTTTAATTCTAAATGTTTTCATTAGAGGGTTT
>NZ_JAGYPE020000117.1 GCF_018343545.2 Neobacillus citreus | reverse complement strand
GCGGCTGCCGGTCACCTTTCCTGCTCGTTCAAAATCAAGAATTCCCAAATGGTCAGCTACATCCCAATGTGGTTTCGCCTCAAAGCCGAACTCGCGGACCTGGCCCCATTTGCGGATTTCTACGTTATCGTCTTCTGTCTCGCCGATAGGCACAGTTTCATGGGGAATATTTGGAATGCTAAGCAATAATAGCTCTAATGTTTCCTCAACGCCTCTTAGTTCATCGTCGAGTTCCTTGATGCGGTCGCCAACCTCACGCATTTCCTTGATAAGGTGATCGGCATCCTGCTTCTCGCGTTTTAATACAGCAACTTGCTGAGAAACTTCATTCCGCTTGGATTTCAGTTTTTCCGCTTCGACAATTAATTCGCGTCGTTTAACGTCTAAATCTTCAAATCGGCCTAAGTCTGTTAAATCTTCCCCGCGATGCTGCAGCTTTTCTTTAACTTCGGCAAAATTGGCTCTTAAATACTTCAAATCCAACATGCTTAAACACTCCTTTATTATTTATCCGAGGGCAAACAAAAAACTCCCGCCCCTAAAACAGGGACGAGAGTTAACCCGCGATACCACCCTGGTTGACAGACGAATCTGTCCACCTTAAAAATGTAACGGTTTTTCACCGAGAGTCCTTACTAGCCTCGTGATGAGGTGTTCCGCACTCTACTCGAGGAGGGATTCACAAGTCTTATTCACCGGTTCACACCAGCCACCGGCTCTCTTTAGAATAAACCTCTTGCTACTAGTTCCTCTCATTGCTTTTGCATATTTCTAATTTGTATAACTTAGAGTACTATATTTATTTGCCAAAAGCAACCAATCTATACAGGCTGTTTTTGATTTTTTGCTTCTTTTACCATCTCAACAAAGTAAGCTGTAAGACGATGGTCATCTGTTAGTTCTGGATGAAACGAACAGCCTAAAAATTGCCCTTCACGCGCTAAAACAATGCGGCCATCATGCTTTGAAAGAATCTCGACATTTTCGCCTGCCTCTACGATATGCGGGGCCCTGATAAAGACTGCAGGGAAGTCACCTGCGACATCTTTCACAGAAAGGTCGGCCTCGAAGCTATCCACCTGACGTCCAAAGGAGTTGCGTTCAACCGTAACGTCCATCACACCTAGGTGAGGCTCACTGTATCCGACGATGTTTTTTGCCAAAAGAATAAGGCCTGCACAGGTACCGAACATTGGTTTACCTTCCAGGGCAAATTCCTTTAAGGAATCCATAAAATCATATTTATCGATCAGCCGGCGCATTGTCGTGCTTTCTCCACCAGGGAGAATAAGGCCATCAACGTCCTTTAATTCTTCTTTGTGTTTAATGGCAACGGCTTCGACACCACAAGCTTCTAATGATTGAATATGCTCACGAACTGCTCCTTGTAATGCGAGAACGCCTACTTTAATCATTTTACCACCCACGCTCCTGCATGCGAGCTTCAGGGGCTAATGAAGAAATTTCGATACCCTTCATTGGAGTTCCAAGATCCTTTGAAAGTTCAGCAATCAATTTATAGTCTTGGTAATGAGTTGTTGCTTCAACAATCGCTCTTGCAAATTTCGCAGGGTTTTCTGATTTAAAGATACCAGAGCCAACGAATACACCGTCTGAACCTAATTGCATCATTAACGCTGCATCAGCAGGTGTTGCAACACCACCAGCAGCAAAGTTAACAACAGGAAGGCGGCCATTGCGCTTAATTTCAAGCAATAATTCAAATGGTGCACCTAATAGCTTTGCTTCTGTCATAAGCTCATCTTCGTTCATGCTTACAACCTTGCGAATCTGTGCGTTAACCTTGCGGATATGGCGGACAGCTTCTACGATGTTGCCAGTTCCCGGTTCGCCTTTTGTACGAAGCATAGATGCTCCTTCGCCAATACGGCGGGCAGCCTCTCCCAAGTCGCGGCAGCCGCATACAAATGGAACAGTAAAGTCACTCTTTAATAAGTGAAACTCTTCATCAGCAGGTGTTAATACTTCACTTTCATCGATATAGTCTACACCAAGTGCTTCAAGTACACGTGCTTCCACAATATGGCCGATACGAGCCTTAGCCATAACAGGGATTGAAACAGCGTTAAGAACCTCTTCGACAATTCGAGGATCTGCCATTCTAGCAACGCCGCCAGCTGCACGAATATCAGAAGGTACGCGCTCTAGCGCCATTACCGCTACTGCGCCTGCTTCCTCAGCAATTTTTGCCTGTTCTGCATTAACAACGTCCATGATGACGCCGCCTTTTTGCATTTCTGCCATCCCACGTTTTACCCGATCCGTACCTGTTTTCATTTGTAAATCCCCCTTGTTTTTCCACGTCGAAAACGTTGATTATTTAGAAAATTCCTATTAATTCGATTGAATTATTTATTCCATAAAATCATTAAAGCAACAAAAAAGGATTCCTGTCAAGACAAGAATCCTTTCCAACATTTTACTTATAGGTTCTTTAGAGCTAATTAGAACCAGCCTTTAACACTGGAGGAGATGCCTCCCCAGACATCACCGAAAAATCCTCCGATGCCCCGCATCATTAGGACAAACCAATTTGCTTTCTCAACATCTTGGGCTGCAATGACATCTACTTGTAATTTGCTTTTGCCTTCCTCAGTTAAAAAGTTGACCTTATCGCTGTTTTTAGGCTCTATTGTTAAATAGCCGACCTTATCACCTTTTTTGATTGGTGCTGTTAGTTCACCTTTTTTGTTAATTTTATTTTTATCTAATACCAGTACCGGTTTATAATTTTCCTTTTCGCCATTTTCAATGACCATATTGATGGCTGACTTTGTATAAACTTTTACCTGGTCATTCTTCCCCTTAATAACAGGTATCGTTTTATGGCCCTTTACCTGATAATGCTTTGGTACAATGGTTTCTTTTGTTGTATTGGCAAATGCATAGTCAAACATTTTCTTAGTCTCATCGAAGCGGGCCTTATAGTCCCCTTTGCCGCTCGCATCTTTAGCATTTTGCACAACTGTGATAAACCGTTTGCCATCACGGCTGGCAGTACCGGTAAAACAGTAGCCGGCAAAATCGGTGGTACCCGTCTTAAGTCCGTCGACACCTTTATATCCATAATCCAAAGAAGGAAGCATCCAGTTCCAGTTAATCATATTAATTGCGTCAGAAGTGCCTTCACGAAATGTTTTCTTCGGTATGCTTGCCGTCTTTAACACTTCGGGATATTCATTGACTAGGTGGAAGGCAAGACTCGCTACCGCTCTTGGAGACATGACGTTTTCGTCTGTTTCACCGGTGCCTTCCGGATGCATGCCACGATATTCGGCATTATTTAAACCTGATGAGTTTACAAATTTATAATCCTTTAAGCCTAACTTTTTGGCTTTTTCATTCATCATTTTCACAAAATTGGTTTCAGACCCGGCAATTGTTTCGGCAATAGCAATCGTTGCTGCATTGGCAGAATAAATAACCATCGCTTCATACAACTCGCGGATTTTATATGTGCCGTCCTGGCGCAGTGGAACATTCGACAATGCGCGGTCTTGGGAAATTTTATAAACAAGATCACTGACGTTATATTCCTGATCCCATTTCACTTTTCCATGTTTAATGGCATCTAGTAAAAGATATTCAGTCATCATTTTTGTCATGCTGGCAATCCCCATGACAGTATCAGCATTTTTTTCGTATAACACTTTGCCTGATTCAGCATCTACTAATATGGCACCGTCCGCGTTGATGTTTAACGCTGCGGCTGCTTCCGCTTTATCTTGGCCCATGCCGGCAAAAAGGCTGAAGAACAAAATAACGGCCATTGCACTGGCAAGATACTTTTTAAAAACATGTTTATTCACATTAACGCCCTCCAAGATTTTTTACACTTTGGTTATTTTAACATAACTGCTTTATAAATCATAGAGAGAGCATCGAAGCATTCTTTTGCCAATTTTGATAGACTGCTAGAAATAGATAGGGCTTTTTTCATACGTAGTAGTAGTTGCTTTCCGCTCCAATCAACTAAGTAAAAAAATAAGAGCAGACTAAAAATCTGCTCTTACGTTGTTATTTACATTGAGTAGTTTGGTGCTTCTTTGGTGATTTGAACATCGTGCGGATGGCTTTCTCGTAAGCCGGCACCGGTCATTTTAACGAATTGCGCGTTCATTCGTAATTCTTCTAGGTTTTTCGTACCACAGTAGCCCATACCTGCACGTAAGCCGCCGACTAATTGATAAATGGTATCTGCCAATGGTCCTTTGTACGGAAGGCGTCCTTCGATGCCTTCTGGGACAAACTTTTTATTGTCCTCTTGGAAATAACGGTCTTTAGAACCCTTTTCCATTGCTGCGACTGAACCCATGCCGCGGTATACCTTAAAGCGGCGTCCTTGGAAAATTTCTGTTTCTCCAGGGCTTTCTGTTACCCCTGCAAGCATGCTTCCCAGCATCACGGCATGTCCGCCTGCTGCCAAAGCTTTGACGATATCACCAGAGTATTTAATACCACCGTCCGCAATAATCGTTTTCCCGTGTTTCATGGCTTCACCAGCACAGTCATAAACAGCTGTTATTTGCGGTACTCCGACACCAGCTACAACGCGTGTCGTACAAATCGAACCTGGTCCAATTCCAACCTTAACGACATCTACTCCGGCTTCGATTAAGGCCCTGGTTCCCTCTGCAGTGGCTACGTTTCCGGCGATAATCGCAAGGTTAGGGTAGGCATCTCTAATTTGCCTTACAGTGTCTAGCACACCCTTGGAATGCCCGTGTGCAGTATCGACTACGATTACATCAACGTTAGCCTTCACCAGCTTGTCGATCCGTTTCATCGTATCGCTTGTCACCCCAACTGCAGCTCCTGCCAATAGACGGCCTTGGCTGTCCTTTGCGGAATTTGGGAACTCAATCACTTTTTCAATGTCCTTAATTGTGATTAAACCTTTTAACACTCCCTGATCATCCACAAGAGGCAGCTTTTCAATTTTATGCTTTTGAAGAATTTGTTCAGCTTCCTTCAAGGTTGTCCCAACTGAAGCAGTAATTAGATTTTCCTTCGTCATGACATCAGAGATCTTGAAAGAGTAATCCTGAATAAAACGAAGGTCCCTGTTGGTGATAATGCCAACCAGACGCTGTTCCTCCATGTTGTTAACGATTGGAACACCTGAAATACGATATTTCCCCATTAGATGCTCTGCATCAAATACTTGGTGTTCAGGAGTCAGGAAAAACGGATCAGTGATAACGCCGCTTTCTGAACGCTTAACCTTTTCAACCTGTTCAGCCTGCTGTTCGATGGTCATATTCTTATGAATAATTCCAAGGCCGCCTTGGCGGGCCATAGCAATTGCCATTTCGGATTCCGTGACTGTGTCCATACCTGCACTTATAACTGGAATATTGAGCTTTACCGCAGGAGTTAACTCCACCTGCAAACTCACGTCGCGTGGCAGCACCTCTGATTTGCCAGGAATCAATAATACATCATCAAACGTTAATCCTTCTTTTGCGAACTTACTTTCCCACATATTAACAGCCTCCAGGTCAAAAAATATTATTTGTAGGTTATCAATTGGACAAAATACTGTCAAGGAAGAAATATTAGTAAGATTTTTCTGAAAAAGGTGATCTGCTTTGAATACGCCATTTAAAGGCTGGAAAAGCTACTCATGCTTTTTTTCAGCTGAATACTGTCAGCACTATTTGAAAAATAGCTATCTAAAGGGGAATATTGAGAATCCTGAACAAAAGAGCTATGAGAATGGATATGCCTTTTTATATTATCTCGAACATGGGCAAATCTATTATGAACAGGCAGAAAAAGCCCCGCTGGTTATTAAACCTATATTGCTTTTCTATGGCCTTGTCCATTTAATAAAAGCCTGCATCTTAACCGTAGATCCATCTTATCCGGAAACAACAGCGGTATTGGCACACGGTGTTTCCACCAGAAAAAGAAAAAAGCAAAATTATTTATTTTTTCAAGACGAAGTGAAATTACAAAAAAATGGACTTTTTCCATTTATGTCAGAAAAATTGTTTCACATGAAACAGCTTGAAGGGGAAAAAGTCCTAATGGAGGAATTACTACAGCTTATACCTGAGCTCGATGAATTATTCTTCATACTTATGAGGAAAAACAGCTTTGAAAAACTACATAGCAACGGCAGCCAGCTCCATATTCCCGAGAAAATACTGGATACCTATCATATGACCGGGAGTCGATTTAAAGAGTTTCTTGCCTCGAAATTTGCTAATGGGGTGGAATTCTCTGCTGATGAAGGAATCCATTTAATTTTGAAAAACAATCCGGTATCAGCCATTTCCCCTTTAAAATTCCACATGGAAGAAGGGTGCTGGACACTTCCAATAAACAAAGGGAAGCTTTTCAACTTCCCGGAACTGCTGATTCACTATTTATTGTTATACAACTTAAGCATGATCGCCCGTTATGAAACAGAATGGTGGAGCGAACTAACCAAAATGATGCCCAACCACGACTACCCCTTCATCGAAACCTTTTTACACATCACACTAAAAAAGGGGCCTTTTCTAGTCTATGACTACTTGATGGGAAAGTGAGGCACGGGGACGGTTCTCATGCATCATTCAAGCATAAATAACCAACAAAAAAAGACAACCTGAAAATGGTTGTCTCTTTGTTTGCCCGGCAGCGTCCTACTCTCACAGGGACTTGCGTCCCAACT
>NZ_JAGYPE020000116.1 GCF_018343545.2 Neobacillus citreus | reverse complement strand
GGTAGTTCAGTTGGTTAGAATGCCTGCCTGTCACGCAGGAGGTCGCGGGTTCGAGTCCCGTCCAGACCGCCATTTATACGTAAAAACAAGCACGAAACAATGTTTCGGCTTTTTTTATGCCTATTTTTGTTTCATACATATATAATTACACCCTTAGGAAGCTTCCTAAGGTTTTTTTTGCACGTAATTAAGGTAAAATGAAGATATAGATATGGTAAGGTTAAAAGGTGATGCTATGAACCAATTTGAATGGAAGACAGCTAATGCGGAGGAAACTGGACATTTTGCCGCAAGATTGGCTGAGCTTTTGCAGCCGGGTGATGTGATAGCACTTGAGGGTGATTTGGGTGCAGGAAAAACCACCTTTACCCAGGGCTTGGCAAAAGGTTTAGATATACAAAAAACTGTTAACAGTCCAACTTTTACGATTATTAAAGAATATAAAGGCAAGCTGCCATTATATCATATGGATGTCTATCGGGTAGCAGATTCCATGGAAGACCTGGGCTTTGATGAATATTTTGAAGGCGATGGGGTTTCAGTGGTTGAGTGGGCTCATTTAATTGAAGACCAGCTGCCAGGGGAACTGCTGACTATTTATTTATATCGCGATCGGGAAGACCATAGAAGATTGGTATTGGTACCAAAAGGTGAGCGGTATGAGCAATTATGTAAGGAGATTTTGGCATGACCATTTTAGCAATTGATACGTCTAATTATGCCTTAGGAGTAGCACTTTTAGAAGAGAAAGAAGTACTCGGCGAGTACATAACAAATTTGAAAAAGAACCATTCTGTCCGGATCATGCCTGCCATTCAGACGTTAATGAAGGATTGTGAAAGGGTGCCGTCCGACTTAACAAAAATCGTCGTCGCCAAAGGCCCTGGATCTTATACAGGCGTTAGAATCGGCGTTACGATAGCAAAAACGCTAGCATGGACTTTAAACATTCCACTTGTTGGAATATCAAGCCTTGAAATTCTGGCAGTAGGGCCCGGGCGATATTTTGACGGGCTTATTTCCCCGATATTCGATGCGAGACGGGGACAGGTTTATACAGGTCTGTATCAAGTCGAGAATGGAGAGCTAAAAGTAATTGAGCCTGATCAATTAACAATGGCGGTTGACTGGGCAGGGAAGTTATCCGAATTGGACAAACCGGTTCTATTTGTCGGCAATGATCTGTCAATTCACCGTGAAAGAATAACAGAGAGACTTGGTACTCAGGCCGTTTTTTCAAGCATAACAGAAAACAATCCCCGTCCGTCCGAGCTGGCCATGCTGGGAAAAGGAAAACAAGGGGTAGACGTACACACCTTTGTCCCTAATTACATTCGGTTAGCAGAAGCGGAAGCAAAGTGGTTAGAGGCGCAAGGGAAAACTATATAAAGATAAGGATAGAGAAAGATGGAAGATTCTTATGTTTTTCGCTACATGAGGGAAGAGGATATCGATCAAGTATTAGAGGTTGAGCATGCATCATTTACAACCCCGTGGAGCAGGGAAGCATTTTATAATGAGATGCACAATAATAACTTTGCTGTTTATATCGTCCTCGAACATGAAAATAAAATTATTGGCTATTGTGGAGTTTGGGTTGTTATTGATGAAGGTCATGTGACGAATGTCGCGATTCTTCCTGAATACCGCGGCAAAAAGCTTGGGGAGATGATGATGCGAAAGCTGATATCCGTCTGCCGTGAGAGGGGTGCAAGAAGCATGACCTTAGAGGTAAGGGTAACGAATCATGTCGCTCAGTCTCTTTATCGCAAACTAGGGTTTCAAAATGGCGGAATCCGGAAAAATTATTACTCAGATAATTTGGAGGATGCGCTGGTAATGTGGGTGAATTTATGAAAAAAGATCAGTTGATATTAGGAATTGAAACAAGCTGTGATGAAACGGCGGTGGCGATTATCAAAAATGGCCGAGAGATAACGGCCAATGTGGTTGCCTCGCAGATTGAAAGTCATAAACGGTTTGGCGGGGTCGTTCCGGAAATTGCCTCACGCCATCATGTTGAACAGATCACGGTCGTGATAGAAGAGGCATTAAAGCAGGCGAATCTATCATTTGCTGAAATTGATGCTGTTGCGGTAACGGAAGGGCCAGGTCTGGTGGGTGCCCTATTAATTGGCGTCAATGCCGCCAAAGCACTCGCGTTTGCTCATAATAAACCGCTTGTGCCAGTCCATCATATTGCCGGTCATATTTATGCAAACAGGCTGGTGACAGAGCTGAAATTCCCTTTGTTGGCTTTAGTGGTCTCAGGGGGCCATACGGAGCTTGTCTATATGAAAGAGCATGGACAATTTGAGGTAATTGGCGAAACAAGGGATGACGCAGCGGGTGAAGCCTATGATAAGGTTGCAAGAACGTTAAATCTGCCATATCCAGGCGGTCCGCATATTGACCGTTTGGCCCATGAAGGCAGTCCGACTATTGATTTGCCCCGTGCCTGGCTGGAGGAAGGCTCCTATGATTTTAGCTTTAGCGGCTTAAAATCAGCGGTCATTAATACGGTTCATAATGCCGAGCAGCGTGGTGAGACGATTGCTCCGGAGAATCTGGCTGCGAGCTTTCAGGAAAGTGTCATTGACGTATTGGTGACGAAGACTGTAAGAGCCGTTGCAGAATATGGTGTCAACCAAATATTATTGGCCGGAGGAGTAGCGGCCAATAAGGGGCTTCGAGCAGCCCTGGAAAAGGCATTTTCAGATAAGGCGGATGTTGAATTAGTTATTCCTCCATTATCCTTATGCACAGACAACGCAGCCATGATAGCCGCTGCCGGAAGTGTCATGTTTGAAAAGGGAATTCGAGCAGACTTATCACTAAACGCAATACCTGGATTGGATATAGAAACATATAACACCTGACCTTTCCTAACAAGGAAGGGTCTTTTTAATAAAAAAATCTAATTAAACGTTTGATTGATTTGGTTGATAAACTAATCAAACGTTTAATTGATATGGGCAATAAACTAATCAAACGATTGATTGAAAACGGCAAATGCTTAAAATATAGGCATTTTAAGAGTTAAACAAACATTTGATTAAATTTTGGCTAATATAAAAACAGCAATTTTGTGGATAAAATTTTTTTGAAAAAGTGGAAAATTCAAATGACTTGTGGATAATTCAGTGGGTAATGTTGATAATGTGGATAAATAGACGTTTTTTTGTGGATAATGTGGAAAAGTTAATTGGATAACTGAAATAATGGCATTTACAATGTGAATAATTCTGTGGAAAATTAGGCCTTTTGGATTACAAGCACATTAAAAAACCGGACTTCAGCAGTCCGGTTATCCACATTATTCTGCCAGTTCGGCCCATTCTTCCATTAATTCGTTAAGCTCGGCCTTAGCCTTTTCATTTTTTAAATTAATCTCTAAAACCTTTTCATGGTCCTGAAAAACTTCTGGCTCGCATAATTGCTGTTCATAATTCTGAATCTCTTCTTCAAGCTCCGAAATGCGTTCCTCGATTTCTTCCAATTTGCGTTTTCTCTGGCGTTCCAGTTTTTTAGTTTCTTTATCCTGTTCATAACTGTTTTTTTCAGCAGGCTCTAAAGCAGAAACCTTCTTCTGGGAGGCAGCCAATGCAAGTGCCGTAAGTTCCTCCTGCTCCAGCTTTTTATCCACATAATAATCGTAGTCGCCGAGGTATTCAGTGCTGCCCTCGGGGCTCAATTCTAGTACCTTAGTTGCGATTCTGTTAATAAAATAACGGTCGTGTGAGACAAACAAAATAGTACCTGGATAATCAATTAAGGCATTCTCAAGTACTTCCTTGCTGTCCAAATCCAAATGGTTGGTAGGTTCGTCCAATATTAATAAATTTGCTTTCTCGAGCATTAGCTTGGCAAGGGCTAGGCGGGCTTTTTCGCCGCCGCTTAAGGACAAAACGTTTTTAAGCACATCATCACCGGAAAATAAAAAATTCCCAAGCACCGTGCGGATTTCCTTTTCCGGTTTAAGTGGATATTCATCCCATAGTTCGTTTAAGACCCGTTTATTGGAGGTTAGGTTGGCTTGTTCCTGATCGTAATACCCGATGGACAAATTGGTTCCGTATTGAATAGTTCCAGCCAAAGCGGGAAGCTTTTTAATAATTGTTTTTAAAAGGGTCGACTTCCCGATTCCGTTAGGGCCGACAAGGGCAATGCTGTCGCCTTTATACACACGAAAGGAAATATCCTTGGAAACCTTCTCGCCATCATAGCCGACAGCTAGTGAATCAACAGTCAACACATCATTGCCGCTTTGCTTCTCAATTTCAAATGAGAAGGAAGCGGATTTTTCATCGCCTAATGGCCGGTCCATGATTTCTATTTTTTCAAGCTTCTTCCTCCGGCTTTGCGCCCTCTTAGTAGTAGTGGCCCTTGCGATGTTGCGCTGGATGAAATCCTTTAAGGCGGCAATTTCCTCCTGCTGCTTTTCATAAACCTTCATGTCGCGTTCATAATTGGCCGCTTTCTGATCAAGATAAGAGCTATAATTTCCGGTAAATCGCTGAATTTGACGGCGCGATAGTTCATAGACCTCTGTAACGACTTTATCCAAAAAATAGCGGTCATGCGAAACAATTAAAATAGCGCCAGCGTAGCCCTGCAGATATTGCTCAAGCCAGGAAAGGGTTTCGATATCCAAGTGGTTGGTAGGCTCGTCAAGAATTAAAATATCAGGTCTTGTCAGCAGCAGCTTGCCGAGCGCAAGACGCGTTTTTTGTCCGCCGCTTAGACTTGAAATCATTAACGTAGTATCAGAAAAATTTAATCCATGCAAGACAGAGCGGATATCGGCTTCATACTGATAGCCGCCCTGCTCTTTAAATTGAACTTGCAGTTCATCATATTCCTTTAATACCTTTTCATATTTTCCTGGGTCCCCGAAAACAGCAGGATTGGCCATTTGTTCTTCCAGCTTCCGGAGCGATTTTTCCATCGCCTGAAGATGCTCGAAAACCGTCAGCATTTCCTCCCAGATGGACAAATGGGACTCTAAACCCGTATTTTGCGCCAAATAACCAATGGTAGCATCCTTTGGTTTAATGATTTCTCCGCCGTCATAGCACATTTCTCCGGCGATTATTTTCAATAATGTTGATTTCCCAGCTCCGTTACGGCCGACTAAAGCAACACGGTCACGGGATTGTAATTCCAGTTTTATATTCGATAAAATAAGTTCAGCACCATAATATTTTTGTAGTTGGTTAACCTGTAATAAAATCATCTTTTTCACCTCTATTACCTTACGACTAGTGTATCGTATTACCCGGAAGTCGGCAATGAAGTGAAATTTTTTAATGGAATGATAAAAAAATATACTGTTAGTTCAAAGTTTCACACACATAGACAAAAAAATAATGTATTATTTTTTGTAGGAGGATTTTCTTTATGGCTGAATTTACTCATTTTAATGAAGAAGGCCGGGCCAAGATGGTCGATGTCAGCGATAAGCCGGAAACGGCACGCACGGCGATAGCCCAGTCAAGCATATCCGTATGCACTGAAATTTATGAAAAAATTACAAACCACGAAATGAAAAAGGGCGATGTCTTAGCAGTAGCCCAGGTTGCTGCGGTGATGGCGGCGAAAAAGACATGGGATATCGTTCCAATGTGCCACCCGATTCCATTGACAGGTATCAATATTAGTTTTTCGTGGGAGCAGGCCGGGCAGGAACAATATACACTGCATATTGCTGCATCAGTGAAAACCAAAGGCAGTACGGGGGTTGAGATGGAAGCGCTAACAGCCGCCTCTGTTTGTGCCCTGACCGTCTATGATATGTGTAAGGCAGTTGATAAAGGGATGGTGATTGGACCAACCTTTCTGGTGGAAAAAACCGGCGGCAAAAACGGTGATTTTAGAAGAGAAATCTAATATATCCATTAAAATTGAAGGGTGGGAGAAATATGTCCAATGAAACGATGAAAATACCACAGGCAACAGCAAAGCGTCTGCCCTTATATTATCGATTTTTACAAAACCTTCATTCTTCTGGCAAGCAGAGGGTGTCATCTGCAGAATTGAGTGAAGCAGTAAAGGTGGACTCGGCCACTATTCGCAGGGATTTCTCTTATTTCGGGGCCCTTGGGAAAAAGGGGTACGGCTATAACGTAAACTATTTGTTATCGTTTTTCCGGAAAACACTTGATCAAGATGAATTAACAAAGGTAGCGTTAATCGGGGTGGGTAATCTCGGCACAGCCTTTTTACACTACAATTTTTTAAAAAATAATAATACAAAAATCGCTTGTGCCTTCGATGTGGACCCCGGAAAAATTGGCGGTTCGATAGGCGATGTTCCCGTTTATTCGATGGACGATATAGAACAGTATTTGATCGAGGAAAATATTTCGGTGGCGATTTTGACGGTGCCGGCCCCGGTTGCACAGCAGATTACAGACAAGCTTGTGAAAACGAATGTAAAAGGGATTTTAAACTTTACACCAGCGAGACTGAATGTACCTTCATCGATCCGCGTGCATCATATTGACCTGGCGGTGGAGCTGCAATCACTTGTTTACTTTTTAAAGCATTATCCAAACCACGAAGTAGAAGAATAAATAATCAATAGGCTTCTCGCCAAAATGGTGAGAGGCCCATTTTTCGTTTGGAAACATTTTTCCTAAACAGATCACTATACAAAGGGAGTTGAAGCGGGTAAAATGATTACACGAGTAATTATTGTAATCCAATAGGAAAGGTTGGAATTAAAATGACAGAAACAGTTCGTTCAATCCCACGGCCGCTTGTGAAAACAAACCAGTGGACGATTGTTATAAGTGTTGTGTTAACATGGTTATCCGGACAGGAATGGTTTTTGTTAG
>NZ_JAGYPE020000115.1 GCF_018343545.2 Neobacillus citreus | reverse complement strand
ACATTTTATGAACGATTAATGAGGTGAAATCACATGTTGGTGAAAGAAGCTTACGAAGATAGTTTTCGTTTTGAAGAATCTACTTTGGCTCATTACATCTACCATTTACTTACGGAACAGAAAATTTCCTTAGAGGACGACATGTCTATATTAAACGCAGTTCAAGCAGATAACCGGAAAGTAGCGGAATTGATCCGAAAGAATGTATTAGGGATTAATAAGGTTCGCGTCTACTCACTGAAGATGAACAAGAAGGACTTTTTTTTCATATTTGCCAGCAGCCCGCAAGAGGCGATCCAATTCTTTACCGAAACATTTCAGCAAAGCCCATTAAACTGTCACGAATATCCACTAGAATTCGAATTTGTGAGAGGAAAAGAGGTGGTTACCTTTCAGGAGATGAGGAAGGATTTCGAGAGTTTTCCAGCCGTAGCGGGGCGGTTTGAGAAGGTGGGGGGAAGTGTGGGAAGGAAATAAATCTACATTTGAAATATTCATCATTCCTGGTTATATGTTAATTTCAAATAAGCATTCGTCCGACGCAGACCATCGGTATCAAAGTTCCTATTTGTGATGCGGTGAACCTTATCATAAGTAAATAAGGTTCTTCTTAGTTAATATTCTTGAACGAAATATACTTGAAAGAATAAGATAGTAGAGTATTTTTCTCTACTATCTTTACTAATCAACAGCACCTGTTCGTTTTATTTCAACGTTAATAGTTGATTTTAACTTTAATGTTGAATACTTTTCCCTCAAATCTTTATCACTTAAATTGGAATATTTTCTGATGCTTTTTATTTTTCTTCCGATGCCAATTGGATCAGTATTTAATTTTCTTAACTCCTCAAGAAAATCCCCCAATTCTTTGCTTAGTTCTTCCCCAAGCAGTTGTTCCCATTTTTTTATAGATTTCTTATTGTTAAGAGTAATTGCAGGCTGTACTTCTATAGTTGAAACCTTAATCGTTGCGTTTAGATAAAAGTCATCTTCGTTAGATAATTCAACTTTTCCGCGGTGCTTTATTGGGCGAATTGTAATATTAAATTTATCTCCTTTTGGCTTTTCGACTAGTGGTATTCCCTTTTTTTCTAAAACCTCTAGAGGAATGTTTAATGTTATATCTCCCAAAGAAGCCCTGTGATTGGTGAATAATTTTATGAACAAGGTTTTTGTCAAAGAAATAGAACCGACCATTTTATCATCCTTTAATAATGCCACCTTTTCAATATAGGGTGCTGCACCATTCTTATTGGATATAATAGGTAAGGTAGGATCGATGCCAATTTCATATAGAGTGGAGAAAAAATCATGCAGGTTGGAGTTTATTAACATTTCCTTCCTTTCTTGCTTATCCAATAATTGATAAATATATGACCCCATCTCAGGGTATTCTTCATAGTTATTATTTTTAATGACTTCTTCAGTATTGTTTGTAATGGCCAAAAATATTAATGATCCAATGCTGCTGTCTCGTTGCATTGTATCTAAAAAAGATGAAATTCCTATCATTTCACTTATATTTTTATCAAATAGTATTGTCCTCAATTGTCCAGATGTAATGTCGTGGCTTGTTTTTTGTTCTAACCTTTGTCTTATTTGTTTGCTTGTAGTACCGACGGCAGAAATGGTTTCACTTGTTTTTTCTTCTTTACGGTCGAATTGCAACAAGCTAATAGAGCCTTTATATGTATCTTTATCAAGTAAATCATAACCAATAATAGTTGAAATCCCTTGCCTTTCTAATATTTTTTCAGGGGGCACGCATGCAGTACAGAGAAGACAACAAAATAGAATAAGCCATTTTTTCATCGTTTCAACTCCGATAAGATTGTGAAAAAATTTTAGATTTAATGATTGAAATAAAATATAACAAGATTGGATAGATAAACCATAGGTAAAAGCCGACATGACCAACTTGATCAAAAAAAAGGTTATTGTCGACTCTTTTGGTGACAAAAAAACTCGTGATAAAAATGATTATTGAGATTACCCATATACCATGTTTTTGTTTTAAATGAAATATTTGTTTTACTCCTTTTGAAGAAATGAACAGGTATAAACATAAATTTGGAAAAATAACCAATATCCATAATGGAACGGCAATAAATTCAAACCGTTCAAGAAATGGAAAATGGACCGCGCTTATCATACTGACCACAGGCCAAATATGTATTTCTAATTCCTTTGGACTAAAAAATAATATCGAAATAACAGTTGTTATAAATACAATAAGTGTAGTAAGCCAGATTGCTAATTGACTGAAAAAAAGCAGCTTTTTTTTCTCCTTTATAAATGGAAAAATAAAAAATAAAGTTTCAAAACCTAACATTGTAAAACTGGTTTTAAATACTCCTTTCATTATTTGTGCTGGGGTTGCCGACATGACGGGTAAAATTCTAGTGAAGTTTATCGATTCAAGCGGTTGATAAAAAACAAATACCAGCCATATAGTCATTAAAAAGGATAAGAAACATATCCCTGCAATTACTCTGAATCCGCCAGATACGGCATAAATAGTTACTAATAATAGCGCTAAAACACCTACCCATTCATCAACTCCTTCATATCCCCATGTCAGGGACAATTCAACATAAGCGATGATGATAGAGTAAAGTGCTGCAATAAAGTAAATAACAATAAAGGTATTGATGATACTGCCTATAAAGCGACCAAATACATTCTCGTGTATTTCATAAAGATTACAGTTTTCATATTTAGCAAGGATGCTAATTATCATCCAAATGATAACACTAATGAATAGTCCAGAGAGTAGAACGCTGATCCAGGCATCTTGCTTAGCTTCAAGAAAAACAATTCTAGGGACGCCAAGTATGCCCATCCCTATTTGTGAAGTGTGAATGATAAAGAAAGCAATATAGGCGTTTACAAAACTAATATTTGATTTCATTATCCACCTCAAAATTCATCTAAATCGTTTTCTGTTTTTTTAGATTTCCATCCTATCCGGAATACGTTTAATGGACGATTGACAACAGGACGTTTCCTATAAAAATGGTGTGGAAGCCGTATGAGGAAGTATTTTAAATCCTTTATCCTAAACGGGTATAGAGGTGCAAGATAAGGTCTATTTAAGGATGTCAACTTTAACAAGTGGACAACCAGGACACAGACACCGATCATAATCCCATTAAAACCCCAAACACCTGCTAGAATAATGAAAGGAAATCTGGCAATTCTTATAGCAGTCCCCATCTCATAAATTGGAGCTGAAAAAGCCCCTAATGCACTAAATGCCACGAAAATAATTAAAATATTGCTAGTTAAGCCAGCCTCAACAGTTGCTTGACCAATAACAATCCCTCCAACAATCCCCATTGTTTGACCTACTTTTGATGGAAGACGTGCCCCTGCCTCTCTAAGTAATTCAATTAATAATTCCATTAATATTGCTTCTAGTAAAGGGGGAAAAGGAACTTGTGAACGAGATTGCCCAATGATAATTAACAATTTAGATGGTATAAGTTCAAAGTGATAGGTAAGGATTGCAACATAGAATGCTGTAAAGAGCAGTGATCCAGCCATAGCAAAAAACCGTATAAATCTTATGAAAGTACTCAAAGACCAGCGTAAATAAATATCTTCTGTTGATTCAAAAAACGAAAAAAAATTAGCAGGCCCAATAATAGCCACTGGGCTTCGATCTAAAAGGATACCAACCCTTCCATTTAAAATAGAATAGAGAAATCGATCGGGCAGCTCTGTCATGATAAACTGTGGAAAAAAGGAATAATGATTATCTTCAAGACACTGTGCCAAAACTGAACTGTCACTTATATCATCAGTTGTAATATTTTCAAGCTTCTGCTTAAGTGTTTTTAGTATGTCTTCATCCGTTAAATCTTTAATATATATAATTCTTAATTTCTTCTTAACACGTTCTCCTATTTCTAATTCATCCGTACACAAATTAGAATTATTTAGATTTTGTCTAATAATTTTTATATTAGAAGACAATGATTCTGTAAACGAAATTTTAGGGCCGTATACCAAAGATTCAGTTTCGGCTTTCTCGATGGATCTTTCAATTGGGTTAGCACAATTTACTAAAAGGGCCTTACTTTCTTTTAATAAGTAAATATAAACGAAACCATTTAAAAGTGAAGAAATAATTTCTTGTTCCTTAAAGTCAATCTTTACTTCGTCAATAGGGATATTTTTCATTAAATAAGAATAGGTTATATCTTTTTTTGGCAGCTGTTGAATGAATTTAATAACATATTCATTAACTGTTTCAGCCTTAATTAAATTTTTCATAAAGACAATTTCCAGACAATCTCCAGCGACCTCAATTGTCCTGCAAAGTAAATCTGGTGATTGGTTGAGGATATATTTAATTTTTTTATAATTTGGGCAGTTATTTTTATTTTGTGTGTTTGTCATTTGAATAATCCTTAATAATTTTTTTTTATTATTTGAAATAAAAAAAAATTTATCCTTGTTTTACAAAGAAGTAAGGCCAAAAAGTAGTTTATGGACTATTTCTTGAACTGAATTGTAAGAGAAAAAAAGGTGTAATAAACTGAGTGGAAACAGGATAAGTAGCTGCGTAATCAAAGAGGGTGAAAAATCCTCATTTAGATACAATACGGTGAACCGTACCAAAAGTAAATGAGGTCCTAGTTTTATTAATAAAAATTTCCAGGGTTGAAAAAGAAAAGGCTGGAATATTCATAACCAGTTTATTGGGGTAAGTCCCTCGTTGTTATATAGCTTTACCTTATTGGGGGACTAACCCTGTTTTTCCCGGCACGAAAGCTTTCTTCCATTCTAAATAAGAAGCTCAATCAATCTCCGTAATGCATCTTGTAGCCCGTTTTTTCTCCAGAAAATCTACCCAACAATCGAGATCTTCAAAATATAACATGTGTCTTTCCAACGGCTCTTCACGATAACTCCCTTGAATGACATGCCTAATCATTTGGCCACCGATCTTTGGGGACCATTCTGTCTTCCGTAAGAAAAGCTATTGTCACAAAATATCCACCTTTTTATAAAAACCACCCTATCCGTTTTCCTCATCAAACCATAAATAGAGTCTGAATAGAGTTTTTCAATAAACAAGGATGGTGGTTAAGGGTGGCAAAGTATCGAATGGTGCGAACTGAATTTTGGGAAAATCCCGTTGTGGAAGAGATGACCCCGGAGGAGAAGTATTTTTACCTCTATCTGCTGACAAATTCGAAAACAACGCAAATTGGCATCTATCGAATCACGAAGAAGCAAATGGCTTTTCATTTGGGCTATTCAATGGAGACTGTTCATTCGTTAATGGAACGATTTGTCGAGCATCATCAGTTGATTCGCTACAATCAGGAAACAAAAGAACTGGCGCTTAAATACTGGGGGGAATATAACCTGCATAAAGGCGGGAAACCAATCATGGACTGTATAACCGCCGAGCTAAAAGAGGTCCAGGACCGCTCACTTATTTCGTATGTTTCGGAAGGCATTAGCAATCCCGGGATAAGCAGTCTTTACGAATGTTTTAGTAGACAAGAAGAAATGCTTTTTAGCAACGGGGGCAGTGAACGAGAGGAACAGGATACATATACCGATAGTGAAGCGGAAGAGTTGTATGATACGTCAACGAACCGTGGGACGATACGTGGGCAAAAAGAAAAAGAAAAAGAAAATAAAAAAGAAAAACAAAAACAAAAAATAGCTTCTCAGCCATATATGGAGGATACTCCAGATTTAAAGAATCTTACAAAGCCAGAAGATGTGAATGAAATTATCGAGTTTTGGGACTCAAATGGTTTTGGATTTACAAACGTGATGGCGAAGCAGCAGCTGCTAGCATGGTTGGAGGATTCTAGCTTTTTACAGCCGAAAGAGATGATCCTAAAAGCCATGGAGATTGCCTGTGCGAATAACAAGCGAAGGCTCAACTATATCGTTGCGATTCTTAGAAACTGGGAAAATGAATCGTTACTGACCGTAGCAGATGTTGATGCCCATCAGGCACCCCAACAGGCAGTACCAACATCCAAACAATCAACTGAAAATTTTCGGACCGGTAGAGATATTCCACGTGGATTCCACCTTGATCTAACGGCAGGTGAAGAGGAATGAGTATGGCTGAAAAAGCGTTCCTAGGCAGTTTGATGAAGGCGGAGTACCTACTAACAGATACCGTAATTCAGCCTGAACAGCTAGAAAGTGCACGGCATAAAGAAATCATGCGGAAAATGGTGGAGTTCAAACGTACCGGTAAAAATCTTGATTTGATTACTTTTTCAACCCTGTCCGACCTCGAATCAGTAGGGGGAATGTCCTATCTTTCGGAGCTGTTGTCCTATGCAGACATCGAGAAGTTCGATGGAACGGAAAAGATCATTCTGGAGTCGTGGAAGGAGCGGGAAAAGAGAAACATCCTAACTGTTGCTGCAGTGAATGACTGGGAGATTGCGAAGGTCGTCAGCGAATTGGATAAAATCAGCCAATTAAAGCTCGAGGATCATACCTCGTTGCAACAAGCGCTGGCCAACATCTATGAGGCACCCTGGGAAGATCAATTACGCCTGAAAAGTGTCACAACGGGGATCAAACAGCTCGACGACATGACAGGAGGCTTTCAGGGCGGAGAAGTCACGATTTTAGCGGCAAGACCATCAATGGGAAAAACCGATGTGATGCTTCATTTTTCCAAAATGTCGGGTTGGGCCGGGTATCTGCCACTCGTATTTTCTTTGGAAATGCCTGAGAGATTGATCACCAAACGATTAATTGCTTCGACAGGTGGCATTAATCGTTCGAAAATGCGGGATCCGAAACGAATGCTCAGTCAACGCCAAAAGGATAAATGGTCGGATGTGATTGGTGATCTCACGGAAACCAATATGCAAATTTTTGATGGGGCAGGACAAACGATTTCCGAAATGAGAGCGAAAACCAGAAAAATGATGAATCAATTCCCCGGCAAGAGACCGATCCTGTTTATCGATTACTTAACACTGATCCAATCCAGTCAATCATACGGAGGGAATTCCCACCAGCAAGTAACGGAAATATCTAAATCGCTCAAAACGATGGCGAAGGATTTTGATTGCCCAGTGGTATGTTTGGCGCAGCTCAATCGATCAGTGGAATCAAGGGCCAATAAACGGCCGATGATGTCTGACATTCGGGAATCGGGAAGTGTAGAGCAGGATGCCGATGTCATTTTGTTCCTATACCGCGAAGCCTATTATGACAAGGATTCTCAAGACCATTCCCTTGAAATCATTGTCTCGAAAAACCGAAATGGCCAAGTTGGAACCATCGCCGTGAATTACAACGAGTATACGGGAGCGATTGAGGAGCGAAAGGAACAGAATCAACCCCTTGTATAGCTGTCCAGCAGCCAATAGGTAAGGAAGACCGCGGAAAATTTTATTAACGAATAATGAGGTGGAATCACATGTTGGTGAAAGAAGCTTACGAAGATAGTTTTCGTTTTGAAGAGTCTACTTTGGCTCATTACATCTACCA
>NZ_JAGYPE020000114.1 GCF_018343545.2 Neobacillus citreus | reverse complement strand
TTACGGTCGATCGGGTGTTATGAGCTCTTCATAACGCCCGGAGCTCTGATTCCTTCGTGCGTTCGGGAGTTATGATCCCTTCATAACGCCCGGAGCTCTGATTCCTTCGTGCGTTCGGGAGTTATGATCCCTTCATAACGCCCGGAGTTCTGATTCCTTCGTGCGTTCGGGAGTTATGAGCTCTTCATAACGCCCGGGGCTCTGATTCCTTCGGTCGATCGGGAGTTATAACCACTTCATAACGACCAGAGTTCTGTTTTCTTCGTGCGTTCGGGTGTTATGAGCTCTTCATAACGCCCGGGGCTCTGATTCCTTCGTGCGTTCGGGAGTTATGAGCTCTTCATAACGCCCGGGGCTCTGATTCCTTCGGGCATTCGGATGTTATGAGTTCCATAGGGTGTTAGGCACCATGCCCAACACCCGTATTGTTATGATTGGTTTTAATGTGGCGATACAAATGATGAATAAGTCCAATAAAAACGGTCACCCATGCACCCATCGCGATATACACCATAATGTCCGGAATAACCGTTAAAAATGGCACCTTGAGGGCTTTCGAAAGTTGAAATGTGCTAAGCGTGTACATGGCAAGCGGAAAGGCCATTCCCCAGAATTGCGGGTCATAGTTTATTGGCTCCCGATGATATAAATGCTTCCATACCATCAAAATGAATAAGAGCGGTATCCACCAAGTACCGGTAATCCAAAAGAATAGGGTAAATCCCTTAATAAATGGCGTTATTTCAACGAGAAAAGACCAATTTTGTGATTTTAAAATCAATGTAGCACCTGCCAAGGTTGTTATTGCAACTGCCCCCATATTAATCCAATAAGGCGGTGTCATAGCAGAGAATTTCAACTCTATAAAAGTAAATCGATAAAATATAAGAGTAATAATGTTGATATACAGCATGCACCCTAAAAAGTACATACACAAGGTGAAAAATAAAACCATTTCCTTCCCTGCCACTAAATGCGGGGAAAGCAAGGTGCCGAGAATAGAAATAGACTGTGTCCCCACAACCGCAATTAACCAACCCCCGTTAATCCCATCTGCCAAAGAAGGTTTATCATTTCGTATGGTTACGGCTGCGAAAAATGTATACATGACCAAAATCCATAAAAATATGGCAAGGTACCATAAAAAGACCGCGATTGAATAATTCTTCTCAACGATAATAAGCTGGCTTCCGAGGACGCTGGTCCCTGCGACTAAGGTAAAAAAACCGGGTCCTTTTATATGACTTGAGATGTCTGCTCTAAGACTAGGAAAATATTTAAATAACCGGATCAACGTTAAGAACCACAGAATAATATACGCCACCACATTAACATATAACAAAGCTATCGAAATTAGTTTCATTCCAAGCAAAAAGGCGGCGATTGATAATGCGCCGGTAGCCATTACCACAGCAAAATACCCGGGAAAAAGCGTTTTCGCTGTTTGCTTGATAAAATTTATCATCTTACCCACTCCTAGGATGCAAAAATATCACTACTATAACAATAACATTTTATTGAACTCTGTGATACAGCTCATAGAACAATGGCACAGCCTTCTTTATAATGTCAATAGATTGAAAATTCAGGATATCGAAAGGGGTTTTATAGCTATGAATTTATTGCTTTCTGATGAACAAACTCAACTCCAAAAAATGGTGAAGGATTTGGCAGTTGAAAAGATAGCACCTTTATCTAAACAATTTTATCAAAATGGAGCTTTTCCAGCTGAAATTTTCTCTCTTCTTTCAAAACAAGGGTTAATGGGATTAATGCTTCCGCCGGTTTTTGAAGGAGCAGGTGCAGATACATACAGTTTCCTTATTACGATGGAATCCATCGGCAGGGCATGCCCTTCCACAGCCTTCCTATTCAACACACATTTGGCTGCTTCATTAGCCATTCTTGCTATTGGTTCTCCCGCACAAAAGGAAAAATATTTAAAGCCGCTGGCACGGGGAGAATGGATTTGTGCCCTTGCAGGAACCGAATCAGGCGGAGGTTCGAACCCATTTACAATCCAAACAACCGCTGTCAAAAGCGGGGATTCTTATATTTTAAATGGAACAAAAACCTTTATCAGTGGTGCAGGCTCAGCAGATGTTTATTTGGTGATGGCGAAAACAGTAAACGAATCAGGTCAACCTGGATTAAGTATGTTTTTAGTCGAAAAAGGCATACCTGGATTTACCTTCGGAAAATTGGAGGATAAACTTGGGATGCTCGCTCTCCCAACAGGAGAATTAATTTTTGAAAATTGCCGCCTCTCAGGTGATGCCCTGCTAGGATCAATTGGAACCGGTCTTCAGGTAATGGGTGTGGCAGGCGGATTGGCTGCTTTAGGCGCGGGGGCCATCGCTTTAGGATTAGCCCAGGCTGCCGTTGATGAAACAAAGACTTATCTCAAGGATCGTCAAATCCTCGGGCAAAAACTAGGAGAAATGGGTGCAGTTCAGATGCGCTTTGCTGATATGCTGATTGAGCTTCAAGCAGCCCGAAGCCTTTTATACCAAGCTGCCCGTGACAGGGATACAAGTAAACCAGGACCGATTCCAACCGTCTTTCAGGCCAAAATCAATACCACGGAAAAGGCATTAAAAATCATTGATAGCGCTATTCAATTACACGGGATGTATGGCTATTCCAAAGAATATCCGTTCGAACAATATTACCGGGATGCCCGTGCATTGACGATCCATTTTGGCAATAATGACGTGATGAGATCAAATTTAAGTAAAATGGTTCTTGGAGTTTAGAATGGTTTTTAGAGTCAAAAGAAAAAAGGGCTTTGATTTTCTTAATCAGCGCCCTTTTTTATTGCAAAGCTTCGATTATTTAACCTTCTGAATCCTATTTTGGTTGCTGTAGGTGAATGGTTTTGGCTGCGCCTGAATGTAATTCACCAGAACATCTAAATCGACCGGACCAATCTCTTTATTGGTTGCCCTAGTGAATTCTGTGAAAGCGTCTCCCCCTCCAGAAAGGAAGACGTTGGCCGCTACCGTATAGGAAGCATTAGGATCTAGTTCCGTTCCATCGGCGAGCTTGATAATTCCTACCCGTTGGCCTACAGGTTTCGTAGAATCCCAAGTATAGGTTAACCCGGAAATCTGCAGCATGGTCATTTTCGAGTCTGTCCACTGCTGGTTAAGTAAATTGCGAATTTGCTGACCTGTCATTACCATTTTCACCATATCATTATTAAATGGCTGAACCGTATACACTTCGCCCCATGTGATATCCCCCGGATCAAAATCTGCGCGAATCCCTCCTGGATTCATAAATGCCATTTGCGTTCCTAGGGCCTGCCTTTGGGCATCAGCAATGAAATCGCCGAGAACCGATTCACCATTTTCGTTTTGCTTGGCTGTTAATGGTTCGGACGTGGAACCAACAACACGGTTTACAATCGGTTCAATTTTTGATTCATATCCTTCAATCATTTGCTTTATTTCAGGATCTGGGTTAATTCCCTCCTGAAATGTAGTCACAATTTCACCTCTTTTTGTGACAATATCCTTTGTCTTAGGATCAATCTCGATATCGACATCAGAAAAAGCCGTTCCATAAGAGTAGGCTTGAACTATTAACTTATTATCGATTGTGGCATTCATATAGGCATGGTTATGTCCGCCAAAAATCACATCCACTTCGTCATCAACACGATTGGCGATATCGACCAGCTGGCCCGTTGGGTTTTCGCCATTTGGGCCGGAAGTACCCGGATTATGAGCTAAAACAACAATCGCTTTGACACCTTGCTTTTTCAATTCTGCAACGTTTTTATTAATGGCTTCGACCTCATCCGTAAATTGCAAACCTGCTACACCGCTTGGTACCACAATGGTTGGAGTTTCTGTTGTGACAACGCCGATAAAGCCGATTGGCATTCCGTTTACTTTCATGACTTGGTAAGGCGGCAAGATAGTTTTGCCTGTTTCTTTATTAATGACATTGGCAACCACCCAAGGGAATTTGGATCCTGTAAAATTGCCAGTTTTCGGATGAGAACCGCCATGGATAAGACGAAGAAGTTCATTTACTCCTTCATCAAATTCGTGGTTTCCAACCGTTCCAATATCAAAGCCCATTCGGTTTAAAAACTCAATTGTCGGTTCATCCTGCAATAGCGCGGAAACGGGCGGGCTTGCTCCGACCATATCACCTGCCTGGACAAGCAGGGTGTTTTTGTTTTCTGCTGCACGCTGCTTTAAATATGCCGCTAAATAATCAGCCCGTCCGACAGGTTTCCCGTTTACCTTACGGGTTACGTTTAACTGGCCATGCAAATCATTGATTCCCAAAAGCTGAATGGGAATATAGCGCTGGCTCGGAGCAGGTGGCTTCGTTTTTTTCTGCTTTGTTTCCGGTCGGTCTGAAATATGTCCATGATACTTTTCAGATAAACCTTGGTCGCCGTTTCCTCCTTGATTCTGTCTCGCTGTTTCAACACTATGTGTTTCAGAAATTAGTTCATGATGCTGGTGACCCTCCGTCCCTTGAGCGGAGACCTGTAAGTTTCCCGCCCAGCCCATCAAGGAAAGAACAACCACAAAAACGAACATTTTATTTATCCATTTCATTCCTTTTCCTCCTATATTTTTCTAACAAACCAAAGCTATTTTTCGCTTTGTATAGAAGGAATATGCATTTGAAAATTAACCAAATAAAAAAGTGGTGTCAGACACTATATCCAATATGGATATAGTGTCTGACACCACAAAAACATCTAATGTCCCTGTGCATAAAGGGTTTGATAGGCTGCGGATGTTCTTATTTCAATGGTTAATTTACCTTTTCCGTAAATGGTTTTGATTAATAACGGCACTCCTGTGGTATTTTGAAATTGAAAGTCCTTGCCGCCGTAGGAGACAGTGGCATCACGGCCAGGAGGGACATAGCCAACCGAAAGTGAATGGTGATTCCATTCAATATATTGCACACCTACTTTGTCAATGGCATTAAACAATGTTGAAGACGTTTGGCAGATACCTCCGCCAATCCCATCGACCAGCTTCTTATTGACGATTTCCTTTGCGGGCTGATAGCCATGAGCAGCATCACTTGGGCCGACAGTTGTATTAAAGGAAAAAACATCTCCAGTACCAACAATCACATTATCAATGGCTTCGCCTGATAGCTCGATATTCTTGGAACGCCCCTCCACTCTACTGTCAAAGTATGTCGAGTACGATGCCAATACTACTTCTCCCAAACCAGCAATATCTTCAGGCTTATAGCCGCTTTGTGTTACATAAATTGGCAGATCCACATCCCCGCCTGCAACAGATGCCGCCATTATTTTTTCCACCAATTCCGATTCTTCAAGGATAATCCGCGGTTTTCCTTTAATTAATTGACCATTGGCATCGATTTTATCGAGAACCATCTTCTGATCATATCCCGGTTTCGCTTCAGTTCCTCTTGCCAAATCCTTCGCCCATTTTTCAAGTTCTTTTTGATAGGCTTCTTTATTTGTTTCAAAGCCCATTTCCTTTGGCGAAAACGTTCTAATAGTTTCCTTAGTATTTGGATCAATAACATTGACTATAATTGGTTTTGGTTCTTCCTTCTGAGGTTTTTCTTCTCCTGTTTTAACAGGCAGTTTGGCCGGTTCTGTCACTTTTGGGCCAGTGTTCTCTTTGACCGTTTTTTCAGTACAGCCTGCCAATCCTAGTAAACTAGCAATTAAACAAATTGGCACGACCCACTTCCACTTTCCCATTACGCAACTTCTCCCCTTATCCTTTATCTAGTTGTCTTATCAACGCCATATTTGAGACCCACTGAACTATCCTATTCCGGAATACATGTCAACATGACTAGGTATTTCCCAATCTGCTTCAAATGACCTTATTAACCGACAAAATATGTAATGAGAAAACAGGGATTATTATCCAGTCCTTTATTATTATAAAACAAAGGTAATGTCGAATTTTGTCCGTTTGTCTGACTTAAAAACAAAAAAAGCCATCAAAAGATGACTTTTTAGAACTGACCGGGAAAAATAACCGCCCTGCCGCCTTATTGCTCACACGCATAATTATCTTTATCTCGATCCATTTTCGCTTGATAAGCTGGATGGCCGGCAGGAACACCGTTTGGATACACCTTCCTCAATTCAGTGCAATTTTGGAAAACCTCAGATTTAGTCCCAGCTGAGGTGCTTGCATCCGTTCCACTCGAAGAAGAACCTGAAGACGTGCTGCTCCCTGTTGAATAGGAACCGCTGCTTTTTGAAGTGGAACTTCCATCCAGATCACCCTTCGTCGTTCCATCTGCGCCATATGACCAAAGACCTTTATTCGCTTCCCGTGCTTCGCGGGCAAATTTTACAAAAAACTCGCTGTATTTAACATCCGGCGGATATGTGGAAGGTTCCGCATAGCCATTTAAGACCAAATCCGCATTGAACATTTTGCTGCGAATTTCCGCTTCATCCATATCATTTGTTGGTACACCCATCCAGATAATCCGTAAATAGCGCCCATAGCGGTCGGTTGAGGAGACGTCCTTTTGCAGCCAAACCTGTTTTCCCTCCAGCTTTGATTTCGTATAATTGCTGGCTTCTTTCCCGTAAACTTCATGTCTAGTCGTCGATTCCGGGGTGTTAACCCCAACAAAGCGGACTTTTCTTCCGTCTGAAGTGACAATTGTATCACCGTCCACAACCCTGCCGACAGTGACTAACTCCAAATCAAGACTTTTGGCAAGCTCTTCTTGACTTTGCTTGGGCTCAGCAACGGGCTCGTTTTTATTCTCCTCGTCTGCAGTTTGCACCGATGATTGTTCTTCAGATTCTGCCTTCTTTTCCGTTTTTTCCTTTGCAACTGTATCTACTTTTGTATTGTTCGTGTCCTTTGATGTAGGTTCGTTAGAACATGCTCCCAACAGCAATGAAGTGATGAGGGAAATGACAATTAACCAACTTGGGTTCCGTGAAAATCTTTTCAAAGCTTCTCTCTCCTTAATAAAATAAGCCGAATTATTCAACTAGATTACTATATCATTTTTCGCGATAAATTTCTTTGGATTTACTTATATTTACCATGTAAAAACGTGTATTAGCTAAAAAAACTCCCATTCCTGAAAATGGGAGTTTGTAGTTCATTATTTACGTTTATTGTTATTGCCTCTTGTCACACGTCCTAAAATAAAGGCTCCAGCCGCAACACCAAGAATCGTGTTTGTTTTCTTATTGAATACTTGCTTCGCCACAAGATTTAAATTCTGTGGTCTTTCTGCAAGCCGACGCATGAAATAGCCGTACCAGTCGTTGCCAAATGGGACATACGTACAGAAATTAAAGCCTTCTTTTGCCAGCTTTAACTGCAGCTCTTTTCTAAAACCATACAGCATTTGGAATTCAAATTTATCGTTAGGAATATTGTTCAGTTTAACAAATTCCTTTACATGATTGATAATTCGATGGTCATGAGTGGCAATTGATGTAAATTTGCCGTTTAATAGGTGCCATTCAATCAACTTGATATAGTTGGCATCAATATCCTTTTTGTCCTGATAGGCAATCTCTGCAGGCTCTTTATAGGCTCCTTTTACAAGGCGAATCCGATAGTTTTTATATTTTTCAAGATAATCCATTGCCTGATGGAAGTAAGCCTGGATAACGGTACCGACATTATCATACTCTAAAGAAAGATCATCTAAT
>NZ_JAGYPE020000113.1 GCF_018343545.2 Neobacillus citreus | reverse complement strand
GGCTGGGATACTTATACGGAAAGCAAAGGATACTTAATCGAAGCCCAAACTGCTTTTGAGGATGTAAATCCTGAGGAATTTGACGGGCTGATTATTCCAGGGGGAAGGGCGCCGGAATACATCCGCTTAAATGAGAATGTGCCGCGAATCGTTGCCCATTTCTTTGAGGCAAACAAACCAGTCGGTGCCATTTGCCATGCTAGTCTCGTGCTAACAACTGTACGCAAGTATATGGAAGGCCGCGAGTTAACTGCCTATATTGCCTGCAAACCAGATGTGGAAGCGGCAGGAGCGACTTATATTGAAAACCATCTCCATGTTCAAGGAAATCTCGTTTCCGGCCATGCCTGGCCAGACCTGCCGGGCTTTATGAGGGAATTTATTAATCAATTAAACCAAAATAAATAACAATTTAGGCAGGAGTGCAGCAATGCTCCTGCTTTTTTAGAAATAAGTGTATTTTCTGAACCTTCGAACAACTGTATTGACAAAAACATAGAGGGCATATATGCTAGTCGCAAGCATGGACAAATGCCAGCAGGTGGAATTAGGGAGATTTTTAAAAGGAGGTACTTATATGTGGATTGAACCGAATGAATTGCCAGTCAACAGGGTTCAATATTTAGATGAAAACGGAAAGCTGACAATCGGGGCGCCTGAGGTAAGTGATGACGAGTTAATTTCGATGTACAAATGGATGGTGCAAGCAAGAGTATTTGACCAAAGAGCCTTAAAGTTTCAGAGGCAGGGGAGAATTGGTACATATGCACCGTTAAGCGGGCAGGAAGCGGCGCAAGTTGGCAGCGCTTTCGCACTAGAAAAGCAGGATTGGATTTATCCAAGCTATCGGGAAGGGGCGGCCCTTTTTGTTCACGGATTCCCAATGAAAAACTTTTTCCTTTATACGATGGGGCATTTAAAGGGAACGGATGCCGAAGGGGCCAATGTTTTTCCAGTACAAATTATCATCGGTGCACAGTGCCTTCATGCTGTAGGCGGGGCCTGGGCAGGGAAATACCAAGGTGAAAACAGTGTCAGTGTGACCTATATCGGTGACGGCGGCACCTCCGAAGGTGATTTCCACGAGGCCCTCAACTTTGCCGGTGTTTACAAGCTTCCGATGGTCTTTTTCGTTCAGAATAACCAGTGGGCCATCAGTGTTCCGAGATCAAAACAAACGGCGAGCGGAACGATTGCCCAAAAGGCGGTTGCCTATGGAATCACCGGAATTCAGGTGGATGGCAACGATGTCCTGGCGGTCTATACGACTATGAAGCAGGCGTTAGAGAGGGCGCGCAGCGGACAGCCTGTATTAGTTGAAGCTGTTACATACAGACAGGGCCCGCATACCACTGCGGATGACCCGACAAAATACCGAAATAAAAGCGATGTGGAAGATTGGCTCGCCAAGGACCCGCTGAAACGAATAAAGGCATTTTTGCTTGAAAAGGGAATCTGGAATGAAGAGTTGGAGCAGAGAGAATTTGAATTAGCGGAACAAAAGGTCACAGAGGCCTTTGAAACGGCTGCAAATACTCCGAAAAGCAAAGTGGAAGATATATTTGAAATTGTTTATGAGAAAAAGACCAGCCAGCTTACTGAGCAGCAGCAATCTGTTTCATCAGAGGGGGTTTTGAAATAATGACCGCAATGACAATGATAGAGGCAATTAATTTTACCTTAAAGAAGGAAATGGAGAGAGACCCGAGAGTCATTTGCTTGGGAGAGGATATTGGAAAAAACGGCGGTGTGTTCCGGGCAACTGACGGTCTGCAGGCTATTTTTGGAGAAGATCGGGTAGTAGATACGCCAATTGCGGAATCGGCAATCGTCGGCACGGCAGTCGGCATGGCAGCAAGGGGCTTGCGCCCGGTGGCGGAGATCCAATTCTTCGGGTTTATTTATGAAGCGATGGACCAAATGGCAGCACAGGCAGCGAGACTTCGCTTCCGGTCTGGCGGGGTGCTGGGTGCGCCAATGGTTGTCCGTGCACCGTATGGCGGGGGAGTCAAGACTCCGGAGCTGCATTCTGATAGTTTAGAAGGTTTATTTTTGCATTCACCGGGGCTGAAAGTGGTAATGCCAAGTTCCCCTTATGATGCCAAGGGGCTGTTAACAGCGGCTATCCGCGATAATGACCCTGTTTTATTTTTGGAGCCGATGAAGTTATACCGCGCTTTCAAGCAGGAAGTGCCAGAAGAGGATTACATCATTGAGATTGGCAAAGCCAAGGTTGTAAAAGATGGCGAAGACCTAACGGTAATTACGTGGGGACAGACGGTGCCGCTCGTAAGCAAGGTAGTTGAACAGTGGGAGCAGGAGCAGCCTGTTTCGATTGAGATTATTGACCTGCGGACGGTGTCGCCGATTGACGAGGATACCATCATTGCTTCCGTGCAAAAAACAGGACGGGCCATGATTGTTCATGAGGCGGTGAAAACCGGAGGACCGGGTGCTGAAATTTCCGCGATGATTAACGAAAAGGCGTTGTTCCATCTGTCGGCGCCAATTGTGCGGGTTACAAGCTTTGACACGCCATATCCGGTGCCATCAGTGGAAGAAGACTGGCTTCCAAATGCAGACAGAATCAGCCAAGGGATTAGAGAGGTATTAGCACATTAATTTTCAAAAATGGGAGTGGCATAAAAATATGGCTTATGAATTCCGTCTTCCTGATATTGGCGAAGGCTTACACGAAGCAGAGATTTTGACGTGGTTTAAGGCAGCCGGTGACTTTGTAAGGGAAAATGAGAACATCGTAGAGGTGCAAACCGATAAGGCTGTGGTGGAAATTTCGTCACCAGTCGGGGGAGTAGTACAATCCTTCGGCGCGGAAGTCGGCGAGGTTGTTAAGGTCGGCGAAGTTTTATTCACAGTTCTTGAGGACGTAAAGGCCGGAGCGGGAGTGCTTGTTTCAGCTAGTAAAACGTCCGGACAACATGAATCCATCCAACAAGGCTCAAACGGGATCAATACATTACAACGAGAATCCACACAATTTGAACACACGAAACAAGTCTCCACACAAACCAATTCATTTACTCAACATAATTTACAGCAAAATTCAGTAGGTATTTTACCAAAAAAACGCGTCATTGCGGCACCGTCTGTCAGAAAGCTGGCAAGGGAACTTGGTATCGATATTACCGAGGTTGTGCCAACAGGAAAAGGCGGAAAGGTGACGGAAGAGGACGTCAGGAACTTCAAGACGCTTGCAGAGAAGGAGGCAGCGGCGACTGTTGCGGCATTTGAGTTGCAGGAGGCAGCGGCAGTATCTGCGCCGCCTAAGGAATCTCCGTCAGAACGAGAAGCAGCAGTAAGGCTGGAAGAAGAAGTAAGAGAGCCAATCCGGGGCTTAAGAAAAAAAATCTATCAAAACATGAAACTATCAAAATCCACAGCCATCCATTGCAGTGGGATGGACGAGGTCGTTGTCACCAAGCTGGTTGAACTAAAAAAACAGCTGGAGCCGCATGCCGAAAGCGCTGGAGTCAAGCTTACATACCTTCCGTTTTTCGTGAAGGCCGCCGCCAAGGCACTGAGCCGGCACCCTATCTTTAACGCAACGGTAGACGATGAGAAGCTTGAAATTATCTATAAGAAAAACATCCATATTGGGGTTGCCGTGGCCACGGATGACGGCTTGCTCGTCCCGGTCATCAAACATGCTGACCAAAAGACGATTTTGGAAATAGCAGCGGAGCTTCAAGATCTATCAAAGCGGGCGAGAGAAAGAAAATTAAAACCACATGAGCTTTCGGGCAGTACATTTACAATTTCGAGTACAGGCGGAAATGGCGGCTGGTTTGCCACTCCGATCATCAATTATCCAGAAGTCGCCATATTGGGCGTCCACAGCATCAAGAAAAAACCAATCGTTCAGGACGACCAAATCGTCATCGGTCAAGTCATGGGCATGTCTATCACCTTCGACCACCGCGTCATCGACGGTGCCCCTGCCAACGCCTTCATGGAAGAAATCGGCACCCTCATCGGAAACCCGGAACTATTCATCCTGGAAGGGCGATAATTTGATAGGGTGAATTAATATGGAGTCAGGCACCGCGCGCAGACATTTGTCCGCCGTGGTTGGATAGTTTGTGAATTTGTGAATTTATGAGTTTGTTAGGGGGGCTAGGTTGTGTGGCTGTATGATGAGTTGTTAAGGATTGTTGGGGATGCTGAGCGGGTTAGTGTGAATGGGGCGGTGTTGGAGCAGCATAGCAAGGGGATTTCGTATCACTCGCCGCGGATGCCTGATGTGGTGGTTTTCCCGGTTTCTAAGGAAGAGGTCAGCCGTATCATGCGGTTTGCAAATGAAAATAAGGTTGCGGTTGTTCCCTTTGGGGCGGGATCGAGCCTTGAGGGGCATATCATCCCTTTAAACGGCGGCATTAGTCTTGATTTTACGTTGATGAATGAAATTATCTCCGTTCGCCCTGATGATTTTATTGTCACGGTTCAGCCGGGGGTTACGAGAAATCAGCTAAACCAAGCGTTGAAAAAGTATGGACTCTTCTTTCCGGTCGATCCGGGGGCAGATGCGACGATAGGCGGCATGACGGCTACCAACGCGAGCGGGACGAATACAGTTAAGTATGGAGTCATGCGGGACCAGGTTCTCGGACTGGAGCTAGTCCTGGCAGACGGTTCCTCCATTCGCACTGGAGGATATTCGTATAAATCATCAGCAGGATACAACTTAACCGGTTTATTTGTCGGCTCGGAAGGAACACTGGGAGTATTTACAGAGATTATCCTGAAGCTGCAAGGCATCCCTGAGACCACCATTGATATCAAAGCAACATTCCCATCGATTGAAGCAGCGGGAATAGCGGCCACTGTACTTCTAAAAGCCGGCCTGCCGATTGGGAAGATTGAACTCGTTGATCAAAAAACAATCCAAGCCGTTAATGCCTTTAAAAACACATCATATCGGGAGGAACCGACGCTGTTTATGGAATTTAGCGGCAGTGAACCGGAAGTCACCAACAGCCTCGAAATCGTCCAAGAAATTATCAAGGATGAGCAATGTGTCACCTTTGAATTCGAAAATGATTCCATTAAAAGAGCACAGCTCTGGGAGGCGCGCCACCAGGCTGCTCTGGCCATCATCGCCGCGAATCCTGGTAAGGGGCATATGGTAACGGATGTATGCGTACCGTTATCGGAGCTTTCCGATGCCTTACAATATACTAGAAAAATTGTTGACCAGTATGGAATTGATGCTGTCATTTTCGGCCATGTTGGCGATGGGAATTACCATGCCGTTTTTTCGGTGGACACGCAGGATGAAGAACACATGAAGCAGGTCGAGGAGGTTCATACGCAAATCGTTCAGTATGCCCTGTCCAAAGGGGGAACCTGTACAGGTGAGCACGGGATTGGCCTCGGCAAGAAGAAATTCCTTCAAGAGGAACATGGGGACACTCTTTCCATTATGAAGGGAATAAAAACAATGGTTGACCCTAACAATATCTTAAATCCAGGGAAGATTTTCGACAATGTTCCTTTGTCAGCTCCATTTGAACTTAAGTAAAATATGTATTGACAAATGAAAATTTTTATGTTATAATAAAATATTATGCAATTGACACGTATTGATAGAGGGCTTACTATTAACTCCTAGCGGATTTTTTTGCTGGGGGTTTTTTCTTTATTAAAAGAAGGGGGAATTGATTTGGAAAAAACAAAGGAAAGTTTGACCGCGTTAGTAAGCTGCTTTGCCAGAGGCTATCATGCAGCTGCATCAAGCCAGCCAATTTTTCAAGACAATATGGCCAATCTCCTTTTGCTTGAGGAGGAAAAGCAATTGATTGGCGCCAATTGGGCCAACGCCATTGCCTTCTTTGATCCAGGTACAAAATTGACTGCCTTTGAGGAAAAATTAGCCTGGGTCATGAATAATCAGACGGTTCCGCAATTGGTCAGCAGGGCAAGATATGCAGAGGATGCGCTAATGGCAGCGATTGAACGTGGCGTTCGGCAATATGTGATTTTAGGTGCCGGATTTGATACCTTTTCATTAAGGCAGTTGGATTTACCCGAAGATTTCACCATCTATGAAGTCGACCATCCCGCAACCCAAGCCTTTAAACAAAATCGGCTTCAAGAACTAGGCATGGACTTGCCAGCCAACGTAAAATTTGTCCCCGTAGATTTTAAACACAATTCACTTCAAAACGAACTCAAAAAATACGGCTATGATCCGCAAAAATTAAGCTTTTTTAGTTTGCTTGGTGTGGTGATGTACCTCGAGAAAAAAGACTTTTTTCAACTTTTGTCGACCATTTCGGGGATGTCTGTAAATGGAACTTCTTTCGTATTCGATTACCTAGATGCTGCTGCGTTTGATGACCAGTTTGCCTCCAAAAGACTGATTCAGATGCGGCAAATTACCGCACAAACGGGAGAACCAATGAAAACAGGCTTTGACCCGTTGGAACTGGACCTCGAACTGCAGAATTGTAACATGCTCGTGTATGAAAACCTGGCTCCTGCTAATATCGAAGATTTATATTTTTCCAACAGGGAAGATAGTCTCCACGCCTTTGACCATTTTCACTTTGCGCATCTGGCTGTGCATAAATAACTGGCGGCAAATTAATATTTCAGGAATGCCAGCATACATTTTTATTGATACCAATTTTTAGCTGTAGGAGGCATTCATGGATATTATCGTTAGGCGTGGGGACTCGTTATGGTACTACAGCCAATTGTTTCATCTAGATTTACAGCTTATCTTGGATTCAAATCGGGACATTGACCCCGATAAAATTTCCGTCGGACAGCGAATTAGAATTCCTGGCTTTGTTGCACAGGACTACCAGGTCCAGCAGGGTGATTCCTTATGGGCGATTGCCCGCCATCGGAATCTGGGTGTGGATGCATTATTACTCGTTAATCAACATATTAACCCGAACCAGCTGCAGATTGGGCAAATGATAAAAGTACCGATCAGGATTACCTGGAGATTGGTCCAAGGAAAGCAGAATTACGATTACATCCGGTTGGCGAAGGATATCGGACGGCTACAGAATGTGTATCCATTTTTGCAGCTGAACACGATCGGGAAATCAGTTCTCGGAAACGAGTTATCTGAGCTGCATATAGGAAAGGGTTCAAAGAGAATTCATTATAATGCTTCCTTTCATGCCAACGAGTGGATTACGACAGCGGTGTTAATGACGTTTTTAAACGATTACCTGTTGTCGCTGACTAATCAAAATCCAATCCGAGGCCTTGAGATGTCCAGATTGTATCAGCAAACCGCTTTATCGGTGGTGCCTATGGTCAATCCGGATGGGGTTAATCTCGTTTTGCATGGACCGCCTGAAAATCCTGAGTGGAAAAATAGAGTTGTTGAATTCAACAAAGGAAGCACGGATTTTTCCGGCTGGAAAGCGAATATCCGGGGTGTCGATTTGAATGATCAGTTCCCGGCACGCTGGGAGCTGGAACGGGCACGGAATCCAAAAGAGCCGGGCCCGCGCGATTATGGCGGCGAGAAGCCGTTGTCAGAACCGGAAGCTATCGCAATGGCAGACTTAACCCGGAACCGCGATTATGCCAGGGTCTTTGCCTTCCATACCCAGGGCGAGGAAATCTATTGGGGCTTTGAGAACATGGAACCGCCGGTATCCGAGGGGATGGTCAATGAGTTAAGCAGGGTAAGCGGGTATAAACCTGTTAAAACCCTCGAGAGCTATGCCGGCTACAAAGACTGGTTCATTCAGGATTGGCAGCGGCCAGGCTTCACGGTCGAACTTGGCCACGGGGTGAACCCGCTGCCCCTTTCGCAATTTGATGAAATTTATGAGAAGGCTTTGGGGATCTTTTTGGCGGGGTTGTATCTTTGAATTGTGGGGGCGGCCATGTTGAGATGGCTGCCTGTTTTTTATTTTTAGGTTAATGAAGTGAAGGCCAAAACCGCCCGAGGCGAGGAGTGAAATGTCCTTCAGAAGATTGATGAAGACGAAAACCACCCGAGGCAAGTGAGGAAATGTCCTTCATAAGGCCGATGAGGACCAAAACCACCCGAGACAAGTGAGGAAA
>NZ_JAGYPE020000112.1 GCF_018343545.2 Neobacillus citreus | reverse complement strand
CCGCCAGTAAACCGGCCCATCCCGGGACCAATGGCTACACAGTCAAACTGCTGAAGCTGCGGAATAATTTCATGAACTGCCCTGGCAGCAAAATGACCATGCTCATCAGATAAAGGCAAAAATAATGATTCCGGATTTTGCGCCGCCGCCATCGGATAAATCCCTTCCGGAACGGCCAGCGTTACCAGACCTGCACCGGAATGTAAGGCTGCCTTCGCTGAGAATATCGGGGCGCCTACATATGGGCGTGAGCCGCCGACTATCAGGGCATGACCGAATGTCCCTTTATGACCATGCCTTGGCCGTTTTGGCAGCACCTCCCGCACAAGAGGCCCTGTTATCACCCGTGGCATGTCCAGTCCTAAATCTGCCGCGGCCGAGGGCGGTACAGAAATATCAACCGCCTTCCAGTCACCGATATATTTTGGTCCGTCCTGTAAAAAGAAGCCTTTTTTCGGAAAAACAAATGTTATCGTCTTATCAGCCTTAATTGCTTCTCCTACAACCTTCCCGGTATCGCTGCTGACACCTGAAGGGATATCAACAGACAAGATCAATTTCTTTCCAGTATGTTCGTTGACCATGGAAATCACATTGCTGAAGGGTTCCCTGACAGGGCCATTTACCCCAGTCCCCAAAATGGCATCGACAACCACATCCGCCGTGTTCAATTCATTTTTTAAACCCTTAAGTGAATGTTCTTGAAGGTAATAGACAGGCAGCCCGCGATTCATATACACATCAAAGTGGACTTTTGCATCTCCCTTTAAACGCTCAGGATCGACGAGCAGACAAACAAGAGTCCTGACTCCCGCATCAATCAGCTTGCGGGCAATAACAAAACCGTCGCCGCCGTTATTCCCGCCGCCAGCAAGAACGAGGACCCGTGGATTTGGGCAAGGGAAGTCCGCTATAATTTCCTCTACTACTCTTGCCCCGGCATTTTCCATTAGGACCACACCAGGTAAACCAATCCTTTCCATCGTATACTGATCCATCCGCTGCATGTCCCTTTGCCCCGCCGCAAACATGTCAAACCAACCTCCTCATCGAATATATCTAGTTTCATTTTACATCTTTTCCTCCCAAAAAGAGCCCGAGGTTGTTGGACTCTTTTGGAAATTATTCAGATTTTAGATCTGATTCATTTACATACATAATAAAATCAATCATTTCTTCTCCACTATGAAAGGAATTTCCGTTCGCAGTGGCCTTGATGGCCGCTTCCTCCCCAGAACTTTTATAGGGCGTCCAGCCAAAAAACAAGTCCCTTGCAGGAAATACATCTTGAAAAAAATTCAGCTGCTTTGCCTTGTTTAATTCATCAAAAGAATCGATAATGGAGCTCCATTCGGCGGGCATCCTTAAAACACCATAGGATTTACCGTCAAGAGGCACCGTTTTTTCTAGCAGAATGCCCGGATAATAAGTCTCTATCCCGTCCCTTATTAGATAATTCCTGTCTTTCTTTAAATAAAACTTCATATAGCTAACCGCATCATCTGGGTGGATGTTCCAGACAATCGTGTAAGTTGATGGATTCTTTTGGTTAACCCTCCAAACCTTAGGCTCCCCGGCATTATCAATATATACAGCCTTCCATTGATGATTTTTCCATGCCCAATAGCTTAATCCATAACGGTTATCCTTTGTTACGAACGGGATAACTTTATGACGTTCATCCACGTGGATTATATCTTGAATGGTGTCAGCTGCCACTTCGGGAAAAACATGATTTATTTCCTCAACCAATTGCTGATTCGTTAAAAATCGATCCGGCTTGGAATAATAAAACCAATATACTGTTACCGCGGACAAGAGCAGAATTACTATTCCGAAAATCATCATCTTTTTTCCCATGTCATTGTCCGCCCTTTAATATCGATTCGTCCGAGCGAAAATAATGCTGTTTTTCCGGTGTCGAAATCAATAATCCTTTTCCATCGTTTTCAACATAAACAATCACATTAAGGCCACTTCCAAACTTGGGAGCGGAACCAACAAGCTGATAAGGGAATCGTTCACTTTTTTTATCAGTCTCTTCCTCAGACTCATGGAACCATTCCGTGCTGTGGATGGGTTCTTCCATCATTTTTGGGAGCTGCTTTTGTAATGATATTGTATCCAGGGAAAGATTTTGTGCAGTGAGGTAGGTATTAATAATAGTAGCTCTCTCGATGTTTGAAATATAGACGTCTGCCTGGTTTTCTGGATAAACAAAATGATACAGCGGTATATAAACTAAAGTTGTCGCTAGAAAAATATAATTGGCAAAAAATCCAAGCCAGGCAAAGTGCCGATAAACCTGCCACTGTTCTGTCCTGCCTCTTAACCAAAACAGGATCCAAACACCTAATGGCAAAATGGCAAGCTTAATGGTCGTTTCAGACATCCTCCAATCGAAGGAAAAAGAAAAAACACCTATGAATAGAATGACTATCACTTTCCACAGGCTTATTTTTATGGTCTGTTTTTTATAAATCAGATAGGCGAAATAACCGGTCGTCCCCCATCCCAAAATCCCCAGCAAAACAGCGATGAGATTTACATTCCCCATAGAAACTCATCCCTTTCTATGTTTCCTTAATTTAACAATATAGTATAACTCAGAATTTGCACATCCTAATTTAAATAATATTTCACATTATTGGATATATAGGGTAAATTTAGGGAAAATGTTTTTATTTGTTTTTGCTCATCCTATGATTATTAGAAATTTTTAAGAGGTGTTTAATGAATGGGGAAAGCCAATTTTCAACTGGTTTTACAAACAGTTAACTTAGTTTTAGGATTCATGATTTGGGTCATCATTTCTTCTTTAATATCTTTTATTCAAACTGATATTAAGCTGACACCTGGTCAGCTATCGACCGTAACAGCGATTCCTGTCATTCTAGGTTCGATCTTAAGGGTTCCGATCGGCTTTTGGACAAATCGCTATGGCGCAAGATGGTTGTTTACGATTGGACTGCTATTTCTAATTCTGCCTGTTTACTATATCAGCCTGGCAGATTCCTTCACCGATTTAATCATCGGCGGTTTAGCACTTGGTGTCGGAGGGGCGTTGTTTTCGATTGGGGTTACCTCCCTGCCGAAATATTATCCAAAAGAACGGCATGGGTTTGTAAACGGCATCTACGGGGCTGGTAACATTGGTACAGCCTTTACTTCCTTTTCTGCTCCGCTTTTGGCCAATGCCATCGGCTGGAGAAGCACTGTTCAATTATTTTTAATTTTAATCGTGATTTTCGCGGTTCTGACATTTATCTTTGGTGACAAAAAAGAACAAACGGTAAGGGTCTCCTTAACCGGTCAAATTAAAAGTATTTATAAAAACTATCGGCTCTGGTTTTTATGCTTGTTCTATTTTATAACTTTCGGTTCATTTGTTGCCTTTACTGTTTATTTACCTGCCTTCCTTGTTAACCATTTTCATTTAACGAAGGTGGATGCTGGTTTCCGAACAGCCGGGTTTATTGTCATTGCCACCATCATGCGTCCGATCGGGGGCTTTCTTGCTGATAAATTTAACCCTTATCTCATCTTGATTGTGATCTTTAATGCGATTACTTTTTCCGGATTTCTGTTATCGTTTACTCCGTCATTGCCTATTTATACCGTGGGCTGCATTTTAGTTGCTTTTTGTGCAGGGATCGGAAATGGTACCATTTTCAAGCTTGTGCCTTTATATTTTTCAAAACAGGCCGGCATTGTAAACGGTATTGTAGCGGCCATGGGGGGACTGGGCGGATTTTTCCCGCCAATCGTGTTAACGATTCTATTTAATATGACCGGCCATTATGCGATTGGCTTTATGGCTCTTTCCGAATTCGCACTTGCTGCTGCGATTATTGTGACAGCCCTATACTTCCTTGATAAATTACAGATTTCTAACCAGGTTATTGAAAGCACCGCGGAAGGAATCATGGTGACAGATTTAAAGGGGGTTATTCAACGGATTAATCCTGCGTTCACTGCTGTTACTGGGTATTCGAAAGATGAGGCCATTGGCAATACACCCGTTATCCTTCGCTCAGGAAAACATGATGAAGCATTTTATACAAAAATGTGGGAGGATATCCGTAAAAACGGCTCATGGCAGGGTGAAATTTGGAACAAAAAGAAGGATGGGCAAATTTATTTGGAGTTGTTAACCATCAGCACCATTAAGGATGAAAATGATAACCCGCTGAATTATGTGGGAATGTTTAACGAACTGCGTTAGTGATCTAAATGTACAAAAGAGTTGAGAAATTCAACTCTTTTTTTATTTTATAATAATTTACATTTTGTTGGAAATAGTAAGGGAATACTTGGAAAATTATCCACCAGGAAATTAAGTACTAATTTGAAAGGATGTTTTAAATTGTCAGGACCTAGTTTAAAAAAACAAGATGCACATGACTTAATCCATGAATCAGCATTAAACGAGGCGAAAGAATTAAGGATGTTATTACAAAAATGCGTGGAAGATGGTCAAAAGGAAAAAGCCATTAAAGTAGCAGAGGTATCAATTGAACATTGGGAATCTAGGACATTGCAGCATGCAAGTTCAGAGGAAGAAGGTTTATATAAGGAAATGGTAACTGAAAAACCCCATTTAAAAACTCTTGTCATACAGTTGACTCGTGACCATGACCTTATGCGTAAAATGGTAGAACAAATGAAGGCTCTGTTAATAAATAATGAGATTGATGAAAAATTAGTATCTTTAATGGATTCCTTAATTATTGTTGACTCTCTACATAATGACGATGAAATGAATAAACTTCTAGGACATAAAGAATTCTATAAATTGGAAATTGCGGAAGAGAGTGATGAGATTGCTTGAGGAAAGACTATTACGCTATGGAGCACCCGCCTTATATGACAAGATGGTTGAGACTTTCTCGAATTTTCATATTCATCCATATGATGTTCAATCCACAGTATTAAAAGTCGAGGACAAATTTGAAGTTTCATTGAAATTTTCTGCTGATTTTTCTCAATCTGTAACCCGTCAATTCACTATTGAACAAATGGAGCATCCTGATGAAGAAGTGACAAGCTTTTTTCAAGAATCTGCAGAAAAATGCAAGTCTATATTAATTGCTGATTACTACAAAATGATGAAAGTGTGAAAGGAGTTGAAACGCTTTTGTTTTCATTTCAAGCAGATGCACTTTTGGTTGATGACCGAGAAGATTTGATTGCCGTTTTACAAATGAGATTCGGCACTTTACCGGGGGAAATGATCCAAAAAATTTATGAAATTAATGATATGAATACATTGCAGCGTCTCATCATATCTGCTGCTAATTCGGCAAATTGGGATGTTTTTGTAGAAGATTTTAATGTCAGTAAAGATTCCTATCGATTATTGGGAGATAACTTTAACCCACTAAGAGATTTAATAAAGGAAGGAGAGGTGTGCGATGGAGGAGCATAAGAATAATTTGTTCCATTCTCTTAAACATCTCGTTCGAGGAGACCGAATTAATGATGGTTGGACAGAAGAAAGTCCGCGTCCAAGGGATTGGGAGTCAGCTTACCGTAATCGTTGGGGACATGATAAAGTCGTGCGATCTACTCATGGAGTAAACTGTACGGGTTCTTGCAGTTGGAAAATCCACGTAAAAGATGGGATTATCACTTGGGAAACACAGCAAACAGATTATCCCTCTACTGGGGATGATTTTCCGGAATATGAACCCAGAGGGTGCCCTCGTGGTGCCAGCTTTTCATGGTACACATACAGTCCAACCCGTGTAAAATATCCATATGTTCGTGGAGAACTCTATTCATTATGGAAAGAGGAATTGGAAAAAGCCAATAACCCAGTTCAGGCATGGGAAAATATCGTTACTGACCCTAAAAAGCGTGAACGTTATGTTAAAGCAAGAGGAAAAGGCGGTTTTGTTCGGGGGAATTGGAATGACCTTTGTGAAATGATTGCTGCCGCCAGTATATATACGATAAAAAAATATGGACCAGATCGTATCGTTGGATTTAGCCCTATTCCTGCAATGTCAATGGTCAGCTATTGTGGCGGCACAAGATTTTTGTCCTTAATCGGAGGAACAATATTAAGTTTCTATGATTGGTATGCAGACCTGCCACCGGCTTCACCGCAAGTTTGGGGTGATCAGACAGATGTTCCGGAAAGTGCAGATTGGTATAACACTAAATATTTTATTATTTGGGGAACCAATATTCCACAAACGAGAACGCCAGATGCCCACTTTATGGTGGAATCAAGATACAACGGGACAAAAGTAGTCGGGGTCAGCCCAGATTACGCAGAGTACGAAAAATTTGCTGACATGTGGCTGCCTGCCAAAGCTGGGACAGATGGAGCGCTTGCCATGGCGATGACACATGTGATTTTAAAGGAATTCTATGTAGATAAAGAAACGCCATATTTTATGGAATATGCAAAACAATATACGGATTTGCCATTTTTAATCACATTAAAAAAGAAAAATGATAATTACCGTTCTGATTGTTTCTTACGTGCATCAGATCTTTCTGACCAAGAAGAATTAGGTGAATGGAAAACTGTGGTTTGGGATGAAACAACTGATAACTTTGCCATTCCTAACGGCAGCCAAGGTTTTCGCTGGGATAACGGAAATCAGTGGAACTTAGATTTATATAATATTAATCCCAAAATGAGCTTTTTAGATGATTCAGATGATACTGCTATGGTCGAATTCCCTTACTTTGGCCAAAAGGATGGCGGTTTGATTAAGCGTGAAGTTCCAGTAAAAAAAATAAAAGATAAATCCGGAAATGAATTACTCATTACTACTATCTATGATTTAATGTTGGCACATACCGGAATTAACAGAGGTCTAAAGGGTGACTATCCAAAGGACTATAATGACGATAAAAGTCCCTATACTCCTGCTTGGCAAGAAAGTATCACAGGTGTTAACAAAGCTCATGTAATTCAAGTGGCAAGAGAATTTGCGGAAAATGCAGCATTGACAAAGGGTAAATCAATGATTGCAATGGGTGGTGGAACAAACCACTGGTATCATAGTGACCAAATTTATCGCTGTATTTTAAATCTCATTCTTTTAACCGGTTCACAAGGTGTAAATGGCGGGGGTTGGGCGCATTACGTAGGTCAAGAGAAAGTACGTCCGCTTGAAGGATTCTCCCAAATTGCATTTGCTAATGATTGGGTGAAGGCTCCAAGGTTTATGAACGGTACTTCCTTCTTTTATTTTGCAACAGAGCAATTCCGCTATGAATATGAAAAAAAAGAAGAAGAATCAGAGTGGGGAAGCAAATATTCCAGCATGCATCCAGCTGATTTTAATGCCCTTTCGGCAAGGTTAGGATGGTTACCAAGCTTTCCACAACTTTCAAAAAATTCTTTAGATGTAGTAAGAGAAGCACGCTCAAGAAACAAAAATGATCAAGCGGTTATCGAAGATATCACAAAACAACTAGTGGAAGGAAAGCTTGACTTTGCCATTGAGAATCCAAACGATCCACGTAATTTTCCGCGAGTCTTTTTCAACTGGCGTTCAAATTTATTAGGAGATAGCGGAAAGGGACATGAATATTTCGTGAAGCATTTAATTGGAGGACAAGATTCTGTATTAGGTGATTATGAAAATTCTTGGCAACCCGAGGATGTGAACTTGTCTGATAAGCCACCTGAAGGGAAAACAGATCTTTTCGTCAGCATGGATTTTCGAATGACTAGTTCAGGACTTTTCTCCGATATTATTTTTCCAGCTGCTACGTGGTATGAAAAATACGATATTAGCACCACGGATATGCATCCATTTGTCCATCCGTTTAATGCAGCCATTTCTCCTCCTTGGGAGACAAGAAGCGATTGGGATGCATTTAGGGAAATTGCCAAAAGTTTTTCTGAACTTGCTAAAAACCATCTTCCTGCTCAAGAGGACCTTGTTTTGTCGCCACTTGCACATGATACCATCAATGAAATTGCTCAGCCTTTCGGAAAAGTCAAAGACTGGCGAAAAGGTGAAGTGGAAGCAATACCGGGAAAAACCTTACCAAACTTTAATTTTGTCAAACGTGATTATCCAAATGTATACGATATGTGGATTACCGTTGGGCCAAATATAAAAAATGGATATGGAACAAAAGGGGTTAAAATTCCTGGTGACCAAGTTTACAAGGATTTACTTGACCGCTTAGGACCATCCAAACATATAGGTATTGGAAAAGGTTATCCTGACCTTTATACCGATAAAAAAGCCATTAATGCCATTTTGTTAATGTCCGGTGCTACAAATGGCAAACGAGCGGTTGAAGGTTGGAAATCCGTGGAGGAAAAGACAGGTAAAAAACTGACTCATATTTCCGAGGAACGTGCGGAAGAAGATTATACGTTAGACGCCTTAACCATTCAACCAAGACCAACCCTTTCTTCCCCAGTATGGAGTGGGCTCGAAAAGGATAATCGACGGTACTCTCCGTTTACGATTAACAAAGAATTTAATATACCGTGGCATACACTTACTGGAAGACAAAGC
>NZ_JAGYPE020000111.1 GCF_018343545.2 Neobacillus citreus | reverse complement strand
ATAAAAACGGCCATGTCGGTTTCGGTACTGGTAAAGCGCAGGAAGTACCTGATGCAATCCGCAAAGCAATCGAAGATGCAAAGAAAAACCTAGTAGAAGTGCCAATGGTTGGAACAACTGTTCCTCACCAAGTAATTGGACGTTTTGGTGCTGGTGAAATACTTCTAAAGCCTGCCTCTGAAGGTACTGGAGTTATCGCCGGCGGTCCTGTTCGTGCAGTACTAGAATTAGCAGGTGTTCAGGATATCCTATCTAAATCATTAGGTACTAACACACCAATTAACATGGTACGTGCTACTGTAGAAGGATTAAAACAACTTAAACGTGCTGAAGACGTAGCAAAATTACGTGGTAAATCAGTAGAAGAACTGTTAGGATAAGGAGGGAAATCAAATGGCGAATAAACTTTTAGTTACCCTCAGCCGCAGCGTAATCGGTCGTTCACAAGACCAACGCGAAACAGTTAAAGCGCTAGGTTTACGTAAATTAAATCAAACAGTTGAGCATCAAGATAACGCTGCTATTCGCGGTATGATTACTAAAGTTGCTCACCTTGTAACAGTAAAAGAACAATAATTCATTGTTTTCTTTCATAAGGAGGTGCCAATATGAAACTTCATGAATTAAAGCCTACCGAAGGTTCTCGTCATGAGCGTAAGCGTTTAGGCCGTGGTATCGGCTCTGGCCAAGGTAAGACTGCAGGTAAAGGTCATAAAGGACAAAATGCTCGTTCAGGCGGCGGTGTCCGTATCGGTTTTGAAGGTGGTCAAACACCATTATTCCGTCGTTTACCAAAACGCGGTTTCACCAATTTCAATCGTAAAGAGTACGCCGTAGTTAATCTTGATGCATTGAACCGCTTTGAAGAAGGTACAGAAGTTACTCCAGAACTTCTTATCGAATCAGGTGTGGTAAGTAACGAAAAAGCAGGAATCAAGATTCTTGCTAAAGGGAACGTAGAGAAAAAGCTTACAGTTAAAGCTCATAAATTCTCCTCTGCTGCTAAGGAAGCGATCGAAGCTGCCGGTGGAACTACTGAGGTGATCTAATGTTCCAGACAATCTCCAATTTTATGCGCGTGGGTGATATACGTCGAAAGATCATATTCACCCTTTTAATGTTAGTCGTATTTCGAATCGGCACTTTCATTCCAGTTCCGAATGTAAATGCTGAAGCGCTAGCTGCACAAGATAAGCTAAGTGTTTTCGGTGTTTTAAATACATTCGGCGGAGGCGCATTAAAGCAATTCTCTATTTTTGCAATGGGGATTATGCCTTACATCACTGCTTCAATTATTATTCAGCTCCTGCAGATGGACGTTGTTCCAAAGTTTACGGAGTGGTCAAAGCAAGGTGAAGCAGGGCGTCGGAAGCTTGCCCAATTCACTCGATATTTTACCGTCGTGCTTGGGTTTATCCAAGCATTAGGTATGTCATACGGCTTTAACAATTTGTCCCAAGGACAATTGATTGAAAACCCTGGAATTGGAACGTATTTATTAATTGCCGTTGTGCTGACTGCCGGTACATCGTTCTTAATGTGGTTAGGGGAGCAAGTTACTGCTAAAGGTGTTGGAAATGGTATTTCTATCATCATCTTTGCAGGTATTGTTGCCGGAATACCAAATGTTTTAAATCAAATGTATGTTCAGCAGTTTGAAAATGCAGGCGAGCAATTATTCCTACGTATCGTGACTGTTGTTCTAATTGCAGTAGCAATTATTGCTATTGTAGTGGGTGTAATCTTCATCCAACAGGCAACTCGGAAAATTCCAATTCAATATGCGAAACGGATGGCAGTAGGACGTAATCCTGTGGGCGGCCAGTCTACCCATATGCCATTAAAAGTAAACGCAGCTGGAGTAATCCCTGTAATCTTTGCCGTTTCGTTTATTGTTACGCCAAGAACGATTGCATCCTTCTTCCCAACGAATGATGTAACGCTTTGGATTATGAAAGTGTTTGATTATTCTCATCCAATCGGGATGACACTTTATGCAGCGTTAATTATCGCGTTTACTTATTTTTATGCCTTTATTCAAGTTAACCCTGAACAAGCAGCGGAAAACTTACAAAAGCAGAGCGGCTATATCCCTGGAATTCGTCCTGGTAAGAGCACGCAGGAATATTTAACACGCGTCCTATATCGGTTGACTTTTATCGGCGCCATTTTCCTTGCTATTATTGCAGTACTTCCAGTTTTATTTATTAAAATTGCGAATCTGCCACAATCGGCACAAATTGGCGGAACAAGCTTGCTGATCGTCGTCGGTGTTGCACTTGAAACGTATAAGCAGCTTGAAGCACAATTAGTTAAACGTCACTATAAAGGATTTATTAAATAAAAGGGTTTTGCGGGACCCTTTAATGGGCCCCAATAAACCTCACATATAGCACGAGGGGGAATATGTGTGAATTTAGTATTAATGGGGCTACCTGGTGCAGGTAAGGGCACTCAGGCTGAAAAAATTGTTGAACAATACCGCATCCCTCATATCTCAACTGGAGATATGTTCCGTGCAGCAATGAAGGAAGGAACTGAACTGGGTTTAAAAGCTAAATCCTTCATGGACAAAGGCGAGCTTGTTCCTGATGAAGTAACAATCGGCATCGTTCGTGAACGGTTAAGTAAAGAAGACTGTCAAAATGGCTTTTTACTTGATGGCTTTCCTAGAACAGTACCACAAGCAGATGCATTAGAAAACTTACTAGTAGATTTAAATAAAAAAATCGACTATGTAATCAATATAAATGTTGATAAAAGCATTTTAATGGAGCGTTTGACTGGCCGTCGTATCTGTAAGGAATGTGGATCAACCTATCATCTAGTATTCAATCCTCCTGCAAAAGAGGGTGTATGCGACCGTTGCGGCGGTGAGCTATATCAGAGAGCAGATGATAACGCTGAAACAGTTCAAAACAGATTAGATGTCAATATCAAACAGCAAGAACCATTATTATCTTTTTATGAAGAGAAAGGGTACTTGCGTACTCTTGATGGTCAGCAGGATATTAACAAAGTATTTGCTGATATTGAAGAACTTTTGCGGGGTCTTCGTTAATGCTCATCATTCACAATTGGCACGCGACTCTCGCTTTTCTCTCATAGAATTCAATTGTATGTGCAAGTAACTGGCTTTTCTATTGTACTGGGTATGCAGAACCGAGAGTTGGGCAAGAATGACTGAAGAAATTATTCTTCTTTTATGCAGAAATTACTTGCGGACAAAGACACAACAATATGTTAAAATTGTAAGGTTGCTAACTGCGTACGAACGAGAAGACTCGCTTTACATTACTAGTCTTACGAACGATAATTCTTTAAAGAGAAGGGGGACGAGACTGTGGCCAAAGATGATGTAATTGAAATTGAAGGTAAAGTCATTGAAACTTTGCCAAATGCAATGTTTAAGGTAGAATTGGAAAATGGTCATACTGTGCTGGCTCACGTTTCCGGGAAAATCCGCATGCACTTTATCAGGATCTTGCCAGGTGACAAAGTGACTGTTGAGCTTTCTCCATATGACTTAACGCGCGGTAGAATTACGTACCGTTTCAAATAATTGTTTGCACTCCGAAACTCAAGGAGGTTAGGATAATGAAAGTAAGACCATCTGTTAAACCGATCTGCGAAAAGTGCAAAGTTATCCGCAGACGCGGCAAAGTAATGGTTATCTGTGAAAACCCTAAACATAAACAAAAACAAGGTTAATCGACAAGGAGGTGCACATATATGGCACGTATTGCTGGTGTAGATATTCCACGTGAAAAACGTGTAGTTATCTCTTTAACTTACATTTATGGTATTGGCAAAAAAACTGCACAAAAAATCTTAACAGAAGCTGCTGTTTCTGAAGATACTCGTGTACGTGATTTAACTGAAGATGAATTAAACAAAATCCGTGATATCGTTGACAAGCTAAAGGTTGAAGGTGACCTTCGCCGTGAAATTTCACTTAACATTAAACGTTTAATGGAAATTGGCTGCTACCGCGGATTGCGTCATCGTCGCGGCTTACCGGTTCGTGGACAAAATACGAAAAACAACGCCCGTACACGCAAAGGTCCTCGTAAGACTGTTGCGAACAAGAAGAAGTAATCGGCAAAGGAGGTTAAATTAAATGGCTCGTAAAACTAATACACGTAAGCGTCGTGTTAAAAAGAATATTGAAGCTGGGGTTGCTCATATCCGCTCAACATTTAACAATACGATCGTAACCATCACTGATGTTCATGGAAATGCAATTTCTTGGTCTAGTGCAGGTGCGCTTGGATTTAAAGGTTCTCGTAAATCTACTCCATTCGCAGCGCAAATGGCAGCTGAAACTGCAGCAAAAACATCAATGGAACATGGTATGAAAACTTTAGAGGTAACAGTTAAAGGCCCTGGTGCAGGTCGTGAAGCAGCTATTCGTGCTCTTCAAGCTGCTGGTCTTGAAGTTACGGCAATTAAAGACGTTACTCCTGTTCCACATAACGGATGCCGTCCGCCAAAACGCCGTCGTGTGTAATTTTTCTGTATAGAATTTATATCATCTGTCTATAATGGGATATGATATGAATTTATTGACTTTTATACAGAATTCTTATTCCAGTTGTTGTGCACAAAACGGGAACGTATACATGGGGGAATTTCGATTAGAACTCTAATCGAGGTTTCGACGTTTTGAAGGAGGGTTATTGGATGATCGAAATAGAAAAACCAAAAATCGAAACGGTTGAGATCAGCGAAAATGCCAAATACGGCAAATTCGTCGTAGAGCCACTTGAGCGTGGATATGGTACCACTTTGGGTAACTCCTTACGTCGTATCCTATTATCTTCACTCCCAGGTGCCGCTGTTACTTCGATTCAGGTCGATGGGGTACTTCATGAGTTCTCAACAATTGAAGGCGTCGTAGAGGATGTAACATCCATCATTTTAAACATTAAAAAATTAGCTTTAAAAATCTATTCTGATGAAGAAAAGACACTTGAAATTGATGTTCAAGGTGAAGGACCTGTTACGGCTGGCAACATTACGCATGACAGTGATGTGGAGATTTTAAATCCAGACCTTCATATTGCAACATTATCTACAAATGGACATCTGCATATGCGTTTGACTGCTAAACGCGGTCGCGGATATACGCCAGCTGATCAAAACAAAAGAGAGGATCAGCCAATTGGTGTGATTCCGATTGATTCCATTTACACTCCTGTTGCTCGTGTTTCTTATCAGGTAGAAAACACTCGTGTTGGTCAATTATCAAACTATGACAAGCTAACGCTTGATGTTTGGACAGATGGAAGCACTGGCCCAAAAGAAGCGATTGCACTTGGTTCGAAAATTTTGACTGAGCATTTAAACATCTTTGTTGGTCTTACTGATGAAGCACAAAATGCTGAAATCATGATTGAAAAAGAAGAAGATCAGAAAGAAAAAGTTCTTGAAATGACCATTGAAGAACTCGATCTATCCGTTCGTTCTTATAACTGCTTAAAGCGTGCAGGCATCAACACTGTTCAGGAATTAGCGAATAAGACTGAAGAAGATATGATGAAGGTACGTAATTTAGGCCGCAAATCACTTGAAGAAGTGAAGGCAAAACTAGAAGAGCTTGGATTAGGCTTACGTAAAGACGACTAGTCTAAATCCGTTTAACGACTTCAAAAAGGAGGGAACCCTTCATGGCATACAGAAAGTTAGGACGCACAAGCGCACAGCGTAAAGCTATGCTTCGTGATTTAACAACTGATTTAATCATCAACGAGCGCATTGAAACAACAGAAACCCGCGCGAAAGAACTTCGCTCAACTGTTGAGAAAATGATCACTCTTGGCAAACGCGGTGACCTACATGCCCGTCGTCAAGCTGCTGCATACGTTCGTAACGAAGTAGCAAATGCTGAAACAGGTACAGATGCATTACAAAAGCTTTTCACTGACATTGCTCCACGTTACCAAGAGCGCCAAGGCGGCTATACCCGCATTATGAAACTTGGACCACGCCGCGGTGATGGTGCACCAATGGTTATTATCGAGTTAGTTTAATATTTTCTAACAGACAACAAGGGTATTGGACAGTTTAAGAACAAACTTGTTCTGTGCCCTTTTTCTGTAAAAACAAGTATATATGTACGAACCAAGCCAAAAAGAGCGTTACGATGAGCGTGACTCCACTAGCTGGAGCGAAATAAGCAAGCTCCATTTGCTTCCGGAAAGAATAACTTTTGGTAATCTTTTTTGCGACTCGTCTAGCTCATGCACCTCCTCCTATTTCCAAATTGGAAATGTTTTGTAAAGGCAGTTGAAAATCGTTCCTGCCTGGGGATGAGGTGCAGGCTTTTTTTGTATATATGGGCTTTTTTATAATAAATGAGCAGAGTTGAGGCGAGGGGGGAGCAGGATGAAAAAGTCAATCGTCAGCTTGAGGGAAGTTTCGTTTCAATATGATGATCAGGAACGGTATGCTTTAAATAATGTTACATTTGATATTTTTGAAGGTGAGTGGCTGGCAATCGTCGGTCATAATGGTTCCGGTAAATCTACGATGGCCAAGCTTCTTAATGGGCTGCAGTTTCCTAAGTCCGGTGAAATAACCGTCTGCGGTTTACCTTTAAATGAAGAGACAATCTGGGATATCCGAAAACAACTGGGAATGGTCTTTCAAAATCCAGATAATCAATTCGTCGGAACCACAGTCCAAGATGATGTGGCTTTTGGTTTAGAAAATATGGGGGTACCACGGAATGAAATGGTTCATCGTGTTGAGGATGCCTTGAAAAAGGTGAAGATGGATCAATTTCTATATCAAGAGCCCCACCATCTCTCGGGCGGTCAAAAGCAGCGTGTCGCGATAGCAGGTGTTCTGGCGTTACGACCCGCAATCATTATTTTAGACGAAGCAACATCAATGCTGGACCCTAGAGGAAGAGAAGAGGTTTTAGCAACGGTTAGAGATTTAAAGGCAGAAAAACAGTTGACGGTCATTTCCATTACGCATGATTTAGATGAGGCGGCGAAAGCAGACCGAATTATTGTGATGAATAAAGGAGAGGTTTACCGGGAGGGTACTCCCGAAGAAATCTTCTCACTTGATGAGGAATTAATTGAACTGGGGCTGGATATTCCATTCTCAGTGAAAATGACAAAGGCATTTCGTCAAATGGGTCTTACGTTTACAAAGAATTATTTATCGGAAGAAGAGTTGGTGACAGAGTTATGGACATCTCGCTTAAATCTGTAGAGTACCGTTATCAAGCTAATACCCCATTTGAAAGACTTGCTATTTCCGAGGTTTCGATTGATATTCCTTCCGGAACCTATCTCGCTTTAATCGGCCATACCGGCTCAGGTAAATCCACTGTTTTGCAGCATTTAAATGCTCTTTTGCAGCCGACAGAAGGAACGGTGCTAATTGGCAGCCAGGAAATAAAGGCTCATCAAAAAAATAAAAATTTAAAGGCAGTCCGGCAAAAGGTCGGAATTGTATTCCAATTCCCTGAGCATCAATTATTTGAGGAAACAGTGGAAAAGGATATTATTTTTGGCCCGATGAATTTTGGCGTTTCCGAGTCAGAGGCAAAAAAGAGGGCACGAGTTGCCTTAAAACAGGTTGGACTCGGTGAAGAAATCTTAGAAAAATCACCATTCGATCTCTCTGGCGGACAAATGCGGCGGGTTGCGATTGCCGGGGTATTGGCAATGGGTCCTGATGTCATCGTTTTGGACGAGCCTACTGCTGGTCTGGACCCGCGCGGCCGAAAAGAGATTATGGATATGTTTTATTCGCTTCATAAGGAGAGGGGCCTCTCAACTATTCTTGTCACTCACAGCATGGAGGACGCGGCAAGGTATGCTGACCAAATCGTCATCATGCAGCAGGGCCGGGTCGCCAAAAAGGGCACTCCAGAAGAGATTTTCTCAGAGACTGCCGAATTAATTCAAATGGGACTAGATGTACCTGAGGTGGTCCGTTTTCAGCTGAAGCTTGAAGAAAAATTAGACAGTAAGCTGGATAAAATCTACCTTTCCATTGAAGAGCTATCGGCTGCCATTTCAGAACGTTTAAAGAGAGGTGTCCGCTCATGATGGAAAAAATGATTTTTGGACGCTATGTACCGGCTGATTCTCTTATTCATAAAATGGACCCTCGTTCCAAACTAATTATTATTTTCTTGTTTGTTTGTGTAATCTTTTTGGCAAACAATGGTCTAACTTATGCACTTATTGGTATATATACTTTTTTAATGCTGGGATTATCCAAAATTCCTATTCGGTTTTTATATGGCGGTCTGAAGCCGATCATATGGCTTGTCCTGTTTACCTTTATTCTGCAATTGTTTTTTACTAAAGGAGGCAGTCTTATTTTTCACTGGGGGCCCGTGAAGATCTACGAAGAAGGCCTCAAGATGGGAATTTTTATTTCTTTGCGATTTTTCTTTTTGATTTTAATGACCTCCTTGTTGACGTTAACAACGACTCCGATTGAGATAACGGATGGATTAGAAACATTATTAAATCCTTTAAAAAAAGTCCGCTTTCCTGT
>NZ_JAGYPE020000110.1 GCF_018343545.2 Neobacillus citreus | reverse complement strand
AGTTGAGTCGATTAGCTCAAAAATGTTACGTTGGCTTCATTTCAAAAGAAATGAATAATTATTGTTTGTTGACGTTTTTGTTTGTTTAGTTTTCAAAGGTCAAATTCTCCGTCGCTTTAAAACGACTTTTTAAATATATCATTTCTTGTTGTTGAAGTCAACAACTTTTTTCATTTCTTGTCTGCCGTGTTAGCGGCGACTTTTAATATATTACAGGATAATTTTATGTTGGTCAATACTTTTTTCAAAAAAAATAAACCGCTGCTAAAGAGCGGTTCTGTCTCAAAGAACCCATTGCTGAATCGCCACTAACGCACATAGGCCCGGAATTCCCAAAAACCCTGATACAGCAGACGTGGCAAAATTTATCGGAACATGAATCCCGAACTGATTTCCTGCTGTATTGAGGAAAAACAAAAATAATGCTCCTATCAATATTTTTATAACAGCTTGGCCGACAAATCGGGCAGGCTTAAATGGCGCTCCGGTAAATAACAATAATACAATTAGTCCCCCTAAAACGGCAATCACAAACATTGGTTCCAAAAAGCGTCACCCTCCAATGGTCTCTTTATTAAAAACCTATGTACAAGCCCCTAAAAATAGAACATTAAAGTGAAACTTCAAACAGTAGAGGCGCCTTTCCTCTACTGTTTGTTAGTTGAACGAATCGGGCATTTACGGGCAGTTTGTCCACTCACCAAATCTGTACATACCAATGCTTTAAGGATCAAATTAGACTTTACTGCCCGTTAATGCGGGAAAAAAGCTCAAGCAACCAATTGCTTGAGCTTTAAAAAATAATTATTTTGTCAATGTCACATTTCTGTATTTAGCTTCTCTTAATAGAAGAATATATTTTGCTTCTGCGACTTTTGATTGGCAAATGACCTCTTCAGAGGGATCAAGACTTCTTTCCAAAAGGAGTTTTTCCTGCTGCCAATAATCTTTATATTTATTTAACTGGATTAAAAGCTTTTCATTATATTCCTTCCGAAGCTTTCCTTTGCGCCGAAAAAACATCGCCATCCCCCCGGCATTAAAGCATTTAAATTTAATTTTAATTTTACAATTCTCTTCGCCCTTCTAATGCTTTTGATAAGGTAACCTCATCTGCATACTCAAGGTCCCCGCCTACCGGAAGTCCATGGGCAATCCTTGTTGTTTTAATACCCGACGGCTTCAGCAACCGTGAGATATACATAGCTGTTGCTTCCCCTTCAATATTGGGATTGGTAGCTAAAATGACTTCCTGAATAGTTTCGTCCTGAAGCCGCTTTAGCAGTCCGGGAATATTAATATCCTCCGGGCCGATGCCATCCATAGGTGAAATAGCCCCGTGCAAAACATGATACAATCCGTTGTAATCCTTCATTTTCTCCATCGCAATTACATCTTTTGGATCCTGCACTACACATATTATGCCCTTATTCCGGCGCTGATCTTCACATATGTAACATGGATCTTGATCGGTAATGTGACCGCAGACAGAGCAGTATGTTAAATTCCGCTTGGCATTCACTAATGCTTTTGCAAAATCCAAGACGGTATCCTCTTTCATACTTAAGACAAAAAAAGCCAACCGTGCGGCTGTTTTTGGCCCAATGCCAGGAAGCTTCATAAAGCTATCAATCAGCTTCGAAATCGGTTCTGGATAATGCATAATTTATGTTCCTCTCTTTAGAAAAAGCTAAAAGCGCCCTTAGCAGCATGTGGCTGCTTAAGGCGCTTAACGCTTATTGTTTTTAAAATGGCAGGTTTAATCCTTTTGTAAATTGTCCCATAGTATTATTGGAAAGCTCATCAGCTTTTTTAAGTGCATCGTTTACGGCTGCAAGAACAAGGTCTTGAAGCATTTCCACATCATCTGGATCGACTGCTTCAGGTTTTATTTGAACATCTACAACCTCTTTATGGCCTGTTACCACGACGGTTACCATTCCGCCGCCGGCAGTTCCTTCAATTTTTTCCTCACCTAATTGTTCTTGTGCCTCTGCCATTTTCTTCTGCATTTTTTGCACTTGCTTCATCATATTTTGCATATTACCCATTCCACCACGCATCGATAAATCAACCTCCAATTAAATTTAGATTATATAATCACATTGATAGCTGTTTTTGGCGTTTCCGCCTAACTTTTAATCAATTATTTCAATAAATTCTTCGCCAAATAGCTTTTTGGCTTCAGCGATATGTGGCTCCTCTTCATGGGCAGGCCCGCTGATTTCCCCTTCTTCCCCATGCTGGGTGCTTAAGAAATTTTCACGAATGGTTAACCACTGCTCTTCAGGAACTCCTAAAAGTGTGAACCTTTTGCCAGTTAATTTGTTCAAGATAGTGCTTACTGCTTCCAGGAAATCGCCTCGGCTCATCGCCATTTGACAAATCATTTCATGCTTGAATTTTAAAACAAAGGCTGTTGCAGATGCTGCAACCGGCTCTGCTTCATTTAATAAGGCAGCATGTGATTTCATGAGACTCGATCGCATTTCGCCCCAATTACCCTTGATCAGATTCAAGTCATTTTTTGTGGCTTGCTTTAGCACTTCATTTATTTTACCAACAGCCGGCTGGAAGGCATTTCTTGAGGTTCTTTGTACCTGTTTTTGTGGCTGTGGCGTGGCATCTTGAGGTGCTGCGGCTACGCCGTTAGCTTTTAAGTGATGAAGTTCCGACTCAAGCTGCTCAATCCTCGTCAGTAGCTGCTGCAATTCCCCTGAACTCGCGGTCTCTCTTTGACTAGTTTCCATTTGGCAAAGCTTAACAATGGCTACCTCCAGGAAAATCCTCGGGTGATTGGTCCAGCGCATTTCTTGCTGCGTCTTATTTAAGAAATCAATCAGCTGATAAATTTGCTCTGTTGGCGTTTCGTCTGCCATCAGGCGAAACTCATCATCCAGCATCACCCGCTCGAGAGATTCCTCAAGATTTGGTGCTGTTTTGTATAGCAGCATATCCCTGTAAAACAAGATCAAATCTTCGATAAAGCGTGCTGGGTCCTTTCCATGAAATAAAAGTTCCTCGAGCGCCTCCAGACCGCTTGCCACATCTTTATCCTGAAACGCCTTGGCCGTTTTATTTAAAAATGCCTGTGATGCAGAGCCTGTGACGGTCAACGCATCTTCAACTGTCACCCGGTCCTGACTGTAGGATATAGCTTGATCCAACAGACTTAATGCGTCACGCATTCCACCTTCAGCTGCTCTGGCTATCATTTGCAAGGCCCGCTCATCGCAGTCAATGCCGGTTTCCTCGACAATCAGCTTCATCCGATTAACAATAGACCCTGCGGTAATCCGTCTGAAATCAAAACGCTGGCATCTTGAAATAATGGTCAGTGGGATTTTATGCGGTTCTGTCGTGGCTAAAATAAAGATGACATGCTTCGGCGGTTCCTCCAGCGTTTTAAGTAAAGCGTTAAAAGCGCTAATGGAGAGCATATGCACTTCGTCGATGATATAGACCTTATAGTTTACTGCCGTGGGGGCAAATTTGACCTTATCAAGAACATCACGCATCTCCTCCACCCGCGAGTTAGAGGCAGCGTCAAACTCCAGGACATCCGGAATCGTTCCATTCGTGATCCCGAGGCAGGCCGCACATTCATTGCACGGTTCAGCAACAGGAGCATGCTCACAATTAATCGCCTTTGCTAATATTTTAGCCGCACTCGTCTTTCCTGTTCCTCTTGGACCGGAAAATAGGTATGCATGAGAGATTTTTTGCTGAAGCAGGGCGTTTTGCAATGTCTGCGTGACATGTTCCTGTCCCACTACGTCAAAAAATTTCTGCGGACGCCAAACCCGATATAAAGCTTGATATGACACTCGACATCGCCCCCTTCAAATTAGTCTAATATATTATAACGTATTCAAATTCCTTTTTACAAAAGTAATCCTAAGAGTTCACAAAAAAACTCATCCCAGAATCTGAGATGAGTTTTATTATGGCATATGTAATAACTGCCGCGCACCTTCCGTCGACTGACGCCCATAAGCGTTACTTAAGCAGTTAGCTCGGCCCAGGCACCCCTGCGGCACATGAGAGCGTCCACTTAATGCTGCTTCCTTCCGGACCTGACATAGTTCATGGATTCCCATTGCGCAGGACCCAGGCGTCAACACCACTTACTTAAGGCAGACCCTACAGGCCATCAGCCTCGGGAAGGGATTCCGTCCCGCTAGAGCGGATTGCGGGTACAGGGCACCGCTACCTCCCCACCTAGCGCGGCAAAGTTGATACCAATTATTAGTGCGTCGTATCTGACGCCTTTTTAGTATACAAACAATCTAGCAAAAAAGCAATCGATATTAACTGTAAATTACTGTAAGTTTGTTTCTGATGCGTGCCGCTTCAGCTTTTTCTCCTGCTTCTTGCGATCTCTTATTTTTTGAAAAAAAGATGAAAGCATGCTGCCGCACTCTTCTGCTAAGACGCCTTTAACAACCTCGCATTGGTGGTTAAAGCGTGAATCCTGTAAAAGATTCATTAGCGTTCCGGCACACCCGCCCTTTGGATCGCTCGCCCCGTATACCACGCGTTTGACCCTTGATAAGATAATCGCCCCTGAACACATCGGGCAAGGCTCCAATGTGACATAGAGAGTAGTATCCTCTAACCGCCATGAGCCTGTTTCCCGGCAGGCCTGGTCAATGGCCAGCAGCTCGGCGTGGGCCGTCGCATTCTGCTCGCTTTCTCTTAGATTGTGGGCCCGGGCAATAATTTTACCATCATGGACAAGAACAGCCCCAATCGGCACCTCATCCAGCTCCTTTGCCTTCCTTGCTTCTGCTATGGCTTCCAGCATAAATTTCTCATCTTGGTTAGTCATCTTAATAAACCGCCTTCTAAAACTAATTCCGTTTATAGGAAAATTATTAACATTATAACATGTATTAAGTCCCGCCCTCATAGAATAGTTGTAGCGCAAATGTGCAGGGAGGGATTGAGATGCAGATTCATGTGGTTAAACGAAATGAATCGCTGACAACCATTGCAAGAGCTTACCATACAACCACCCAGGATATTATAGAGGCAAATGATTTGCCAAATCCTAATCAGCTGGTTATCGGACAATCACTTGTCATTCCGATTATCGGCCGTTTTCATTTCGTTCAGTCGGGTGAATCGTTATTTACAATAGCCCGCGATTACGGCACTACCGCCCAGGAACTTGCCAATGTGAACCGCATTCCCGTTAACCAGCCGCTCAATGTCGGTCTAAGGCTTTATATTCCTCAGGGAAAAAAAAGAAATGCCGAATTCAATGCTTACGTGGAACCACGCGGGACATCTGTTGCCCCTAATTTGGAAGCAAGTGCCCGCGAGGCAGCGCCCTATATTACCTATTTAGCCCCATTCAGCTTTCAGGCCCGGCGTGACGGCACGCTAAAGGAGCCGCTCTTAAATAACTTTCCGGCGATTGCAAACGCCAACCGCAATGTCTTAATGATGGTCATCAATAACCAGGAAAATGACCAGTTCAGCGATGAGCTAGGGCGGATTCTTCTTAATGACATCGCAATTCAAGATAGATTTATCAATAACATTGTCGCCACCGCAAAAAAATACGGCTTCCGTGATATCCATTTTGATTTTGAATTCTTGCGCCCTGCTGACCGCGAGGCTTATAACCGCTTTTTAAGAAAGGCAAAGCAGCGCTTTTCACGTGAAGGATGGCTCATGTCCACTGCCCTTGCGCCAAAAACAAGTGCAACCCAGCAAGGAAAATGGTATGAAGGACATGATTATAAGGCCCACGGTCAAATATCCGACTTTGTTGTCATCATGACCTATGAATGGGGCTACAGCGGCGGTCCGGCCATGGCAGTCTCGCCAATTGACCAGGTAAAAAAAGTGTTGGATTATGCGGTGACAGATATACCATCTAACAAAATCCTCATGGGGCAAAATCTCTATGGTTATGATTGGACCCTGCCTTTCGTTCAAGGTACCGTGGCAAAGGCTGTCAGCCCGCAGCAAGCCATCCAGCTTGCTGCCCAACACAATGTCCCGATTGAATACGATACAAAAGCGCAAGCACCGCATTTTAGATATAGGGATGCGGCCGGCAAAGAGCATGAAGTCTGGTTTGAAGACGCCCGCTCCATCCAGGCAAAATTTGATTTGATCAAACAGATGAATATAAGAGGAATGAGCTATTGGAAACTAGGCCTCGCCTTCCCACAAAACTGGCTGTTAATCGTTGATAATTTCAACGTAACAAAAAGAGGAACACGAGTATTCTCCACCTGATAACTGCTGGTCTCCGGCGGTTTTTTCTTTCTTATAAACATGTAAAAGCTTCCTCAAAAATTCCATATCCCTTCCTGTACCGATTGTGATAAAATGATGTTTGTGTCGAATTAAAGCATAATTGCTCGAATAAGTGACAAGGTGCTTGTCGCTTTTTGGCGACTTTGCAGGACAATTATTAAAAATTGCATATATATATGAACCAGACGAATCTGGAAAAAGATAGAACCTGCAGGCAATTGGAGAAGGAGGAGCAGCCAAATGGGGGGTACACCCTTTATTACCGTTGAGGGACCGATAGGTGTTGGAAAGACATCTCTCGCCAAAGCCATCTCTCGGCATTTTGAGTTTGAATTATTAAAAGAGATTGTCGATGAAAATCCATTCTTAGGGAAATTTTATGAAAACATAGAGGAATGGAGTTTCCAGACAGAAATGTTTTTCCTCTGCAATCGCTTTAAACAGCTTGGAGATATTAATTCCCATTATTTAAGCAAAAATAAATCTGTAGTGGCTGACTATCATATATTTAAAAATTTAATTTTTGCTACTCGGACATTGAGTCCTGACGAATACAAAAAATATTATAAGATTTATCAAATTTTGACAGAGGATATGCCAAAACCGAATGTCATCATATATCTGCACGCAAGTCTCGACACCTTATTAAAGCGAATAAAAATCCGTGGGCGCGAGGTCGAGAAAAACATCAGCCCGCTTTATTTAGAGCAGCTTTCCATAGATTATGAAAACACAATGGCTTTTTTTGAAAAGGAGCATCCGGAAATACCGGTTCTCCGTTTCAGTGGTGATGAGCTGGATTTTGTGAAAAACGAGCAGGATCTAGACTATATCATTGAAAAGCTTGGAGTATCATTGAAAGCAAACAGCTGGACAAACACTATATAGAAACAGGGGGATGTTCGTGAGCATCGTTATTGGAGGCATGATCGGTCTTGGCAAAACGAGTGTGGCTGACACTTTAAAGGCACACTTTCAGAATAATGGCATTGACAGCAAAGTTTTTTATGAAGCGGTGGATGACAACCCGATTCTCCCGCTTTACTATGAATTAACACAGGAAGAATTGGATGCAAGAAGAATTCCCTTCCTATTGCAATTATTTTTCTTAAATAAACGGTTTAAAACAGTCAAGGATTGCATCAATTGGACAAACCCGATTTATACCATTCAGGACCGTTCTATTTATGAAGATTGGTACTTTGCCTATGTCAATAAAAATTTAGGCAGGATTTCCAGCCTCGAATTTAAAATCTATGAAGAGTTAGTCGACAATATGCTGGAGGAGTTAAAAGAACTTCCCAAAAAAGCTCCTGATTTGATGGTTTATTTAAAAGGATCGTTTGATACGGTGATTGATCGGATTATGGCCCGCGGCCGCAGCTTTGAAATTAACCCGGAACTGAAGGAATATTATTTCGAGGTTTGGAAGGGCTATGATGAATGGGTCATGGAGCGCTATAATGCCAGTGAGGTTTTGGTCATTGATATGGACACAACCGATGTGGTGAATAGTGAAGCAGACGCCAAACGAGTATGCCAAGAAGTAGAAGACAAGCTTAAGGAAATTTTATATATAACAAAAGCACATATTGGGTAATCCCTGATATGTGCTTTTTTCTTTAAAAAATAAAAAATCCGTTACAAAGGATTGTAACGAATTTTTATCTCCAGTTTTTATGCGCGTTTTTACTTGTGATGGCGGAGGAAGAGGGATTCGAACCCCCGCGCGGTTTAACCCGCCTGTCGGTTTTCAAGACCGATCCCTTCAGCCGGACTTGGGTATTCCTCCGTGACAACAGAAGTTAATTTATCATATATTTAACCCTGTGTCAACATTATTAATATGCCATTAAAAAAAGTCGCTATTCAACTTAGTTATACATTGTTTATTACGGCTTTATGACGTCGCGGCCACCCATATATGGACGCAGCACAGCTGGAATTACGACACTGCCGTCATCCTGCTGGTAGTTTTCCAGAATAGCTGCAACCGTACGGCCGATCGCGAGGCCAGAGCCATTAAGTGTATGCACATGCTCCGGTTTTGCCTTAGGGTCGCGGCGGAAGCGGATGTTAGCCCGTCTTGCCTGGAACGCCTCAAAATTACTGCAAGAAGAAATTTCACGGTAAGTTCCATAGCTCGGGATCCACACTTCAATGTCGTACTTTTTTGCTGCTGTAAAGCCAAGGTCGCCCGTACACATGCTTAACACACGGTATGGCAATTCCAGTAATTGAAGAACCTTTTCGGCATCAGCAGTCAGTTTCTCCAGCTCTTGATAAGAGTCCTCAGGCTTTACAAACTTCACAAGCTCAACCTTATTGAATTGATGCTGGCGAATTAATCCCCTTGTGTCACGCCCTGCAGAACCAGCTTCAGATCGGAAGCAAGCGCTGTAGGCTGCAAAGCGGATTGGCAGCTCTTCACCGCTTAAAATTTCATCGCGATAATAATTAGTGACCGGCACCTCTGCGGTCGGTATTAGGAAGTAGTCCTCACTTTCAATTAAAAAGGCATCCTCTTCAAACTTTGGCAGCTGTCCTGTTCCAGTCATGCTGGTACGATTCACCATATATGGAGGCAGTATCTCTGTGTAACCATGCTCATCGACATGGAGGTCAAGCATGAAGCTTATTAACGCGCGCTCA
>NZ_JAGYPE020000011.1:46631-118993 GCF_018343545.2 Neobacillus citreus | reverse complement strand
GTGTTACTATCAGCACAGGTAAGCGGCAGGTGTCCCGACATGATTTTTTCAATTTCCTTTTTCAATTGCTCCAAAGGAAGCTTACTTAAATCTTGAAGGATTTGCAGCTGGCCCGGCTTTTCAGGGCCAGCGTTTCCTGAAACCGTTTTTAGTGTCAATTGATTGATGACACTGTCATCTGACTCCATAAAGTGAGCCACCATCGTAACATTTTCCATCCCTAGCTGGGGGACTGTTTCTGCCGCATGGATACAGGCTCCTTTAAAGGAAATGGCCGAGATATCAACTGTCATTCCATATACGGTAACTGGTCCTTTTGCATTTAAGACAATGCTTATTGGTCCGTTGCCGGAATTAACCCGCTTTGTTAATTTCATACCATATATCGTGGCCGATTTATATTTAATTTGCAGCATCGGCTTTTTGTCAGTTGCGGATGTTTCTCGCTCTACAATGGAAGCTGACATCCCAGTCCCAACCACTCTGTCTGCCTCAATGATAAAGCCTTCCATATCGGTTGTTGTTTCTGCCCTAGCACCGTAACTAAAAGAGAAGAGCGAGAAAAACATGATCGCAACACTGCAGCTTATCAAGAAAGATTTGTTTTTCCACCACATAATTTGGTCTCCTTTAGAAGGTGAAGGTGTGTTGAACGGTTTCTTCGACACCGCTTGACCTTGTAGACTTCACTTTAGCCGGTCCCAAGTGCCATGCTGTCAAGAGCGAACCTCCGATAATTCCAAAGATTGTTCCGAAGAGAAACCCGCCTAACGCCCCAATTACAGATAATATCGATAGGAATATTGTAAAAATCCCTAGAATTCGTGACGCATTAGGGAAAAATAAGGCAATGATTCCGATTAACGTTATCATCCCGCCAAATAATAAACCAATAACGGCAATCGACCCAGGAAGGAAGGTGCTTAAATATAAGTTTAACGGTACCCATAAAATCATCAGCCCGCTTATAATTGTTAGCATGGCACCCCAAAACGGCCGCTTTTTTCGCCATTTTTTCATACTAGTTCCCTCCTTATTTTTTAATTCTTTCTACAGTCAGCTTCATTCCGTTCATATTAATCGTTTTCTGAAATAGATAATGAGTTTTTAATTTGGCATGCTCTAATGTGATCGTGGACGATTTTTGCTGGAATTGCTTTTGCCAGTCATCACTGTGATTCTCCTCGAGGACCAGGTTCTGGAACTTGGCATCTGCTTCAATAAGGCCGGCATCATGCTGCAGTCCGCTGATTTGAACTGGCTTGGAAGCCTGAATTTTGACTCGTATCCACTCACTGCCTACCTTAAAATCCTTGTATAATTGCAAATTGGTAATCGTTAAATTTTCAATAAGGTTTGTTCCTTGTGGTGCAGAATCCTCCGAGCTTGTTTCCCCCATCTTTGGATAGAAGGTATACCCTGTGCCTTCTAATTTATCAAACTCAACATAGAAATCACCTACACCCGCAATTGGCACTGCATAAGCGACACCAGAAATGCCGAATGACACTAACAGCAGTCCGAGAGCTAAAAACCCCGCTGTCAATGCTGACCAGAAAGCTTTCTTACTAATTGTTCCTTCAAGTTGAACTGGATTCTCCATAAAAAACCCTCCTACAATTCCGAATATTTAAATAATAATTACTTACTTTACCTTACACTTCTTTTTAGACAACTACAATCACTGAAAATATCGGAAATTTATAAGGACCCCCGTCAAATGCCGGGGTAATACTACTAAGGGCGTATTGGAAATTTTTCCAATCCATATTATTATATAAATATAGATTGTCCGGAGGTGGAAGCTTTATGGAAGAAAAAGTGGAGCGGCTCTTATTAAAAGGACTTTCCATTCTTTACGAGCTAAGTTCACCCTTTTTAAAAGAGTGGAAGATACTTATGCCTTCATTAAAATATCGAAATCAAAGTTTAGTTGATGAAATTGATGTCATTATTCAGTTTGCTATTAAAGATGTATTTCAAAATAAAAGCCTTAATGCTGATTCTTTTATCCTATCCTTGCTTGCCGAATGGCAAAAGCGTTTTTCCAGCAAGTATGATGAATATGAAGCCCTTTCTCTTGTCACAACCATTGAAAATATGTTTCACAAGCTTCTGGACAGAAATCCAGAGTCCTCATTTCTTGACCATCAGGCCATCCAAGCTTTTTTCATTAGAATACTAGACCAGGCACTTCTTAGTCAGGACATGGAATATCGAAACGAAAACAGCGCAAAAATCATTATTGAAACTAATGTTCTCCCTATGAAGTGGGTTGCCATTGTGAAAAAAGACAAAGAAGAGTATGTCATCGATAGCGTTGTCTGTTCCGATGAGAATCCAGTAGACGGCCATTTGCTTGAAATGTGTAAAAGCTTAAAGGCTCGGGAAATCGGCCACCTATCCATTGCAATTGAAAGATTAATAGGCCAAAACTCGGGTGATTCTCCCCTTATCCAAATTCCTTGCTTAAATGACACCCTGCTTATTTGCCTTGAGAATGAGAAATTTCAAGTAAAAGAACAGCAAATCGATTTTATTAGGGAAATGTATCTTCATCAGCTAAAGCTTTACCATTTGGAAAGCAAAATTGATTGGAAAAATACTTCGCTTTTATTTTTACAGCACCTGCTTCTTTCCCGCAGTGCAGGCGATGCTGTTAATGCGATTACGACAGGACTGGTTGAATATATGCCGTTCGAACGCTGTGCCTTATTTTTATATAATCAGTATGAAGAAAAAGGGATTGGTGTTTCCGGACATAATGTCAGCACATCTTCTGTTCAGCAAATTAGGGAGGAGGTTTTTAAACTTCCCCTGATTAAAAAGTATCTAAATTCGTTAACGCATTCACAGCCTCTCTATTTTTCCAATGCCGCAGAAGTGCTGCCAGAAAAATATATTCACGAATTTAAACTTCGCTCGTTAGTTGTGCTGCCTATTTTTGTTCCGACAAAAAACAAACTGATTGGAATCGCCATCTTGGACCAAGGGGAATATTCTGATTTTCTTGTGTCGAATCAAACCTTAACCACACTGATTAAATTTGGCCATTACGCTGGGGAGTTGTTGTTTTCCATTTGGGATGAGGCACTCCAGCAGTTCGGAAGCTTCGATACATTGTTAACACCTCGGGAGAAAGACGTGCTAAAGCTGATTGCTGAAGGGGCTTCCATAAGTGAAGCGGCTAAGGAGCTCCATTTAAGCAGCTACACTGTCCGTGATTATGTGTCGGTTATTATTCAAAAACTCGAGGCAAAAAACCGGACGGATGCGGCTGTTAAAGCAATCAAAATGAAGTTGATTTCATAGGTCTTTTATCACGGTTGCAGATAAACTCCATTTATGGTTACAATTATATATTAGACCGTTTTATGGAGGTAAAAATATATGTGGAATGAGTTTAAGCAATTCGCGATGAAAGGTAATGTCATCGACTTGGCAGTCGGTGTGATTATCGGCGGAGCGTTTGGGAAAATCGTCTCCTCGTTAGTTGATAATGTGATTATGCCAATCATTGTTTTATTAACTGGTCAAGTAGACGTGAAAGATCTGGCCTTTAAAAGTATTAAATACGGAGTATTTATCCAAAACATTATCGACTTTTTTATCATTGCCTTCACGATTTTTCTTTTTATCAAGTTTTTAAACCGTTTCAAGAAGAAGGAAGAGGTAAAAGAACAAGCACCGGTAAAAGTAGACCGCTCAGAGGAATTGCTTGCTGAGATTCGTGATTTACTAAAAGAAGACAAAGATTTTTTACGAAAACATGAAACTCCTTGACCACTTTTTCGTATATCTTTAATGTAAGCAAATTATTTATGAGGTGAAGATAAATTGTATAATACACAAACTTCGACTGAAATGATGCCTTCGGTATTACGGACGTTTGCGTTATCCCTTGCCGTTGCCTTTGTCGGGACGATGGCAGGTGTTTATGTTCCGCCAGCATTATTTATGCCATTAGCTATTTTAGAATTCATCATGATCCTTGCAGCTGTTTTCTTTAGAAGAAGGAAAGCCATCTCTTACTCTTTCCTTTATGTCTTTACGTTTATTTCGGGAATCACTCTGTATCCGATTGTCGCTTATTATGCAGCAACAGCCGGTGCCAATGTTGTTGTCATGGCGTTTGCCACAACAACCGTCGTGTTTGGCGGGATTTCCATTTATGCAGCTAAATCCAAACGGAACTTCTCGTTCTTAGGCGGATTCCTGCTCGCTGCCCTACTTGCGTTAGTGGCGATTTCAATTTTCAACATATTCTTCCCGTTAAGCTCAACCGGGATGCTGGCCTACTCCTTCATCGGGGTACTGGTCTTCAGCGGATATGTCCTTTTTGACATCAGCCGAATGAAGCATTACGGTGTACGCCCGGAAGATGTTCCAATGATGGCGTTAAGCCTGTACCTAGACTTCGTCAACCTATTCATCAGCATCCTGCGTATTTTCGGGATTTTGAATAGCCGTGATTAATTTCATATAACAAAAGGAGCTTGAGAACACACTCAAGCTCCTTTTGTTATATAAGTTCCAACCCCCGTTGAATTAATTGTTTGATGGAAGGGCCCCAACCCATTTCGTGAAGTGTTCTTATTAATCCTTGAACATTAGAATGGCCTGCGTCATGTAATTGATAAAGTTCCAGAATTTCCAACCGCAATAACCACTCTTTTGGATAGTTGTCATCAAGGAGAGCTGTAATTTTCCCTACCTCCGAGGCATTCCAATTAGAGCTTTCGCGAATTTGGCGAATCGATTCATAAAGGCTTTCAAGTTCGGTTTCACAATCCCTTACCGTTTCTTCTTCAAGCGGCATTGCAGGCTGCATATCAAAAAAGGAGTATGGATCGGCGGCACCTGCAAAAACGGATGTAATTCCCGCCCCGACAGCCATGTCAAAAGTTCCCCAATCGGGCTTAAATAAAAGTTGATTCTTATGCCTTACCGTACAATCCTTAAATGAAATGAGAATCGGTTTCCCCTCAGCAAGCAGAATCTTCGTAACTATCCCTTCCACTTTAATACCACTTTCAAAACACAGGCTTGTTGGGCTATCCTCGTAAATTCCCAAGGCATGCAATTGTTCCGGCTTGCAATCCTCCAGAACAATCCCGTGTGCTAAGCGGCCAATCGGTGTTCCAAACCCTTTTCGGTGGGTTTCCGTACTATGACCTGTTAACTGAATATCATCAAAGGATAACGCTGTCGGCCCGTTTGTCCGGAAATAAACGGCTTCCTCTCCTTCATCCTTTAAAATCTCCCCTAGCGTCCCTGTTACCTGCAGGCCTGAGGAAAAAACAATGGTCGCGATTGCTTCCGTTCTTAATGCTTTTTCGAGACTTTCCGTGCCGCCTTTCCTGAAGGCCATTGTTTCGGCGAATTTATCAATTTCCGCAGTCAATTCTGCAAAACTGCTACATACAAATAACTGTGGCTGCGGCTTGGTCACATCATACGGGGTGTGGATACATCCCTCAACGGAAAAGGGAATTTTCCGTACATCATCAGCAAGACAGCTTTGGCTTTCGCCCACTGAAGAAAGAAGCCCTGCCCCGTAAATTTTTGGATAATTCAGGTCGCCAATTAATCCGTATTCAACCGTCCACCAGAAAAGCCGGGAAACTTTGTCGGCCTCTGTTAATCCCTTTACCTTTTTCCTTGCCTCCGCTACCCTATTCTCAGCCTCCCTTACCTGTTCCGGGGTTGATTTCGGGTCCTCGGCGACAATTGTTAATTGGCGGATAGCCTTAAATACCTTCAGCTTTTCCTTGCTGGATAGTGCCTTTGCTCCCATTTCTCCTATTTTTTTAACAAAGTCGCGGTAAGATGGGTCCAAGAGAATAGGAGCATGTCCTGCCGCCTCATGGATAATATCCGGTGCAGGCGTATATGCGATATTTTCAATTTTTCGTATGTCTGTCGCGATTGGCAGAATACGGTTTTCTAGAAAGCTATAAAAAGCGGCACCAGGAATCAAACCATCTATTGCTACAGCCCCCCAGCCAACTTGTGCTAATTTTTCATTCATTTCCTCGACCCTCGGAATCGATTCTATATTGATTCCCGAATCTTTCAATCCTTTTACATAAGCGGAATGAGCAATATTCTTCAAATAAAAATGGTTTTGCCGCATGACAAAACGCCAAACAGCGTGGTTAATCGGCGTATACTGCCGATAGTGCTGCTTGGCGATATATTGCTGCAGGTGGACAGGAATCTTTTTACTCACTGTGACCTTCCCCTTTTTTAAAAAATATTTATCTATAAAATATTATTCAATTTAGCGTTTTTAAAGTACTTTTGTCTAGTGTTCCATTGTTTTTGGAACAGTCCCCTTCATAAAAAAGGTAAGTCCAATTTTTTTGCAAACAGTAGCATAATGCATCAAGAACAATAACACTGAGCCTGTATTCATGCCAATAATGACTCCATTCATTCTCCACTCATACATCGAGCCAAGCCAAAGAATCAGAGCGAAGCCAATGACCGTCGACCAAATAATATGGAAAAACGCCTCTTTAATCATATCAAGTCCAATCATAAACGCCTGAAGCGGCATGATGAAGTAATGGAATAAGAAAAACGGCCAGAGCAGCTGAAGATAAATAGCCGATGTTTCTGATTTAAAAAATAATGAAGTTAACTCGGGTGCAAAAAAGTAAAAAATCGTAACTGCCGCAATACCGTAGAAGAAGGTAAGGACCATTACCTGCTGAAGCATCTTTCTAAGCGATGGGTAATCCCGATCGGAATGGGTTTTTGAGACGGCCGGAATAAGTACGATCAGCAAGGAGTGGGCTATAAACGCCGGGAAAAAGCCGATCGACATCGCCACTCCCATCAGCATCCCAAACTGTTCAGTTGCCGCTGTGTGAGTAAGGCCGGCATGGACTAGGGCAGCTTTGATAATGAAGGGCTGGATGGCACCCGTAAAAGCCGAAAACAAGCGCATGCTAGTGGTTGGAATAGAGACCGCCATTAAATTTTTCCTGACAAGCTTGCGATTGAGATTAGAAAACGGCTGGCGTTTCACGTGGTGATATTGAATCATGAACATGTAAATTAAATAAAGAAAGACGACAACTTCACTGCCAATCAGCGTCCCAAGGGCCACTAGCAAGGAGGTCTCAGCGTTAAATTCAAAAAAGCGGAACAGCGCAAACAAAAGCCCAAGCTGGACGGCTTTCCTGAGGAAATTAGAAATCGCAATCTTTCCCATTTGCTGCTTGCCCATAAAATAGCCTCTGGCAACAGAGGTAAAGGAAATCACCGGTATTAAGAGGAGCACAAGCCACCTGATGTATGGATGGTAGGTATCAAATACCGGGATAAACGGTATCAGCGCGGTTCCTGCCAGCAATAAGATACTTGTGAAGACAATTGTAAGTGTTATCGCATGATAGAGGATATTCCGATGATATCGTTCTTCTCTTTCCGCGACAAATTTCGAAATTGAGACAGGCAATTCAAAACTCGAAAGCAAGACAATGAGAAAAACGGTCGGAAGAATAGACATATACAGCCCGAGACCATGGGAGCCTAATTCCCGTGCCAGGATCATATTAACCAAAACTTCAATTCCTTCACCTAAAAAAGCGGTTGCCGCCAAAAAGAAAATACCCTTGTAGTAAACAGCCATTTTGGATTCCCCTTTATCAATCTCACTTTTATAAACTTATGAGACAAGTTCTCGGATTAGTAGGGGATTTTTCGGTGCATGCAAAAAAGACTTCCCAAACACGGGAAGTCTTTGAAAGATCTATTGAATCAACGAATGCTTAAATGCATAAATAACCGCCTGGGTGCGGTCCTGGACATTGAGTTTGCTTAAAATGTTGCTGACGTGCGTTTTGACCGTTTTCAAAGCGATAAAAAGTTCATCGGCAATTTCCTGATTGGTCTTGCCCTGGGCCATCAAAAGCAAAATTTCCAGTTCGCGGCTGGTTAGGTCCTCATGGGGCAGGTGCTGGCTTTTTTGGCGCATTTTCACCATCATTTTTCCGGTTACTTCCGGTTCGAGAACGGTTTGGCCCTGGTAAGTGGCACGAACAGCATTAGCGATTTCACTCGCTTTTGAAGTTTTCAACATATAGCTTGTTGCCCCAGCCTCCAACGCCGGGTACACTTTTTCATCATCCAAGAAGCTGGTCACGATAATGATCCTGGCTTCCGGCCACTGTTCGATAATTTGCCGTGTCGCTTCAATTCCATCCATTTCCTTCATGACCAAATCCATTAAAATGATATCCGGGCGCAGCTGCAACGCCAGCTCTACTCCAGTTTTTCCATTATCCGCCTCGCCTACAACCTCAATATCAGGCTGTGCTGAAAGATAAGCGGACACCCCGATTCTAACCATTTCATGATCATCGACAAAGACTACTCTAATCATCCGCACCCTCTCCATTACTCATCACCGGGACCTTCACTTCAAGCCTCGTCCCCTTATTTTTCATACTGACAACCTTTAAGGTACCTCCAACTTCCAGCGCCCTCTCATGCATATTCTGCATTCCATAAGAGCCGGCTTTCGCAGACTCAACCTCAAAACCAAGCCCATCATCGACAACCCGCATAATAATCAGATGGTCCCTCTTGATTAACAGCACTTCCAGTTTTTTTGCCTTCGCATGCCGCAATGTGTTGGAAACCGATTCCTGAAGAATCCGGAAAAGATGATCCTCGACGCCCTTATCAAGCGGAAATTCCTCTACCTTCCACTCAATATCCATTGTTACCTTTTGCCTTAATTCGAGCAGCAGCTCCTCAATTCCTTCCTGGAGCGATTTGTTCTTTAAGGCAATCGGACGCAGATGGAGAAGGAGTGCCCGCATCTCAAGCTGGGATTGATGAATCATTTCTTCCACCATTTTTAACTGTTTTGACTCAAAGGATTCCGCGGATACTTCCCTCGTCTCATTGATGGCTGACATCATCATCGAGGCTGCAAAGAGCTGCTGGCTGACGGAGTCGTGTAGTTCTCGTGCTAACCGATTCCGCTCCTGTTCAATTATTTCCTGGATGCGCGCTTCCTGGTCCTCCACCTTTTCTGTAGCAAGCCGCTGCGAAAGCTTTGCCTGTTCCGCCAGCTGTTTGCCGATTTTTTCAATTCGGCCGGCAATCGCCTGCATTTCTGCCACCGGCTGCTTGCCGGTTACATCCGTATGCCTTCCCTCCTCCAATTGATGGAGGGAGTGTTCAATACTGTGAAACTGTCTTCTCCAAAAAAGACCCGTCACAGCACCAAGCAGAATTCCGCCAGCAATACTGAAAGCGGGAACAAAAATGGCAATCGGAATATCCATGAAATTTCTCGTCCATAATTCTGACCAGTCTTTCAAAGGAAAAACTATCGTAAAAACGGCAGTAATCATAATCGCCAAACCTAAGGCAAAACTGATACTCCACATAATCTGTCGGCCTGTTGCACTCATATCCGGCTCACCTCTAAATTCCCGACGATGAGCGAAGTAAAGATTTTTACCTTGTGCTCGGCCTCTTCATAACCTGGTGTTTTTAATTGAAAAATCTGGTTAAACATTTTTGCTCCATGATGATCAAATACCGTTGAGGAACCGACCAGGCAGGAATGCTGGACACTGACGTCCACCTCATACGGGACGAGAATCTGCACATTCCCAATCAGGTTTCGGATAAATATGACCGTTTCCCCTTTTGGCAGCATCGTATAGCTAAGGTCAATGATTGTGTCGCCGATACCGGCCTGGATATTGATATCATTCCATTCATAAACACCGACCGGCGTTTTTTGCTGGCCCAACAAGATATTCTCAAATAATGGCTTTGTTTGAATGAGCATTTCTTCTTTAGACGTTTTTTCCGTTTCGATAATTTGCAGGTCAATCTTATTGGGATTCTTTTTCGAGGTTATAAATTGTATAAAAAAGTGCAGTAAGATTGCTAATAGAAAGAATTTAAAAGTCATCATGTTTAAGACGCTGATGACAAAGAAAATGATTCCGCCGATGAAAAGCAGTTTGCCAAGCTTTTTACCAGACCTTTTACGGCCCAAATAAACCATACCGCCTGCGATAAATAAAGAGAAAATGAGCCCGCTGTTGAAAAATAATATTTCTAAAAGCAATATGACCACGCCGACAAGCATCAGCCAGCCTAGATAGTCATTTTTTACATTTTTAAACATCGGTTCACCTCTCCTCTTGTTTTATGTATAGTCAAAAGGCGTAGGACCCTACGCCTTCTTTCATAAGAATACCATGTTTTGGTTAAGAAATGGACTTGCTTTCTTCCAATTTTATGTTTTTTTCTAGTTCGGCAACCCTTGCGTCAATCGTGCTGCGGTAATAAGAGCTGTTCACCTTATGCTCAAGGCCATCAAGATAGTTCTCAATTTCCTTGAAGCGGGAGAAAGCTTTATCCGAATAGGTATTGGAGTCTAACACCTGATTCATGCGCTGGTTAGCACGCGTGACGTTCTCACGGCCCATTAGTTCCATCCGGCGAAGTTGCATGTCTTTCAGCTTATGCTTCATTTCTTCATATTTTCTTTCCAATTCCCCAAGCTGACCTTTTACCTGGTCAAGTGAGGCACTTAGGCGCTCGACACGGGCAGCATATTGCTGGAATTCGCTTTGAGCAAATTGATATAACTCTTCTTCTCCGGCTTTCGCTGCCACTTCTGCTTGATACTTTCTTTTCGCGGCCATTTCCGAAGCCTGTTGGAGTTCTTTTGTAAATTCATCCCGCAGGCGGTACTGGCGCTCGACCAGTTTTCTTACCTTTTCAGTTTCCTGCTCGCTTTCACGAAGATATTGATTTAGCAGGGCAATCGGGTTTTTGTTTTCCTTTTGGTCAAGTGCTTCATGTAAATCGGCTAAAACAGTGTTTTTAATTCTTGTAAATAAGTTGGTCATGATCATACTCTCCTTTAATATTAGTTTTTGTTTAGATCGTTCCATTGTTTTTCAAAATTAACGAATGGATCGGATTCTTCCTTAAACTTGATGGTTTTGTTTTGATTCCATTTTTTGTAGATGATATATAGCACATATGCTGCAACAGCACCGATGATGGCAGGTACATTATGGAAAGCTGCCATCAGGACGATGAATCCGATAATCCCAAGACCTATTTTTGCCCAGATGGAATCTGCTTTTAAAAATTGCTTTGCTATGAAGTAAAGAAGCACCAGGCTGACCACTAATCCTACCATTGGACCGATAGTGGAAAGTAACACCACTGCGGCGATACCCCCCGCAACCAATAAACCAAACTTTTTCATTTTGTTGTTCACTCCCTTTCTTTATCTTGATTTCATCTTACCTTTTTCTCATGGTTTCCATAATTGCGCTAGAGCTTGATTTTTAGATAGGTCTGGAGTCTTAGAAAGAGTCGGCCCGAAGAAACATAAAGAAAACTCGCCGATTGGCGAGCCCCAAAGGGCGAAGACAGAGGCGTAGTTGCACTTATGCGTTAAGAAAGTATAAATTTGATAAAATTTATACTTTCTTATTAGCCAAAAAAGGCCAGTTTCCTACGAAACCGACCCTTTTTCCATGTTATTTAGATATAAACATTTGCACCCAATAATGTCCGTATGAACCGCCCTTTGCGTAACCGACGCCAATATAGGTATTGGAGCTTAAAATGTTCGCGCGGTGTCCGGAGCTGTTCATCCATGACTGTACCACAGATGCCGGTGTTGTCTGCCCTGCAGCAATATTTTCGGCAGCAGTACGATAGGAAATTCCAAAGTTCTTCATCATTGTAAACGGACTGCCATAGGTAGGGCTTGTATGGCTAAAATAACCTTTGTCCCGCATATCCATCGCCTTGTAGCGAGCAACCCTCGACAGCTCCCAATCCGGTGTCATCGGCTTCAAGCCGTTTTTGGCACGCTCTTGGTTGGTCAGCTGAATGACTTGGTTTTCGATGGATTTAGCTCCACCTAAATCCGGAATCGTCACCTTTTGACCTGGATAAATAAGGGCCGGATTTTTAAATTGAGGATTCGCAGAGATAATTTCTGAAAGCCCAACCTGATACCTGACAGCAATTTTCCACATCGAGTCTCCCGGCTGAACCGTATAGATCTGCTGGGCAAACGACACGCTTGGGATACAAAATAGAGCTAGCAAAAACAAGAAACTAAACCATAGAGATTTTTTCATTTTACACCTCCTCCGAATATAGAATTTTGATTTCAGGCTCAAAATATACAGGGAAGGATAAATATAATTTAAAGCCGATGCTACGAGGCTTGTGGAGGACTAAAAACGAGTGAAAGACATTTCCTGGATGACTTATATTATGTTAATTTTGGCGAGCTATCGTTTTACCCATTTAATTGTTTTTGATAAAATTACCGAATCGATTCGCAGGCCATTTATGAAAAAAGTAGAAGTAAAAACGGAGAACGGGGAGGTACATACCAAAGAGGTCCCAAAATCCCTGTTTGGTTACTTATTAAAGTGTTATTGGTGTGCCGGTGTCTGGAGTGCGATTATTCTGGGAGGCTCCTATTTGATTTTTCCCAAAATAACTTTAGTTTTTATTTTTATTTTTTCCATTGCCGGAGGCCAATCCATTATTGAGACGTTTGTCGGCGTCAATATTAAAAAAGTTGATTATTATTCAGAGCTAAAGAAAAAGGATAATTAGCAAGATTATTTCCCCTAGCGCATATATTTTTAAAAAGATTTTAAGGGGGAATATTGTGGGTGTCTGGTGGGTTACGACAATTGGCGTGGTGATTTGTCTTGGTCTTGCAGGTGGTGTATTGGTTCACTTTTTAAGAAGTGCCTTAGATATCGAAGACTCAACCCGTATAGATAAAATCGACAGCAATAACGAAACCCAATTTACAGACAAGTCTTAAATGGTGATATTCGCACGGACCCTGTTTACGCAGGGTTCTTTTTTATTTAGCTTACATTGATTTTTCATTTTAGGAAAAATTAAACAAGAGATTATTTTGGTAATGGAGGGTATTTATGAGTTCTAATAAAATTCCAAGATTCCCAAAGCCTTATTGGCGGGAAATCGAATTGCCTTCTTTTGAAGCCTTAAATGAAGATTTGTCTGTTGATGTGGCTGTGGTCGGCGCTGGAATTACGGGTATCACCGCCGCCTATTTATTGACACAGGAAGGGCTGAAGGTGGCAATTTTGGAGGCCGGCACTGTGCTAAATGGCACAACAGGGCATACAACTGCTAAATTAACAGCACAGCATGACATTATTTATGATGAATTGATTAGTCATTTTGGCGAGGAAAAGGCCCGACAATATTACGAATCGAACCTTTCGGCTATTGAGTTCGTCGAACGGCTCGTAAATGAGAAAGGAATTGACTGTGATTTCAGCAAAGAAGATGCCTATGTGTATGTCACTACAGAGCAGTCGAAAAAGAAGCTAGGAACCGAATCAGAGGCCTACCAGCGCTTGGGGATTCCTAGCACGTTAAAGGATACAATTCCTTTCAATATTCAGATAACAGGAGCTTTGGCCATGCATAACCAGGCCCAGTATCACCCGTTGAAATTTTTGCGGGCACTTTTGGATGAAGCTGTGAAGGCCGGCTGTCAGGTTTATGAACATACGACGGCTTGGGATATTGAGGATGCGGAAGGTTCCCAGCCTGTGGTGGTAACCAAAGGCGGCAATCGTGTATCGTGCAAGCATGTGATCATGGCTTCGCATTTTCCTTTTTACGATAAACCGGGGCTATATTTTGCAAGAATGTATGCGAGCAGATCCTACGCCATTGGAATCAAGCCAGCTAAAGAGTATCCCGGCGGCATGTATATCAGCGCCGACGACCCGCCCCGCTCCATCCGTTATACGCCTATAGATGGGGAAAAGTTGATTATTGTGGGCGGTGAGAAGCATAAAACTGGCCAGGGCGAAGACACTATGAAGCATTTTGAAGCTTTGGAGGCCTTTGCTGAAGAGGTATTTGGGATCAAGGAATATGCCTACCGCTGGTCCGCGCAGGATTTGATTACCTTGGACAAGGTTCCATATATCGGCCCGATTACGGAAGACCGGTTGAATGTTTTGCTGGCGACCGGATTTAAGAAGTGGGGCATGACGACAGGTATTTTTGCCGGTCATCTGCTGCGGGATTATGTATTGGGCCGGGACAATCCTTATAAAGACCTGTATTCTCCGCACCGGTTCAATGCTGACCCTGAATTAAAAAATGTCATCACAACGAATTTGGATGTGGCCAAACACCTTATTAAAGGGAAAATTGAATTTGTTCCGAAGGATGCAGATGAGTTGGTTGCTGGTGAGGGCTGTTCCGTCATGTTTAACGGAAAAAGAGCCGGCGGCTACAAGGATGATGACGGCAAGCTTTTTGTGGTAGACACAACCTGCACCCATCTCGGCTGCGAATGTGAGTGGAACCATGCCGAAAAGACTTGGGACTGCCCATGCCACGGTTCCCGCTATTCCTTTAAAGGCGAAGTGATTGAAGGTCCGGCCAAGGAAGGGTTGGAATTGCTGTCGGAAGGGTGAAATTAGGTCGAAGAGGTGCGGATTAGGACCTGGGTTGTGGGTAACGACCTTTGTTGACCAATATTTAAAGGACACCCAGTTGGATATCTACAAATTCTTAGCGGTTATCTACAATTTTTTATGGATATCTACAAATTCTTAGCGGTTATCTACAAAAATTCAAAGATATCTACAAATTTCCAGTGGATATCTACAATTCGACTTTTCTCCTAAAAAACGCCTCCCAGTCGCTCAAGGGAGGCGTTTTTATCTCAATTATCTAGGGTTCCCGTGCGGACGGTTCTGTTTTAAAGCTTCGCCAGTTTCAAATTCAACCAATTCAGAGCTTGTTTTCATGGCTTTCTTGCGGTTGTTATTACGCTGGGCATTCGCGTTGCCGAGTTTCGTTCTACCCACACTAATCAGCTCCTTTTTTAAAAAGTCATTGATAGTATGAGTGAAAACAAAATGACTTATTCTAAACTTAAAACAGGTGCTTTTCTTAATTTTGTCAGCTGTTCGAATGCATAGGCCGCCTCAATCAAAGCCGGTTCGCTGTAGGCGGTTCCGGCAAACGTGATCCCCACCGGCTCACCACTAACAGTAAACCCAGCTGGCACAGCGATGGATGGATAACCCGCTTTGGCGCTGATGTGCGACCCTTCATCGCCTGGAAAAACAATTGCATCCAACCGATATTTTTCCAAAGCATAATCAATTCCTTGCTCTGTCGAATGAAATAAGTCGAATTCCAACGCATCCACATAAGCAGACTCTGTTAAAGATCCGCTTGTCCGTTCAGACTCAAGCAGCACTGCCTGGCCATATTTCAGCATTCGCTCTTCATCCACTTTGTTAAACGCAATCAAGTCGCGCAAGCTGCGAACTGTAATGGATGGGTGTAAACCATTCAAATAGGCATTCAGGTCTGGCTTAAATTCATAGGTTAACACATCATATTTCCATTCCGCTTTGGCGCAAGGAATTTCAATTTTCTCCACGACTTCCGCACCAGACGATTTCAAAGCCTCCACCGCTGCCTGAAAGACTTCTTGCTTTTCCTTCATTAAAAGCTCAAGGAACCCATCAACAGCGATGCCAATTCTTTTACCTGCCAGACCGTCCTTAAGAAGACTTTTTAAAAAATCGACCCCGGCCAGCGGATTCGTCAGCGTAATTGGGTCTGCCTCATCTCTGCCGCATAAGGCGCCCAGGAGAATCGCAGCATCTTCGACCGTTCTTGCCATCGGTCCTGCTGTATCCTGAGTATGTGCAATCGGAATAACCCCGCGCCGGCTAATCAAACCGACTGTCGGTTTAATGCCGACTAGTGAATTTTGACAGGATGGATTTAAAATTGATCCAGAAGTTTCCGTCCCAACCGCAGCTGCCGCGAAATTGGCAGCCACAGCAGCACCCGAGCCCGAACTCGACCCGCCGACATCAAATTTGCCTGGGCCATACGGATTTAATACCTGACCGCCGCGCGAGCTATAGCCGCTTTTCATTCCATACGCCATGAAGTTGGCCCACTCCGTCATATTTGTTTTTCCGAGAATAATCGCACCGGCCTTGCGTAATTGCTCGGCTACATAGGAGTCCTTCATAGCAATAGAATCCTTTAAAGCTAGCGACCCGGCACTGGTATGCATTTTGTCATGAGTGTCAATATTGTCCTTTATTAAAATCGGAACGCCATGCAGCGGACTGCGCGGCCCCCTCACTTTTCGTTCTACATCAAGTGCCTCCGCTATCTGTAAAGCATCTGGATTTATTTCCAGAACCGAATGAATCTCCTTATCATAAACTGAAATCCGTTTTAAATATAACAGGACCAATTCCTTGGATGTAAGCTCGCCGCTTTCTAATTTTTCTTGAATTTCACTAATGGTGACTTCCTCAAGCCATTCTTCAAAAAACTTTTTTAATTTTGGACTTTGCATCACGTTTCCCCTCCAATTTCACCTCTTATTTATTCAAGAAAGTTACCTAAAATCCTTTTCCATTATGAAAAAAAGGCTGTGGAAAATCCACAACCCTCTAACGCCGCAGCGTCTGCTGCTCCGCCACGATTTGCCCTCTATAGAAAATTCTTTTTTCAACCGACACTTTTAATTCCCGGCCATACTGTTTTAATTCCCGCTCTTCCCGGTCTGTTACCAGTGAGATGACCATGCCATCCGCTCCCATCCTTCCGGTTCTGCCGGCGCGGTGGATATACTGGGTAATATCTTTTGGCATGTCAATCTGGACAACATGAGTGACCCCCTGAATATCCAGTCCTCGTGCCGCCACATCGGTAGCAACCAGCATGTTCAGCTTTCCATCACGGAACGCTTTCAGGATCGCCTGACGGTCTAGCTTTTTCATTTCACTATGTAATATTCCAACTGAAAGGTCTTTAAAATCGAACTTTTCCTTCATCACCTGGAGTTCGCCGATATCATTGATAAAGGCAAGCGACTTGCTGCCTTCAAGGCGGGCTATTTTTTCAAGCAATTCTATTTTGTCACGGCGTTCGCTGACAAAATAAACATGCTCAACTTCTCCACCGGCTGAAGCCGTATCATTCCGAGAAACTCGTATAAATTCTGGCTCTTTTGCTAATTCCCTAGCAGTCTTTTCGACTGCAGGCGACAGTGTGGCAGAAAACAACACGACTTGCCGGTCGGCCATCGTGGATTTCACAATAGTTTGCACTGTGCCCAAATGCTCATGAATAAGCAGCTGGTCGCCTTCGTCTAGGACAATCATTTTAACCTCGTGCATTTTCACTTTTTTCTGCTTAATCAATTCGAGCAGCCTTCCTGGCGTGGCAAAGATGACATGCGGGCGCTTTTTTAATTTTTCAAGCTGGCGTTTCAGGTTGGCCCCGCCGATAATCGATGTGCCCCTGATGCCGCTGCCTTCCGACCACTTTTGGAATTCTTGAAAAATCTGCATCACCAGCTCCTGGGAGGAAGCCAGTACAACCCCTTGAAGAGACTGTGCATCGGCATCTATTTGATTGAGCAATGGCAGTAAATAGGCTAGAGTTTTTCCGGTTCCCGTGGGCGATTCGGCAATCACATCTTTTCCCTCTAGAATTAATGGAACAGCCTGTTCTTGAACGACGGTGGCAGTTTGAAATCCAGACTTTTCCCATGCCTCTTGTAAAAATGGCTTTAAATTATTTAACATGTTGTACTCCCTTTTCTAAATCATTTTTCATGTTGTATTTGATACTAACGCAATTAGTTGCAAGTGTCTAGTTGGCAAAGGTTAGGCTGAAGTATTGAAATAGAGGAGAATCCATACCATATGGAAAATTAGCACAGAAAAATAAAGAACACAAGCGGAAATTAAAAGGGTGCGAACCCTTCCCTTTAAGGGATTAAGATAATATAAACCAATTAACATAATGGGAAGGAAAACTTTAATCAGGTAAAAATACTCCCAGCCTTTTTCAATGACCGCCTTTATCAGAGGATTTCCCTCCTCCACGACTCCTAAAGATATTCCGAAATGTGTCAAAAGCGCATCCAACGCCCCTGCACCCAACAAGAAAAAACAAAGCCTCACATTAGCCCACCTTTCACTATACAGTCTTTCTACAAAGTAATGTGCCGATACGTGATATATAAAGGCAAAGATAAATTTATTATAACAGATAAACGAACATTTCGTTCTTGAAATAGAACACCGTATCGAAAAAATGTAAGATCGGCAAATTTTGCAAAAGGTAACAAGGAGCCGATCCTTCAGTAAAGGGAATTCATTTCTAAGCAATCCTACAGATAATTTGACATGTTTGTGAACAATGCTTTCAAAATAATATTCATGGGAAGAAAAATGATAGAATGAACAACAAGGAAGTTTACAATATAATGGAGTTGAAAATAATGATAAAAAAAATCTCCTTTATGGTATCTATGTTGTTTTTTCTATTAGGAACCAATGTATTTGCACACTCCCATTTGGAAGATTCCTCTCCGAAAAATGGCGAGGTGGTAACACAGGAGCTTAAAGAAATTACCCTTACCTTTGAAACAAAATTAGAACAGACCAGCACCTTTACAATGAAAAGTCAAAACGGTACTGAAGTCCCTCTGTCACAGGTTACTGTTGATGGCAATAAATTAGTGGGAACGCCAACGGATAAATTAGAAAACGGCGGATATACTGTACATTGGAAGATTATCGGAATTGACGGCCATTTATTAGAAGGCGATATTCCATTTACGGTGCAGTTGCCTGAGGTTCAAAAAGCTGCTGCTTCAACAGAAGGCACTTCTACTGAGCAAGCATCAACGGAAAAGGCAGACAAACCTGCCGATACTGCAGCAAAAGAACAGAAAGCAAAGAGTGCCGCTGTTATGGCCAAGAATGTTGAGACAGACCAACCGACCTTTAAAAACTATGTGATCCCTGCCTCAGTCGGCCTCTTGATTGTCGTCGGTGCGGGAAGTTACTGGTTACTATATAGAAGGAAGCGTGCTTAATGTTCATAGCGAATGTCCTTAGTGAAGCCTTACTTTATTTGTGCTTTTCCATATTGTTAGGAAGTTTTATTGTACAGCTTGTTCCGGAAACGGCACTCCCTCAAATAAAAATCTCAAAAGGTCTATTGCTGACAGCAACTCTCGGAGTTGCTTTTCTTTCGTTTGTTCCGGTTTTAAAAATCATTTTGTATTTGTATAAGGACCTAGGGTTAGGGATGACCGTTAAATCCGTGCTTCTCAACTTTGAGGTTGGGAAGTCTTGGGTTCGTACTGCTGTGATCAGCTTTATTCTGTTGATTTTTTTATTACCTATCCGCCTTGAGAAAAAGCGAATCTTTTCTTTTATAGGGCTTATCTTTACCATCATTTTAATAAATGTGCGAGGCTCAGCGAGTCATGCCAGCTCCATTGCGGGATGGCAGGGTTATTTCACCCATTCGACCCATTTTCTTGCCGTTTGCACATGGATAGGAATTCTTGTTACGGTCGGCTGGTTTTCAAAAAATCATGATAATTGGCCGCGGTTCTTAAAGTGGTTTACCCCTGTGGCAGGGGCTTGTATAGTCTTGATTGCCCTGACAGGATTTGACCTGATGAGCTATACGATGAATGAAGGCGACTATGTCAATTCGTGGTCCTTATCTTGGGGACAGGCGCTTTTGCTTAAACATTTAGCCATTGCTCCACTTTTGGCATTTGCTTTTATTAACAGCATCCTGATTCGGAAAAAACTATCAAGTGACGCGGCATTTAATCCGCTTCCTTGGGTGCGGCTTGAAAGTGTTGTCGTGTTACTGATCTTTTCAATGACGGGGGCACTTGGCCAGGAATCGCCGCCGCATAATATCCAAACAACACTTTCTGAGTCTGGATACTCACCGCTCTATACCTTTTTTCATGATGGCAAGGTTACATTTCCGCTGCATTTTTCACCAGGTCTCATGTCAGTTGGGCTTTTCATATTAGCATTCATTTTTTTGGGAATGATCGTCTTAACCTTTACCAAAAAGGCGCCAAAAATGATGTCCATTATCATGAGTATCCTATTTATCCTTGCTGGATATTTAGCTTTAATGCTGGCTGTTTAAAAGCCAAAATAAAATGAGCGTGAACCTCTGAATGTGGTTCACGCTTTTTTTTAATGGCCACCGCTTCGCTCATGGCTTACTGATAAGCCAACTGCCGCCTCATTAGCGGCAATCCGCATATCCATAAAGCTTTCCTCCGCGTAGGCATGTTCGATAACGTCCTTGTATTTTTTCTGAATTTCCGGCAGGCGGACCTTTAAAGACGGGGTCAGTTCACCATCATCAACTGTCCACTCCTTACCAATAATGACAACCTTTTTTGGCTGTTCATACTTGGCAAACTTTTTCGTAAATTTGGCCACTTCCTTTAATAACAAGTGCTGCACTTCCGGCTCCCTTAACAGCTGCTCGATATTTCCGGAAAGCCCTTTCTTTTCTGCCCATGGCAAAAGATTCTCCAGGCTTGGGGTGATTAAGGCAATGACATACTTTTTGTCCTGGCCAACAAGAACTGCATTAGATATATAAATACTTTGAGTCATCGTATTTTCAACTGGCTGCGGGGCGACATTCTTTCCGGTTGTCAGGACAATAATCCGCTTTTTCCGGTCGACAATTTTTAAATAGCCTTCCTCATCGATACTGCCGATGTCCCCGGTTTTAAACCAGCCATCTTCGAATACCTCTGCGGTCGCTTCTTCATTCTTGTAATAACCCTTCATAACACTTGGACCTTTGACCAATACCTCACCATCCGGAGCAATTTTAATCTCCAAATTCGGAAGCGGTTTGCCAACAGTCCCTACCTTGGAACGGGCCATCGGATTTGTACAGACGACAGGCGCCGTTTCCGTCAGACCGTAGCCTTCAAGTGCTGGAATATCGACAGCCCAGAAGAACTTGCCGATTTCTGGATTTAAAGCACCTCCTCCAGAAATAAGCCCTCTTACTCTGCCTCCAAGCTTAGCTTTAACCTTGTTGTAGACAAGGGCATTGGCAATCTTCCAGCTGCGCTTGATTTCTTTAGGCAGGAAGCCTTTTTTCATGAAATCATCAAAGCTTTTGCTTAAATAATGCTCGTATTTTTTCAAACCCACTCCAATTGCCCATTTAAATATTTTCTTCCGTAATGGCGTACCGGATTCGACCATTCTCTGGGCAGTTGCATAGACTCGTTCAAACAGGAGCGGTACGCTGACTAACACAGTTGGCTTGACCTCCAAAAGGTTTTCTTGAACCTTATCGATTCCTTCTGCATAAGCGATGGTCGACCCGACTGATAATGGCATAAATTGGCCGGCCATCCGCTCGAACACATGTGAGAGCGGCAAATGGGAAAGCATCACATCGGATGGCCTTGCTTCAAGGACCCAGAATTGGACACCTTCAATATTAGCCAGGATATTGCCGTGTGACAGCATCGCACCTTTCGGGTTGCCTGTTGTTCCTGACGTGTGGATAATCGTGGCGAGGTCGTCCCTGGTCAATTCATCCCAAATTGATTCCCAATTATCTAACGGGTTTACAGAACCAAGTTGGGCCAAATGCTGCAGTGATAGAAGGGTGTCTGTTTCGGTGAAGTTCGTAGGTGTGAAGATAAGCGCCGTTTTCATGGGAACGCTCCCATTTCGAGGCACTTTTTTTAAATAGTTTTCATCTTGAACAAAAATAAAGGTGCAATCAGCATTATTTAATATATACTCGACCTGGTCATTTGGAAGCGTTGAGTGGATGGGCACGCTGACAGCTCCTAGACTTAAAATGGCCAAATCAGCTACCGGCCAGTAGGGGTTATTTTCTGATAATATTGCAATCTTATCATTTCGTTTTACACCAAGATGGGCAAGGCCTGCTGCCACCTGTTTCACTTTTTCCCAAAAGGTAAAATAGCTGATTCCATGCCATTTCCCATTCTGCTTCCATAAAAATGCATCCTTATCAGCGTAGCGGCGGGCAGTGCGGGCAACGACTTCCACTAGATTATTCGCCTTCATTGGCAACCTCCTATCAAATTTAGATTTTAAAGAAAACCCGGTAAATTACCGGGCCGCTTAATCTTACAAACTGTCTTTTACGTTATATTGACGAAGAATGCTTTCAATCTTTAAGGCCTTACCCATATCCCCTTTAATTTTCAGCTTGCCGGTCATGAATGCCATCGTGCCGTTTAATTTGCCGAGCATGAATTGGTGGAAACTTTTCAAAGACATAATCAAAGTACAGTCCGCTGGTGTTACAGAGCCTTCCTTGACCGCTGACTTGCCATCTTGGAATTGAAGCTGGTATGTGCCGCCATCATCGCCGGTTATGTCAAATTGATAGGTTGCTTGGAGGCCTTCAATCGGACCGGAATTCCCATTTAATGTTTCCTCAATTTTTTTCATTAAATCTGCTAAAGAATATTCTTCAATTGTTTTTGACATGATTAATCCCTCCTAAAATAGATATAAAGTATTAGCGGTCCGGAAGCATTATTAGTATCATATTCTTCTCCGCCCAGAAGGTTCTGTTCTGTTCTGTGTCAAAGCAGTCTTTACATATCATCGTTATATTTAAAAGAAAATGATCCACTTTTCCTCCTTTGAATGGATAGTGCTGAATTTTCAGATATTTTTATGATACCAATACGTACTCGTATTGTGCAAGCGAAAAATTTCGATACTTTTCGACATCCCCCCTATGAATATGTTGTTTTCCTCTGTATTCGGGCAAGAATGCAAAAAAAAAAGCACCCGTTAATTGGTTAAATTAACGAATGCTGCGATAACTATTCGATTTAGAAGCCGGGCTAAATCATCATAATGGTAAGGACTGTCATCTTTTCCTTTATAGTTTTGTACGACTACTTCATTTATAGCTCCAATCATGGCCTGGGATACGACATGTAGTTCTGTCTCGGAAGCAGTTTCAGGAAGGTAGCCTCGGACTGTTTGAAACATCAGCTGCGCAAATCGGCGGTGGGCCTCACTTCTAGCCATCTCGACGTCTTGGGAAACACCGACTGACTCCACCAGCATTAAATTGGCCACTTTTACATCAGTAAAACAAATCTCGATATAGCGGCGGATACCAACGTACGCCTTATAAGCTGTCCGGGTTTCTTTGTCAATGGCCAGGCTTACCTCTTGAAGTATTTCGGTTGCCACCACGTCAAAGAGGCTGGCCAATAATTCTTCCTTGCTGTTGAAATGCTGGTAAAAGGTTGTTTTTGAGACTCTTGCCATCTCGACAATATCAAGAACTGAGGTGTTTTTATACCCCTCATTGGTAAATAGAACTAGTGAGGAATAAAGGATTTTTTCCTTTGCTTCCTTTGGCATTTCCGTAACAAAAAGCATCAATAAATCAGTCCAATCTATTTAATACCTGTTCATATGAGTTGTCTTAATTTTAAAAGATATTTTTCTATTTAACAAGAAACAGTTTTTCAAAAAAGACGGGCCTTTTAGTGGCCAACATAGTTCGCATCCGGAATCAATTGCTGCCATTCTTTATAGGTAATAATCGTATCCCAGTGACCGGTTAGTTTTGCGACAACGACAACTATGAAAAACAATGCAAGAAAGCCAACAGGAATGAACCATTTATTTACCTTTTTGTTCACTACGGTCATGTTCAATGTATCTTTAATTGGGCAAGCCTCCACACAGGACATGCAGGCATTGCAATTTGGCGAAGCGACAACCTTTTTGGTATGAACCTTGATTCTTTGCGGACAAACCTTTGTACACATTTCACAGTTCGTACAGGTATCTTCATTACGGCGCACCTTTGTAATTCTGAACAGGGAGCCAAGGCCGATCATTGCTCCATATGGGCACAGGAAGCGGCACCAGAAGTTTCTGAAGAATAAGGACAGGACAAAAATCACTAAGATAACCTTCAAAGCAAAACCGCCGATGTTTAAAAAGAACAGCAGCATTTTTACATCAGAAATTTTATTATACGGTTCATCTAAAAATGCCTTTGCCTCAAACGTCGGCATCGCAAGAATCATACTGATGAAAAAGTACAGGAGCAAATATTTTAACGGAGTTAAAATCCAACTCAGCCAAGTTGGTATCTCAAAATTCTTTTTAAAAAGCTTTCGTCCAAACCAAGCAGTTATTTCACTGACGGTTCCAACCGGACAGAACCAACTGCAAAACGATTTGCGAAAGATAAGCCCCGAACCGATAAAAAAGGCAAATAAGACAAGTCCGGCCGGGTGAATCATATCAAATTCGCCGCTTGTCAGCCAAACCTTCAACGCTACCAAGGCGCTGATTGGAAGAAACCCCTCGACTGCCGATGGACGCTCAACAAAAGGCTTTTCCCCAAGCGTTTCAAAGTGCATATAAAACTGATAGAATCTTAGTCCAACGTATAACAAAAATAACAGAAAAATTGCTTGAACAGCATATCGAGTTATTTGAACAGGCTTTCGTTTCAACTGTTTCCTATACCAGGCTTTTGACTTCATAAAGTTCCCTCCGTTCCTCATATCTTAACTATAAGGAACAGGAAAATATGGATATGTGATTTTAATCATCGCATTTAGGTAATTCATAAAGCTGTCAAATTAGCGACTAAATTCCGTCAAATAATTTTTTTTAAAAAAAGTACTTGAAATATTATTGAAGTATAATATAATCAATCTATAAAATTTATTTCGACTTTTTAGAAACTTCAAAATCGATGACGAGAAGAGTAGCTTGTAATTCTTAGACTTTAGAGAGCCGGCGGGTGGTGAAAGCCGGTGTCAGGACGCAAGTGAAAATCATCTCCGAGATGCAGGGCTGAAAAACCAAGTAAGCTCTGCCGGACCGCCTGCCGTTACAATAGGACACGTATGATGGTACGTTGATCGAGAGCCGCAACTGTTTTTTTGTGTTGCGGAAGTAGGGTGGTAACGCGAGCATGCTCGTCCCTATCCATAGGGACGGGCTTTTTGTATTGTTTTTAGAAAATCGTCAAAAGGGAGAGAGAGTTATGAAAAAGAAAGACACACTATTTGTTGGACTCATGCTATTTTCAATGTTTTTTGGTGCAGGCAACCTCATTTTCCCACCCTTTTTGGGAATGGGCGCAGGAACGTCCTTCTGGCCGGCGATTACCGGGTTTGTTGTAACAGCGGTTGGATTGCCTTTACTTGTTTTGGTTGCAATTTCCCTTGTAAAGGACGGCGCTAATACTTTGGGGAACCGCGTTCATCCATGGTTCGGGACCATTTTTACAATTGTTGTCTATTTATCAATCGGACCATTCTTCGGGGTTCCACGCAACGCCAACGTCGCTTTTGAAATGGGCTTCAAGCCGTTTTTGGGAAATGTATCTGTCAGCCCGACCGTTCTATTGTTCGGTTTTACAGCAGTATTCTTTTTACTTGTTTATTTATTAAGCTTAAATCCATCAAAAGTGGTCGATTATATGGGCCGCATTATCACACCAGCATTATTATTATCAATTGTTGTTTTATGTGTATTAGGATTTTCAAAACTTGATAAACCGCTTCAGGCCCCGTCTGAAACTTATCAAACAGCATCCCTTTTCAAAGGCTTTATCGATGGTTATTCCACCATGGATGCCTTAGCAGCACTAGCGTTTGGAATTGTTATTTTAACTGCGTTGAAACAAAAAGGTGTAACTGAGAAGAAACAATTAACAGCTTACACTCTTAAAACGGGGATCGTTGCTGGTGTGGCACTGGCGCTTGTGTATGTCGCCATCGGATTCCTTGGTGCAAAAATGGCGGCTTACGGAACATTTGATAACGGTACAGCATTGTTATCGAATGCTTCTACTATTATCTTAGGTAGCAGCGGCAAGGTTCTGCTTGGTCTAATTTTTACACTCGCTTGCTTTACAACCTGTGTCGGCTTGACAATCGCTTGCGGTCAATATTTTTCAAAAATACTGCCAAAGCTAAGCTACCGTTTTGTCGTAACTGCTGTAACGATTCTTAGTTTCTTGATTGCTAACCTAGGCTTGAACCAAATTATCGCCGTTTCTGTTCCATTCCTTGTAATGGCATACCCATTAACAATCGTTCTTGTCGTACTGGCATTCTGCCATCGCTTCTTCGGCGGTTCCCATAAGGTATACGCAGGAGCCATGCTGCTGACTGGACTTGTCAGCCTGTATGACGGCTTAAAAATGTTTGGTCTTGAGTCGAGCGTTCTAAACCATTTAATGAGCAATCTTCCATTTGCCTCTGTTGGTTTAGGCTGGGTTGTTCCAGCTTTGGCCGGGGGTTTGGCCGGGGTTGTTTTGGAAAAATTAAGTCGTTCATCCTCTTCGAATGAGGAATTACAATTAGAAAAAGCTTCTTAATTAAAAAGTAGATGCCAGCGGGCCTTAGATCCGCCGGCATCTTTTTTTCGTTAACCTTCTTTATACCTGTTTTTCGGATGAAATGATGGGAACAATGGAAAAATATCAGTATTTATGTTATGAATAATAAGTAGATACGATGAAAGAGGTTGAAAAGGATGGATAATCAAACATCTAACTTTATTAAGGATATAATGATAAAAGATTTGGAATCAGGCAAGCACGACAAAATCGTGACCCGCTTCCCGCCTGAGCCAAACGGCTATTTACATATTGGCCATGCCAAATCCATCATCTTAAATTTTGGCTTGGCGGATGATTTTAACGGACTGACTAACTTGCGCTTTGATGACACGAATCCATTAAAAGAAGATATTGAATATGTAAACTCTATCAAAGAGGACGTCAAATGGCTCGGCTTTGAATGGGACGACTTATTATTTGCCTCCAACTATTTTGAGGAAATGTACAACCGCGCTGTCCTGCTAATCAAAAAAGGGCTTGCTTACGTTGATGACTTAAGTGCAGATGAAATTCGTGAATACCGAGGAACACTGACTGAGCCTGGTAAGGAAAGCCCGTATCGGGACCGTTCCATCGAAGAGAATCTTGACTTATTTGAACGGATGCGTGCTGGTGAGTTTAGTAACGGTGAAAAGGTGTTACGTGCGAAAATCGATATGGCTTCGCCAAATATTAACCTGCGCGACCCGGTTATTTACCGCATTTCTCACGCCACACATCATAATACTGGCGATAAATGGTGTATCTATCCGATGTATGCATTCGCTCATCCGCTCGAGGATGCGATTGAAGGAGTTACCCACTCTATCTGTACGATTGAATTCGAGGATCAGCGTCCACTTTATAATTGGGTTGTTGAACAATGTGAGATGGAGAACACACCGCAGCAAATCGAATTTGGCCGCTTGAATTTAACCAATACCGTAATGAGCAAGCGGAAGCTGAAGCAGCTAGTTGATGAAGGGTTTGTTGATGGCTGGGATGACCCACGTATGCCGACCATTTCCGGAATGCGCAGAAGAGGCTTCACCCCTGAGTCTATCCGGGCGTTTGTTCGTGAAACGGCTGTTACCAAAAATAATGCTACAGTTGATGTGGAAATGCTCGAGCACTTCGTCCGCGAGGATTTAAAATTAAAGGCGCCGCGGACAATGGGTATTATTAATCCATTAAAAGTGGTCATCACCAACTATCCAGAGGGACAAATTGAGCTTTTGGATGCGGAAATCAACCCGGAAAATCCGGATATGGGGATGCGGAAAATTCCATTCTCCCGTGAGATTTACATTGAGCAGGATGATTTTATGGAAAACCCGCCAGCAAAGTACTTCCGCCTCTTCCCTGGCAATGAGGTCCGTCTGAAGCATGCGTATTTCATTAAATGCGAGGAAATTGTCAAGGATGCAGATGGCAAAGTGGTTGAACTGCGCTGCACCTATGATCCTGAAACAAAGAGCGGTACGGGCTTTACTGGCCGAAAAGTAAAAGGAACTATTCACTGGGTCGAAGCGGCACATGCCGTTCCTGCTGAGTTCCGTCTTTACGAGCCGCTGATTTTAGACGAGACAGAGGAAGATGAAGGCGCGACTTTCCTTGATAAAGTGAATCCAAATTCGCTGGAAGTGCACCAAGGCTATGTTGAGCCAAACATGAAGGAATGCCAGCCGCATGACAAATTCCAATTTTTCCGGCATGGTTATTTCAATGTTGATCCTAAGGATACCGCGTATGGTGAAAAGCTTGTGTTTAATAGGATTGTTTCCTTGAAGAGTTCGTTTAAACTTTAACAATAAAGAGGCTGCCCCGCTTTTCGGGGCGGCCTTTTATATCATTCTGATTATTTAATTCGCTGATATAAACGGACGATTCGCTGATATAACGAAAAATCCGCTGATATACTTAAACCCACATTCTTTAATCCTTGGATATCGGCACTTCCAGAATGATTTTCGTGCCAATCCCCGGTTCAGTATTAATCGACAAGGTGCCGCCGACTGAACGAGCCCGTTCATCCATACTGAACAGTCCGACTCCTGGAGACTGATTCCCCAGATCAAACCCTTTCCCCTTATCTTCAACCATTACTCGGACAACATTGTCCATTTCCCTAACTGTTACGGAAGCATCCAAAACCTCGGCATATTTACGAATGTTTGTCAGGGCTTCCTGGATAATTCGGTAAATTGTCAATTCAATGCTGATGTCAAGTCGCCGGTTTAACGCGCAATCGAAATAGACGTCAATATTATAATGATTGGAATACCGAGAAAGATAAGAGCGAATCGCCGGAATTAAACCTAGGTCATCCAAGACAGAAGGCCTCAGTTCCCAAGAGATTTCCCGGATTTCTTCAATTAATTGGGTAGCTTCCTCCTGCATCTGCTGCAAGAGCGGATGGTCCATCTCCGACAAAAGGCGGTTAATGGTAATCAGGTGACTGTAGAGGTTTTGTCCGATTCCGTCATGAAGATTCCGTGATAAACGCTTTCTCTCTTCCTCTTGGACATCGATGATCCGTGCCATCATTTTTTGAAGTTCCTGCTCGACCCGCTTGCGTTCAGTAATTTCATAACGTATTGCCAAATACTGATACGGCCTGCCCTTATCATTTAAAAAAGGAACAATCGTCGTATCGACCCAATAATAGGTCCCGTCTTTGGCTTTATTACAAATCTCGCCCTTCCACACCTGACCGCTGCCAATTGTTCTCCACATCTCTTTAAAAAATTCTTTTGAATGATGTCCCGAATTGATGATACGGTGATCCTGCCCAATCAGTTCTTCCCTTGAAAATTTAGATATTAGGCAAAACTGGTCGTTAACATATGTAATCATCCCCCTCGCATCAGTGATGGCAACAATTGAGGAGGCATCAAGGGCAAATTTGTAATCCGTCAATTCATTTCTTGTTTGCTGTAAATCCTTGTCCATTTCCATCCCCCGCATCAAAATAAATGCTCCTTTAATAGCTGTTCGAGAGCTTGGGCAGATTCAGCCACCTTTTCCTGCTCCTCTTCTGCAAAGAAGTACTCCTCTCTTTTTCCGATAAGGAGCACTCCCTTTGGTATGCCACTAAAAAATAAAGGGACCGCATAGGTAGCCACAAGTTTTTCAGCAAGATTAATGGGATAATCCGTCACTTTTCCTATGATGGAGTTTGGAAAATTTGTAATCATCATAGGGCTGCCGCTTGATATAATTTTCCCTGCGATTCCTTTTCCGAAACGGACCGTTATTCGTTTGTATTTATCGTTTAAATTTCCGGAAGCGTAATGCCACCTGACATCAGGACCTGATTCATTTTGCAGGGCAAGCCCGACAAAATCGCAGCCGATCTCAGCTCTTAACCGCTCACAAACTATAAACAATTCTGGGAGTTCCCTTAACTCTGACATCTACGCACGTTCTCCTTAAATGCCATATCCCAATAGCCCCTTCCTAACGGCATATTCGACCAGCTCAGGCCGGGTTTTCATTTGCAATTTTTCCATCAGATTGCTTTTATGGGTTTCGACCGTTTTGACACTGATGACCAACTGTTCGGCAATCTCTTTATTAGAGTATCCTTTGGCAATAAGAGTAAGCACTTCTTTTTCCCGCTCGGACAACAGATTGTACGTATCATTGCCATCCTGTTTTACGCCTGCTAAGTATTCCTCCATCAGGCGTTTTTGTGCAGACGGATGCAAGTAGGCATCTCCTTTAGCCACAGATTCAATTGCCGACATTAATTCATCATGCGGGGCGCTTTTTAAAATACAGCCGCTGGCGCCGCCTTGGATGGCTCTGAACAGGTATTCCTCGTCATCATGCATCGTTAAAATTAAAATATTCACTTCAGGCATTTGCTTTTTTAATTCCATTGTTGCGGTAAGGCCGTCTTTTCCATGCGGCATGCTTAGGTCCATGACAACCACATTCGGTTTTAGCTTCAACGCTTTTTTGATGCCTTCATTGCCTTCAGATGCTTCTCCGACTACTTCCATTTCAGGATTCGTTTGCAGCAGCATTTTCAGGCCGCTTCTTACCACGGCATGGTCATCTACCAACAGAATTCTTATCAATGTAAACTCCCCTTTAATTCGATAATGGAAGAGATATTTCTATCGATGTTCCTTCTCCTATTCTAGAGGATATCACACACTCACCGCCAATCAGAAGCATTCTTTCCTTCATTGCCGCGAGCCCTGAAGAAGGTTCATTTCCTTGGAACTCTTCAGGCTGGAATCCTTTCCCGAAATCACGGATGGTAATCTTTAGTTCAGATTCTTTCCAGAAAAAGTTCATTTTTACAATGGCTGTATCTGCGTACTTTGCAATATTGGTTAATGCTTCCTGACATACACGAAATACGGCAATCCGTTGTTTTTCCGCGATTAATTTTCCCTCACCGCTGGACTCTAACTCCACGATTATGCCAAATGTAGAGGTATAACATCCAATATAGCTTCTCATGGCCGGTAACAATCCAAGTGTTGTCAGGGCAGGCGGATGGAGTTCGACGGAGAGCAATCTAATTTCCTGAATTGTTTTTTCAATCAGCAGGTTCATTTCCCTCATGTAGCTTTTCTTAGACGAGTCCTGTTCTCCTGATGCGAGAAACTGTAAGCCTGTTAAAATACTATATAAGTTCTGGCCGACCCCTTCATGCAGTTCATGCGCAATTCTTTTGATTTCCTCTTCTTGGGAGTCAATGATATATGTGCAAACATTAGGGTTTGTTCTTAATGAATCCATTTTTACCTGCCCTCCTGTCTTCTAATTCTCAATTTAAATATATCTCGAGTCTAATTTTAAACCTATTGGCGGTTTTTAGCTTTCTATTGGCTAATTCTGATGTTCTATTGGCGAATTTTGGACTTCTATTGGCGAATATAACTGTCCTATTGGTGATTTAAAAAGCTTATAAAAAAATTCAGGTTCTCCTAGAAGACCTGAACCTTTTTAAACGTATAGGTTAAACCACTTTCCTCATCGGCAGCCGACCACAAACCAGCAGACTCCGTTACTTGGCTTGCCAAAGGCACTGCCAAAAAGTAAAAATCATCAAAATAGAAGCGGAGATGGGTTCCATCCGGGCAAAGCTGAACCTTTTTTATCGATTTGCTCACCACAGGGGCCTGATCCCCGCCATCCCGGTCCTGAATGGCAATTTCAACTTCAGCACCGGCGAAACGCTCCTGTATTTTCTTGATATCAATGGACGCCACAGCTATTACATCCTCTCTCAACTGGGTAGATGAACATCTTGTAGCCTTGCAGGTACTCCCAAAACTTCTCTCCCGCGTTTTCCTCGATAAACTTAATCGTTTCGTCCTCGGACACCCAACTGCTCATTCCTTTAATTTCAGCAATCACCATTTCGGCACCTTCAACGACCTTTTCTTCGAGATACCAATTTAAACGTTTCTTGGCAAACAGCGATTTCAGCAGTTCGTCAATCTCCCCAGAAAATCCACCGGCCTGCGGGCGAACAAAGCAGAAATCAATATACGTTTCACTAGTCATTGACATTCACACCTTTTTTATAAATGATGAATGCAACTGGGAATAAGACAACATTCACAACAGCAGCGATGATGGTGTTTGTGTAATTTTCGTAAAAATATTGATGCACCATGTATTGTGTAAAAATAATGTTTAACATCAGCACCACAAGCAGCAGGCCGACAGGGATATAACTACGCTTCATAACGCTTCACCCCCACGGCATAGACAGCGCCGTTTTCCACTTTCACATGGATTTCAGGCAATGGACGTCTTGGCGGGCCGGCAATTGGTGCGCCTGTTTCAACATCAAATTTTCCGTGATGGCAAGGACATAGCATCTCGCCTTCATCCTTTTGCCAAAAAACAGGACAACGCAGGTGTGTGCAGGCATTTTGGTACGCGACAAATTTCTTTTCCGATATGCGAATCAGAATGGCGCTGTCGTGTTCGCCAGGAAAATGAAAATCAACAGCGTCACCTACAGGAACCTTATCTAAATCAGCAATTTTATGTTTCGGATATTTTTTATCTTCTAAGCGGTTGAGCTCCTTTGCCGCCATGACTCCCCAAGGAAGTGATGAAACGGCGAACACTCCAGCGGCGCCAACCAAGGTCTTCATGAAACCGCGGCGGTCCAACTTTCGTTCGTTATTTCTATTAATATTGTGGGTATAGTTATCTTCATTGAACGGGATTTTATTATTTTTATCGCTCATGGTAATCCCTCCTAGAACAGTTTAGTGACGCCCTGCAGGATTCCAGGGAGATTCACACGTACGTTAGTTTCGCCTTCTAAATATGGCATGCTGGTTACCCATTTGCCATTATCAAGATTAAATTGCTTTTGTTTTGCTTCGATTTCTTCGTCTGTTAACCATTGAAGTGTATTGGACGGACATACGCTCGCGCACATTGGCGGGATACCGTCCTTGGTGCGGTCAATACATAGGTCACACTTATACATTAAATTCTGCTCTGTATCGAACTTCGGTATTCCATATGGGCAGGCAATTGTACAGTTTTGGCAGCCGATACATTTTTCCACAAGAGCCGAAAGGACGGCTCCTGTTTCATGGATTTGGATCGCTTGGGCCGGACAACTGCGCGCACATGCCGGATTCACACAGTGAAGGCACATTAAAGGCATCGTCTGCCGGTTCTTAAGCGGATTTACATCGTAAACATAGTTGCGGTTGCGCTGTTCGTGTCCGCCGCACTGTGTGCAAGCAGCCAAACAGGAACGGCATCCTATGCAATTTTCCAGTTCAAGATATAACCTCTTTTTTACCACTTTATTGCACCTTCTTCATTTCTAGTTTTTCAATCTGTGCTGCACAAGCCTTGAATTCCGGCATTCTTGAAATTGGATCAAGAGCGGCAATTGTTAATAGATTGATAGATTTCTCGTGACCGAAATGGTACGGCACGAACACTGTATCCTTACGAATGGCTTCGGTAATTTTTACTTTATATTCAGCCTCTCCTCTGCGAGTATAAAGGCGGACATATTCTTCATGTTCAATATTATATTTTGCAGCTGTTTCCGGATGAACCTCAACATATGGCTCCGGACACATATCACGCAAGAATTGAATGCGGCGTGTTTGGTTACCAGATAGGTAGTGGAACACAACACGTCCGGTCGTTAAGCGCAACGGATATTCCGCATCCGGCTCTTCTGCAGGCGGGCGGTATGGCAATGCGCAAATTTTTGCTTTTCCGTCTGGATGATAGAACTTCTTATCTAAAAACATATGTGGTGTACCAGGGTCCTTTTCATCACGGCAAGGCCAGAACACACCGTCTTGTTTATCGATTTTATCCCAGGTAGCGCCATAATAGTCAGCGTATCCACCTTTTGAAGCTAAACGGAATTCATCTGCTACATCTCTGGCTGTTTTTAAGTGGGAGAAATATTTTCCCCTGCCAAGTTTTTCGGCAAGCTCCACTTGCATTTGCCAGTCGGGCTTTGATTCGCCTATCGGCTCCTGCGCCTTATTGATTTTTATGATGCGCCCTTCAATATTTGTAACCGTTCCTTCATCCTCTGACCAAGTAACGGAAGGAAGGATAACATCGGCAAATTCTGCTGATTCAGAAAGATAGAAATCGGCGCAAACCATAAAATCTAATCCTTTTAATGCCTTACGGACAAAGTTTTGGTTTGGTGCAGATACCGCTGGATTTGAACAAAGCAAATACAAACCGCGTATTGTTTTTTGATCCATTAATTCAAACATTTCATAAGCAGATACACCTGGCTGCGGCATTTCTTCAGGGGTAATTCCCCACACCTGACATACTTCCTCAACATGCTTTGGATTAGTGAGCTTACGGTAGCCTGGCAGCAGGTCTGATTTTTGGCCATGCTCACGGCCGCCTTGACCGTTACCTTGGCCGGTAAATGTTGCAACACCTGATTTCGGACGGCCGATTTTCCCAGAAACTAACGCCATGTTGGTGTAACCAGAAACGTTGTCGACCCCTTTATGCTGCTGTTCGATGCCGCGTGCAAACATCACAACTGCGTTTGGCGCTTTACCATAAATCTCCGCAGCACGGATAATTTTTTCAACTGCAATTCCTGTAATCTCGCTTGTATATTCAGGAGTAAATTCTTTGACTAATTCTTTTGTTTCTTCAAAGCCATTTGTGTGTTGGTTGACGAATTCTTCATCAACATAGCCGTTTTGGATCAATAGGTTCACAATACCATTAGCAAGTGCCAAGTCTGTTCCCGGTCTTAAATCCAAGTGAACATCGGCACGTCTTGCAATCGGGGTTTCACGTGGGTCGGCAACGATCAGATAACCGCCTCTTTCCTGGACGTTCCAAACGCGGAACATCGAAGTTGGATGGCATTCTGCCGTGTTGCTTCCAGCGATGAACAAGCAATCTGTTTCATGGATATCGGTCCATGGTAATGTCGAACCACGGTCAACGCCGAATGAGCGAAGGAATCCGCCGGCTGCACTGGACATACAGAAACGTCCGTTATAATCGATATAGCGAGTTTGCAAACCAACTCTTGCAAACTTACCTGTTAAATAGCACTTTTCATTGGTCATTGATACACCACTGAAAACAGACAATGTATCTTTGCCGTATTTCCCTTGAAGCTCTTTGAATTTCCGAGCGATTAAATCATACGCTTCATCCCAGGTTGCTTCACGGAACCCTTTGTCTGTTCCTTTTAAGGAAGCATCGTCACGGATTAACGGTCTTAAGATGCGGTCCGGATGGTTCGTCTGCTGGTAAGCAGTAACCCCTTTCGGACACATTTTCCCGACCGTAACCGGCCATTCATAGCGAGGCTCAACCCCGATAATTTTGTTTGTTTTTGTATTTACACGTAAATTCATCCCGCACTGCATACCACAATAGGCGCAGTGTGTTTTTATTAAGGTTTCATTTGGATGACGTACGTTTTCGATTTCTCTAAAAAATTTATCTTTTGGGGCTTTTTGGTTAACCTCTTGCATTCTGATTTGCCTCCTTGACCTTCACTTGATGGGTAGGGAATCCTGAGAATCTGGCGATACGGTACTTTCTGCGGCATGGCAGGCACAATTCCGCAAGATTAAAGCCGTCTTCCATGTTGAACTCCATGTTGTTAGTTCCCAATACTTGAATAATATCGTTCGATTGTTCGACTGATACAAATTTATCTCCGCACACTTTACATTCTTTCATATGCTGTTCTCCATAATGTTCACGGTAGTTTCTAGCAAATACGCTCATCGGACGGAACGGAATATGAGCAAGCTTACCAAATGGCAGATAGATAAGCGTTACAATGACTGAAAACTGGTGGATCAGCGACATTTGCGGCTGCATCCATCCATGTAAGAATACGTTTTGGACTGTCAATAGTAGACCAGTTACTGAAATAAATAACAACATATAGAGCGGCAAGAAATCGTACATGAATTTTTGCTCTGCTCTTGCCTGCATATTTTTCATACGGCGGTAAAGCGCCATGCAAACTCCTGTAATCACCATGATGGCTGAAATATTTAAAGCATTGTAAGAAAACCAGGCGATGATTCCATCTGCTTTAATCCGTACTAAGTCCATTCCCATTAAGACTACTGTGTAATAGCCATTTCCATCCATATTGAAGTACATCCAGCTGAACACGAGCGGGAAAGTAACTAAACAAGCAAGCACACAGCCCCACCCGATTAATACGTGCTGCATCCAGCGATAAAATCCGCGCTTTTTGATGAAGTCGTAAATCGCTAAGTGGCTTACCACTGTTTTTGGAGCGCTTTTTCTAAAAAGCAGCTTTAAGCCCTTTTTAATGATAATTTTGGTTGGCGGTCTTTCTCCCCAGGAGATGAAGCGGTAAAAGAAACCTCCTATGAAAGTAATCGTTCCTACCATATATCCATAAAGGTTTAAGTCAATATGTGTAAACATTCTTGTTCCGATAAACACCAAAATCGCAAGTCCGGCTACGCTTAAAAACATTGATTTGGCAAAATGGGAAGCAAATGCATTATTGACGGTATTATCCCGTTTTTTCGCCGATTGAATAGTTGACTCCATTTTCTTGATCCTCCCTTAAATGTAAACTCGCCGACTGGCAAGTCCGGTAGGACGAAGACAGAGGCGTAGTTGAATTTATGCGTTCGAAATTTACGATAGTGAATTTCGATTAGCAAAAAAATAACACTATCGTTTTCTTATTCTTATTGTAAGAAAAACGACAGTGTTATCTTTATCAGGGAACTCCCCCATCTAGGGGGAAAAAAACCCTTATATATCTCATATTTTGACAAAAGTTCGTCACAAATAGAAAAGCCCCAGCATCTTGTGGCTGGAGCTAGATATTTTGCTTTTTGATGTACTTTTTTCGTAAAGAATACAGAAGTAGCAAGAACCCAATTAACAGCTGCAGTGAGGACAAGGCGGCATCCCAGAAATGATAGGTGGACGGTCCATAGCCAAAACAGTGGTGGATCGTAGTTATTGCATATAACATTTGCGGGAGATAATAACCAAAAAATAACGATAACGTAAGCCCTACACCCAACACATAAAATACGGTATAAGTGATAATCGTCCGCTTTTCTTCTTCAAATACAACCTCAGTTTGTCGGGCAGGTTTTCTAAATCTAAACCAGTTTCGAAAAACCTGCTGGGCATTTTCCATAAGATTGTAAACACCCGTCGAGTTTTCAAATACATAATATAAATCTGTTTTCATATAGATGCAGCACTGATAAATCATCCGAATAAAAGCATCTAGGACAATTACCTTCAGTACGCTCAGGAAAATCCCTGACCCGTCTGCGAAAATCAACTGACCTAGCAGTGCTGCAAAAAGAACGAACGTATCAAAACAAATCCCCGCCAAATATAAAACATTTCGATCTTTTGAAGGTAGTTTCCAAACGAATGACATATCTGTTTCGAAAACGATAAGGAAAAGGCGATGTCCAATGGTTAATTTCGTGGGAAGCTGGTAGGCCCTCATGGCCAGCACGTGCCCAAATTCATGAAGCATTACAAAGCAGAAGGATAAAACGAGCCATGCCGGGATATTCAGCACCATTAAGTCAAAAATAAAAATATCCTTAAAATTTGGAAATAAAGATGGATGGGTTAGAAAAAGGAAAACGTTGATGACAAATAAGGCTGCGTAAACAGTATAAGCCGCTTTATTGAAAAAGAATTTTCCCAACTTAGGAGAAATCCACTCAAATCCAAGCGGATCTTGCTTCTTTATTGGGGCAGCGAGTTTCACACCATCCATTTCGACAACCAATTGCAGTTCGAGAAGCTGTTCGGCAAAATCGAGTAAATCGACCTCTTCATGAGGATACTTGCTTTTAAGCCGGATTTCAATTTCACCTAATTGATAGCCTTCGTTGATTAATTGAATCGCATCGATACAAACCTTAGGCATTTCATAAAATTCCCCGGAGCTGGTATCTTCAACGATATAATTCTTTTTATCTTTACGAATTTCAATTGGGACTAATACGAGATGTGAATGGAGTGTAAGGTTCATTTTTTTACACCTGTATCCTTGTTTATTTATTTAATAAAGAAGGATGCTTGGCATAATGCCAGCATCCTATTTGTCATGGTTTAATCCAGTAACTACACCACCAGCATGTAGTTTTTACTTTTTTTAATTTGCGAATTTTCATCAACTCCACCTCCTAAGTGAACTCATTTCTTTTTGCCAAGGATAGTCATTATGAAATTTAACCCATGCTGGGAATACCTTTTCAAATTCTTCCATTAGCTTTGGATCAAATTGGGTACCCATACCTTCAATTATACGTTTATGAGCTTCTTCCAAAGGCATTGCTGCACGGTAGGACCTCGACGATGTCATTGCATCAAATGCATCTGCAATAGCAGTTACTCTAGCTAGTATTGGAATTTCTTCTCCCTTTAATCTTTGGGGGTATCCATTTCCATCCCATCGCTCATGATGGGAACGTATCACACAAATGCTGTCTTTAATTCCTTCCACATCCTTGACCGCATCTGCGCCAACAGCAGGATGTGATTTAATAATTTCATATTCTTCATTATTGAGTTTCCCTGGTTTCATTAGTATTGAATCAGGTATATGAACTTTACCAATATCATGTAATAAGCAAGCATAGTAAAAAGATTTTTGTTCGTCTTTGGAAAATTCCCCTATTTGTTGGGCCATTAATAAAGCATAGCTCGCTACACGTTCACTATGTCCCCTTGTATATGGGTCTTTTAGTTCTAAGGTTGCAATAACTCCTTTGACAATACCCTCTAACTGTTTATCATAAGAGGTTTTAATTGATTTTACGTAACCTTGAAATCTTACTAACAGAAAGAAGGACATTGTTGATAGGATGGATACTAAAAGGAATGGCATAATAACATAGGATGTTTGTAATATGACACCGGTTAATAGATATTTTACGGCAATACCCGTACTAACAATCCAAAAATAGCTAGTGCTTAGAAAAATAGGCAAAGTTAATATCAAATACACTTCTACCATATTCCCGCTTAAGTAAGCCTCACTTCTACCATAAAAACTAATAATATCAACCGTAAAAGTTGTTAATAAATAACTGATAAAAAAAACAAATTTAATAGAGATCAGTTTTCCAGACTTGCTCAGAAAAATGTTCACAGGAATCAATATTGCTAATACAATATATGTTACGAACCAAAAGTCACTTGGAAAGCCATGTTGCTTATGAGTGACAAAGGCTGGTATAAAATAATAATAGAAAAAATCATAGCCTATTAAAATTAAGTAAAAAAACAGCAGGAACCATTTTAAGGTCCGTTTCTCTTCATGAAGTATCATAAAATCCTCCAAATTACCTATCTCAGATAAGATAGTATAAAAGAATTCATTTCCTTTTGGCGGTTTGACAAAATCTTTAATAATTCTATATTCCTCTACATTATATCTTATTAGTTAAACCCGTGAAACATTTTATTTTGCTGATTTTTGTACAATTGGAGAACTTAAACTGTTAAATACTATTGTGTGCTATTGGTAAGTGGACTATAACTTTAGTCCCAGCGCCAAGTATACTTTCAATTTTTAAACTTCCTCCATGGTCCTTAATAATTTGTCTAGTTATGAGCAACCCTAGTCCAGTGCCATCACTTTTAGTCGTATAGAAAGCTTCAAATAGATTTTCAAGACTGGCAGCGTCTATACCACAGCCGTTATCTTCAATCACGATGTCAAGCGAAGATTCTTCAGCCATTTTTATTTCTATTTTTAAATTACCGCCGTTTGACATGGCCTCAACTGCATTCTTTAATAAATTTATAAATACCTGCTTTAACTGTTTCTCATCACAATCCACTAGGGGAATCGGGGTATCAATAGACGTTTCCACCTTCACACCTTGAGATTCAGCCTGCTGGCAGATTAAAGAGATAGTGTAATTAACAATTTCTTCCATATCAACCTTTTTAAAATCGATTTCCCTGGGTTTCCCTAGATACATTAGGTCATCCACGATAGAATTAATTCTATCAATCTCTTGAAGCATAATTGGATAAAATTCGCTGTTGCTTGACTTTGACTCTAATTGCAATTGGGTAAAACCTTTTAATGATGAAAGCGGGTTTCGAATTTCATGACCTATCGCAGCTGCCATTTGGCCTATTACTGCAAGTTTTTCTTTTTTACTCAGTTCCTCATGAACAGATGTTAATGACTTTATATATGAATAAAATCTAATTAAAATGATAAAGGCAATTGCTGATAAAATGATAATGATAAACATAGGAGGTATGATATTAGTATCATGGAGTATTAGCCCTAATAGAACATACCTTCCAATCAATCCTATAGTTACACTCCAATAGTATTCCTTATTAACAAATACCGGTGAAAAAAAGACAAACAAAAGCTCTACTATATTTCCTGAAGCAAACGTTAGGTTAGTTCCATAATACTTCATAACAAGACCTATACTATCTATGAGAATGTAACCAAATAACAAAAGGTATTTGACAATATAGGGATTTCCTCTTTTTATAAATGAAATGGAAATCGGCAGCAGCAAAAACACCAGAATATAAAGCCAATAACCGAGCCCATTACTAGGAAATTTAGCTGCTCCATAGTCTGTAAATTTCGGTAAAACAATATACCAAAAAAAGTCATATGAAATGAAAAAGAAATAGAATAGCCACAAAAATAACTTTATAGCCTTTTTTTCTTCATATATTAGCTTCGGACCTTTGCTACTTATTTCCATGAGTGTTCTCCTTAAACTAGATACTATTCTAAAAATTCAAAATTCCGTACATCACTCATACTATTCTACCATTTTTTTAGAATAACATTATAAAATAAATGAAAAAAACGATGATTTTCGACATTTTTTTATTGGGAAAATTTAAAGGGGAGTCCCATTTGATTGGAACTCCCCTTTATATTAGCTGACCTTTTTCAATTGTCCAGATGAATTATTTAATGTCGAATGCTTTCGTCCATAGCCGAAGTAGACGAACAATCCAATTACCAGCCAAACACCAAAACTAATCCATGTTATAGCCGGCAGCTGTACCGCTAAATATCCGCAGAACAAGAATGCCAAAATCGGAATATACGGTACAAACGGGACTCTGAAGCCTGTTTTAGGCACTTGGTTGTTTTTTCGAAGATATAAAATCCCGACTGAAACTGTCATGAATGCGAACAAGGTTCCAATGTTTGTTAATTCAGCCAGTTTGCTTAATGGAACAAATCCCGCAATAACAGACACCAATAAACAAATGATCCAAGAGTTTACAACCGGTGTTTGTTTCTTTTCATCTACCTTGGAAAACACTTTTGGCAGCAATCCGTCACGGCCGATTGCGTAGAATAGGCGGGATTGTCCGTAAAGTAATACTAGAAGTACCGTTGTAATACCGGTGATTGCCCCAATTGAAATGAAACCGGCAACCCAATCTTGATGGATATAGGTTAAGGCGAATGCAACCGGGTTTTTCACCCCCAACAGATTATAAGGTACAATTCCCGTTAGGATAGCGGAAACAACAATATATAAAACCGTACAAACAAGTAATGAAGCAATAATTCCGATAGGCATGTTGCGCTGCGGGTTTTTAACCTCCTCAGCAGCTGTCGATACAGCATCAAAGCCAATATATGCAAAGAAAATCGTAGCCGCTCCAGTCGCTACGCCGGAGAATCCGAATGGCATAAAAGGAGTCCAGTTAGCTGGCTTTACATACCATACACCAACACCAATAAATAAAAGAACAACAACAAGCTTGATAATTACCATGATGTTATTTAAACGGGTAGATTTCTTTGCCCCCTGAGATAAAAGCAAAGTAAGTAAAAATACGATGACGATCGCAGGAACGTCAACAAATGTCCCGTTTGCCGGGTCAAACGCACTTGTTATGGCTTTCGGAAAATGAATCCCAAACCCTGCAAGCAGCCCTTGGAAATAGCCTGACCAGCCGCTGGCAACCGCCGCTGATGCAAAGCCGTACTCGAGAATTAAATCCCAGCCTAAAATCCATGCAATCAATTCACCAAAGGTCGCATAGCTGTAAGTATAGGCACTTCCAGAAACCGGTACATTTGAAGCAAATTCCGCATAACAGAGAGCGGCAAAAATGCAGGCTAAACCTGATAAGACAAAAGAAATAATAAGTGCTGGCCCGGCATGTTCCGCAGCAGCAACCCCTGTGACAACAAAAATTCCGGTCCCGATAATGGCCCCTATCCCAAGCATCGTTAAGTCAAAGGCCCCCAGCTCCTTCCTTAAGGAGGCACCTTTTTTCTCTGATTCCTGGATCAGGTCCTGAACTGATTTTTTCCTAAATAAATCCATTTATTATTTAAACCTCCTCAGGTTCGATGTTATAATTTTCTGAAAAGACAAATAAAATTTATATCGGTATAATATAATCTTTTTATCGAAAAAGCAATATTTTTTTAAAAATAAAAAAATTGGTAATATTACACTGGGAATATACTGGTTTTTCACTGAATCAACATAAAATAACCCTTATTAAAATTCATCATTTTTTCTATTTCGATATAGTTTAACTAGATAAAAAAACAGATGACATCAAACGAAAGGATGTCATCTGTTTTTACATTATTTTAACTACTGTCGGTTCTTCATTAATGATACTGCTAACTAACTCTTCCTTTTTACCTGCTGGAAGAACAATTGTTACCGTTGTTCCCAGTCCTGTTTCACTTTGATAGAAAACCTTTCCTTTTATCGTTTCAATAATTCTTAAGGATACCGAAGTTCCCAGCCCCGTTCCCTTATCTTTGGTCGTATAAAACAATGTTCCAATCCTCGATAGTTGTTCGGGTGTCATTCCTTTTCCGTTATCAGTAATCAAAACGGAGGCATGGGTTTGGTCGGACCTTGTATGTATCGTCACAACGCCTTCCTCTGAGGTCGCTTCAATCGCATTTTTCACAAGATTTACAAGAGCCTGTTTTAACTGATTTCGATCTGTATAAAGGCAAAAATCGGATGTATCCAATTCACTTTCTAGTTGTACACCCTGCTTTACAGCATAAGGTTCCAGTAGCGTGACTATTTCCTTCAATATGTCTTTTAAGGCGAATTCTTCTAGTTTTTCGAATTTCGGCTTGGCAAAATTCAAGTAATCGCTAATGATCGCCTCAGCCCGTCCTAATTCACTTAAAACCAGCCCGAAATATTCATAATTCTTCCCTTTCTCATCCTGCTGCATCAATTGTAGAAATCCCTTTACTACTGTTAATGGGTTGCGGACTTCATGGGCGATAGAAGCCGCCAGTTCACTTAATGTATTAAGCTTTTCTGCTTTCAGTATCTCTTCCTTCATTCTATTTTTCTCAATCAGCCCTTCATATAACTTTGCAGCAAGCATTAGGGAAGCGGTATAAATAAGAGCAAAAAGCAGTAAATCGGGAATATTTATAAACAATTTGAAGGTATTTCCATTTAGATAATGATAAGTTAGAAGTGTTAAATAGCATAGAATTAAAGACCAGACGCCCGATAATAAAGTGAACTGTACTCTTCGATTTGAAGAAGCATTCCAAAAGCGGGTTCGCAAAAGGTAAGGGACAATAGAAGTAAGCAGGCAGCCCAAAATGGCGTAATGGACACTGCCACCACCCATCATAATGCGAGCTCCAATAATAGAGGCTATGACCATCCCGCCGCCAGCAGGTCCTGCATATAAAACGGCAAGAATAAGCGGAGCATAGCGAAGATCCCAAATAAGGCCATAATTTGAATAACTAAAAATCATGCAGGCTATTGCTGCCTGACTGTGCATGGACCCACAGATGATTGGTGAATTCCATTTTTTCTTATAGTCAGTTAAAGCATTACAAAGCAGGACTGGTGCTAATACAATTAACAGTTGCAAAAGAAGCTTTTCCGCCAGCATCGTCATTCCCCAGAGGAATCAATTATATTATCCATTACAATACGACAAAAAACGGCACTTTCCTTCTTATGCTGAAAATTTTTTGGCAGGAAGTGTCGATGGCGGTTTTTCTTCTCCGGAAAACTTTTAAAAAGACGTCAATGGCTGTTGCCGGTAAAGTTTCCATAGTATACATAGCATTTACGATCCTCATCAATCTCCCTTGAGTCCATCGCAAATTCTAAAAACTTTTCTCCCCTTTTTATATAGATGAAATCTGAGTGAAGGGCAGCGAGTACTTCCTCGTGCTCCCAAATTTCTTTTTGTTCGATTAAAATGCTCCCCTGTTCGGTCAGTTCCCTTGTTTCAAATCCAATATGCGAATGATATTTCTCAAGGGTGTCATTGCTGAACTCTTCTTTTTCAACATAAATGACTGCCGTTCCGTCTGGGTCAAGTGCAGTAGCGGTAACCTTGTACGTCTCATTGTTTTTTACAAAATATTCACAGGTCATTCGCGCGGCCGCTTCCGATTTGGAGATGTCATAGTAGTGCCATAACGCCGGGTATTGCTGAGCTTCGTCATCAAGCCGATATTCAAGCCTCAAATCAATCTCTCCTTTTTCTTTTACTTTTCCATTGTTTTCCTCTAAATTCATTTTATAATAAAATTACAAATCGAAAAAGGAGAGTGAGAAGTTTGAAGAAAACTAGATTGCTTATCACGGGCGTTCTTACTTCTCTAATGGCCGGAACGATCGCTGGCTGTTCCAACGACCGGCCGCCCCAGCCGGATGACAGTAGCTGCCGGGACTGGGATTGGGATGATGAGCAGGGTGTCTGGCAATGTGACGACACAGGTTCTAGCCATTATGGACACTTTTTTTATGGCGGCAAATATTTCCGAAATAAATCTTCACTTCTAAAATCCTCCTCCTATAAGTCCTATCATTCCTCATCCAGCTTTAAAGGAGGCTTTGGCAGCGGAACGAAGGGCGGATTTGGAGGTTAGAATGGAGGATTATTCTACACGGCGCAGACAGTTTTATTCGCAATTCCCGGCCTTTTGGTCAGACTTATATGGCAGTGAATATGGTTTATTTCACACATTCCCCATTTCAGTTACGACCGCTTTGCAATTAAGAGAAGCAACGGAGCGGATGGGCAGAGTCTTTTTTAAAACAGCAACACTTCTGCGGAGCCTTCCGGATGAGCAGCTGTTGCAGCTTGGATACCCGGTTGAGAGCATTCCATTTTTACGATTGAAAAATCATTTTCCGGAATCAGTGATTTCCCGGTTTGATTTTGCTGTAACAGAAACGGGTGTTAAGTTGCTGGAATTCAACAGTGACACGCCGACCTTTATTGTGGAATGCTTCCACATCAACGGGAAGGTCGGCAAGGAATTCGGCTTAATCGACCCGAATCAGGGCGGGGAGCGGCTTCTTTCTTCAGGCATTACCAAAGCGGTATTAGAGGCTGCTGAGGGAAAAACCTCCCCTAATGTCGTTTTTACAGCCCATCAGGATCACATGGAAGATTGGCAGACCAGCGTTTATTTAAGCGAGCTTTGTCAGGTAAGAAATAAATTGGTTCCATTGGCTGACCTGCGGATTACAGATGGTGCTTTAGCGGATGCCGATGGGATCCCTATCGATGTACTATACCGGCAGACATACCCGCTTGAACATTTACTGGAGGACAGAGATCCAATCAGCGGCGCTCCAGTTGGTATTGAACTTCTACAGCTAGTAAAAGATGGAAAGCTGGCTGTGGTCAATCCTATTTCAGCTTTTTTGCTCCAGCCAAAATCGGTCCAATGCTTAATTTGGGGATTGGCGGAGCAAGGCGTTTTTTATTCTGAGGAAGAACTAGGCTGGATCAAGGAATATATGCTGCCAACCTATCTTGATCCGGATGCCTTTGTTGGCAAGGCACCCTATGTTGAAAAGCCGTCCTTCGGGCGGGAGGGGGACACAGTGACGATTTGGGATGCTCATGCTAGGGTTTATGAACAGAATGCATTTGCAACCTATAAGGATGAATTGTCAGTCTATCAATCTTATTGTTCGCTTCCTACTGTAACGCTTGAAACAGAAAAGGGGCAGGAAGAGCTTTCCTATGTTATTGGATCCTTCCTCATCGCTGGAAAACCAAGTGCGATTGGAATCCGCGCTGGAGGAAAAATTACCGGCAATGAGTCTTACTTTTTGCCAGTTGGAGTAAAAAAGGGGGAATAATGGATCATGACGGATTTTTTATTATATTTGGCGGTTTCGCTTGGTTTGTTAATTGTTGGGCTATTTCTTATGGAGGTCACAACCAAGGTTAAGGAATTTTCCTTAATAGCTAAAGGGAATAAGGCAGCAAGTTATGTTCTTGGCGGCAGGTTGCTTGGCCTTGCGATTGTGCTGTATTCTACGGCAGCTAATTCGATTTCTTTGGCGGATATGGCCATTTGGGGCGGAATTGGAATTTTAGCGCAGATTATTGTATTTTATTTGGCAGAGTGGCTGACACCAAAGTTTAATGTTACTCAAAGCATCGAGGACGATAACCAGGCCGTTGGACTTTTCTTGATGTTTTTGTCGGTTTCTATCGGTGTGATCATCGCCGGATGTTTAACGTATTAGGTTAAAAAAAACGCATCTCCGCCGGAATGCGTTTTTTATATCCTTTGATAAGTTTTTTTGTCGCAAATAACAAACAGTCTCGCTTCTTTTGGGATGGAGTCGTGCCATTTTTTGAGGATGTTTAAGTCATCCCGATCGGCAATCAGCTGGGCTCCTTTATTTTTTAAGGCTTCGTAGGCCTCGCCGTATGTTTTCCATTCCGGTTTTAATTCTACCTCCCAAAGGTCGCTCCCAGCGTCCCCATCCCTTCTGCTTAATAATTGTGTAAAAAGATGGCTCGTACCCTTGGTTTGGGCGGATTTGGCCATAAGGTTGGATACAGATTGGTGTGAAAGAATGAACTCGTCTACTTTTACATGGTTGAAATTACCGACATGCCTTTCATTTAATATTTCTGCGATGGTGTAAATATTACTTTCTGTTCCCTCATCATAGCGTTCGATGGAGGAAGCCGTTAGGAGTGTTTTCCCGTCAGCTAAATCGGGATTGGTGATGCCGTCAGGAGCAAACAGCAATACCGCTTTTGCTTTTTCGATTCTTGCCCTTTTGAGGGTCTCCTCATCGGTTGGGCTTCCTTGTATGTAGAGGAACCGTTCATGCTCATACGGCGTTTTCTCCAACTCGTCAATTAGTACAATTTCCGTTTTGGGCTCCGCTGCAAACAGCTCTTTAATAGTGTTTTTGCTTTTGGCTGTCCAGCCAACAATGACAAAATGATTTTCACCTTTGAAGGTCATCCTGCCTTCCTCCTTCATTTGCTTATACCTGGAAACACTGTCGATAATCATCCCAATGACGGTGCCGAAAAGCCCGATACCCAGCGTATAGACGATGACCATCGCCCAGGTCCGCCCCAACTGCGTCGTCGGGTAAATATCGCCGTATCCGACCGTTGTCATTGTGGTCAGAATCCACCAGACCGCGTGAAAGGTATTTTCAAAGGTTTTCGGCTCTAGCATTCTCATAATCTCTGCATTGATAAATATGTAAATGGTTGTGAAAAGGATGACGGTTCGATAGCGGTATTTGGATGCCGTTAGAAATAATCTTCGGAAGAAGACCAATGTAGTGCACCTCCTGTGCATGGATTTGTTTTTAGGTTTCATAACGACCGTGGCATTTATTTTTTCGGCAGTTCAGGCGATTTGAACCTTTCATAACGACCCAAGCCCAAGACTCCGTTTCTCATCTGATTCAGGCGTTTTGCCCCTCTCAACCAATCAATTAAAATAGTGGATTCGATGGCACCGGGATCCATATATCTGTTAATGAAAACCCTCCATCTGGTCCCCCCCTTTTTTAAATAAATACTTCTATTTACTATTCAAATAATCCTTTTTATAAAAATGTTTAAAAGCGTGGATTAACGTTGAAAATATTTCAATTAGCCAATTGACAAATACAGATTAATCATGTAATATTATTAATTGTGCTTTTCATTTGTATAACTTGAAATAAATAGAGAATACACAATGTAAGAATTTTACTGGCTTTTCACTCGTGTTTTTTTTTGGAAAGACTTATTCACACTGGAACGGCCTCGGAGCCGTAAGGATGTTAGAGAGGTAGGGCTGGCATCGTTTAGGTTTATAAAACCTACTGGTGGAAATTGTACCGCGGCATATTTAATTAAGAAATATTTAAATTTTTACATGAAGGCAGCATAAGGAACTTGCAGCTATTCAAGTTACGATAAATCCTAAAATAAGGAAAGCAATAGAAGGCAGAGGAGCTATTCCTCTGCCTTCGTCCAATTTACAGGACGCTATTGGATAACAATTGCTTGTTTGCCCATTTGCTCCCATGTTTTGATAAAGGTTTCGCGGTCTAGTTTTTTGTTCTTTGTACCGTATGGGTCATTGACATAGATGTGGGACTGGTCATAACCAGTAATCACCACGCTGTGTTCACTGAAGGTGATATCGATTTTTCCCTCTGGGGTATTCCAGGTTTGAAATACGTTTACCGGAGCAAAGCCTGTTGTCGTGATAATCCAAACTGGATGTCCTTGGTTTACTTTTTTCAACAGGTCTGTAAATGGACTGCCCGTTAAATTTATGGCACGTTCCCCAGCATATTTTTGGGCAAGCTCGTAAACGGGGCCATTGTACACCCCAAGTCCCGGCCCATGTGCCATATCTCCAACAAATCCGGTATTTGGATTTCCTTTTAGTCCGTTGCTATAGGTAAACGGAACTGTTTTAATATTTTCGGCAAGCTCATATTTCGTCACATTGATTCCATGAAATTGCATAACCATCGCAAGGCTCGTCACCTCACAGCCATTGTAGAGCATCGGCTTATCCATTTGATTAATCAACGGGACATCGAGCAGTTTGCTTTCAGGCAAAATAGGATAATCTTTTTGAAGTGCTATCTGGCGTGTTTTTAGAGGAGGGTCCTCCAAAATCATTTTTATTGCCGATCGTATTGCTTCGACCCCAATTATGTTTGTTGAACCAAAGAGAATCGCCATGAAAACAATAAGCGCAATAATCATTTTGTTCATAAATAATAAATACCTTCCCTGTGAACTTTTCATTTTGCTAGTAGTACTAATATACTAATATATTACTATACCAAACGTTAATAGAACCTAAAAGAGGAAAAGTTTCCAGATAAAATCCAGAGGCTGTTCAAGGAATAAAGTTGAAAAGACAGCCCCTAGAAAAAATTTATGTTTTTAACTTTCTTTCATTGATTTTCCGGATCACTTGATTGATCACTTCTGAGAAAACTAACCCAAAGGCGATGGTTCCCGCAAGCATCAAAACCTGAGCAGCAGACCCAAGTGCCGTGTTATAATTCTCTTCCACAAAATTTCTCATGGCATTATAAGCGAGTCCCCCTGGAACTAATGGAATAATTCCAGCAACACTAAAAATAATCACAGGGGTTTTATATAATTTTGCCAATTCCTGGCTTAGCACAGCTATAAAGACCGTTGCCAGTAATGTCCCTAAAACAGGATCATCATAATATCCTTCGACAAGATAATAAACCAGCCAGCCTCCTGCACCAATCAACCCGCATTTCACCAAGGTATTCCTCGGTGCATTAAAAAGGATGCCAAATGCCCCTGTTGCAATAAAGCTGGTTATGACCTGAGCTAAAATATCCACTTTTCCAAGACCTCACTCACAAGAATTTCAGTATTACCGCAATTCCAGCCCCAATGGCAAAGGCTGTCAGAAACGCTTCGGCACCTTTTGACAATCCGGAAACGAGATGGCCCGCCATTAAGTCTCTGATGGCGTTGGTCACTAATAATCCAGGAACTAACGGCATGACCGACCCAATAATGATTTTATCCAGTTGATGGCCCACGCCGATTATGACAAAAATCAAGGAAAGCAGCCCAATCACAAATGCCGCCAAAAACTCGGAGAAAAACTTGATCGGCACGAAGCGATGGAAATAAACAAAGCTTAAATAACCCGCACCTCCGGCAATCATTGATGGCAAGAAATCATTCCAACCTCCCTTAAACATAATCATAAAACAGCCGCTTGCCAAGGAGGCTGCCGCGACCTGCACCCTGAACGGGAAGGAAAGGTCCTTGGCTTCAATTTCCTTTAGCTGTTTCATCGCCTCTTTACTATCCAGATCACCGCTTGATATTTTTCGTGAAATACTATTCACGATGGCGACCTTCTCTAAATCTGTCGAACGCTCTGAAATTCTAATCAACTTGGTTTTTGTCGGTTCCGACCCTTCGGCGGAAAAAATAATGCCCGTTGGCGTAACATAGCTATGTGACTTTTCAATCCCGAACGAGGCTGCCATCCGCATCATCGTATCTTCCACCCGATATGTCTCCCCGCCGCTCTGCAGCATAATTTTCCCCGCCAGAAGACAAACCTCCATAATTTCATACGTTCGTTCTGCTTCATTATTCATCTATATCTCACCACGTCAATTTCAACATTTGATAAATAGTTTAATTCAAAAACCTGTAATAAGGCAATTTCTAGTCAGTTTATCAAAATTTCGGGAAATTTGTCAAAATTCACAAAAAATTCTCTTGAATTCAGAAAATAATAAAATATAATAATATTATTCTAAATAGGAAAGGTGTGAATCTTTATGAAAACGTTTAAATCCATTATTATCTGGGGAGTCATTGCCGCCCTCGGAGCAGCAGGTTTTGCCGTCATGGCCTTAAACAGGGGCGAAAGCATCAGTGCGATTTGGCTGTTAACAGCCGCTGTCTGCGTATATGCCATTGCTTACCGTTTTTACAGCAAGTTTATTGCAGAAAAAGTATTTCAGTTAAACGATAAAAGGAAAACCCCTGCTGAAATTCATAACGACGGAAAAGATTTTGTACCGACAAACAAATGGGTTTTATTTGGCCACCATTTCGCCGCTATTGCCGGTGCAGGTCCATTAGTTGGTCCAATTCTCGCAGCTCAAATGGGATATTTGCCTGGAACACTTTGGATTGTCGTTGGTGTTGTTTTGGCTGGTGCTGTTCAGGACTTTGTTATTCTTTTCGCTTCCATGCGCCGCAACGGTAAATCACTCGGAGAGATGATTAAAGAAGAGATGGGCAAGGTTACAGGCGTCATTGCGATGATCGGGATTTTAGGAATCATGGTAATTTTATTAGCAGTTTTAGCCCTTGTCGTCGTAAAAGCACTTGTAGGAAGCCCTTGGGGAATGTTCACGATCGCAGCAACGATTCCGATTGCGATATTAATGGGAATTTACATGCGCTTCATCCGCCCTGGCCGCGTTGGCGAAGCATCCATTATCGGTATTGTTTTACTTTTACTTGCCTTAGTTTTCGGACAGACAGTTGCCGAAACCCCAACTTTAGCAGCCATGTTCACGTTCAAAGGCGAAGCGATTGCCATTATGATGATTATTTATGGCTTTATTGCATCTGTACTGCCTGTTTGGCTGCTGCTCGCACCACGCGATTACTTAAGTACGTTCTTAAAAGTGGGTACCATTATGGGACTTGCCATCGGTATTGTCGTAGTTGCTCCACACCTAGAAATGCCTGGTGTAACGAAGTTTATTGATGGTACGGGTCCAGTATTTGCAGGAAACCTCTTCCCGTTCTTATTTATAACTATTGCCTGCGGTTCTGTTTCCGGTTTCCATGCTCTCGTTTCATCCGGTACAACACCTAAAATGATTGAAACAGAATCACATGCCCGCCCAATCGGCTATGGTGCGATGCTGACAGAATCCTTTGTTGCCGTCATGGCAATGATTGCCGCCTGTGTGCTGCATCCTGGTGTGTATTTTGCGATTAACAGCCCAGCTGCCTTAATCGGAACGGACGTTACCCAAGCTGCTTCTGTTGTATCCAGCTGGGGCTTTACGGTCACTCCTCAAGATTTAGCGAATTATGCCAAGGATGTAGGGGAAGCTTCGATTCTCTCCAGAACCGGCGGTGCCCCAACCCTGGCGATTGGTATGGCGGTTATTTTCTCAAAAGTTATTGGCGGAAAGGCGTTAATGGCATTCTGGTACCATTTCGCGATTCTTTTCGAAGCGTTGTTCATCTTAACAACTATTGACGCCGGTACTCGTGTCGGCCGCTTTATGATCCAGGATATTTTAGGAACCGTTTATAAGCCATTTGCGAAAACTGACGCGCTGGTTCCAAACCTTATTGCAACCGCATTATGCGTTCTATTCTGGGGTTACTTCCTGTATCAAGGCGTTATTGACCCGCTTGGCGGTATTAATACACTATGGCCGCTTTTCGGTATAGCCAACCAAATGCTGGCTGGAATCGCCCTGCTCTTTGGAACTACGATTCTCTTTAAAATGGGCAAAAAAGCGTATGCCTGGGTTACCTTGGTGCCAACCGCTTGGCTATTAATTGTTACGCTAACAGCAGGCTGGCAAAAGCTATTCCATGAAAATCCAAAAATCGGCTTCCTTGCTCATGCCAAAATTTTCAAAGAAGCGAATGATGCCGGCAAGGTTCTTGCACCAGCGACTTCTCCAGCACAAATGAATCAGGTACTGATCAATGATTACGTGGATGCCACACTAACGGGGATTTTCATGGTTGTTGTCATTTTGGTATTAATCGCAGCCATTCGAATTTGGCTTCAGGTTTTAAACGGCAAAAAATTAACAGTACACGAAGAACCATTTATTCCGCGTACCGAAGGGGATTTGAAGAAATATGCTTAATCGCTTGAGAAAGCTCAACGCCTACCGTAAGCAGTTTATTAGTTTACTGGTTGGAGTTCCAAGCTATGAAACATATGTAGCTCATATGGAATCGCACCATCCTGGCGAGCCTATTAAAACACGGAAAGAATTCTTCTGTGAGGCTCAGGATGCACGTTACAATGCGAAGGGCGGTAAAGTTTCACGCTGCTGTTAAAACAGAAAAAGCCTTGACCCATTGGTTAAGGCTTTTTTAGTTTATAAGGCTGCATCATTCACTTCAGCAAGTATTAATTATTTGTTTTTATTGGATTCCGATTCTTTTATAAATTTCACAAATATTCAATTTAGGTCTAGCGGCCGCAGCTTTTCTTCTATCTCTTTTCGGCGTGGCTCTAAAAATGGCGGTAATGCCAGCTTTTGACCCATTGTTTCCATCGGTTCGTCTGTTGCAAAGCCTGGCTCATCTGTTGATAATTCAAACAAAATGCCATTTGGCTCTCTGAAATATAATGCTTTAAAATAATAACGTTCTACTTTTCCTGAGTTCGGCAAGCGATAATCCTTCAAACGCTGTGCCCATTGGTTGTATTCTTCTTCATTTGGTACACGGAAAGCAACATGATGAACTCCCCCACGGCCTAATCGAGCTTTTGGCAAATCGGGCCTTCTTTCAATATGCACTTCTGCGCCACTGCCCCCTTCACCTGTTGCATAAACCAATATTTCAGGAAAATCCCCTTCAAGTGATGGGTATGATCCCACATATTGAAATCCCATGACTTCAGTAAGCACACCAATGGTAGGTTCTGCCATTCCAACAGTGAGGGTAACAGGTCCTAAACCTATTATGGCATGTTCTTTTGGAATATCTTCCCCGACCCAAGGAACCCCCGGCCTAACACCTTCTTCACCGTTGTCGGCGACCAGTATTAAACGTGTCCCATCGAAATCTTTGAAGGCTAATGTATCACGATTTGCTCTTTTTTCAATTTCATCATGTTGAACACCAGCCTGTTTCAATCGTTCCTTCCAAAACAATAAAGAATTAGTAGTCGGAACTCTTAAGGATACAGTGGAAATATCTGAAGTTCCCCTGTATGAACTTCCAAGATTAGGAATGTCAAAGAAGGTCACCTCAGTACCGGGATTTCCTTCTGCATCCGCATAGAAGAGATGATATGATGATGTATCATCTTGGTTTACTGTTTTCTTTACCAATCTCATTCCTAAGATTTTTGTATAAAACTCATAATTTCTTTCTGCTTTTCCGGTCAAAATCGATACATGATGTAACCCTAAAAGTTTCATTTCCTCCACTCCTACATTCTTATTTTTTCAAAATCGGTTAGAATAAATGCAATTATCTTGAATTCGAGATATTATTTCAAAAATAACCTTCAATTACCCTAAACAGGATATCTTGAAGTTGAGATAATAGTAACCCTTTTACATTTATATGTCAATAGACTTTCTATTAGCGACTAAATGAAAACAAACTCCCACTTGGTTTACGAAAGCGAGAGTTTTTGTTCCTACCGACATAACTCCAGGCCATCCATTCCTGGTGGCTTTGTCGCTAAAATCTACTCCCCAATATTGTTCTCAAACCATTCCTGCAACTCTTGTAATGAGGTAAAAGAGAAGATTTCTTCTCCATTCTGACCATTATCAAAACCGGTGTTTCCCCTTAAGGTAATCATCCCTTCATCCTCTGAAATGAGAATCGCATAGGGATGATTCACATTTATGTACCTGGCATCCAAATCATTATCAATCCAGTTCTTACTTCTTAAAAAAGTTTCACAATGGTTCACTAATAATCACTCCTTCACTAAATATTGTTCCAAAAATGCAACAAAAAAAGAGACAAAAAAATTGTCTCCATTAAAGATTTTTTTCGATAAATTCTAATGTTTTTTCGATAATTACCTGCTGGTCGTTATCAAGTGTGGCCACATGGTAGCTGTCTTTCACCCGATGAAGTTCTTTAACCTCTGAGCGAATGTCATCATAAATGATTTGCGAGTTATCAGGCGGGACGACATGGTCTTCATCAGAAACAAAAATTAATACCGGGCAGGTAATTTTGTGAAGGTCTGCTTTTACCTCATCCATAAAGGTCAAGATTTCCTTCACAGATTGAACCGGTGTTTTTTCATAGGCAAGTTCCACGACACCCGGCTTCTTAATATCTGAACCGATCGCATCTAAATAACGCACATCTTCTAATTGGCGGACTGGTAACATGGCCGGAATATCAACAGCTGCATTAATAGGGATAATCGCGCGAATTTCTGGATGGGTTTCAGCCATATACAAGGTTAATGTTCCGCCCATTGATAAACCAGTCACAAAAATCGTGTCACAGCGTTCCTGTAGCCATTGGTAAGCTTCCTCTACCGAAGTAATCCAATCTTGATATGTTGTTTGCTCCATATCTTCATAATGTGTTCCGTGCCCTTTTAAGCGCGGCCCGCAAACCGTGTAGCCTGCTTTGGCATAAGCCTCCCCAAGCGGGCGCATGCTTTGGGTGGACCCCGTAAAACCATGTGAGACCAAGATACCGACACGATTTCCTTCAAAATAAAACGGTTCAGCACCTTCTAGAACTGGATATTTTTCAGACATGAACTTCCCTCCCGTAATAATTTGCATATACGTTTAAAATATTCGCTACAAACACCTTTTTCCCTTTCTTTTTTAAAACTATCTAATAATCTCTTTATGTATGTTTAACAATAGTTATAGGACAAATTGTAGTGTGCAGGAATATTTTTTCTTATATAATGATACTGGAGTAAAAATTTTTTGAACTATACAATAACGCTTCATAAAGGAGATTAACCCAATGACTAAAACCTCTTACTATCTCGGTGTTGATATTGGTACCACAAGTACAAAGTCAGTTCTTTTTGCAGAAAAAGGGAAAGTTATCAGCATGCATCATGTTGAATACCCTTTATACAGCCCTGCCCCGTCCATTGCAGAACAGGATCCGGAGGAAATTTTCCAAGCTGTCCTAGAAACGATGAAAGTAGCTATCAAAAAGGGCGAAATCAATTTGGAACAGCTTAAGCTTGTTTCCTTTAGTTCCGCCATGCACAGCCTTATCGCCATGGATGATAACGGTAAACCAATTACCCGCTGCATTACGTGGGCAGATAGCCGCGCTACAGAAACAGCTGAAAAAATTAAAAACGAATTGAATGGTCTTGCCATTTACCGTAGAACCGGAACACCGATTCATCCGATGTCACCGCTTGCCAAAATTACTTGGCTAAAAGAGGATCATCCTGAAATCTTTAGCAAAACCAGCAAATTTATCGGTATTAAAGAGTACATATTCTTTAAGCTATTTAATCGTTATGTGATGGATTATTCCATCGCCTCTGCAACAGGGCTGTTTAACCTCGAACAGCTTAATTGGGATGCAGAAGCACTAAGTGTTGCCGGTATTACCACTGAACAATTGCCTGAACCAGTTTCAACAAAGTTTTATTTAACCGGCTTAAAAAATGAATATGTCGAGGAGCTTGGAATATCAGGGAACACTCCATTTGTAGTCGGAGCTAGTGACGGTGTTCTTTCCAATCTCGGCGTCAACGCCATTGACCCAGGAGTAATGGCTGTCACGATCGGCACCAGCGGCGCGATTCGGACTGTCACGGACAAGCCAGTGACTGATCCAAAAGGGAGAATTTTCTGTTATGCGTTAACTGAAAATCATTGGGTTGTCGGCGGTCCAGTCAATAACGGCGGGATGACCTTCCGCTGGGTTCGCGATCAGCTTGCCTGGTCGGAGGTTGAAACAGCAAAACGACTTGGCATCGACCCTTACGATGTCTTAACAAAAATTGCCGACAAGGTCACGCCTGGTGCAGAGGGGCTCATTTTCCATCCGTATTTGGCGGGTGAACGTGCACCTTTATGGAATGCCAATGCCCGCGGTTCGTTTTTTGGACTTGGCCTTCATCACAAAAAAGAGCATATGATTCGTTCTGTCCTTGAAGGTGTCATTCTAAATTTATATACCGTTATGCTCGCCCTTCAGGAAATGATTGGCGTACCGCAAAAAATCCAGGCAACAGGCGGGTTTGCCCGGTCAGCATTGTGGAGACAAATGATGGCGGATATTTTCAACCAGGAAGTTGTTGTACCGGAAAGCTTTGAAAGTTCCTGCCTAGGTGCTGTTGTCCTTGGTATGTATGCACTTGGAGAGATTGAAGATTTCTCGATTATGTCAGAATTGGTCGGTTCCACCCATGCCCACCAGCCAATTGAGGAAAATGTGGCCATTTATGAGGACCTAATCCCGATTTATATCCGCCTATCACGGTTATTTAGCGAAGAATACGGGGCCATCAGCAGCTTCCAGCAAAAATGGGTGAGGTAATCACCAATGCCGCAAAACTGTCTAGGAAAAATTCGTTCTTATTACGCAAGGCTTAGTGAAAAAGAAAAAAAGATTGCTGACTACATCTTGGACAGTCCCGAAAAAATCATTCATAACACCATAAACGAAGTGGCAGAGGATTTGAATGTCGCTGATGCCACTGTTTTTCGGTTTTGCAAAAGGATTGGTTTCAAGGGGTACCAGGCAATGAAAATTGCCCTCGCTTCTGAAATATTTGAACCTATTCAACAGATTCATGAAGAAATTAAGGAAGATGATACGGAGAAGACAGTAGCGGTGAAAATTTTTCAGTCAAATATTAGAGCATTGGAAAACACCTTGCAGATTCTCGATGGGCCTTCTATTCAAAAGGCAGTTGATTTATTATTGCAGGCTGACCGGGTTGAGTTCTATGGAACGGGCGGCTCAAATGTAATCGCCATGGATGCTTTCCACAAGTTTGTCCGGACAGGGATTAAAGCATTTGCCTTTATCGATTCCCATTTCCAGCTTATGTCGGCTTCCCAGCTCGGCGAAAAAGATGTGGCTGTGGTGATTTCTCATTCGGGAACAAACAAAGACACCATCAATATTTTAAGAACAGCGCAAAAAAATGGCGCCAAAACAATCGGTATTACAAGCTATCCAAAATCACCAATTGGACAAAACGTGGATGTTGCTCTTTTTACAAGCTCTGAAGAGACCGAATACCGCTCCGAAGCACTGTCTTCGAGAATCGGCCAATTAAGCCTGATAGATGCTCTTTATGTTAACATGATGATCCGCAATAAGGACAAGGCCAAAAACTCACTTGATAAAGTTAGGGAAGCCATTTCTAATACACGAATGTAAATCTAAATGAGGATGCCTTTTTGAGGCATCCTCTGCTTTTTTACTTAGACAAGCATATTCACTATAAGTGCCCCAATAAAGGCGACAAAGGAAAGAATTGTTTCGAGTACCGTCCACGTTTTAAAGGTTTCTTCAAGAGTTAGTCCCAAGTATTCTTTAACCATCCAGAACCCGGCGTCATTGACGTGTGAGAACATTAACGAGCCTGCGCCTGTTGCAATAACCAGCAATTCTAAATTGACTCCTGACATTCCGGCCACAATGGGAGCAACGATTCCAGCAGCAGTCGTTAATGCCACTGTTGCAGAGCCTGTGGCAATCCGGATTAACCCTGCAATCAAGAACGCCAGTACAAGTGGTGATATATTCAAATCCTGAGACATGCTGGCAATTACTTTCGCCACGCCGCTATCAATAAGAATTTGCTTAAAACCGCCGCCTGCACCAATGATTAAAATAATTGAACCGACTGGTATAATACATTCTTCCACGAGTTTCTTAATTAAGTTCCTATCCATTCCATGACGGAAGCCAAGGAAATAAAAAGCTAAGAAACAAGAAATTAACAGAGCGATGACTGGGCTGCCGATAAAGGTTAACACTTTTTGCGCACCAGCTGAAAGATGCAGATATGGTGCCGCTGTTCCTAATATCATTAATATGACTGGCATTAAGATCGATAGGAAGGAAACACCAACACTTGGTACCGACTTTTTATCGGCTTGATCGTCGATTTTCACCAACGTTGGTTCGCCGGTCGGGATAACCCGTTTGTTAATCATCCATGCAAATAACGGCCCGCCAATTATACCTGTAGGAATCGCAATAATTAAAGAGTACAGCAATACTTTTCCGAGATTAGCCCCATAAATTCCGATTGCCGCAATCGCCCCCGGATGCGGCGGGACAAGACCGTGTGTGATGGACAAACCAGCAATAGCCGGCAGACCAACTAATAAAATATTTTGTTTAGATGCTTTTTGGATGGAAATAACCAGCGGTAACAGAATTAAAATTCCCACTTCAAAAAAAACGGGAATACCAATTATAAAGCCTGAGAAAAACATCGCCCATGGCAGCTTCTTTTCGCCAAATGCCCTAATAAAGAAATTGGCAATTTGCAATCCTGCCCCTGATTCAGCGAGCATTTTACCTAAAATCGTACCTAGGGCCAAAATGCCCACTAAGTGTCCTAAGACTGCGCCGACCCCTGTTTCATAGGAACCGACAATCTTGTCCCATCCCATACCGGAAAAAATCGCCAAGAATAGTGCTGCGACCATTAAACTAATAAATGCATGCCACTTAAACCAAGAAACTCCTAAAATGACAATGATAATTGCCAGCAGTGTGATGAGTAACAAATATGTATCCATTATAACTGCCACCCTTCTGTAATGTAAAAAAGCTTATAAATGATTTGAAACCATTTTCACGCCTATTTGCTAAATTTCTCCTTATTGTTCTTCAACGAGTACGAGCTTATACAAATAGCCAATCCGTCAAACCATAAATATAAATGAAATTTCCTATTTAAATTTTTCAGAAATTTCGGTAAAATAATATTTAGAGAATCGAAATAAATACAGAAAGAAGTGTTATCTAACTTGAAACAACAGGACCAGGCAAAACGAAATTTGGCCATCATGTGGTTCGCCAACTTTTTTGTAGCTGGAAGCATGACAATGGTTCTGCCGTTTATCTCCCTGTACATCGAGTCACTGGGTGATTTTTCAGAGAAATACGTCCAGCATTGGTCAGGTTTAACATTCGGTATTACATTTGTGTCCGCCTTCCTCTTTTCACCGATTTGGGGCAGGATCGGCGACCGTTATGGCAGAAGAAAAATCCTGATCATTTCCGGAATGGGAATGGCTTTTTCGATCCTGTTAATTGGGTTTGCCCAATCGGTTTGGCAGCTTTTCATGCTCCGCTTTTTTATGGGCTTCTTCTCAGGATTTATTCCAATGTCACAGGCACTTATCTCCACACAAACGCCGAAGGAAATTGCCGGCCGTGTCCTCGGCACCCTGCAAACAGGAAGTATTACGGGTTCCTTATTAGGCCCGATGCTTGGCGGGGTTCTCGCTGACACCTTTGGCTATGCAGACACCTTTAAGTGGACCTCCGTCACGATTTTCCTTTCCGCCCTGCTTGTGCTGGCAGTAAAAGAAGTTCGAATAGAAGTAAAAAAGGGAGTGAGGTCCCACTATTCAAGCAAAGAAGTTGTCCAGCATATTATCCGTAATCCGGTCATGCTGACTGTTCTGCTCATCTCAGCCCTTGTACAAATCGCCCATTTTAGTATTCAGCCAATCCTATCACTATTTGTAGGCGAGCTGCATGGCCCTAAAAATATCGCCTTTTATTCAGGAATTGCTTTTTCTGCTGCTGGTTTAGGGAATTTGTTGATGTCCAGAAGATGGGGAAATATTGCCGACCGGCACGGTTATATTAAGGTTTTGGTGATTCTTCTTTTCCTAGCGGGAATTATTTACTTACCTGGGGCCGCGGTTACAAATCTTTGGCAGCTGGTCATCATTCGGTTTGTTCTAGGGGTTGCCATCGGGGGAATTATTCCGGTGCGAATTGCTTATATCCGCCAGGAGGCACCTCTTGCCATGCAAGGTGAGGTTCTTGGCTATAACAACAGTCTGAGGTTTCTTGGAAACATCATTGGCCCAATGCTCGGCGGCTTTATTTCCGGATATCTTGGTTTTTCGGCTGTATTTATCAGTACCAGCGCGTTATTAATCATTAGCGGTGTAATTTTGTTGGTATCTATGAATAAGCATCCAAAGCTGGCAAAGCACACGGCATAGAGGGTGAGCAACTTTTTGCTCACCCTTTTTATTATTTATTTGCCTTGCTGCAGTTGCAGTTCATACACTTTTAAATTGGCATAAACAGCATCTAAAACCGGAACTGGAATTTGTTCTTTACGAGCGATTGTTAATAAATACCCATGCAGATGGTCCGCTTCGACAGAAAGCTGCTTCTCCATATCCCGCTGCATCGAGGATTTCATCGCATAGCCCAAGCTATCAATTTGATTCAGTTGAAGTGCTGCTATATCTTCAGGCAGAGGCGCACCAATTTTGTTCATGACGGAAATGATTTCTTGTGACAGTTTTTCGATTGTTGCCCGGCCGCTTGGCATTTCCCTGATTGGTCCAATCGGCGCCCTCATCAGAGTCGTAATTCCTGACATCATCGAAATAAACAAATATTTGTTCCATAAATCCTGATTAATGTTGTCGCTGAGTCGATAGCCAGACCTAGTGCCGCTGAAGGCTTCTTCAATTTTTAAGATTCTTTCAGTCTTTTCACCGGTTAATTCACCAAAGACAATATCGTGTCTTGGGCTTGTTTGGATGATTCTTCCCTCTTGGTCTAGGGTAGTTTCAATAAAGCACAGGCCGCCAATGATCCGCTCTTGGCCGAACTCTGCTGCTAATTGTTCAATATGGGAGATTCCGTTTAATAATGGAAGAATGGCTGTCTTTTCATTTACATATTGCCGGAAGCTATCAATTGCACCTTGCAGGTGATAGGCTTTCGTCGAGAGCAGGATTAAGTCAAACGGATCCGCTTCCTCTCCAGACAAAATCAGTTTTGGAGTCAGTGTGACGCTGCCGTGAACACTATCAATGACAAGCCCTGCTTGGTCAAGCTGCTTCTTTCTTCCTTCTCTTACTAAAAAAGTGACATCAACGCCTTTTTCCTGCAAGCGTCCGCCAAAATATCCGCCAACTGCCCCTGCACCAACGACTAAAATCCTCATGCTACAAACCCCCTATGGATAAACCTATAATTCTAGTATAAGGGAATTTTTACTAAATAGTAAGATAAAAAAGCAGGATACTCTGTCATCCTGCTTTTAAATATTGGTCTGCCGTTTTGAAAAATCAATGTCTTGATAATAGCTGTTTTTGACAAGAATATTTGGGCCAAGACACCTTACGGATGGACAGTGGCAGCTCAGTTCTTTTGCTAAGTTCGAGGTTTGCCATGTCTGATACGCATCTTGAAGTTTCGTCGTTTGAATGTTTCCGAGCGGAGGAGCATCACCAAAATCAGTTACGATAATATCTCCGTTGAAGATGTTGACATTTAGACGGGAGCGGCCGTCAGGGTCGTTTCGAACGGTGATATTTTTGCTGGAATAGAGCCGTTTTAATAGGTTAAGGTCCTCCTCTTTATTGTTGCACGGATAAAATGGCAGTGTGCCAAACAGCATCCACGTTTTTTCATCCCTAATGTCCAACAAACGATGGATCGCCTCTCGTATTTCTTCGAGCGTCAGTACTTCCAAATTGCTAGCGAAGTCACTCGGATACATCGGATGCACCTCGTGCCTTTGGCAAAGCATCTCATCGACAATTTGCCGGTGAATTTTTTCAAGATGCGGCAGCGTCCGTTTGTTTAACATTGTTTCTGCGGATACCATCACACCTGCTTTGACAAGCTCGCGGCTGTTCTCTATCATTCTTTCAAAATATTTAGCCCGCTGCTGGTGATCAGGCTTTTTTTCCATCCGGGCAAAACCGCCCTCAACAAAATCGTCTATAGTTCCCCAGTTATGCGAAATATGTAGGACGTCCAAATAAGGAATAATTAATTCATAGCGGTCGAGGTCCATTGTTAAATTAGAATTGATTTGCGTCCGCACTCCGCGTTCATGTGCGTATTTTAAAATGGGAACGACATAATTTTTGATTGAGGAAAGGGAAAGCATCGGTTCGCCGCCAGTGATGCTAAGGGCTCTTAGTGTCGGGATTTCCTCCAGCCTTTGTAATAGCAGTTCGAGCGGAAGAGCCTCCGGATCCTTTGTCTGCAAGGTATAGCCGACCGCACAATGCTCGCAGCGCATATTGCAAAGTGTTGTGGTGGTGAATTCAATATTCGTCAACTGGGGCTTTCCGTACTCCTCAATGTCCAGATAGGCTTCCCAAGGATCATATTGAGGGGAAATTTTTTTCATCGTTTTCATGATTTGCTCCTTTAAATCGAATCTAACAAACTTAATTATTATAGCCGACTTTGTGGATTTGATGGTACATAAAAGCTTATGAACACCATTACGTTTATATTCAGATGGATGCTTTTCAATCTGCTTATCCGTTTATCGACAAATTGCCGGGGAAATAGAACAAATTTATAGGAATATCGACAAACTATTCGAATTTTCAGATATTTATATTCCCGTCTTTCAAAAAAGGCTGTACCTAACACTAGTGCCTTGTACAGCCAGGTTTTTATTTTTTTTTGCTTAAAAAATACACATATACTTTAATCATAAAATAACTCACTTCATCTGGAAGCAAATCTTTAATAGGTTTTAGGCGGTCCCGGCCAGCTTGTTCCACTGCTTTTTCTAAAAGCGGAATATACTCGCCTGGAATCAGCCTTGTAAAATCAACAGCAAGTCCCTGCTGGGCACATTGCAGCAAATGATTTTCGACAGTGCTTACTGCCAACTCGCGCTGTTCGGCTATTTCCTGAATGGATAATTGGCTTTGATGCAGGTTCAATGTCTCTAAGTGCGAATCTGTCACCGCTTTTTTCGCCGGCTTTTTTGCCGCGACCGGTTCAGGTTCCAATTCGCTTTGGTAGTTTGGGTTTTCCTCTAAAAACGCTCGAATCACTTGGATAAACTCCAATCCATATTTTTGAAGCTTGTGTTCCCCTACCCCGCTCACATTTAACATTTCTTCACTTGCTTTCGGCAGCTTAGCACACATATCCTTTAGCGAAGCATCTGAGAAAATCACAAACGGAGGGACTTTTTCTGCCTCGGCAATCCGTTTGCGGGCTTCCCTTAATTCTTCAAATAATGGGTCACTCTTAGTTACTTGTTTCACCTGGACAGTTTCCCTGCGATGGACCTGCTGATTTCCGAGTAAAACTTCTTTTCCCTTTGTTGATACATAAATGGTTGGAAAGGTACCTTGCTCGATCGCTAGCAAGTCCTGTGAAATCAAGAATTCGATAAAATCACTGACATCCTTTGCACTTTTGTCCTTCATGATTCCGTACGTTGATAACCTTTCGAAACCCATTTCGGTGACTTTTTTATTTTTCGAGCCTGTTAATACCTGTGCGGTGATGTTTTTACCAAAGCGCTGCCCCATCCGAATCACACAGGACAAAACCATTTGCGCTTCTTTTGTTACATCAATGCTTGTCCTTGCGTCCGTGCAATTTCCGCATCTGCCGCACGGCTCCGTTTCTGTCTCACCAAAATAATGCAAAATAAATTCCTGCAGGCAGCTTTCTGTATGGCAATAATCGACCATCTGCTGGAGTTTTTCAAGTTCTTGAGTCATTCTGGTCCTATCGCTGGATTGGTCAATTAGAAAACGCTGAATTTGCACATCCTGCGGCGAGTAGAGCACGATACATCCGCTGGCGAGTCCGTCACGGCCTGCACGTCCCGCTTCCTGATAGTAGCTTTCCATGTTTTTTGGAAGCTGCAGGTGAATACAATAGCGGATATTGGATTTGTCGATTCCCATTCCAAATGCAGATGTCGCTACCATAACCGAAGCTTGGTCTGTTAAGAACCGTTCCTGCTCGAGGGCGCGTTCCGCATCCCCCATTCCGGCATGATAACGGGCGACATTGATGTTTTCCTTTCGGAGCCGTTCGTAAAGGATATCGACATTTTTCCGTGTCGCAGCATAAATAATGCCTGCCTCTTTGTCATTCTTTTTCAGATAATCTAACAGATATTTAAGACGATCCTGTCCTTTAATGACAGAGAATGAGAGATTTTCACGTTCAAAGCCTGTGATAATGGTGTTTCGTTCATCTATTTCCAGCAGGATGCAAATATCTTCCCGCACCCTTGGTGTTGCCGTTGCAGTTAAGGCGATGACGCTTGGCCTTTGCGGCAGCATTTGAATCATTTTTTGGATATGCCGATAGCTCGGTCGGAAATCATGCCCCCACTGTGAAATACAGTGCGCTTCGTCCACTGCGATTAATGGGATTTCCATTTGTCTAAGGTCGTTTAGGAATTCCGGCGATTCCAACCGTTCGGGTGCTATGTACAATAATTTGTATTCTCCGTGCTTTGCTGCTTGGATTCGTTCATAGGCCTCCTGGAAACTAAGCGAACTGTTAATAAAAGTGGCTGGAATTCCTACCTGAATAAGGGCATCGACTTGATCCTTCATTAATGAGATCAGCGGAGAGACAACAATGGTGGTACCCGGGAGAATGAGAGCAGGAATCTGATAGCAGATCGATTTTCCGCCGCCAGTCGGCATGACGCATATAGTGTTATTTCCTGTTAAAACGGATTGAATTGCCTGCTCTTGGCCGGTGCGGAAGGAGCTGTAGCCAAAGTGGGATTGCAGCAGGGGAAGTGCTTGTTCAAACAAGGGAAGTCCTCCTTTTACTTTGAAGATAGATTTAATCCCCTCTATTATACTACTTTCTAAATAGATATGAAAAATTGTATAGTTATCGTTTGGTTAATCCTCATAACGACCGGGACTCTGATTTTACCTATCGTTCAGGTGTTATGAGCCCTTCATAACGACCCATGCTCCGATTTTACCCATCGGTCAAGTCTTATGAATCTTTCATAACACCACGCCCCAAAAAATAAATAGATTAAACCTGACTGGATGTGGCTGGCTGCAATTTAAAATCCGCTACCAATTCACCAATTACCTCATTACGGGCATTGCGCAATTTCGGAAGGTGGTACTCAGCAAGTTCTTCGATTTGCTCCACAGTTACTAAATTCAGCTGTTTCAACACTTCGACTGCTGCAGGAAAGACCGCGCGGCTATTGCCGTCTTCAACCTTGATGGCAATCCCGAGCCCTGTTTCAAGATCACCAATACAATAAACAGCCTCCGCCCCAACCTTGCCTATGAATCTGCCTTTTCCTATCCTCATAAAATCGGAACAAAAACGGTCTGTCCCGCCAACCATTTCCGGGGCTATTATCATTGCCTTCGCCACCCGTCTAACGGCATTACGGCGATTTTCAGGCAGGGCATCCGGCTGTGCCAAGCGGGCATATCCATAAGCAATTTTTTCAAGAGGCAGGCCATGAACCGGTACGCCGCATCCGTCGATACCTATTTCTATTTTTTCTATCGGATAATCCGTCATCTCACTGACAGCGGCAAGAATCCGCTGTTGAACGGGATGATTCAGCTCGTAATAGTTTTCGAGTGTCTCTCCTAAATGTTTGGCAGTCACGAGCATCCCGGTATGCTTTCCGGAACAATTGTTATATAAAGGAGTAATCTCTTTACCTTCACGGATTAGCTCTTTATATCTCTCTTCCCATCGCGGTGGATGGGTTCCACATTTCAAGCAAATGTCTTCAAGGCCTGCCCTTGCAAGAATGGCTAGAACCCTGTCTGTATGCATTTTCTCTCCATTGTGCGAAGCACAGCATAACGAAAGATCGGCATCGCTGAAGCCATAATGATCAGCTGTCCCCGTTTCCACTACAGGAATTGCCTGAATCGGTTTCATCGAAGAACGGGTGAAAACCACTGCTTCAGGATTGCCTGCATAATAAAGTAAATTCCCCTTGGCATCCACCACTGCAATATGTCCATGATGAACGCTTTCAATTAAATTACCCCTTGTTACGTTTACTAAGTTGGTAGACTCCAAGTTCACTCATCCCTTAAAAAAATTTCAAATCACAATTATGAAACAAAAATAGGACTTTCACAACCGATAAAAATGTTTTAAAAATGTTCAAATTTCACCCCTATTTTATGTGATATACGTCACACAAAACGAAGAAAACATTATTTACAATTTAATTAAGTTATTAAAAGGGGGAATTAAGAATGGCAGTCGCTTGGTTAGTTACAATTGCTTCATTTATTCTTTTTTATTATACAACATCCGTTATTATGGACGGACTTAGAGAAAGAGAACAATATGAATTATCTATTTTAGATGCCCAAATTCAAAGTAACTTTGCAAATCATTCAGAGATTCCGAGAAAAGCAAGTTAGTTTGTGTTTTTAATAAGCTTTACTATTATAAAAACAGACTGCCGTACAAACGCGGCAGTCTTTACTATTTTAAATAGGCTAAACCCAAATTCCTTTGGTACAGCATCACTTAAACTATCACTTATTTGTTGAATCTGGGCTGAAAAGCTCCTCTAATTGTTTTCGCAGAACGAATTTCTGGATTTTTCCGCTGGCGTTCCGCGGCAGCGCTTCACAGAAAATGTATTTGCGCGGACGTTTATAGTTTGCTAGGCTATTGCTGTTTTTGCAATATTCGTCTAGGTCCTGCTCGGTGATATTCGGGTCTTTTTTTACAACGAAGGCTGTGACGGTTTCCCCCCAGCGGTCGTCAGGCTGTCCGATGACAGCCACATCTAGCACGCCATCATGTGCATGGAGCACGTCTTCCACTTCGCGCGGGTAAATATTCTCACCGCCGCTGATGATCATGTCGTCGACCCGATCATTTACAAAAAGGTAACCCTCATCATCCATGTAGCCGATGTCGCCTGAATGATACCAGCCCTTATACATCGCCTTTTCTGTAGCCTCTTCACGATTGTAATAACCTAGCATCATACTTGGCCCTCTTACAATAATTTCTCCTGCTTCTCCTGCTGGACAAACATCACCTGGATCGGACGGCCCATCCTCCCTGGTCCTGACAACGCGAATTTCATGGTTTAGTCCCGCTTGTCCTGCAGACCCTGCTTTTCTCAGCTGGTCTTTTTCCGACAGGAAGGTTATGGCAGGGCCCATTTCTGTCATCCCGTAAGCTTGAATCAAGGAGATGCCCAAGCGGTCATGGAGAGCATGGACAAGTGATGGCGCCATTGGAGCGGCACCATATAAGCCTAGCTTCAGGCTTTCGGTATTGTACTTGCTCAAATCTTCTTGCAGAAGCATATTCCACATGGTAGGCGCTGCAAAGAACTTTGTAATTTTTTCATTTTCGATTAATGACAGTATCACTTTCGGATTAAATTGATGCAGGACGACGTTTTTCGCCCCTATTTGCACCCTTGGCAGGAACGCACAGTGGAGTTCGGCACAATGGAACATTGGGGCTGTTACAAGGCCGACATCCTCTTTTTCAAGCTTTTGGGAGGCAACGCAGAGAAGGCTTTGGTCGACCATATTACGGTGGCTATGCATGACCCCTTTAGGTCTTCCTGTTGTACCGCTTGTATAAATAAAGGCATAAATATCATTTTCGTTTACTTCGGCTTGGATTGCTTCTGCAGTGGCGGAGGTGAGTTTTTCTTGGTAGCTGGCGGCATAGGCTGGAGCCTCTTCATCAATAAACCAGAACGAGATTCTGTCAAAGCGGCTGGCAATAGCCGTGATTACTGGCTCCAATGCCTTTTCTAAAATTACAACCTTAGGGGCGGCATCGGATAAAATAAACGCTACTTCCTCCGACATGAGGCGGAAGTTAATCGGGTTGAAGATGGCACCGATTTTCGCACAGGCAAAAAAGGCAGTTCCTAGTTCTTCTGTATTAAACATGAAGGTAGAGACGCGGTCTCCTTTTTTCACGCCTTGTTTAAGGAGAGCATTTGCCAGACGATTAACCTGTTCATTCCACTCTTTATAGGTGTAGCGGACATTTTTGCGAACATCATAGAGGGCTTCCTTGTTGGGGTACTTTTGGACTGTTAATTCAAAAATTTTACCGATAGTCGTATTGCTCATTTACTCGCCTCCATTTTATTTGGATTTATAAGGAGGCAATCGGTCAGCGGCCAATTGCCATCATTATCATGTGGTTTTTTATAATCCTAAATTTTTCGCAATTATGGTTTTCATAATTTCATTGGTACCTGCATAAATAGCTCCTACTTGAATATCACGGAACCGTCTAGCAATCTCGTATTCTTCCATGTAGCCGTAGCCGCCATGTAGCTGCATACATTCGGATGCAACCTTCTTGGCAATGTCGGTCAGCTTCCATTTTGCCATGGACACCTTGGTCACAACGTTTTTCCCTTCCATATGCTCGGCAATCAGCTGATCCAAAAAGGCTCTGCCCATTTCAATATCGGTGGCCATTTCGACAATTTTGAATTGCGTATTTTGGAACTGGCTGACTGGTTTGCCGAACGCTTCACGGCTTTTTACATATTCAATCGTCTTTTGCAGCATCACTTCGGCTGCTGTTTGCGCTCCAATTGCCACTAGCAGGCGTTCCTGCTGAAGTTTTTCCATCAAATATAGGAAGCCTTTTCCCTCTTCTCCTAGAAGGTTTTCCTTTGGCACACGGCAGTCTTCAAAAATTAACTCTGCCGTATCCTGGGAATGGAGACCAACCTTGTTCAGCTTGCGGCCTCTAGAAAATCCAGGAGCGTCACGCTCAATGACCAGCAGGCTGACGCCCTTATGCTTTGGAACTGCCTGCAGATCGGTCTTCACTGCCACCACAATGAGGTCCGCTTGAATACCGTTGGTGATAAAAGTTTTTTGTCCATTGACAATATAATGGTCCCCGTCAAGCTTAGCAGTGGTTTTAATATTGGCAAGGTCAGAACCTGTCCCAGGCTCTGTCATCGCAATCGCAGTAATGATTTCACCGGTGACGCACTTCGGCAGCCAGCGCTGCTTTTGTTCCTCTGTTCCATAAGCGGTTATGTAAGGAACGACTATATCACTATGAAGTCCAATTCCTATCGTTCCGGTTCCGACTCGTTCAAGCTCTTCATTAATAACAACCGAAAAGCCCCAATCAACCCCGCTGCCTCCATATTTTTCATCAATGTCTGGACAAAGGAAGCCTTGCTCACCCATCTTCGTCCAAAACGAGCGGGGAATGAGTCGATTTTCCTCCCATTGCTCATAAAAGGGATATGCTTCCTTTTCTAAAAACTTTCTTAAAGACTGGCGAAAAATTTCATGATCTTCATTTAAATAAGGGTGTTTCATTCCTATAAACCTCTCTTTCTAGAAAACGCTTTCTTTATTTTCTATTTTAACAAAAACAGAGACTTTTTTGTATTTTTAATCCTTATTTTTCCACATAAAAGATGTCGGTGCTCCTTTCTACTAACCAATTGCGGGACACTTTTGATTTTTACGTTTAGAATTAACTAGAAAAGTCAAATCAGTTACCTTTTTTTGAAAATTCCTATATCATTAGTTTAGATTGATTTGCAATGAATGGAGGAACCAAGCCTTGCGAAGAAAAATTGTAATTACCCATAACCTTGAACAACACCTGCTCAGTCAGATTAAAGAAGTAATCCCCGATTGGGAAGTAATCGCCAGTAAGGAAAAGAATATCTGGCAGGAACATGCCAAGGATGCTGAAATTATTGCCGGGTGGAAAAAAGGCCTTGATGAATATTGCCTTGTTTCTGGTTCAAAACTGAAGTGGCTGCAAAGCTGGAGTGCCGGAGTCAATACCTTGCCGCTTGAAAAGCTGAAAGCCCATAATATTCTTTTAACAGGTGCAAGCGGCGTGCATGCCTATCCCATTTCTGAAACAATTTTCGCATTACTGCTTGGTCTAACCCGAAAAATCCATACATATGTACGAAACCAGCAAGCCAAAACCTGGCATCATGCTAATATGAAGCTCGAAATCCATGGAAAAACGATTGGCATCATCGGAGTCGGAACAATCGGAAAAGAAACCACCAAAATCGCCAAAGCCTTTGGAATGAAAGTTCTCGGTGTACGGCATTCGGGCCAGCCGGCTGAGTTTGTCGATGAGATGTACACTACCGATCAATTGGACGCACTTTTACCACAGTGCGATTATGTCGTAGTCACCTTGCCTTTGACGAAAGAAACACGCCGTATGTTTGGCGCCGATCAGTTTAAACTCATGAAATCGACGGCCTTCTTTATCAATATCGGCCGCGGTGAAATCGTGGTTGAAGAGGAAATCGTCAAAGCCTTACAGGAAGGTGAGATTGCCGGAGCAGGTCTTGATGTTTTCGAAAAAGAACCATTAAGCCAGGACAGTCCGCTTTGGGAAATGGAAAATGTCATTATCACTCCGCACACCTCCGGCTCCACTGAGCATTATAATGATCGTGTCGTCGAAAATATCTTAATACCCAATTTAAAAAGCTACCTTTCAGGTGAAGACCCTTCTATTAATCTTGTTGATTATGCAAAAGGGTATTAAATAGAAGAGAGACCACTTGCGGTCTCTCTTCTATTTTTTATATCTTCCAGGAGTGTATTTTTCACTCGCCTTAAAGTTATATACCGGTTTAATAAAGCTTGCAATCACGACGGTTTCTTCCACTTTTTCAAGAATTTCATTGATTGGCTTGTAGGCCATTGGCGCTTCATCTAGTGTCTCTTCGGAAACTGATGTCGTCCATACGCCCTTCATTGTGTTGTGGAAATCATCCATCTTTAATTTCTTCATGGCCTGGGTCCGGCTCAAGACGCGGCCCGCTCCATGCGGTGCCGAGTAATTCCACTCGTCATTTCCTTTTCCTACTGCTAAAATCGACCCGTCCCGCATGTTGATAGGAATAATCAGCCGCTCCCCTTTTTGTGCAGATACTGCGCCCTTACGCAAAATCAGGTTATCTGTATCGATATAGTTGTGTATTGTATCGAAACGGTCCGCTTCTTCGAACTCCATATTTTCAGTAATCGCTCTGGCGATTTCTTCACGGTTGGCTTTTGCGAATGCCTGAGCCAGTTTCATGTCATGAATATAGTCATTAAAATCCTCGCCTTCCAAATAAGCTAAATCATCCGGAATGATGGGATTTTTTTCTTTGTAGTTTTGAATCATAGCTTGAATTTCCCTTTGGCGCCCCTCAGTCTTTAGTTTTTCAATGATTTCGCTTAAATCATGCTTACGGAGCTTAGAAATGGCCAGCTTTTGATAATATTGTGCAATCTTTGCCCCCACATAGCGGCTGCCGGTGTGGATGGTTAAATAGTGGAATCCGTCAGAGTCAGTCGAAACCTCAATGAAATGGTTCCCGCCGCCAAGCGTTCCCAGACTATATAAGCTTTTATTCTGACTCAGAATGTGTGCCGCTTTAAATTCTGCCGTTGACGGAAAACTCGTGTTAACGAAACCGACAGTCTCATCCGTATGAATCTCTTGCCCACTCGGGACGTACGTCCTTATCACTTGATCCAGTTTATTAAAATCGACCTTTTTTTCTTGAAGTTTGACAGTCAGAACGCCGCAGCCGACATCCACGCCTACCAGATTCGGGACCACTTTATCCTTCAATTGAATGGTTGTGCCGATCACGCAGCCTTTCCCGGCATGATAGTCTGGCATGATACTAATTTTGGTATCTTTTAAAAAAGCTTGATTACAAAGCTCCTTGATTTGCTCAAGAGCTGCTTCCTGCGGGTAATTGGAGAATACCTTTGCCTCCGTCTGTGTTCCCGTTATTTTAATCACGAGTTTTTTCGCCTCCTTTTACAGATATTAACAATAGGCTACCATTGATGGGGGATTTAAACAATCGATTTTTGTGCGACAAATTTCTTTTGCAACTATTAGGTATATGAAGGACATTTTGATTCGACTGACAACTGTTTTTGTCCTTCATCCGGCTTATCAAGAACATTTCACTTCTGCCGGCTCCCGATTTTGTCCTTCATCCGGCTTATCAAGGACATTTCGCCACTGCTGGAACCTGATTT
>NZ_JAGYPE020000011.1:39560-46531 GCF_018343545.2 Neobacillus citreus | reverse complement strand
TTTCACTTCTGCCGGCTCCCGATTTTGTCCTTCATCCGGCTTATCAAGGACATTTCGCCACTGCTGGAACCTGATTTTGTCCTTCATCTAGCTTATCAAGGACATTTCACTTCTGCCGACACCTATTTTTGTCCTTCATCAAGCCTATCAGGGACATTTCACTTCTGCCGGCACCTGATTTTGTCCTTCATCCGGCTTATCAAGGACATTTCACTACGGCCGGTACCTGATTTTGTCCTTCATCCCGCTTATCAAGGACATTTTGCTACTCCCGGAACCTGATTTTGTCCTTCATCCGGCTTATCAAGGACATTTCACTTCTGCCGGCTCCCGATTTTGTCCTTCATTCCCCAGCAACTAAAAAAAGAAGATGCCCCCACCACTGGACATCTCCCAACAAAACTATTAATATATCGTCTGCATTCCTTTTCCGGCCACTGTCATCCACTCGAACTGGCGCAGCCTTACCTCGAACAGCGTCAGCGGGTCGCGGAACATTTCCGGGTTGGCGTTCAACTTGTTCAGCATCTCGCGGTTTGATGCCGCTTCTCCGCGCGTTTCTTCCACTGCAGATTTTAAGACACCTAGTGGACTCTTGAAAAACCAAGAGACATCCCTCTCCAACGATTTTTCAAATAGCTCGAACGGCTGGAAAAACTGGCGGCAGACCTGTGCAGCAACCTCTGTATAATCCTCGTTTTCCACAAAGGACTTGTATTTGTTATATACCATCGTTTTGTTCTGCGACAAGGCCCCAAACAGCTTCCCGGCACTTTTCAATAAGAACTGCGAAGGAGTCCGCTTCAGCAAAATATTGACAGGATCAAGCACGAATCGGCTTGTCATTCGGTCGATATCGCGGAGCCAATCATCAAGCACCTTAAAATCACACTCAAGGCTAAGCCTCTCTTCGCCGTACATTTGATTGAAACCTGCACCGAGCTCAATTAATAAATCCTGCCCTTGGTCAAATTCCTCCCGACAGCCCTTAATCCATTCCTGAAGCCTTGTATAGTAATTCGGCATTACCTGCTGCTCCAGATAATCCTGAATGCGGTTGTTCATCTCATGATTGAGGTCCAAATGAATGGTACTGAAATTACTGTCCTCCTCGATCAAGTTCGAGCACTCTGACAGCATTTTGGGAATAGCTTCAAAAATATCCGCCTCAATCGATTCCTTTACAGAGCGGTACAGCTTGGTGATTGACTTTGTTTTCTGCGATACCTCATCATTCAATTGATGGACAGCACCACTTAACTTCATATTCATTTCCTCGTTCCAATGAACCGTTTCAATTAAGCGATTTTCAACGTCAAGCCGCTTTTGCAAAAGACCTGCAATCGTCGCGCGAATAAAATATAACAGTTTAGCAAGACGTTTATCTGCTATGTTTCTTGTATTACGAATTGAGTCGATAAACACCTGTAGATCGCTTAACTGCTGTACACGGTCATATTGTGAAGAAAAGCCTAACAGCTTGGCATCAGGCAAATAAGAATGAATCGCATGCTTCGTTTCCTCATAAACCTTAATGGCATCCTGTTCATTTACAATTGTGTCCAGCTTATTCAACAGAAAATGAATCGGCAGGTCAGGGGCAAGTCCTTGGATTTGTGCCACAACCGCCCGCTCTTTTTCCGTAAACGGAGCATTCGCATCCAATACAAACAAAACAGAGTCAGCAAGGTTTAAATACTTCAAAACCTCAAAACGGTCGTTTTGGTTCCCTTTTAACCCTGGTGTATCAATTATAGCCAAACTATTCTCCTGTAAAAAAGGAGTTGGCTGCTTAAATTCAATGATGGACTCAAGCGCATTACGAAGACGGTCCATGCGCTCTTGGAAGTCTGTAAATCCGGAAAGTGTCTTAACCTCTCCGTCAGTTATTTCGGTAATATCCACTTCTCCGCCGTTTTTAAACATCACAACGGATGAAGTAGGGCTGTCCTGAACGTCCTCACCGAAGATGGTATTGATAAAGGTAGACTTTCCGCTGCCTACGAGTCCGGTAACAAACAGATGCTGCGTATCGAAGTCAACAAGCTGGTCAACAATCCAGTTCACACGGTTGTTTTTCCCCATATCGTTGACTTCCGCCCATTTAATAATCGCTTCAAGTAACGACAAGCACTCTTCCAGTTCATCCATGTCACACTCTGTCTTGCTGATTAAATGTTCAGCCTCCTCCACAATGGAGACGCTGAGGCTTGCCGGAAATAGTTCGTTCCAGGACAAAATAGCCGCTGCCGCAGCAACAACATTCCCGCCATCAGCTAGCCGCACCCAGTTTGTCAGCAGGTCCGGAAGAAAATCATCAATTTGTTTAATGTAGTACTTACCGCCAATATAGTGAAAATACGTATCTTTATGCAGTCGCGAAAGCTCGCGCAATTGATCTTGGCGGTCCAACTCCAGATTCAACAATAATTGATTGATTTCCTTAATCCAAAGCAGATAGGAATTTTCATTCATATAACTGTTCCATAACGATGAAACAAGCTGCTCAAATTTTTCCTTATTTACGCCATATAAACTAAATAAGGCATGGGAAAAATAGCTAGGTGACAGCGCCCGTGTCACTCCTTTTTCCACATAGGTGTTTAGAATTTCAAACCACTCAAGCGATTCTGTCCGCTTTGCTTCGTTTACCGCTAGTTCAATGGCATTATCCCAATCTTCCCGCTCTTCAAAAAAAGCGCGGGCCACATTCGTGACATTTGGGTAATCCGGATAAGCAGCCACCGTTCTTTTAATGACCGCCACAGCGGCATCAATTTTACTGCGTTCAATATAAAGAGCAAATAACTTTAACGCGACCTCAGCATTCAATGTAGAATTATCGGTTTCAATCACCGTGTATATATCTTCCGCCGCCGACAACAGGCCCAGTTCATAATAGGCATCGGCGGTATTTTTTCTGGCCCACGGTTCAAGCTCGTTGATAATATTTTCCCATTTAAAAATAGCTGCTTCATAGTCCTTATGATGAAAATATACTTCCCCTTGGGCATACCTTATCCGTGTTAAATCCGGGAGATCCTTTCGGGCTTCCTCCTGAAATGCTTCCCCCAGCACCTTAATGGGGTGTTCATCCTCATGTTCATTAATGAACATTTTATAATAGGTTTTATCCTTTAACTGATCTTCTAACGTCATTTCTATCCCCCCAATTGCCAACACTCTATTGTATATATGGTAAAGAGGCATAATTATTCCTCATACTATTCGAAGGTTATGTGGCTTATAAGTCCCTTTTTACCGATTTTACCAAATGTTTTTATGTAAATTATATCAGTTGTATTTCATTTTCGAGACAAACAACATACCTTCTTTCTGTTTTAAAAAATAAAAATTAGATCATCCTTCCTTATTTACCTTCTCAAAAAGTATAATAAGACAAATAATCCAAAGGAGAAATCTATTATGGAAAGGGAGCAGGCATTATTTTTATCAAAAAAAATCGAAAACTTAAGGTCCACTGAATATGAGATAAAGAAATTAGAAACCGTTAATGGTACCTTACCCAAGTTCCACCAATGGACGAATGGGAAGACTACCTTAGCTGCCTTTAAGGTAAATAAGCCAAGTACTGAAACAGGCTGTTACCTTCTATTTATTGATTGGCACCGCAAGGGGATCTATTACTTAGTTATATATGCTTATGACAAGTCTACTACCTTGGCAGAATTACGGCAGGTTCAGGATATTGACGGAATTCCTCATATTATGTGGAGCTATAAACCTTTTAAGCGGGACGGAAAAAATGATCAACGAAAAGCTTATTTTAAACAGATGTTCGGTTCCACTTCAGTTCAAATTCCCTTCCCGGTATCCGAAACGGATGTTGATGACTTTTTAACACAATTATTTAAGCTATGTCAAAATCGAATAAAAGCTGATCAAATTGTAAACGTATTCGAGCTTTAACAGGTTTTTTCTTTTTGCGCATAGCGATAGCTAAAGAAAAGGGAGGCATAATCCGCCTCCTTCCGTTTTCTATAGGATTTTACTTAAAAACGCCTTTGTCCGTTCTTCTTGAGGATTTTCAAAAATATCCTTCGGTACCCCTTCTTCGACCACAAAGCCACCATCCATAAAAATCACCCGGTCACCTACCTCGCGGGCAAAGCCCATTTCGTGGGTCACGACCACCATGGTCATCCCTTCCTTGGCCAGTTGCTTCATAACTTCAAGTACCTCGCCAACCATTTCCGGATCGAGTGCAGAGGTAGGCTCATCAAACAACATGATTTTCGGTTCCATCGCCAGTGCTCTCGCAATTGCGACCCGCTGCTTTTGCCCGCCTGATAACGAATCAGGATAGGCATCTGCCTTTTCCGCTAACCCGACTTTGCGTAAAAGTTCCAAGCCTTTTTCCCGGGCTTTTTCCGCTGGGACTTTTCTTACCTTAAGTGGCGCCAGCATGATATTATCAATGACCGTTTTATGCGGGAACAGGTTAAATTGTTGAAACACCATACCCACTTCAGTACGGACCGCGTTGATATCCGTTTTCTTATCGGTAATGTCAGTCCCTTCAATCCAAACATGGCCGTCTGTAATCGTTTCTAGCAGATTAAGACAGCGCAGAAAGGTGGATTTTCCAGATCCTGAGGGGCCAATGACCACTACTACCTCCTGAGGCTTTACGGATACGTTAATTCCTTTCAGGACCTCGTTCGTTCCAAATGTTTTTTTCAGACTCTTTACTTCTATCATTCTGTGGCCAACCTTCTTTCAAGTTGATTTAACAATAAGCTGAGTGAAAAAGTTAAGACCAAATAAATGAGTGCTGCTGTAATATATGGTTCCCATGCACGGTAGTACTGCCCCTGCATTGCCTGTCCCCAATACATCAATTCTTTAACAGCGATAATGGCTACCAGTGATGAATCCTTGATTAAGACAATAAATTCGTTTCCAAGCGGCGGAATCATCCTTTTAATAGCCTGTGGCAGGATAACGAAGCGCATTGCCTGTACATGATTCATCCCAAGCGAGCGGGCGGCTTCCATCTGGCCCTTATCAATTGATTGAATACCGGCGCGGAAAATTTCTGCCACATATGCTGCTGAATTTAACGATAGAGCTGTAATACCAGCGATAATGCCATTTGTTTCACCTATAATGAGTGGAATAAGTCCAAAGTGAATTAATAAAATCTGTACTAATAATGGCGTGCCCCGGAAAAATGTAATATAAGCCTTAAACGGGAAAGCCAGCCACTTATTCTGCACCATTTTCCCCAGCCCAATAAATAGTCCGAGGACAGTGCCTATTAAAATACTGGCAATGGAGAGGCCAATGGTAAGTAATGTTCCTTTTGCAAAAAATGGAGCATATTCAGCAAGTATGTCCCAACGAATATCCATTCATGAATCCCCCTATTTAAACCTTGTGCTTAACTGTGATGTTGTTAAGACAAAAATTGCGTAACTGCTAGTTTGTAAGAGTTACGCAATTCTAGTTTTAAAGATTATTTTTGTTGTGTTTTGACTTCGGTAAGGTCCGGATCTACCTTAAACCACTTCTTGTAGATTTTCGCATATTCACCGTTTTCCATGACTTCTTTAATAGCCTTATCAAAATCAGCTTTTAACTTGCTCCCCTTAGGGAACAACAATCCGTAAAACTCTTTATCAAAGGCAGCTTCATCTTCTATGATGACAAAATTTTCTTTCGGATTATTTTTTACATACTCTTCAATGACAGTGTTATCAGCAACAACTGCGTCCGCACCGCCGCCTTTTAACTCCATAATTGCCAGATTGTTATCCTTAAACTTTTTAAGATTTTTATTTTCTGCCCCAAGGAGCTTTTCAACTGCTTCCTGACCGGTTGTTCCATTCTGTACAGCTACGACCTTGTCTTTTAAATCCTCTGCGCTTTTAATCGGGCTGTCTTTTGGAATCATGATTTTATTAGTAGATAAGAAGTAAGGTACTGAGAAATCATAGGTTTGTTTACGTTTGTCGTTTATCGTAATAGAAGAAATTCCAATGTCTGCTGTTTTCCCTTTAATTTCAACGAATAATGGATCCCAGCCAACATGTTCAACCTTTACTTTGTAGCCCGCTTGCTTTGCAACAGCGTTAATGAAGTCGATATCAAATCCGACCACTTCCCCTTTATCTTGGTACTCGAACGGGGCATATGCGGCATCCGTAACGACTCGTAACGTCTTATCCTTGCTCTCTTCGCCCCCGCTTGTTTTGCTTGTTCCACATGCTGAGAGAATGAACACAAATGCAGCAACCAAAATTGTAGTGAATAATTTAAATTTCTTCATTTTGGACCTCCTATATTTTTTTATAAAATCAATTTTTTTAATTCTGATAATATTTTGAATATACACTATTGAATAAATTTTTAAAAGTAGTTTATCAAAAATCTTTATAATATTGGGATAATAAATTTTTATACCTAACATTGTTTATCTATTCGTAGATTTTAATTTATTACTATATTAATAAGTTAAAATAATATTATATATATAGTTTTTTGAAATCTTACACATTCCTAATTCATTTAGCTCATTTTTTAAAATATTCAAAAGGATTTTCCCTGGGTATTAGCCGTTGCTCCTCCACGAATACCTACATATTGTATATCACATGCACATAAATAAAGGAGTGTAGCCCAATGAATCCATACGGTTATTATCATAGCCCGCAATCGCAAATGGACTATAATACCTATGTCCCGCAAATTCTCCCGCAAGGAACCCATGCTCAGTTCGATCCGAATAGACAGCCGCAGCAGCTTGAGCGCAGGGTAAACCAACTCGAAAGGGAAAATAATCGCCAGCAGCAGGAAATCGAGCGGCTTTCCCGTGAAGTTAACCAGCTCTCGCGCCGCCTGCAGCGTGTAAATCAACGCCTGCGTGCTGTTGAAAGAAGATTTAACTTTCCGTTTACTCCATTCGATGGGGAATATTAATAAAAATGAACCAGGTCCAGCACCTGGTT